>NZ_JACDXZ010000001.1:0-627596 GCF_013608135.1 Psychrobacter sp. D2
GAATAGAGAGCTGACGATGACCTACTCTCACATGGGCGAACCACACTACCATTGGCGCGACGATGTTTCACTTCTGAGTTCGGGAAGGGATCAGGTGGTTCCATCGTGCTATTGTCGTCAGCAAAGGGGGTTAGATATGAGTCTGTTATTATTGTTTTGACGTCAAGATATTATCTATTGGTCGACCAACTTGTAACCTAACTGAATCAAGGTTAAAGGTGATATCGAAATTATATATATTCTATAGCCTAGGCTATACAAGATAGATTAATTAGAGCTTTCATACAAACCACTTGGGTGTTGTATGGTCAAGCCAAACGAGCAATTAGTACAGGTTAGCTACACACATCGCTGTGCTTCCACACCCTGCCTATCAACGTCGTAGTCTTCAACGGCTCTTTAGGGAAATCTAATCTTGAGGTGGGCTTCTCGCTTAGATGCTTTCAGCGATTATCCCATCCGAACGTAGCTACCGGGCAATGCCACTGGCGTGACAACCCGAACACCAGAGGTTCGTCCACTCTGGTCCTCTCGTACTAGGAGCAGATCCTCTCAAATTTCCAACGCCCACGGTAGATAGGGACCGAACTGTCTCACGACGTTCTAAACCCAGCTCGCGTACCTCTTTAAATGGCGAACAGCCATACCCTTAGGACCTGCTTCAGCCCTAGGATGAGATGAGCCGACATCGAGGTGCCAAACACCGCCGTCGATATGAACTCTTGGGCGGTATCAGCCTGTTATCCCCAGAGTACCTTTTATCCGTTGAGCGATGGCCCTTCCATACAGAACCACCGGATCACTAAGACCTACTTTCGTACCTGCTCGACTTGTGGGTCTCGCAGTTAAGCGCGCTTTTGCCTTTATACTCTACGACCGATTTCCGACCGGTCTGAGCGCACCTTCGTACTCCTCCGTTACTCTTTAGGAGGAGACCGCCCCAGTCAAACTACCCACCATACATTGTCCTCGGTATTGTTATACCTGAGTTAGAACCCCAACATGACCAGGGTGGTATTTCAAGATTGGCTCCACAAACACTAGCGTGTCTGCTTCAAAGCCTCCCACCTATCCTGCACAAGTCAGGTCAAAGTTCAATGTAAAGCTGTAGTAAAGGTTCACGGGGTCTTTCCGTCTAGCCGCGGGTACACAGCATCTTCACTGCGATTTCGATTTCACTGAGTCTCTGCTGGAGACAGCGCTGCCATCATTATGTCATTCGTGCAGGTCGGAACTTACCCGACAAGGAATTTCGCTACCTTAGGACCGTTATAGTTACGGCCGCCGTTTACTGGGGCTTCGATCAAGAGCTTCGCTTACGCTAACCCCATCAATTAACCTTCCAGCACCGGGCAGACATCACACCCTATACGTCCACTTTCGTGTTTGCAGAGTGCTGTGTTTTTAATAAACAGTTGCAGCAGCCTGGTATCTGCGACTGCCAACAGCTCAAGGAGCAAGTCCTATCACCATCGGCAGCGTACCTTCTCCCGAAGTTACGGTACCATTTTGCCTAGTTCCTTCAGCAGAGTTCTCTCAAGCGCCTTGGTATTCTCTACCTGATCACCTGTGTCGGTTTAGGGTACGATTCGTTTATAACTATTGCTTAGAAGCTTTTCCTGGAAGCATGGTATTTGCCACTTCGCTGTACAAGTACAGCTTGCTATCAGATCTCAGCATAATGACAGTCCGGATTTGCCTAAACTGTCTGCCTACATCCTTTCACCTGGACAACCAACGCCAGGCTGACATAACCTACTCCGTCCCTCCATCGCATTATAAACAAGTATCGGAATATTAACCGATTTCCCATCGACTACGCCTTTCGGCCTCGCCTTAGGGGTCGACTCACCCAGCCCCGATTAACGTTGGACTGGAACCCTTGATCTTCCGGCGTGCGAGCTTTTCACTCGCATTATCGTTACTCACGTCAGCATTCGCTCTTGTGATACCTCCAGCATGCCTTACGACACACCTTCACAGGCTTACACAACGCTCCCCTACCACTTGAAAACAAATTCAAATCCGCAGCTTCGGCTCCTAGTTTGAGCCCCGTTACATCTTCCGCGCGGGCCGACTCGACTAGTGAGCTATTACGCTTTCTTTAAAGGATGGCTGCTTCTAAGCCAACCTCCTAGCTGTCTATGCCTTCCCACCTCGTTTCCCACTTAACTAGGAATTTGGGGCCTTAGCTGGCGGTCTGGGTTGTTTCCCTCTCCACAATGGACGTTAGCACCCACTGTGTGTCTCCCGGATATCACTCATCGGTATTCGGAGTTTGCATCGGTTTGGTAAGTCGGTATGACCCCCTAGCCGAAACAGTGCTCTACCCCCAATGGTGTTCGTCCGAGGCGCTACCTAAATAGCTTTCGGGGAGAACCAGCTATCACCGAGTTTGATTAGCCTTTCACCCCTATCCACAAGTCATCCCCTAGCTTTTCAACGATAGTGGGTTCGGTCCTCCGGTGCCTGTTACGGCACTTTCAACCTGCTCATGGATAGATCACTCGGTTTCGGGTCTATGCCCTGCAACTAAACGCCCTATTAAGACTCGGTTTCCCTACGGCTCCCCTAAACGGTTAACCTTGCTACAGAACATAAGTCGCTGACCCATTATACAAAAGGTACGCGGTCACCCTAATAAATTAAGGCTCCCACTGCTTGTACGCACACGGTTTCAGGTTCTATTTCACTCCCCTCACAGGGGTTCTTTTCGCCTTTCCCTCACGGTACTGGTTCACTATCGGTCAGTCAGGAGTATTTAGCCTTGGAGGATGGTCCCCCCATCTTCAAACAGGATTTCTCGTGTCCCGCCCTACTTAATATGTTAACGCTAATGTTTCGAATACAGGACTATCACCTACTACGGTCAGCTTTCCCACGCTGTTCTTCTACATTAGCATTAATCGGCTTCTCCCCGTTCGCTCGCCGCTACTTGGGGAATCTCATTTGATGTCTTTTCCTAAGGGTACTGAGATGTTTCACTTCCCCTCGTTTGCCTCTTGTACAAGTACAAGATACCTACCTTATGGTAGGTGGGTTTCCCCATTCAGAAATCTCCGGATCACAGGATATTGCCGCCTCCCCGAAGCTTATCGCAGGCTGTCACGTCTTTCATCGCCTCTGACTGCCAAGGCATCCACCATGTGCGCTTCATTACTTGACCATACAACCCCAAGTAGTCTTTCTCTAACCTTTATTACTAAAGATAGGAGTTAGATTTCTAAGTGCTATATAAGTCTAATTATGATAACGATATCACCTAATTTTATACGCTTGATTCAGTTCTCTTTACTTTTTTAATAACTCACCACTGGGATAACAACTGATGTCGTTAAGTAGTGAGTTATTAAGGTTAGAAACAACGCGTGAACACGTGTTCCTAACCCAGACTCATATCTATGTTTTTAAATAGTCTCTATGCTCTCGTCGAGTCACAGATTCTGTATAAAACAGAAAGAAGTAATCTTGTCTTTGTTAAGACGAATCACTTGTTTCTATTTGATACCTATTTATTTATTAGCATCTAAAGAATAGTTTATTATGTGGTGGAGCCAAACGGAGTCGAACCGTTGACCTCCTGCGTGCAAGGCAGGCGCTCTACCAACTGAGCTATGGCCCCTAATAATGGTAGGCCTGGGCAGACTTGAACTGCCGACCCCCGCGTTATCAACACGGTGCTCTAACCAGCTGAGCTACAGGCCTGTGCGAGGCATATACCTCTAGCTAATAAACTAGCTTAAACTAAAGAACAACTTGTTGTGAATTCTTGCTGACCGAATGCCATCTATAAGGAGGTGATCCAGCCGCAGGTTCCCCTACGGCTACCTTGTTACGACTTCACCCCAGTCATCAACCACACCGTGGTGAACGCTCCCCCGAAGGTTAAGCTATCCACTTCTGGTGCAATCAACTCCCATGGTGTGACGGGCGGTGTGTACAAGGCCCGGGAACGTATTCACCGCGGCATTCTGATCCGCGATTACTAGCGATTCCTACTTCATGGAGTCGAGTTGCAGACTCCAATCTGGACTACGATAGGCTTTTTGAGATTCGCATCACATCGCTGTGTAGCTGCCCTCTGTACCTACCATTGTAGCACGTGTGTAGCCCTGGTCGTAAGGGCCATGATGACTTGACGTCGTCCCCGCCTTCCTCCAGTTTGTCACTGGCAGTATCCTTAGAGTTCCCGGCTTAACCCGCTGGTAACTAAGGACAAGGGTTGCGCTCGTTGCGGGACTTAACCCAACATCTCACGACACGAGCTGACGACAGCCATGCAGCACCTGTATTCTAATTCCCGAAGGCACTCCCGCATCTCTGCAGGATTCTAGATATGTCAAGACCAGGTAAGGTTCTTCGCGTTGCATCGAATTAAACCACATGCTCCACCGCTTGTGCGGGCCCCCGTCAATTCATTTGAGTTTTAACCTTGCGGCCGTACTCCCCAGGCGGTCTACTTATTGCGTTAGCTGCGTCACTAAGTCCTCAAGGGACCCAACGACTAGTAGACATCGTTTA
Source organism: Psychrobacter sp. D2 (assembly GCF_013608135.1). Lineage (NCBI taxonomy): Bacteria > Pseudomonadati > Pseudomonadota > Gammaproteobacteria > Moraxellales > Moraxellaceae > Psychrobacter > Psychrobacter sp. D2. The sequence goes on from NZ_JACDXZ010000001.1 coordinate 4,522, forward strand.
CGGCGTGGACTACCAGGGTATCTAATCCTGTTTGCTACCCACGCTTTCGAGCCTCAGTGTCAGTATTATGCCAGAAGGCTGCCTTCGCCATCGGTATTCCTCCAGATCTCTACGCATTTCACCGCTACACCTGGAATTCTACCTTCCTCTCACATACTCTAGCTCAACAGTATCAGATGCAGTTCCCAGGTTGAGCCCGGGGATTTCACATCTGACTTATCGAGCCACCTACGCTCCCTTTACGCCCAGTAATTCCGATTAACGCTTGCACCCTCTGTATTACCGCGGCTGCTGGCACAGAGTTAGCCGGTGCTTATTCTGCAGCTAATGTCATCGTCTCCGGGTATTAACCGAAGAGTCTTCTTCACTGCTTAAAGTGCTTTACAACCAAAAGGCCTTCTTCACACACGCGGCATGGCTGGATCAGGGTTTCCCCCATTGTCCAATATTCCCCACTGCTGCCTCCCGTAGGAGTCCGGGCCGTGTCTCAGTCCCGGTGTGGCTGATCATCCTCTCAGACCAGCTACAGATCGTCGCCATGGTAGGCCTTTACCCCACCATCTAGCTAATCCGACTTAGGCTCATCTAATAGCGAGAGCAGTAAACTGCCCCCTTTCTCCCGTAGGTCGTATGCGGTATTAATACGAGTTTCCCCGTGCTATCCCCCACTACTAGGTAGATTCCTAAGTATTACTCACCCGTCCGCCGCTCGACGCCTGATAGCAAGCTATCATCGTTTCCGCTCGACTTGCATGTGTTAAGCCTGCCGCCAGCGTTCAATCTGAGCCATGATCAAACTCTTCAGTTTAATCTTGCTATGAAGTCCTTTAAAGAGACTTCTAAACTTGGCTCATCTAATCTGGCAAAATCGCTAAAAATTATGTTCGTAATGAATTAACTTTGAGTTTTTTTACTGTCTTAAATGATAATTTTTATAGTTAGAATCCTATCGAAAAGATAGTCAACCAACTTTATTTTTTAGCATTCTGAATCAGCAAAAATCCACACAAGTTGTTCTTTAGTTATGCTTTTAAATAATGTCTCTACTGTCGTCCAGTTAGAGTATTCTAACTAAATATGCTAAACCAATCTGGCTTATCCTATTTAGCGAGCTGACCATCATATCATGTTTTAATAGTCTGTCAACTTCTTTTCTTAATTTGTTTCAACTCGGTAATCTAAGTGATAAGTTGGTTAACTTATTGCCTAGCTTCCTTTGCTGTGGGGCGTATTATATAGATTCTGACTGGGGTGTCAACTGCTTTATCAAAGGTTTTTAAACTAATTTAAGTAGGGTTCAAATAGTCGATTGTTTTCAAATACTTAACGCATTAATTATCTTTGCTATCATTAAATAATCTTGTAAATGCACCTTTGGTCATAAATGCCCCTATTTAATTGCATTACCACTGCCTACTATCAATCTATTTTGAGTAGCTGCTTTATCGCTAAAAAGCCTTTTATTTGAGTGTATTGATATTGGTATAGAAAGCACCTATATATGGAAACTTGTTAACGACCATATAGAATAGATGGCTATTCATAACAGTCCCTACTCCCCATTTATCTAGTGTTAATAGACATTTTTTGCTATAATAGCTGACTTTATAATATTACTTAATGGCACTTCGTTTATTAAGACTTAGCTAAGAAGCTGCTGCTTTGAGCCTTGCCTTTAAGTAATACCATCTCTTACAACATATCATAGTAATTAGATATAATTGACGCAGTCTTACGGTTATATGATTGATGGTTGCAATCATCACTGCCAACGGACGCAAAAAGGTGAATAGATTATGGTAGCGATTACTTTACCCGATGGTAGCGTAAAAAACTTCGAAGGTAATACAACGGTCATGGAAGTGGCGCAAAGTATTGGGACAGGGCTTGCTAAAGCGACTGTCGCTGGACGTGTGGATGGTCAGTTGGTAGATGCGCATGACCCTATCGCCCATGATGCGAAAGTTGAAATCGTGACACCAAAAGATGATGACGGTGTCGATATCATTCGCCATTCTTGTGCTCACCTATTAGGTCATGCCGTTAAGCAGTTATATCCTGATGTGAAAATGGTGATTGGTCCCGTTATCGATGATGGTTTTTATTATGACATCTATAGCGAAACGCCGTTTACGCCTGAGCATATGGCAGCCATTGAAAAACGCATGATGGAGCTCATCAAGCAAGATTATGACGTTATCAAAAAAATAACGCCACGTGCTGAAGTCATTAAAATCTTTGAAGAACGTGGTGAAGACTATAAGCTTAAGCTGATTAATGATATGCCAGGCGAAGAAGCCTTTGGTCTATATCATCATCAAGAATATGTCGATATGTGCCGTGGTCCACACGTGCCAAATACCCGCTTCTTAAAAGTCTTTAAACTGACCAAAATGTCAGGTGCTTATTGGCGCGGTGATGCCAAAAATGAACAGCTTCAGCGTATTTATGGTACGGCTTGGGCGGATAAAAAAGATTTAAAAGCCTATATCCAGCGTATTGAAGAAGCCGAAAAACGTGACCATCGTAAAATTGGTAAAGCGTTAAATCTATTCCATATGCAAGAGCAAGCACCAGGTATGGTGTTTTGGCATGCCAATGGTTGGACGATTTATCAAGTACTTGAGCAATATATGCGTAAAGTGCAGCACGATAATGGTTATGAAGAGATTAAAACGCCGCAAATTGTCGATCGTAGCTTGTGGGAGCGTTCTGGACATTGGGGCAACTATGCGACCAATATGTTTACCACTTCGAGCGAAAATCGTGATTATGCGGTAAAACCGATGAACTGTCCTTGTCACGTGCAAGTCTTTAATCAAGGCTTAAAATCTTACCGTGACTTGCCATTACGTATGGCAGAGTTTGGTTCATGCCATCGAAACGAGCCATCAGGTTCGCTCCATGGTTTGATGCGGGTTCGCGGTTTCACTCAAGATGATGCTCATATCTTCTGTACACAATCGCAGATTCAACAAGAAGTCGCAGATTTTATTAAGCTGACCCTTGCTGTTTACGAAGATTTTGGTTTTGATAAGATCATTATGAAACTATCGACTCGTCCTGAAAAACGTGTCGGTAGCGATGAGTCTTGGGATTTTGCAGAAAAAGCATTAGCCGATGCATTGGATAGTTCCGGTCTTGATTGGGCTTATCTACCAGGTGAAGGCGCATTCTATGGTCCCAAGATTGAATTTAGTCTAAAAGATTCATTAGGTCGCGTATGGCAGTGCGGTACTATTCAGGTTGACCCGAATATGCCTGAGCGTCTTGATGCCGAATTCGTCAATGAGCAAAACGAGCGCGAAGTACCGATTATGTTGCACCGTGCCATCTTAGGTTCATTTGAGCGCTTTATCGGTATCTTGATTGAGAACTATGCCGGTTGGATGCCAGTATGGCTAGCGCCGCAACAATTAGTAGTCATGAATATCACAGATAAACAGGCAGATGCATGTGAAAATGTGGTCAATGAGTTGAAAAAAGCAGGCTTACGCGCCATTAGTGACTTGCGTAACGAAAAGATTGGATTTAAGATACGAGAGAAAACATTAGAACGTATTCCCTATATGCTAGTATTAGGGGATAAAGAAGTCGAATCAGGCAGCGTCAACGTTAGGACTCGCGAAGGCGAAAATCTAGGCGTGATGAGTGTCGCTGAATTTATCACATTAGTAGAAGCAGCTGTTGCCAAAAAGGGCCGACAGATCCCAAAAATAGATCAGGAGTAATACCTATTAAACAGTCAAACCGTTTGAACATTAATGAAGATATCAGTGCCAAAGAAGTCCGTCTGGTCAAAGAAGACGGTGAACAAATGGGCGTGGTCGATATCGACACCGCGATGAAAGCGGCACGTGAAGACAGTCTAGATTTAGTAGAGCTGGTTCCCGAAGCCAAACCGCCAGTATGTAAAATCATGGATTATAAACATTTCCTCTATGATCAGAAGCAAAAGGCGAAAGAAGCTAAAAAGAACCAAAAGCAGACTCAGCTAAAAGAGATGAAGCTACGTCCTAGCACTGAAGAAGCCGATTATCAGGTTAAATTGAGAAAAATCGTTAGCTTCTTAGAAGATCAGGATAAAGTTAAAATTAGCATCCGTTTCCGCGGACGTGAAATGGCGCACCAAGAAATTGGTCGCAAGCAACTTGATCGTATCATTGAAGATACGGCTGATATCTCAAACGTCGAACAGTATCCTAAGATGGAAGGTCGTCAAATGGGTATGCTGTTAGGACCTACTAAGAAGAAATAGACTTTTTAATCGTCTATTCTTAGTAGTGGCTGTGTTTATATAGATATTCATGATTTCTCACCACCAATATGCTACGGCGTATTGGTGGTTTTTAGTATGTAGGGCTTAATAAGCATATTTATATAGTCAGGGAAAAGTAATATCGATACATCAAGTACTGCTGATATTCATTTTCTTGCTTGCTGTGCCTACGCAGACAGAGGCTGCAAAAAATTTATATCAGCAGCACTGTAGCGTTTTTGAGATATTTTAACTATAGTTCATTATAACACTGACACCTCTTTGACCATCGTTACTTTAAATATATGAAGCCGACAGTGCTTTACAAAACCCATCTTCTCAACCTTTTCATTACACGGTAATCTAAAGACCTACTCTATCTTTATGAATCATAATTTCAATGAAAACAATTAAACTGATAAAAATAATCCATGCCTCGACTATGAAGGTCGCTGATAAAAAATATAATCTCTTTTAGATATCATAGGAAGCCTTATGCAAGAATTAACCCCACCTGTTAACACCTCTACACCAACGATTACTCTAACCGCGCCAGAACCAGTTAAAGAGATACAAAAAAGTGAAGCAGATCAGATGGTCAAGTTAGATGACAGCGATATTCCAGAGCTTGATGCTAAAGTCGATGCTTTTGTCGATCATGTCATCAATAACTCTGTACACAGCTCTGAATTTCAACAGAACGTCCAATCTATTCATAATTTGGGTAATAAAGAAATCCGTGAATCGGCGCAAGTGTCTAACCGTATGTTAGAGCTACCCGCTAAAAGCCTCAACGATAGCTTATTTGATAACTCCCCTATTGCAAAATCATTGACGGAGCTGCGCGGTATCGTCGAAGATTTAGACCCCAGCAAAAAAGAGCTGACCAGCTCACGCAAGCTATTTGGCTTGATTCCATTTGGTAATAAAGTACAAGATTATTTCCGTCAGTATGAGTCAGCGCAATCTCATATTAATGCGGTAGTAACGAGCCTATATAATGGTAAAGATGAGCTGCTCAAAGACAATGCGATGATTGAGCAAGAAAAAATTAATATGTGGGAGCTGATGCAATCGATTCGCCAATATATCTATGTGGGTAAAAAAATCGATGAGCAGCTCGAGCAAAAAGTCTATGCGATAGAAGCGACTGACCCTGAGAAAGCACGTATTATTAAAGAAGAGATGCTGTTTTATGTCCGCCAAAAAAATACCGACTTTTTGACACAATTGGCGGTAAACGTTCAAGGTTATTTAGCATTGGATACTATCCGTAAAAACAATTTAGAGCTGATTAAAGGGGTAGATCGCGCCACTACTACCACTATCTCAGCCCTACGTACGGCAGTGGTTGTGGCACAAGCCATGACTAACCAAAAACTGGTACTTGACCAAATTACTGCTTTAAATAAAACGACCAGTAGCTTGATTGAATCAACTTCGGCAATGCTCAAGCGTCAATCACTTGAGATTCATGAGCAAGCGACCAGCAGCACTATTGAGCTTGATAAATTGCAAAATGCCTTCAATAATGTCTATGACACCATGGATATGATTAGCAATTATAAAATTGAAGCGCTTGAGAATATGAAGCAAACGGTCAATACCTTGACCACTGAGGTTGATAAAGCCCAAAAATACCTCGATAAATCTAATCAGACCACGGTATTAGAAGTGTCAAAAGAATTGAGCATGGAAAAAATAACCAATAAATCAAATACGGTCGATATTGATATTTGATTTAGATAAGCATTCACTTTTAATAAAATTTGACCACTAACGACTACTCGCTATCAAATACAGATAAGACAATTGACCTAAGATATTGGGACGTTGTTCGTGTTAAGATAGTCATTATTAATAATTTAAAAATAGATACGGTAATTTATGAGTTGGAATGATCCAAACGCCTCAAGTGAGGCACAAAAATATGATAACCCGATTCCTAGTCGCGAGCTTATATTAAGCACGATTAATGAACACGGTGAAATCACCCATCAGCAATTGGCAAAAGCCTTTAATATTGCTGATCCTGATCAGTTTGACGCTTTGGGCAACCGCCTAAAAGCGATGACGCGCGATGGACAAGTCAATCGTGATGGTCGCCCTTATCGCTATCGTACGGTCACTCAGCACGATATTGTCACCGGTACAGTAACAGCCCATCCAAAGGGCTTTGGCTTTGTATTATTAAGTGATATGCCTGACCTATTCTTGCATGAAAAACAAATGCGTTGGGTCTTTAATGGCGATACAGTAGAAGCCGTTGGCACGTCAACAGACAACCGCGGTCGTACTGAAGGTCGTATCGTTGATGTCGTTGAGCGTCGTCAAAATCATTTTATTGGTACGCTGGCTCATGATGAAGACGGTTACTGCGTTGAGCTTGGTAGCCCAAATAACCATCAGCCGATTACCGTTACAGAAGACAATGTACAGGCTTTCAATGCTAAGCAAGGCTCGCCGGTAAAAGTTGATATTATTGATTGGCCAAATCAGCATGAATTTGCCACGGGCAAAATCACTGAAGTCTTATCTGATGACAATGATCGCGAACTGATCATTGAGACTACGTTACTTAATTATGATATTCCATCAGAGTTCAGTGAAGCGGCGCTCAATCAAGCAAATGATTATAAAGAGCCGACTGAAAAAGATCTAAAAGGTCGTGTCGACTTACGTGAGTTGCCATTAGTGACGATCGATGGTGAAGATGCTCGTGATTTTGATGATGCTGTGTTTGCAGAAAAGCGTTCTGGTGGTAATTATCGCGTCTTGGTAGCGATTGCGGATGTCAGTTATTATGTGACACCGAACTCGCCACTTGATCAAAATGCTTACGAGCGTGGTACGTCAGTATATTTCCCGCATCAAGTGATTCCTATGTTACCTGAAGTACTGTCTAATGGTCTCTGTTCGCTGAATCCTAATCTTGATCGCCTCTGTATGGTTGCTGATATTAAGATATCACGTGCTGGTAAAATCACCAGTTATGAGTTTTATCCTGGCGTCATGCACTCGCAAGCGCGCTTGACTTATAATCAAGTGAATGCTTATCTTGAGAATCCAAAAGACAGTAGCGTTCCAAAATCGTTGACAGAAAATAAAGAGGTCAAAAAATCTGTCGATACCTTACATCAACTGTATGAGCTACTCCTCAAAAAGCGTGAAGAGCGTCATGCGATGGAGTTTGAGACCGTTGAAACGTATATTAAGTTCAATGAAAAAGGTGGTATCGAAGCCATCTTGCCTCGTACGCGCGGTGATGCGCAAAAGCTTATCGAAGAGTGCATGTTGCTTGCCAATACCTGTGCAGCAAACTTTGCACTAAAAAACGAGCTGCCTGTGTTATATCGTAATCATGATAAGCCTGATGGCGAAAAGTCGATGCGTATCCATGAATATGCCAAAAACTTTGGTCTAAGCTTCCCAGAAGAAAATCCTACTCAAGCGGATTATCAGCGTATCATTGAAGCGACTAAAGAGCGACCGGATGCGATTAGCATTCATAGCATGCTGTTACGTTCGATGATGCAAGCAAACTATTCACCTGACAATATCGGTCACTTTGGTTTGGCTTACGACGAGTACAGCCATTTTACCTCGCCGATTCGTCGTTATCCTGATTTAATGTTGCATCGTGCGATCAAGGCGAAAGTGACAAATGCCAAACAGCCTGTGATGGATTTTTCATTAGAAGGTGCTGGCATGCAAACCTCAGATACTGAGCGCCGTGCTGAAAAGGCTTCACGCTACGTAGAATCATGGCTCAAATGTCATTATATGAAAGATCATGTCGGCGAAGAGTTCGATGGTGTCGTAACTACCGTCACAAACTTTGGTTTATTTATTACTCTGACGGATTTGTATATCGATGGTTTGGTGCATATCTCAAACGTTGGTGACGATTTCTTTGTTTATGATGAGCAGCAGCAACAGCTTATCGGTAAAGATAGAGGCACAGTGTTTGGGCTGGGCGATTTGGTTAAAGTGAAAGTAGCTGGCGTTAATATGGATCTGCTACAAATTGACTTTGGTTTACAAGCAAAGCTGCACTCTAGTAAAATGAATCAAACTAAGAAAGATCATTCAAACTCTAGTCAGCCAAACCGCAGCTCCACAAGCAAAGATCAGCCAAAGAAATCACCTGCGAAGAGAAGCGGCAGTCGTGGTGGTAGAGGCAGTAGTAAAAAGAGCTAAACCAGCTTGAATCTATAAGTATTAAAGAAGGCTAACGTTATCGTTAGCCTTCTTTGTGTCTTCAGTTTTCTAATAACAGATCTATCACTGCTCCGCAGGACTCATTTGCTCTAAGCGCGCAGCATCTGCTTGCTGTGCCTGATCGATCTTGGTAGTAGCATCATCTAGAATCGCTTTCGGCTGCTGACCTAAGGGCTTGCTTGCGATATCTGATGTATCGCTGGCATTAGCATTTCTCGTATCAGAACCATTATTTTCAGATACAGCTGCCTCACTACTCGCTGCTATAACTTCTCGGTTTTGTTCACGTTGACTGCCATTCATGACATTAAAACCCAATAACACAACCATACCAACGACCGCGAATATAATCAGATGTTTCATTTGCATAAAAATGTCTCGTTTAGTTCGATAAAATGTAGATAAACATTTCGCTGCATTTTCTATGCCGATTTTTATAGTTGGTATTCAACGCTACTCTTGCGGGCTACTATTGCTTAATAAATCAGTTTCATCTGAATTTTCGGCAATTTCCTGCTCAACCTTTTCCATTAGCTTTTCGTCAGGGCGCGCATCAAGCACTTGATCGGCATTCCGACCTTGCAAGATATGCTTCGCCCGCGCCTTTGCTTGTTGTTTATCTTTATCTTCAATCGTAGTTTCAGCCGCTTGAGCGTCATTAGCTATTTTAGAATCATTAGAAGGCTTAACGATGATAGGCGTTACTGTTATGTTTTCTTGAGACTTATCACCATTTCGACTGCTTTGGAAATACTCAAACGCTTGTTCTAGTTTATGGTTAAAGCGTAACTGATAAATGGGCTCAGGTAAGCTAAAACCTTCATCTTCTAAAGCATGCTTGGTCTCGCGAATAGCTATACTGCGGGCTTTGGAAAAATCAGCTTCTGATTGATTGACCCATACTTGGAACTGCAAAATAATGTTTGAGTCGCCTACTTCCTTGATAATCGCGGTGACTTTTGGCTTATCTAAGGCAAAACCCAATTGAGAAATCGCATCGATACCCACTTTGATGGCAGCAAGCGGATCGTCATTGGCATCAACGCCTAATTCAAAGGTAAAGCGGCGTTCAGGATTTTTGGTGTAATTTAAAATCGTGGCTTTAAAGACTTCGGCATTGGGAATACGTAATTGATTGCCATCTAACGTCATTAAAATAGTCGCGCGCGACGTCAGGCGCACCACTATTCCCTCTTGAGCATTAATCAAAATATGATCGCGGGCGCGAAATGGTTGGCGAATACTGAGCATTAAAGAGGCAATATAATTTTCAATAGTATCCTTAACCGCGAAACCAACGGCAATACCGATGACCCCAGCGCCGCCAAGTAGCGTTCCCAAAATCGTCTCCGCGCCGATTAGGCTTAACGCTAATATAAGCCCCAGAATAATAAAAATGACTTTGACAGTCTGCGACAATAATTCTGCAACAAAAGGATTGGGCGTTAAGCGCTGCCACATTTTTTGCCGATTGGACAACCAACTACCAAACCAAGTTACTAAAGCAAATAAAATAATCCCGACCAATAATAACGGCACAGCTTTGATAAGGTTTTTGGCTTGAGCTTTGATGCTTTGATAAACCGTCGTGACATTATCCTGGACATCAAGCGTTCGGTTAATCTTATCTTCAACTGTGACAACATCTGTCAAACGATTGGTAAGATTAATGGCTTGTTGGGCTTTTTTCTCGTTGGGTGTTTCACCGGTTAGAGTAACAACGCCTTGAGTGACACCAACATTAATTGCTTGCAAGCCTTCAATTTCTGAGAATATCCCACTGATACGTTGGCGGATGTCATTATCATGTTGCACAGTTTGAGCAGTTTCAATTTGAGTGTTATTACTGCTCTCGCCATCGATAGGAGGTGCAGGTTCAATTGAAATAGGGGTTAGCGGAGGTGGTACAGCTGGCGCTTGAGCCGGCAAAGTGCCACTTTCAGGAGTATTACTAGGAAGAGGGGTGCTATTAATGTCATTAGCCGCATTAGGTAATGCGTTGCTATCAAGCGCAGGCTTGGCAGCATTACTGTCTAATACAGTAGGATTAACAGTTTCGCTTTCTTGAGCGGCATAAGCTGGTAAACTTAATAGGATGCTTAATAGCAACAGCCATTGACTCCACATTTTTTGGCACTTGCGTGATGTAATGCAGTCAAAATAAGTGGCCATAAGCATCCTTGATTACGCCTTATCTATTCAAAATCTGATAAGCGTATTTTTCAAATATTATTTACCGTCCAAATAAAGTTGTGCCTCGCCCAAATCTAACGTGCCCTCATAGATAGCACGACCAGTAATGATACCTTCAATGCAATCACCATAAGGTTTTAACAACTCAATATCTTTCATATCGGTGACGCCGCCTGATGCAATCACTGGTAAGCCACCTTCACGTGCCAAATTGACGGTTTGCTCGACATTAACGCCTTGCATCATGCCATCACGGGCGATATCGGTATAGACGATAGAAGACACGCCAACATCAGCAAAACGTTTGGCAAGCTCAGTGGCTTTGGTGTCAGTCACGTTTGCCCAACCATGGGTTGCGACCATGCCATCTTTGGCATCGATACCAACGATAATGTGTCCAGCAAACTCACGGCACGCCTCAGCAACAAAATCCGGATCTTCAACCGCTTTGGTACCGATAATAATATAGGTCAGACCAGCAGTAATATACTGCTCAATAGTTTGCATATTGCGCACACCGCCGCCCAATTGAATTGGCAGTTTAGGAAAAGCTTTTGCAATGTCATGTACCACTTGCTTATGCACTGGAATCCCATCAAATGCGCCATTTAGATCGACCAAATGCAGACGGCGCGCGCCTTCTTTTACCCAACGTGCCGCCATCGCCACAGGGTCATCAGAAAATACCGTATCATCTTCCATACGACCTTGTTTTAAGCGCACACACTTACCATCTTTGAGATCGATAGCAGGGATAATCACAGGGACAGCGCACATATAGGATTCCTTATAAAACGATATTAATAATCAAAACTTGGAGGTAGGTTAGCTTACAAGAGCCATTTAAACACAAACTTAATATAAAATGTCTAGAACTGCCAATTTAAGCAGGTCACGATAAAGTCAATTCACTACGAAAGATGTATAAGCATGATAGTGATTCAAAAATGATATAGGTACTCTAGTCATAAAATCAACTAAAGTTTTCTCTCTATTGCAGCAGAAAACAGACAGTCATAACCATAAGTTTTAGCACAAAGGATTACTAGCAACATTGGGTAAATTCGATTACCAACTGGCAATTTTAGGTCAGTTTAGCGTATAATCCTAGGTAAATTTGTATTTGTGCGATAAAGCCAGATCGTCTGCTACCTATAGATGGTTTCGATCATTGCAAGATAGATGATAATGCGGTATTGATACGCTATTAAACGTTTCGCTTAGCAACGGCTGTTACTCAGTCCTAATATTTATCCTATAATCATAGGTTATTCAATAGCGCTTAGATAGCTTCTACTCAGTATCATAAGTCATTTATCTCTCATTTGTATTTAAGCAAATGGGTTGTGCTGCTTAAATCTCACAAATAGTATGGATTTTAAGATTTTAATAAATCGTATGGTAAAACCGTATTTTGTCTAACACCATTTCTTTAAGAGATGAGAGTTAGATTGCAGTGTTTTAGTATACACCTTGGTAGCCAGTCGCCACTTTGGTCATTCGAATAAGACATTAACGTGTTGTTAAGGAGTCTAAGGTCAGCGTTAATACTCTTACTAGTAGTCATGAAGTGTCATTATTAAAAACCTTATCGCTGTCTTTTTATAAGATATGATTTGGTTATTTTAGTGATGGCGTTACCATTCATGCTGCCGATATACCACACAGGACGTCTGGTATCGTTTTAGACTATGGACTAAGTTTTCGCTTATGATTACCATCAAGAAAGGTTTGGATTTACCCATCACTGGTGAACCCTCTCGCGAGATATCTGAGCACAGACCCGCCCATGTGGCACTTATTGGCTATGATTACGTTGGTATGAAGCCGACGATGAATGTCAAAGAAGGCGATATCGTAGCAAAAGGTCAACCCGTTTTTGAAGACAAAAAACGGGCTGGCGTTATCTACACTGCGCCTGCTGCTGGTAAAGTCATCGCCATTAAACGCGGTGAACGTCGTGTGTTTGAAAGTCTTGTAATTGCGGTCGACCCAAATGGTGCGGAAGTAGAATTTCAGCGCTACGACTCCCAGCAACTTGCTGACCTAGATTCTGAAGTCGTTGAAACCCAACTGCTTGCCTCTGGTGAATGGACGGCGTTCCGTACGCGCCCCTTTAGCCGTGCTCCTGAAATCGGTGCGCGTCCTCATGCTATCTTCGTCACAGCCATGGATACCAATCCATTGGCATTTGACCCGATGTTGCTGATCAATGAGCAACTGCAAGCGTTCAACGACGGTCTTGCTGTATTATCCACTTTGAGCCCAAAGACCTTTGTCTGCCATCATGGCAATAGTCAGTTGACACCAGTTGCAAAAACTGCAGCTAATAATGTCACTGAGTATCATAGCTTTGCGGGCAAACATCCTGCTGGTCTTGCAGGCACGCACATTCATTTCTTGCACCCTATCATGCGTGGTACAAGCGTTTGGACGATTGGTTATCAAGATGTGATTGCGATTGGCAAGCTATTTACTAGCGGGCGCTTATATACGCGTCGCCTACTGAGCTTAGCCGGTCCTGCTGTCAGTAACCCGCATATTATCGCCACCGAACGCGGTGCGGATATTGCTGCCTTGACCAAAGGTAATTTGACAGCTGGCGAGAACCGTGTGATTTCAGGTTCAGTGCTATCTGGGCGTCAAGTATTTGGCAATATTGCCTATCTTGGTCGCTTTGATAATCAAGTCAGTGTGCTAGCAGAAGGTCGTGAGCGTCCAGCGTTCCACTTCTTTACGCCAGGCGCCAACCGCTTCTCTAAACTGCCTATCTATATTTCGCAGTTTTTTGGTGGCAAAAAGTATAACTTCACCACCACGAGCAATGGCTCACCTAGAGCGATGGTGCCAATCGGTGTCTATGAAGAAGTCATGCCACAAGACTATCTGCCAACCCAGCTATTGCGTGCTTTGATTGTCGAAGACATTATCACGGCTGTAGATTTGGGTGTACTTGAATTGGACGAAGAAGATTTAGCATTATGCACCTTCGTATCTCCTGGCAAATATGAATTCGGCGATATTTTGCGTGATAACTTAACGCGCATTGAGCTGGAGGGCTAACCACGATGAAATTTTTACACAATATGTTCGATCGTATGGAGCCGTCTTTCACCAAGGGTGGCAAACACACAAAATACTACGCTATCTTTGAGATGTTTGATACGTTTTTGCGTCAACCAAGCTCAACGACATACGCCTCATCACATGTGCGCGACGGTATTGACCTTAAGCGTATTATGATTACCGTCTGGTTATGTACCTTCCCAGCCATGTTTTGGGGTATGTACAATATCGGTCATCAAGCATTGACTGCGATTGCAACCCTCGGCTTACAGCCTGAAGGCTGGCGCACCATTATCACCAGTATGGCAGGCTATAATCCAGACAGTATCTGGGCAAGCTTCGTCTACGGTGCTATGCAGTTCTTACCGATTTACCTTGTGACCTTTGGGGTTGGTATTCTCTGTGAGATTATCTTCGCCGTCGTCCGTGGTCATGAAGTCAACGAAGGCTTCTTTGTTACCTCTGTACTGTTTGCACTATGTCTGCCACCCGATATCCCATTATGGCAAGTTGCCTTAGGTATTATCTTTGGTGTTGTCGTGGCAAAAGAGGTATTCGGTGGTACAGGTAAAAACTTCCTTAACCCTGCCCTATCGGGTCGTGCGTTCTTATACTTTGCTTATCCGGCTTATATGTCAGGCGACTCAGTATGGACTGCCGTTGATGGTTTCTCAGGAGCAACGCCACTTGGTCTTGCTGCCCTTGGGGTTGTCCCACAAGATTTTGTTGATGTTTATGGCAATGCCATCACGTGGAGTGATGCATTCTTAGGCAACATGCAAGGCAGTATCGGTGAAGTATCGACGCTAGCTATCTTAATGGGTGCTGCTGTCCTACTTTGGACGCGCATTGCCTCATGGCGCATCATGGCAGGTTGTGTGGTTGGTCTAATTGCCACATCTCTTGTGTTTAATATGATTGGCTCTGAAGACAATATGATGATGAGCTTGCCGTTTTACTGGCACTTAGTGATCGGTGGTTTTGCTTTTGGTGCCGTGTTTATGGCAACTGATCCAGTATCTGCTGCGCATACCAATAAAGGGCGCTGGGCTTACGGTATCTTGATTGGTTTTATGACCGTATTGATTCGTGTCATTAATCCAGCTTTCCCAGAAGGCATCATGCTAGCCATTTTATTTGCTAACTTATTTGCGCCACTGTTTGACTATTTTGTCACTCAAGCAAATATCAAACGCCAAACTGCTCGGAGGGTTCGCTATGTCCAAGCCCAAAAGTAATAACGCAAAAACCATCAGTGTGGCGTTGACGCTATGTTTGGTGTGTTCGGTATTGGTCTCAGCTGCGGCTGTGGGTCTAAAGCCTGCGCAAGTAGAAAACGCGCGCTTAGACCGTAATAAAAACATCTTGGTTGCCGCTGGTATGTTTGACCCTGCGTCTGATACCAATGAAGATGTGGCGGAGCGCTTTAAAGATTTTGAGGTAAAAATCGTTGACCTAAATAAAGGCAACTACCTTGATGATGACGCGCTGACCGCTGCTGGCATCCCTGACCGTAATGCTTATGACGCCAGCCAAGCAACTAAGAATAAAGCACTGAGTGAAGATTTGGGTGGTAATGATCCTGCCGGTATCGGTCGTAAGCCTAAATATGCCAAAGTTTATGTCAAGAATGACGACGCTGGACAACCTGAAATAGTGGTACTACCGATCCAAGGCTACGGTCTTTGGGGTACTATTTATGGTTTCTTGACCCTTGAAAGCGACATGAATACCATCAAAGGTATCAGTTTCTATGACCATAAAGAAACTCCAGGTCTAGGCGCTCGTATCGAAGAGCCAGAATGGCGTGCGATGTGGAGTGGTATTCACTCTTATGATGACAAAGGTGCCGTTGCTACTGGCGTGACCAAAGCTGGTAATCCAAAAGAGAACTGGGTTGACGGTATTAGTGGTGCAACTTTGACCAGTCGCGGCGTAAGTAACATGATTCAGTTTTGGTTGGGTGAGCAAGGCTATAAGCCATACTTAGACCAGCTGCGTAAAGAGAGTGGTAAAACACTGGTAGACGCTGAAGTAAAAGCAAGTCAAAGCCCGTATAAAAAACTGGGTCAAAACTTACATCAACAGCAGGCGCATTCTGTAACCGAACTGGTAGCAGTGATACCAGCAGCACACGGCAAGGAGGCATAACATGGCTGATACAAAAAGTATTTTAACCTCGCCCATTTTTGATAATAACCCGATTGCTCTACAGATATTAGGTATCTGTTCGGCACTGGCGGTAACGACCAGTGTAGCAAATGCACTGGTGATGAGCGTGGCATTGACTTTGGTCACAGCATTTTCAAGCTTTTTTATCTCTATCATCCGTAAGCAAATCCCATCGAGTATTCGTATTATCGTGCAGATGACGATTATTGCTTCATTGGTTATCTTGGTCGATCAGATACTAAAAGCGGTCGCTTATGATGTGAGTAAAGGCTTGTCGGTATTTGTTGGTTTGATTATCACCAACTGTATCGTCATGGGACGTGCTGAAGCATTTGCCATGAGCAATCCGCCTATTCCAAGTTTCTTGGATGGTATCGGTAACGGTTTGGGTTATTCAGCCGTACTACTATTTGTCGCAAGTATTCGTGAAATCTTGGGTGCAGGCAGCTGGTTTGGTATCACTATCCTACAAACTGCGACCGATGGTGGCTGGTATGTACCAAATGGTTTATTGCTACTACCACCGTCAGCATTCTTCATTATCGCCCTGTTTATCGTGATTATCCGTACATGGAAACCTGATCAGGTCGAAGATGCTGAATTTGTAATGAAGCCGCAATCTAAAGGCATGGCTCAAGGGGGCGGTCACTAATGGGACATTATGTCAGTTTATTTATAACCTCGGTCTTTATCGAGAATATGGCGCTGGCCTACTTTTTAGGCATGTGTACCTTTTTAGCCGTATCAAAAAAGGTTTCAACCGCTATCGGTCTTGGGGTAGCAGTCGTTGTCGTGATGGCCATTACCGTACCGCTAAATAACCTACTGTTCCAGTTCATCCTAAAAGATGGTGCATTGGCATGGGCAGGTTTCCCTGATATCGACTTAAGCTTCTTAGGCTTACTCAGTTATATCGGTTTGATTGCTGCCACCGTACAGATTCTAGAGATGTTCTTAGATAAGTTCGTCCCAAGTCTGTATAACGCACTCGGTGTATTTTTGCCACTTATTACCGTTAACTGTGCCATCTTAGGTGGCGTACTGTTCATGGTGGAACGTGACTATAATTTTGGTGAATCAGTGGTGTACGGTGTCGGTGCAGGCTTTGGTTGGGCACTGGCGATTACCGCATTGGCAGGTATTCGTGAAAAATTGAAATACTCAGACATTCCAGCGCCACTGCGCGGTCTTGGTATTACTTTTATCACGGTTGGTCTGATGTCACTTGGCTTTATGTCGTTTGGCGGTATGTCAATTTAAACCGCTGAGCTTAAAAGCTTATTTAGCGATTTGACCTATTTAATTCATTTATTCGGTAGGGGTTCAGAGAAAACGCAATGACGTCTTTTCGCTCCCCTACTCCATAGATTAAGGATACCTACCATGGATTACGCTACGGCGATTGGTGGCGTTGCTATGTTTACCTTGATCATCATGGGTCTCGTTGCCATTATTTTGGCAGCGCGCTCACGACTGGTCAGTTCAGGCGATGTTACTATCCATATTAATGATAATCCCGAGAATGACGTTGTAACACCTGCAGGCGGCAAACTGCTACAAACATTGGCAAGCGAAGGTATTTTCTTATCTTCAGCTTGTGGTGGCGGTGGTACTTGTGCCCAGTGTCGTTGCCGCGTGATTGAGGGAGGCGGATCTATTCTGCCTACTGAAGAAGGTTACTTTACCCAAGGTGAGATTCGCAATCATA
This sequence comes from Psychrobacter sp. D2, assembly GCF_013608135.1. Taxonomy (NCBI): domain Bacteria; kingdom Pseudomonadati; phylum Pseudomonadota; class Gammaproteobacteria; order Moraxellales; family Moraxellaceae; genus Psychrobacter; species Psychrobacter sp. D2. Next base: position 22,140 of record NZ_JACDXZ010000001.1, read on the forward strand.
TGCGTCTTGCCTGTCAGGTAGCTGTTAAGCAAGATATGAAAATTGAGATTGATCCTGAATTCTTTGATGTGCAAAAGTGGGAATGTGAAGTTATTTCTAATGATAACGTTGCGACCTTTATTAAAGAATTGGTACTGAAGATTCCAGATGGCGAAGAAGTGAACTTCCGTGCTGGTGGTTATGTACAGTTAGAAGCGCCACCGCATGAAGTGCATTATAAAGACTTTGATATTGCTGAAGAGTATCAAGACGATTGGAATAACTTTGGCATCTTTAAATACGTCTCAAAAGTTGATGAGCCTGTTATCCGTGCCTATTCAATGGCTAACTATCCGGATGAAAAAGGTTTAATCAAATTTAATATTCGTATTGCCAGTCCGCCGCCGCGCGGTCCTGATGGTATTCCACCGGGAAAAATGTCTTCTTGGACCTTTAGCCTAAAACCTGGCGATAAAGTCACAGTATCTGGTCCTTATGGTGAGTTCTTCGCCAAAAAGACCGAAGCTGAGATGATATTTGTCGGTGGTGGTGCTGGTATGGCACCGATGCGCTCGCACATTTTCGATCAGCTCAAACGCCTCAACTCTGATCGTAAGATTAGTTTCTGGTATGGCGCGCGTTCTATTCGTGAGATGTTCTACGTTGAAGATTATGATCAGCTAGAAGAAGAGTTTGCTAACTTTGAGTGGCATGTGGCATTGTCTGATCCATTACCAGAAGATAACTGGGATGGCTATACAGGCTTTATCCATAATGTCTTGTTAGAGGAATACCTCAAAGACCATCCAAATCCAGAAGATTGTGAATACTATATGTGTGGGCCACCGATGATGAATGCGGCGGTCATCGATATGCTGCACAGCATGGGTGTTGAAGATGAAAATATCATGCTTGATGACTTTGGTGGTTAATTGGGATGGTTAAGCTTAATCGTTAAGCAACCACAATTAACAGAATAATATATGCTAAATTAAGAGTCTCAATTGAGGCTCTTTTTTTATGGGCGAAACGGAAAGGATTCCTATGAAAACCAACTATAAAGAATTGACCATTTGGGTAACAGGCGCGTCAAGCGGTATCGGTGAAGCATTAACCATCGCCTTTGCCAAACGCGGCGCTCGTATTATTCTAAGTGGACGTGATAAAGAGAAACTAGCACTGGTAAAAAGCCGCTGTAAGAATAGTAAAAAACATATCGTTATCCCTTTTGATATAACCGATGCTGAGCAAGTAAAAAAAGCATACGCTACCGCTAAAACTCAAGCAGGAAAAATCGATTGGCTGATTAATAATGCGGGTATCAGTCAACGCGCGCTTATCATGGATACCACTGAAGACGTCGAACGCCAAATTATGGAGATAGATTATTTTGCACAGACGCGTCTGAGCAGATTGGTATTGCCAGATATGCTCGAACAAGGTGGTGGCAAAATAGTGATGGTATCAAGTGTTGCAGGGTTACTAGGTACACAATATCGCGGTGCTTATGGTGCTGCCAAAGCGGCTATTCATATGTGGGCGAACAGTCTGCGTGCTGAACTGCACGAACAAGGAATAGAAGTAGCAACGATATTCCCAGGCTTTATTCAGACCAATATCTCTATTAATGCCTTGACTGGTGATGGTAGTGCACAAGGGACGATGGATGCAGCAACCAATAAAGGTCTGACGGCGACTAGCTTTGCCAAACAAGTCGTCAAAGCCCTTACCAAAGGGGAAGAGTATATTATCGTTGCTGGTCGTAAAGAAAAGCTCGCCACCAAGGTTAATCGCCTATCACCACCAAAACTTTATAAGCTCATTCGTGAGTCGCAAGTCAAATAAATCTAGCATGTTAATTAACTATAGTTAGTGACATGTGATATCGCTACATCACGTACGGCTGGTATTAATTTTTCTTGCTTGCTATGCCTACATAGACCGCAAAAAATTCATACCAGCCTTACCGTAGCTTTTTTAGGTATTCTAGCTATATATTACATAGCAATCAATATCTGAAAATGTTTTAAGCCGACGATTGGCGTTATGGGTGACAAGGAGTGTAAAATAGGCAACGCTTAGCTTACTTAATAGCTAACACCTCATTTATCCCTTCGCTATATCAAGTTGTGATGACTCATATGAAAAACCCAAGCATAAAAAAATCAATACCACTCTCATTTTCTGTCAAATCGATGAATACCGCCCTACTACCTATTATCGCTATAAGCACTGCACTAGGGATGAGCGCTTGCCAGCAAAAGACCGATTATAATAATCTGAGCGGTGAGACCATGGGCACCAGCTATCATATTAGCTATCAGTTACCTAAGGGTGCTGATGAAGCGGCCATACAAGCAGCCATCGATAAGCGCCTGCAAGATATCAATGACAGTATGTCCACTTATCAAGCGGACTCTACCATCTCTAAATTTAATCAACTAGGCAAAGATGAGCCTATTACCATCGATGAAGATTTTAATCATGTGCTGGTAGCTTCAAGACAAGTTTATGATCTATCGGGTGGTGCCTTTGATCCTACAGTGATGCCATTGATAGACACTTGGGGATTTGGTAGCACGATGACCGTTGAGCGTTTGCAAACCCCACCGACGGCGCTTGAGATTGCGCAAGCCAAAGCCTTGGTCGACTTTGAAAGTATCATTCAAAAAGATAAGACTATCTATAAAGCCAAAGATGGCATTGGGCTTGATTTTTCAGCAGTGGCTAAAGGCTATGGTGTCGATGTCATCGCTGATGTGCTAAAAAACAATTATCAAATTCGCAATTATATGGTTGAGATTGGTGGTGAGGTGGCAACCTCTGGTGTCAGTGCGCAACAACAACCTTGGCAAATTGCGATAGATGCACCAATTGAAGGTAGTACCGTCAGCGAGCGCCAAACTATGGCAGTGATTCGCCAACCGATAAATAATGGCAACACGATGCATCTAGCGACCTCTGGCAACTATCGGAACTCAGTCGTCTTTGATGGTAAGCACTACAGTCATACCATTGACCCGACCACAGGTGAGCCGATTGTAGGTGGTGCGCCATCGGTAACCGTCGCGGCAGACACCGTCGCGCTGGCTGATGCTTGGGCAACCGCCTTAACTGCTATGCCTTACAAAAAAGCTTTGAGCGTTGCCAAGGAGCAAAACATAGCGGCATTGTTTGTCGTGTTGGCAGATGGTGTGAGCATAGAAGCAGCTGCGGACAGCATTGATGATTGGCAATTGGTGCAAACACCTGCTATGCAAGCATTACGTGCTGATAAAAAGTCCAGCTAAATCTAAAAACACTAATAGAAGCTAATTCGGTATTTTTCTTAAATTGTCTTACTCAGCTGAGAAGCTCAAACGGACAAGATGAATTTTTGCTATACTATTAAGAGGTTATCACACAGATAACTGTCCTACTTTTAACACGAGGTCTCCTCTATGCTTAGCCAACTGCTTCCCATGCTTGCTATCACCTTTACCGTATTCATGCTGTTTTTTATCTTTATGGGTATCGGTTATATGGTCAATAAAAAGCCGCTTAGAGGGTCTTGTGGCGGTGTTGCCAAATTGATGGGCAATGAGAAATGCTCGTACTGCGGTGATGATCCTAATAAATGCGATTCTCTAATCGCTGAACAACAAGAGAACGCTTTAAAAGCGGCTCAATTGGGCAAATCGGTATAAATAGTCGGTTTGTTACCATACGCTGGTAGTATTTAGCCGTCATTTGTTCTTATAATAGCGCCAGACCTTATAAAAAAAGGGCTGGCGCTATTTTTTATGGCGCAGCGTTATTGTTCCACATCATTATTTATAGATATTCATATTGCCTTACCCGTTGAGGTAGCAAGTTCATATGAATTGCTTTCTGCCAATATTTCGACATTCTATTTTTTCGTCTCACTCATCTTCTTTGTGAGATTTTTTCGGTGTTATTTTGCAAGCGACGACTCTTCGGCGCTGTTTAATGACGTGTCCTTTTTCTTATTCTAATAATAGTCGTGCTGCCATGTCTACCTCTCCTAATGTGCAAAATGATTTGCCTTTACAGTCTCAGACGGATAATCCTTCACCGTTTCAGCTGCCCTCTTCGCGCTTTACGTTTTGGCTGGTGTTGTGTGCCATGATTCTATTGGCGACCAATATGCGCTCGCCGATTGTGGCACTAGGTTCTATAGCACCGGTGGTTCAAGGAGCGCTCAATATCTCCGAAACCCAAATTGGCTGGCTTGGCGCGGTGCCGATGCTGACTTTTGCACTTGGGGCTTTTATCTCGCCAGCGATTGGTAAGCGTTTTGGGCTTGAAAACACTTTAATTGCGATGATTAGCCTCCTAACAATAGGTATGATTATTCGCAGCCTTATTCCGACTTGGATGGGTTTTTTGGGCGGCACATTACTGCTGACGTTAGCGATTGGTTTTGCCAATACCCTTGCGGCGCCTGTTATCAAGCAACGTACACCCAATCATATTCCTTTAGTTACTGGATTATTCAGTCTCACTATGACCGTATCGGCAGGGATTGTCGCGGGCGTGGTCTTGCCATTATCTGAGCAAGTAGGCTGGCAATGGGCGCTTGGTGGTTGGTCGATTTTGGGCGTGTTTGCCTTAGTGATTTGGGTGCTGCTACGACTGCGTTTGGGTTCTTCAAACCATCAGCCCGTAGTACCGCTTGCTGAAGGCATTCAAGCGTCATCGCCCATTTCTATGTGGCGCACACCCTTTGCTTGGCAAATTGCCATATTTATGGGCTTACAATCGCTGCTTTTTTATACAGCTGCCAGTTTTTTACCGTCGATTTGGCTCAGTAAAGGCTTGACAGCAGTAAGCGCGGGACAGATGAACTCGGTATTCCAGTTTATGGCACCTGTGGCGATTTTAAGCTTAACATGGTTGGTCAATCGTGGACGACCTATTCAGGCACTGGCGGTACTTGCATCGGTTTTAAATGTGATTGGTATCTTAGGTGTCAGCTATTTATCTGCTGATTTGGCATGGTTGTGGTCGGCGCTGATGGGCATTGGTTGTTCAGCGATTTTTACCTTAAGTATGATGCTGTTTTCGATGCGTACTTATACCGCCAATCAATCAAGTGAGCTGTCGGGTATGGCGCAAGCGGTCGGTTATTTGATTGCGTTTTTTGGTCCATTGGGGACTGGTTGGTTACATGAAGCAACGGACAGCTGGGATTTACCCTTATTGATTATGCTGATATTGATGGTGGTAAACGTAGGATTTGCGTGGCTGGTCAGCCGTCCGGTGATGGTCGATGGGAAGAAGGTTTAGTTTTTATCATTAATCGATTAACTTTTGCACCATATTGCTGTTTATCTGATTCTGCTAGACTGGCTCTATTGCCTATAGGACAGCAGAATTATGATAAACAAACCTTTCCGCTTACCGCAGCGCTTGCTCACGATTGTAGCATTGACGGTAGCAATCGCAATCAGTGGTTGCCAAAAAACGCCTGATGCTAATGAAGCTCAGACGGATACTGGCACTCAAGATAGTACTCAAAACAGCAGTCAACCCTCCGATACCCAATTGTCTCAAACCACATCTACAACGAACCCTGCTGAACAACAAGCGCCTTTGACCATATTGGCATTAGGTGACTCGTTAACAGAAGGGCTTGGGGTGGATAATAATGCCAATTACCCCGCCCAGCTACAAACACGCTTGCAGGAACTGGGTTATAAAGACATTAAAGTGATTAATTCAGGATTGAGTGGCGAGACCAGTACAGGCTTGGTCAATCGATTGGATTGGGTATTACAGACCAAACCTGATGTTACTATTTTGACCATTGGTGCCAATGATGCTATTCGTGGTATTGATGTCGCGACGGTTGAAGCCAATATTCGTACTGCCGTAAAGCGCTTACAGGACAATGATAGCGTGGTCATCTTAGGTGGTATGCAGATCTATGATAACCTTGGCTCTGATTATGTAAAATCTTTTGCAGCGATATATCCCAGAGTGGCGAAAGACATGAACGTGACGCTTATTCCGTTCTTTTTAGACGGTGTTGGCGGCGACCCTAAACTCAATCAAGCAGATGCCATTCATCCGACCAAAGAAGGTTATACGCTGATCGTTAATAACAATATTTTGCCGATATTACAGCCTGAGCTTAAAAAAATAAATCCGTCGAATGTGACCAATATGCCTACTGAGACTGCACAATGACATCCGCATTACCTACTTCGCAAGCAGCGCTGCTCACTGCCACTAAGCTAAATAAAACCGTACACGTTGGTGACCAGTCTTTATCTATTATTAAAGACGTCAACATTCACGTTAATGCTGGCGAGTTTGTGGTGATCATGGGTAAATCTGGCTCTGGCAAATCCACCTTGTTGGGTTTGTTAGCGGCATTAGATTATCCTGATAGCGGCGACGTTGAGCTGGCAGGTCAAACCTTAAGCCGATTAAATGAAGATGCCTTGGCGGTTATTCGTCAGCGCGATATGGGTTTTGTCTTTCAGTCTTTTCATCTGCTACCAACGTTAACCGTTGCTGAAAACATCGCTTTTCCATTGGACATCGCCCGTCGTCCAGATGCGGCGCGTGTCGATGAGTTGATTGAGGCGGTTGATTTGGGTCATAGGCGTCATAGCTTGCCAAACCAATTATCCGGTGGCGAGCAGCAGCGTACAGCAGTTGCACGCGCATTGGTATCACGCCCAAAGATTGTCTTTGCTGATGAGCCTACCGGCAACTTAGATGAACAAAATGCCAATCAAGTGATGCAGCTATTACTGGATTTGCGTCAGAAAACTGGCTCAGCGTTGGTGGTGGTCACCCATGATTCAGCACTTGCTGACATGGCAGATCGCGTTATCACCATGCATGATGGGCGGATTATATCTTGATGGATAATAAGAATATAGAAGACACTTTATCGACTGATAATACCGACAGCATGGCTAAAGAGTCAGACGCTAGTGGCGGTATCGTACGCCAGCTATTGACGAGTACCCTTGGTTTACAAAAACTAGGCTTACAAGGATTGGGCGCGCAAGCACTTAGTCGGAGCTGGTGGCAGCGCTGGATATATCCAGTATTATTTTTACTGACTTTGACGCTGTCACTTGCGACCTACCTCACACTTGACTCTATCCAGCAGTCAGTTGACACCTATATCAATGACAATCAGCGCGCTTTGGTCGGTGGCGATTTAATATTAAACAGTAAGCAAGACTGGCCAAGCGAGGTGTTGACGCAGGTAGAAACTATCGCTGATACCCAGACAGTATATGACTATCAATTTAGCGCCATGCTGGTCAATGATGAGCAAACCTTGCTTGCCAGCGTCAAAGCGGTCTCGCCGTCGTATCCCTTATACGGTACAGCGGAGCTTGCCTCAGGAAAGCCGCTTTGGGAGCAGCTAACGTCTGACAGTGTCATCGTCGCACCAGAAGTACTCAGTAGTCTACAGGCCAATGTCGGTGACCGTATCACCATTGGCGATGCGCAATTCACGATCGGTGATGTACTGACAAAAGAACCTGATAGACCGCTGACCACATTTGGGTTCGGGGGTCGTGTATTAATGCATCAAGACTCGCTTGCAGCGACCAACCTATTGGGTCAACGTAGCCGCATAAACTATCGTATCGAGATGGCAGGTGATACTGCGCTGATAACCACGCAGCGTAACAAGCTCACAGACATCCTAACCAATTATCCCGATATTGAGCTTTCTGATGCAGAATCAGCAGATACTTCGGTCTCGCGTATCTCTGACAATGTACTGATGTTTTTAAAGCTACTGGTCATCGCAGTGTTGCTATTATCTGCGGTTGCGATGTATGGTGTCATTAGCGCGTTTGTCAGTAAGCAGCAGTCTAATAATGCCATTCGTTTGGCGCTAGGCGAGCCGCTTGGGTCACTCAAACGTAGCTACTATCAATTGCTCATCATCACGACCGCTATCGCTTGTATCGCAGCGATTTTAGTCAGCTTTGGCTTACTCAAAGTCGATCAGCCTTATCTTGTGGCTATCTTGCCAGCGGACGTCAGCTTGGCTATTAATCCTATCAGCGCCATCAAAACCACCGTCATAGCTTTGGTGCTCACGCTACTCATCGCCCAACGGGGCTTGAGCACATTGAATACCACCAAACCTGCTACCTTACTCAATCAAGGTGCAAGCTCAGCTGTGCAACACCTGCCTTGGTATAAACGTTTGCCGTTAGCTTGGTATGGGTTAATGCTGGCTGGTCTATATGTGTTTTTTGTTTATGAAGTAGGTGGATGGTTATTTGGCGCGCAATTATTAATCGGTTTAATTGGCTTTGTGAGTATATTTTGGCTATTGGCACGTGGCTGGCTGTGGTTACTGGCACGTATCGCAAGTAACGCTAAAATCGGCTGGATGCAGCGTATTGCGATTCATAACCTTGCGCGTAAGGGCAACCAATCAGCATTATTTTTTGTCACCTTAGCACTATCGGTGGCGGTACTGACCCTCATTACCACACTCAATCACAGTATCAACGCCCAGTTTATTAACGCTTATCCTGAAGATGCACCCAATTTGTTTTTGTTAGATATTCAGAGTAATCAGCATGATGAGATTGATAGCATTATTGGCGCACCAGTGAGCTATTACCCTGTTATACGCGCTCGAGTAGTGACTGCTAATAATATACCGGTACAAGATATCGAGCCTGCTGATGGCTTTGATGATCCTGCGCGTGTCTTTAATCTAAGCTATGCAGATACGGTGATGGACACTGAATTTATTACGGATGCTGTAGCAGACAATCAGCTGTATGCACCCATTAACACTGAAAATAAAGACCCAGCGTCAACCGTTGCGCCCTTATCTATTTTGGACACTGCTGCTAGCTTACTCAATGTCGGTATGGGTGATGAGGTACGTTTTAATATCCAAGGGATTGAAATCGTCGGGCAGATTACCAGTATCCGCTCGCGTTTCGAGCAAGGTCCCAGTCCTTATTTCTACTTTTTATTTGAGCCAGCGGTTCTCTCTACTGCCCCGCAGATTCAATTTGCCACTGCTCATGTAAACGCTGATGATATTCCAGACCTGCAAGGAAAAATGGTACGACAATTCCCTGCGGTGACGACGATAGACGGGACCGCAATTGCTCAGCAAATTCAAGAGCTTGTAGTGCAAATGAGCCTTTTGGTCTACGTCTTTACGCTACTTGCCTTACTGACTGGGGTTATGGTCTTGATTAGCTCGTTATTATCCACCTCACAAGACCGATTGCAAGAAAGCGCCTCATTTAGGCTGCTAGGGATGCAAAAACGCGACTTATATATGCTAAACATACTAGAGCTTGGGGTATTGGGAATTAGTGCGGCGACATTTGCGATCATTATCGCCAGCGTTGGCGCATGGGCTGCCCTCACCCAATGGTTTAATCTACGCTTTAGCGTGCCGTGGACAAGTTTGGCTATCGGCGGTGCGGCTTTAATCGTGTTGCTGTTTGCCATTGCCATTATTTATGTCAGATTAGTGATTGGGCGTGGGATTATGGCTAGGGTAAGGGCGATGATTTAGCATCTATTACTAACCCTTAAAAAGCTTAAAAAAGTTGTATTCAATTTTAGCTTTAAACGAAAAACCCCTTAATAGGGTTTTTTTTAGTTCGCTATTATCTGCAAATTTTGAAGAGACTATGGCTACAACTTGGTGAGTCTCTTTCCCACGTAGCTACATCAAAAACTAGCGACCGCAACTCGCTCAGCCTGTCAGGATAGCCGCTGCTATCAGGGCTAAAATACTAATTTATCTGACGTTTATGCTGAACTACACAGTAATTTACACTACTATCTAACTGATCTTAGGATTACTAAAAACATTGAAAAGAGGATTTATGAGAGAGTTAAGTTCTAAAGAGAAGATATCATTAGCAAATATTCTAAAAGACCATTTTGACGGTGGTGACTGGCAAGAACTTATGGCTAATACAGAATGTGAATTTTATAATATTTCACAATTATTGAAAGATGTTAAATGGGGAAACGATACTTTAAAACAAAGCTGTATTGAAGTTGTTAGATTTATTTTAGATAGAGATTCCTGTAACTTAACGCATATCTGGAATATTGAAGGTACACCAAATAGAGTGGAAAGGAAATCTATTGAATTATATAAGAAAATTATCTCTATTATTGAAGACATTCCGATCGTTCAAAATGCTCCGATGGTAAATCGCACTGAAGTTACAAATAGGTTACTACAAAATGCTGAAGCATCAATAAGTATCGGTAACCCTGATGAAGCTCTTGATAGAATGCATACAGCACTACACAGCCATTTTCGAAGTATATGTGATCAACACGATATAGAGTATTCAACTAAAGACCGAGTAGATGAACTATCAAAAAAGATAGGTGATCATATACAGAATAACGATTCTATAGAAACGAACAATGATGTTTTCAAAACTTTAAGGAGTTGTAATTCTATTTTAAACAACATGAATAATCTCAGAAATGATTACAGCTTATCTCATCCTAATGAAAGCCTTTTATCTACGAGTGATGCTATGTTCTCGATAAATCTTGCACGTTCAATTATGAGGTATCTTGATGACCTTCTTAAAGATATATAAAGACGGCAAAATAGATAGTTAAGTCATATAGCAAGACAACTATAATTAAGCAGACCAGCAGGAATTTTAAACTCAACAGGTCAAATGAGTCTAATACTGCAATAGAGATACAGTTAATCCATTACAAAATCTCAAACCAAAACGCATTCTATATGAATAGAAGGCGTTTTTTGGTTCATTCAATATATAAGCATATAAACCAATATCAGCCATGCAGTTTGCTTATTTTACAGTCCTCATTTGCTATACTAGCCCAACTTTATCGGTTAAATACCAACTTATAACACCCTCCCAAACATCATGGTAGCCTTATGAAATTCTCGAAGTTCGGTCAAAAATTTACCCAACCCACTGGCATCTCGCAATTGATGGATGATCTGGGCGATGCGCTAAAAAGCGATCAGCCAGTCAACATGCTGGGCGGTGGTAACCCTGCCAAAATTGATGCCGTCAATGAGCTATTTTTGGAGACGTATAAAGCGCTTGGTAATGATAACGATGCAGGTGAGGCCAATAGTAGCGCGATTATTAGTATGGCAAATTACTCCAATCCGCAAGGTGATTCTGCCTTTATCGATGCCTTGGTTGGCTTCTTTAACCGTCATTATGATTGGAATCTGACCTCAGAAAATATCGCTCTGACCAACGGCTCACAGAACGCGTTTTTCTATTTGTTTAATCTATTTGGCGGCGCTTTCGCTGATGAAAATAGCGAATCTATCGACAAATCCATTCTATTGCCATTGACCCCTGAGTATATTGGCTATAGCGACGTGCATGTGGAAGGTCAGCATTTCGCAGCCGTATTACCGCATATCGATGAAGTGACTCATGATGGCGAAGAAGGTTTCTTTAAATATCGCGTCGACTTTGACGCACTAGAAAACTTGCCAGCATTAAAGGAAGGTCGTATCGGTGCGATTTGCTGCTCACGTCCTACCAACCCGACGGGCAATGTCTTAACGGATGAGGAAATGGCACATTTGGCCAAGATTGCCAAACGCTATGACATACCGCTGATTATCGATAACGCTTACGGTATGCCCTTTCCCAATATCATCTATTCGGACGCGCATCTGAATTGGGATAACAATACAATTCTTTGCTTTAGCCTGTCTAAAATTGGCCTACCCGGTATGCGTACGGGTATTATCGTTGCCGATGCGAAAGTGATCGAAGCAGTCAGCGCGATGAATGCGGTAGTGAATCTAGCGCCCACGCGTTTTGGTGCAGCCATTGCCACGCCACTGGTAGAAAACGATCGTATCAAGCAATTATCTGATAATGAAATTAAGCCGTTTTATCAAAAGCAGGCGAACCTCGCTGTGAAGCTGTTAAAAGAAGCGTTGGGTGATTATCCACTGATGATCCATAAGCCTGAAGGCGCGATTTTCCTATGGTTGTGGTTTAAAGACTTGCCGATTAGTACGCTTGAGCTGTACGAGCGCCTCAAAGAAAAAGGCACCCTTATAGTACCAAGTGAGTATTTCTTCCCCGGTGTCGATGTTAGCGATTATCAGCATGCGCACGAGTGTATCCGCATGAGTATCGCGGCGGATGAGCGGACACTGACTGATGGTATTAGAATGATTGGTGAGGTGGTACGCGAGCTGTATGATGCGGCTAAAAATAACAGAGCATCATAACTTCAATGATAAAAATAGTTAAATAGTAAAAAACGGACTTATGAATAATCCGTTTTTTTCTGTCGTTTGATCATAGGTTTGACTGTATTGATTGACTGAAAAATCTTCGTCCACATGGTAAGTCCATAAAGCACATACGACAGCATACAAGTATTGATAATATCATGGATACTTGCCATCAGCTCTGCGCTTTCTATACCTGCGAGACCTAGCTCGGTAATGGTCTGACGGTTATCCAAATACTCGCCTAATAAAGCAATACAGGTCACCATAATTAAAGCGATAAACGCTCTGATACTGTATTTTTTGAAAATTGGACGCAGCAAAATAATGCTCAATAGATAAACACTGACGCCCACATAGATATGTAGGGCATCTTTTTCTAATCCTGTGGCACTCACGACGCCGTTTTTAAAGAGATAAAAGTCCACTATTTATTCCACATATAAGAGAGTAGGAAGTCATTAAGCTTAAAATAAGAATAAAAAAGAGTTTGCGACCATGCAAACTCTTTTGCGCGAGAGCAAAGCAGTACTGTGCTCCTTCCTCGCTCAGATTGTGCCTTTGCCAACCTGACTGCGCAACCAAATATGTCATACTTATTTTTAAATATCCCAGTCTACAAAATTCTTTAATAGCTGCAAACCTGCGGTATGGCTTTTTTCTGGATGGAACTGGGTGGCAAATAAATTATCTTGCAAGATACTGGCACAAAACGGCTGACCATAATCACAAATAGCAGCCACTTGCGAGCTATCTGCAGGCTCACAGTAATAGCTATGTACAAAATAAAAGTGCGCCTTATCTTCGATACCACTCCACAATGGATGAGTAAAATCCATACCACTAATAGTATTCCAGCCCATATGCGGTACTTTTATTTGTGCGCCTTTTTCATCTTTCCATGCTGGATCAAAAGCGGGTACCGTGCCATCTAAGATGCTCAAACAAGGCGTGCCACCATTTTCAGCAGACTGCTCAAACAACGCCTGCATACCAACACAGATAGCCATAACAGGCTTATTAAATATCGCCTGTCGTATGACATCATCAATACCTGCCGCATGCATGCCAGCGATACAATCACGCATAGCACCGACGCCTGGGAAGAAAATCTTATCTGCTGCCGCCACGACCTTTGGGTCATTGGTGATAGCGACTTCTGCCCCGACCGCTGACAATGCTTTGCTGGCTGAGTGCAAGTTACCCATACCATAATCTAATAGTGCAATTTTTGTGGCACGACTCATCTAAAACGCCTCTTTGGTCGATGGCAAGGTATTTAGCGCACGTTCATCATATTCACACGCCATACGTAGCGCACGAGCAAAGGCTTTAAAGGTAGATTCGATTTGATGATGACTGTTTTTGCCTTTTAGATTGTCTAAATGCACGGTCATCCACGAATGATTCACAAAACCGTAGAAAAATTCGCTAAATAAATCGACATCAAAAGTGCCGACATGCGAGCGGGTAAATGGAATGTCCATATGCAGACCGGGACGACCGGATAAATCAACCACTGCTCGCGTCAATGCTTCGTCTAGTGGCGCATAAAAATGCCCATAACGACGGATACCTTTTTTATCACCTAGCGCTTTGTTAAATGCTTGACCAAGCGTAATACCCGTATCTTCAACACTGTGGTGATCATCAATAAAGGTATCGCCCGTACATTTGATGTCTAAGTCAAACAAACCGTGACGCTTGATTTGGTCAATCATATGATCCAAAAACGGGACGCCAGTGTCCACAGTGCCTTGCCCTGTACCATCGAGATTGACCGTACAGGTCACTTGGGTCTCAGCAGTAATACGCTCAACAGTCGCGATACGTTCAGGGCGACCATGTAAATTTAGTTTTTGCGTAGGATCTTGCTCAGCTGTATTGGGTATATTGGCTGTCGTCATTAAATTGGCTGTCATGGCTACTCTCTATAAATGAAAAGCGGTCAATAAAATAGGGCGAAAAACGCCCAATATATTCTTACTAGTGTCTAAAATAGATAATAAAACAATCAGGCTAAAAATAAGTTCAATGCTTATTCAAAAAGCCTGTTCAACAAGCCAAAATATGAGGCTTGATGCACACAGAACCTTGTCTATCTTCATCATAGCAAACCCTACCATTTACTGCCATGACCAAGCAGTAAACCAAGCACAAAATTCTCGCATTCTGCTAAAATAATAGCTTCAGTTTTATCAATCGTCACCTTTGCTGATTCTATTATGCCTTGCTGTATTAAATTATAGGAATTAAACATGCCTTTAGAAGCCATTGCCATCAATAGTTTGGATGCGCCACTCATCAAAAAGCCTGCTCGTGAAAACGAATTAACCGAGCGCTTAGAGGCGCTCTATGACACCGATGATAGCCAGCCTGATGGTGCTGAAGTATTGGCTATTATTGAGCAAGGTTTTAAACGTGGTCAAACGCTGTATGTCGGTATGTTTAATGACAAGCCTATCGCCGCAGTTGGCTGCTTTGATGACGGGCAAACCGATGCCAAACGCTTGCAGTATCTCACCGTACATCTGCAAAATCGCGGTCGTGCTATCGATGCTAAGTTTATCAAACTGGTTTATGATGCTGAAGTCAAAAAAGGCGTGCGTGCATTTGTTCCGGTTGATGCCGAGATTCATCGTATTATGAGTGAATACGAGCTACTACGCGTCAAGGATTAATTTTAGCCTAAATAGGCTTATTTCGATGACTCGTTCATTATTTTTGCCCTTTTATTACATATAATGCAAAAACCTCTTGACAGTAAGCGCTATATTTAGTTTAATAGCGCCTCAACGAAGACGGCTCGATAGCTCAGTCGGTAGAGCAACGGATTGAAAATCCGTGTGTCGGCAGTTCGAACCTGCCTCGAGCCACCATTCGTTTAAGCATTCTAAAAAGCCTCAAACATCACTGTTTGAGGCTTTTTTTATACCTGCAATCATGACTCCCTTCTATTAACGCTCACTTTCACTTATCTATAACATATCTATGCTACATTTGAATCGTGTAGTCTCTTTATACTAAGGCATCTATGGATAGCCGATAGGTAAGATAATGAGAGAATTTGATTATGACTTGGACTATAAAAATTTAGATTTGCGCGCGCAGCCTGAGCTATACCGTGTCGGTCGTGGCGAGCAAGGCGTATTATTGGTAGAGCCTTATAAGTCTGAAATCCTACCGCATTGGCGCTTTGCCACCCCTGAGATTGCGCTTGAGAGTAGCGATACTATTTATCAGATGTTTTTAGATTATCTAGCAGCCAATGACTTTGTAGGCGCTGATATGGCACGCAAATTTATTCAAATGGGTTTTACCCGTGCCCGCCGCTATGCCAATCATAAAGGCGGTAAAAAGTATAAAGGGGCGGTCCCTGATGATAAAAAAGGTCAAAGCGGCGCGCATGGTCGCGAAGAGTTACCACGACAAATTGAAGACCCTATCAAAGCAGAGTCTGCACGTATTTTTAAGGAAAAATGGGATTTATGCCGTGAAAATAAAGATTATTTAGCGATGAAAGCTGAGCACCGTGAGCGCTATAAAGATATTGAATAGGATAGCAACATTAAGGCTTACTGGTTTCTTATGCTATGGTAATCAACATTAACCGAATATCAATAAAAAATACAGCACTTTTAACGGGTAGAAATAATGGATAAGCAACTTTTAATTTTTGATTTTGATGGTACCCTTATTGATAGCGTGCCAGATTTGGCGGATGCGACCAATGCGATGCTGACCACTCTTGGCAAAAAGCCCTATCCTCTCAATAGCATTCGTAACTGGGTCGGTAATGGCTCAAGAATGCTTGTTGAGCGTGCTTTGGTTGGTAAGATAGAGGTGTTAGAGGGTGAATTAACTAAAGAAAGCGTCGACCATGCTGAGCAAGTGTTTTTTGACGCTTATAAAAATATCAGTGGCAGCAAAACTGTCGCTTATCCCGATGTTGATAGTGGGCTCAGAAAGTTACAAGCAGCAGGATATGAGCTGGCATTGGTCACCAATAAGCCGATTCGTTTTGTACCAAAAATACTGCAATCCTTTGGCTGGCAAGACATCTTTAGCGAAGTGCTTGGCGGTGATAGCTTGCCTAGCAAAAAACCAGACCCCGCGCCGTTATTACATGTCTGTGAGGCGCTGAATGTTACTCCAAAACAAGCGCTCATGATTGGTGATTCAAGAAATGATATCTTAGCGGGACAAAATGCCAATATGGACACGCTCGCATTGTCTTATGGTTATAACTATGGGCAAGATATTCGTGAGCTTAATCCTACGGCAGCCTTCGATGATTTTAGCGCTTTAGTTGACTATTTATTAAAGAGTTAGCCTGCAAATATAGTCAGTCTTAAATAAAAGAAGTACAAAAATTATAAGGTACTACTGGTATCAATTTTTCTTGCTTACTGTGCCTACGCAGACAGAGGCTGCGAATAATTAATCCCAGTAGCACTGTATTCTTTTAAAAGTGTATCTATTATAATTGGATCTTAAAACTATCATTTACTACGATAACTGAGCGCTTCTGATACATGGGCGCTCGTGATATCCGCGCTGTCCGCCAAATCAGCAATCGTTCGTGCGACGCGTAGTACCCGATGATAGCCACGAGCAGATAAATTAAGGCGCTGCTGAGCAAGCTGTAGTAGCTGCTGCTCGCCCGCACCTAGCTGAATATATTTATCAATCTCACTAGGACTAAGCTCATTGTTGACCTTGTTCTGTCGTATTAATTGGCGATTATGTGCTGCCGATACTCGAGTACGTACTTGCTCGGAGGTTTCTCCCGCTTGAGCGTTTTGCAGATCCACAATCGGTAATGCCGGTACGGTGATATGCAAATCAATACGATCAAGTAGCGGACCTGATAGCTTATCTTGATAGCGCTTAATCTGCTCAGGTCGGCAACGACTGACAACTACAATTTTAATTGATAATATAAGGTGAATAATGAAGAAAAAAACACAAAAATAGATGATAATTTAATGACGACTACTGAATCTACAATACTAAATGATAATTCTCCAGCAAGAATCATCCCTAGGAACCATAGAACCATGACAGGGTTTGTTCATGGTAATAACAATGGAATGTACTCAGGCTTCGAGTCAAGTCTAGAACGCGATGCCTTAATACTAATTGCGTTCAATCCATCAATAGTAAGCTATCTTTCTCAACCAAGAACTTTTAATTATTTTCATGATAATAAAAAAAGAGAATATACGCCCGATATTTTCATTGAGTATAGCAATGGAAAAAAAGTCTACATTGAAGTTAAATATCGAGAAGATATACAAAAAGACTGGAATATATTAAAGCCCAAGTTTAAAGCAGCTATAGAACATCTATCCGCTGAAAAAGATACACGATTTAAAATCTGGACAGAGAAAGAAATTAGAACTCCTCTTTTGAAAAACGCCACATTCCTCCTACCTTATAAGCATAGAAGCTTCGAAAACTACCAACTTGAGATGATTAAGAAAGTCGTTTCAAGATTCCCTGAAACTAATCCCGAAGACGTTATCAATATATGTTCTAGTAACTTGGAAGCTAGAGCTGAATTCTTAAATACTCTGTGGTATGCCTTATCTAATCAGATAGTAAATGCTGATTTAACTCGTCCTTTAACAATGAAATCTTCTATATGGATTTAGTCAAATGCAATCAGTTAAATTAAGTATAGGCGAGGAAGTTTTTAATGATAACTCTCGTTATAGAATAACAGCTATTCTAGATATGGAACACGTATGCGTTCGTAGTAGTTTCACAGGTAAAACTCAGAAGTTTCATATATCTGAGCTGTCTTCAAGTCCTACCAATATAGATAATTCAGGGATAATACCATCTGTTGAATTAATGAATATTCCAGACGATGAGTGGATCGAAATCCATGATAAAGCTGGTCTTTTCAATAATATCCTTCAATCTCCGTATGATGATAGACGTAATGAAATAAAAAAAGCTGCCGAGGAATTAGATGTATCAGAACCTACCTTATATAGGCAGTTACAGAAGTATAAGTTAAGCAACGGTGACCCGACAAGCTTATTGAGAAAGAAGCGTGTAGATAAAGGAAGGTTTGAGCCTGAAATAGAGAAAATCATTCAGTCTTGTATAACTCAATACTTATCGACCAATAAATTAAAAATTTCAGACATTTTTAGAAGTTTAGAGATTCAAATTTATCAATACAATAAGTTGCATGGTAGTTCATTCGATACTCCACATATCAATACTTTAAGGTACAGAATATCGCAACTTACTGCGGCTGAAGTAGGTTCAACAAGGTTTGGCAAAAATGGCAGAGAGTCTTATCGTCCTATTATAGGAAAGTTTCCTGAGGTAATAAAACCTTTAGAAATCGTACAGATTGATCATACTCCACTTGATGTCATGATTGTTGATGATGTTAATCGTCTCGCTATAGGTAGGCCAACAATTACACTTGCAATCGATGTATTCAGTAGAATGGTAACTGGGTTTTATATCTCTCTAGAAAAGCCTAATACTTTACTAACTGGATGTTGTATTACTCACTCCATCTTAGACAAGAAAAAATGGTTAGCAGACCATAAAATCGATGCTCAATGGCCTGTATATGGACTGATAGATACTATTCATACTGATAACGGTAAAGAGTTTCATGGTAAAGCATTAAAAAGAGCTTGTGAGAAATATCATATTAACTTAACTAAGAGACCAGTGGGGACACCAAGGTATGGGGGACATATCGAACGATTATTTAAGACCTTTAACGATGGGGGCATACATGCTCTTCCTGGTACTACGAAGTCAAATATCGTGGATAAAGGAGAGTACGATTCAGAAAAGAAAGCCGTATTAACTCTTTTTGAATTGGAAACGTGGTTTACTGAGCTGGTAGTAAATGTTTATCACCATACGGTTCATTCTGAACTTGGAATGACACCATTTGAAAAGTATAAAGAAGGTATTTTAGGTAATGAGACCACTTTAGGTAGAGGACTACCACCTAAAATAGAGAATGAACTACAACTTAAGATAGATTTTCTACCTTACGAAGAAAGAAGTGTACAGAAGTATGGCATACAACTCTTTGGTATTCTTTATTACCACGATCTTTTAAGGAAATGGATACGTCAACCTGATAAAACTCGTAAAAACTCAAAACAATTTACTATTAAGTATGACCCTAGGGACTTAAGCTCAGTATTCTTCTACGATCCTGATATGAACTCCTATATTACTATTCCATATAGAAATTTGAGCAGACCAGCGATTTCTTTGTGGGAACTAAGAGAGATTAAGAAAAGATTAGCGGATACGGCTCCAACAAGTCAGGTAACCGAAGCTGACATTTTCGAAGCTAGAATTAAAATGGCAAATATTGTTGAAAATGCATCGAAAGAAACGAAAAAAATAAGACGTTTAAAACAAAAAGAAACTGTCAGAGTAAGAGACTCCCTTCCACAAATGGCTTTGAAAAATGAGCATTTGGAAGAAATACATTTAGAAGAAGTTGACGACATAGACTTTGATATTCAGCCATTTGAAGACATAGAGGAGTAACGTATGGAGCATTTATCCGATAAAGCTCGAAGCTTAATAAACGTTCCAAATGATGAGAAAATCTTCTATATGAATACCGATAGATGGATTGGCTATCCACGATCTCAGGAAGTGCTTAATAGTTTAGAGGACTTAATGTGTTATCCAAAGACAGATAGAATGCCAAACTTGTTAATTATTGGGGATTCTAACAATGGTAAGACAAAAATACTAAAGCAGTTCTTAAAACGTTATCCAGTTGATATTGATGAGGATACTGCTCTCAACATTCAACCAGTTGTTATGGTTTCAGCCCCTTCAAAACCGGATGAAAATAGCTTCTATATTCGGCTACTACAAGAGCTTTGCACGCCTTATGTAAAGAATGAAAGCGCAAGTGTAAAGAGAGAGAGAGTCATAAGAGTATTGAAAAAGCGTAAGACTAGAATGTTAATTATTGACGAAATACAACATGTTATCGCAGGCTCATACAACTCTCAAAAGAATTTTCTTAATGCGATAAAGGATTTGAGTAACACGCTACAAATTCCAATAGTCGGATCTGGTATCGAAGATGCTTTTCATGCTATTCAAGTAGATCCACAGTTAGCCAATCGCTTTCAAGTAGAAATTTTGCCAAGGTGGAAAGTCAATACACCCGATAACACTAAGAATTTTGCTCGCTTAATTGCATCAATTGAAAAAGGTTTAGTATTACCAGAAGCGTCTCATCTCTACAAGAAACCTTATCTAGACAAAATATATTACCTAAGTGAAGGATTGATTGGCGAGGTTTTTCAAATACTAAGACAACTGGCTATTTTCTCTATTAAGAACGATCAAACTAGTATTAACGAAGAAACGTTTGAGGCTTTAGGCTTAATACCACCTTCAAGCAGACGTAAGTTATTAAGTCAATTACGATGAGCAGTAATAAATACCAAGGTTTAGAACTATCTTATAGATTGCAGTTACTTCCAATATGTAAGGATGAATTGCTTAGATCTTGGTTCATCCGTAACGCCCTATTTCTAAATATGAAGCCATCGCAGCTATCTACTATCATTTTCCGTAATACTGATATTTGGAAGTCAGATATTGATACTCAACTCTCTACCAAGAGTATTAAGTCACTACTAAGTGCTGTAGAGATTAAGAAAGAAGACTTAGATAAGACCTTAATTTCTTTGAACTGTGATTACTTTTACCCTCATTTAAATGATTCTAAGCAAATAAAGTGGGTTTTGAACATTGGTGTTCATCAAAGAGGTCGAAAAAGTAGTATTCAATATTGTCCGTTGTGCATCTCTACAGATAGGGTTCCCTACTTTAGAACATACTGGCGGTTCGGGTTTTTAACAAGCTGTCATATTCACAATATCTGCTTTTTAGACAGCTGTTATAGCTGTGGCGCTTTAATAGATTTGGTTCGTTACGATAAAAAAAATGATAGTTACTTCAACCAAATTGATTATCTAAAATGCAGTCAATGCTCTTTCGATTTACGAGAGGCTCCCAAGATAAGACCTCATCATCATGAACTTAAAGCAAACCAAGAGCATTTTAAGTTACTAACAAAAGGCTATGGTAGTGTTGGTAACTTGCATTTCAATTACTCTCATATTTACTATGATGGTTTTAAACGAATTATGTCGTTTCTACTCTGTAGTAAAAAAGGAGCTGAGATATTCAAGTACATTGTTGATATAAACAACCTAGACAAAAATCTCGTCGACGATAGATACTTAGTGCGTCAGCATTCAGAGCCTGAACATTTACGTCTTAGCATGCGAAAAGTTAGTATTATTTTCTCATACTATATAATGAAAGACTGGCCTGTAAGTTTCATTGAAATCTGTAAAGAATTCGGAATTACTAAACGATTCATATACTCTCCACATCTCAATTATCCTTTTTGGCTACAAAGAGTCTTAGATTCAAAGCTAAAGTAAATTTATGAGGGTAAGACTTAATTTATAGTGAAGAGACCTGCTTATCAATATAGTCAACTATATGATCAGTTTAACAAAACAGTAATATATTAAAACTTTTGTTGGGTTATATTACTGTTTCACTTTTTATAAATTCCTACTTTTCAAGGATGATGAAACAATGAAGTCAAAGATGTTCCAAATTAGCTTATTAGTAGCTTCAATATTTACTGTTTCAAGTATGGCACATGCTGAGACTATATCAATAGATGCTTACACGGCAGAAAACTACTCCAAGGACTTTAACGTTTCTGTACAAGAAGCAGAAAGAAGATTAGCTATTCAGTCTCAGCTGGACTATATAACTAAAAAACTGCATGAGCAATTTGGTGACACTATAGCAAGCGTATACTTTGATAATGGGTTAGACTTCAAACTGGTTGTGAGAACAACCAAAAAAGGAAATGCTCAAAAGCAAGTTATAGATTTAACGAATCAGTTATCAAAGCAGTATGAGTTACCGATAGAGGTAATTGCCAACTCACCTAGAAATTTTAAAGCTATTGAAAATATTATTGAAAATCAAAAAGCAAGAATAGCTAAGCAATATAGTGGTTTTCAAATGATAGGCTATCAACCTCAAAGAGATGCTATTAGAGTTGCTTTTTATGAGCCGGATGTATCAAAACAGAACGAAATAAAAGCTAAATTACAAAAGATCTCGGGGATGCCTACTATACTTGAGTTTATACCTAACCCTATAGAAAACACTGCTGGAACAGTTGGCGGAGGCTCTATACGGTATTCAAGTGGCGTTGGCTACTGTAGTGGAGGCTTCACTGGTACTATGAATGGTAAGCTAGGAGTGCTAACAGCAACGCACTGTATTAAGGGTGCAAATAAAAGCGTTTCTTCTTATGTGAATACTAATACTGTCAACCAAGCATATTCTCTTCCAAATGGAGAAGCTATTGTTCCACCTTCACAATACCATGAAATTTCATTTTTACCTCTTAATACAACAAGTTTGTCAGGCTCAGTTCAGCGTTCTACCGTATACCCTAGTACTAATCCTGATCTTACTATAAAGGGATTAGGGTCTGCACAAGGTCCTACTATAATAAATGGACAGAATGTAGCTGGAACGTATTTATGTCATACAGGCGATAGAACAGGATTTAGTTGTGGCAATGTAACGGTGGTAAGTTCTTATTGGGGTGGTGGTGGATGTAATACATCAGTTATAAATAATACAAATCCACTAAATGTATGCTACCCCTCTTATATAGTGGTAGAAGGACCATCTTTTAGAATTAACCAGGGAGATAGTGGTGGTCCACTTTTTGATAGTTCAGGTAAAGCGCATGGTATAGCAAGTGCCATGTATTCCTTGAACTCTGGCATTTTTTCTTCCATGTCATATCTTTCAAATTTCACTTTAAAAACTGAGAGGTAATCTAAAAATGTTTAAATTTATTACTATTTCACTAAGTATTTTTTTGTTTGGATGTTCTTCCATTAACCATACTTTACCACCTGAGAAAACAAGCAATAAAGAACAACAGATAAATAAAACCAGTATTTTTTATTACTACGTTAACCCAGTAAGGCAAGCTCAATCGGCGGCTGTTGTAGAAGGAAAATTCGCTTGGAAAGATGGTTGCATATACCTAATAGGAAAAGATGGCATTTACAATACAGCTATGTTTCCTCTATACCCGAAAGGTATTGTTCAGTGGGATGAATCAAGTAAGACTCTGAATCTGAATGGACGTGTTTATAAAATGGGAGATTCTATTTCAACGAATGGTCAGTACTCAGATTACGTACCTAATAGTCCTATTGGCAGAGAATATGAAGCGCAAGGCGATAAAAATTGTCTCAACCCTACCATGGCTTTAATTGGGACAATGGGTATAGAAAATTAAGAGATTGTTTAGTTAATACTACTGATTGTAGTAACAAAATATTGTGTGCGTTAACTGTACGAATATGTTTATCACAATTTGAAATTATCAAATATGATCCAATAAAAAAACCAGAAGCTAAGAGCTTCTGGTTTTTCATCATGTTGGTAACACTAACATTCAAACTTTCTAACTTTCAGCATTTTCTCTGCTCAAAAGACCTTTACTTATCAAGCCCTGCTTGAATCTATCTGAAACTTTATTGGCTATATGATCAGAAATTAGTTCACGGTTAGCGTATATATCACTATATATTTCTTCTTCAGTTGGTCTCTTATTGCTAGCAACAAACGCACCATCCATATTTCTGACCGTATTGTATTTGTTACTTCCAAATGCAAATTCAGTATTATTTAACATGATATATCTCCTTGTTTAGGGCGATTAGAGCTGCTTATCAATTAAAGTAGTTTTGGAAAAAGTGTTGATTAAGCTTATCTTCGAAATAATGTTTACGCTTCTTCCAAATAAAACCATCACCTTTACTAATGATGGCGACGTCGATCGCCCCACCTACACTCTCTAATGAAGAAGTCGTCCTTCTCTTCAAGAATGTTAGATAAATCAAACTCTCTGCAAGTTCAGCCAAATCTTCCTTAGATAGAAATCTTAACGCTTGTAAAGTAGGTTGTATGTGAGAATTCTGTAGAATAGATTCTATATCATTTTGCATTGAGGACATAATGTTTTCTTTGAAATCTTGTTTCAAAGTTTCTAGAAGAGTCTTATCTATTTTTCCTTCTGTATTCTTAACAATCGTACTATTGTAGGTATCTAAAGTACTTGATAATGACTTATCTAATGAATCCTTAATTATATTGTGAATGTCAGGATTCATACCTCGGATAAAAGTATTCATTACATCAGTCTGTGCAAACGGTACTAGGTTACACGGATGATGATCGCTGATAACAATATCTTGATTTACACTATAACGAAGAGCTCCGTTTACTATTCCATCTGTTTCTATAGAGTATAATGCTGGATATATTTGATCACTACCGTATCCTACAAAGACCAGCCCTGTAGCACCTAATAAGTTGATTTTCGATTGTACAATACTAATGAAAAGGTCAGCAATTTTAAGCTTTAAGTCTTCAATTTTATCTGAATATATTAGTGAAGGCGTGCTATGCTTCAACATTTCAGTAATAAAGTGATGAATCCAGTCCCTATTATTCTTATTGAAAATTTCTAAATCAAACTCGGATAAACCTTCCGATTTAGGGCAGCCATTGAAATCCTTGATATTTTGATCTAGTATTCCTTCTAATCTGTCTGCGATTTGCTTTATAATATCAATTTCATCTTGAGGTGGATTTTCATACTTTTCAAGATTATGTAGTAAAGATAAAGCTTTCAAATCATTTTGGTCAATCAAATAGTTCCTTAGATCTTCTATAATATTTTGAACTATACGGTATAAGTTATTTTCGAGAAACTCTCTTTCCTTTTTTTTAAAATTTAATAATTGGTTTTTTAAAAGAAACTTCCTGAAATCTTCACTATACTCCATTACAGTTCTAAATGACTTTTTACCTAACCCCTTCCTATATAACTTAATAATTAGCTCCCAAGGTGTAGAAAGGAACTCTGAGTTATTGTAAATCATTATCGCGACAGGATGGTGTTTCGATAAAGTAAATACTTTGTTAGCCGTATTAAAAACTTTACTCTGCGAATTATTACCATTGGTTATTGTTGCAGCACTGTCTGCTGCTAAAGCCATACCAGTTTTGTTTAGAATAGCTACTACTGCTGTCATGTAATTCCCTTTAGTTTATAAGCTTCAAACACTCTAAATATTGTATATCCCTTTAAGCAGCTCTATTTCACCTTACAAGCCATTCTTCTTAATTGATATCTATATAATTAGGTTTTAATGATCTATTGTATAACGGACAGCTCTATCAGAGCATTTAGGTAAAATACTGATAATACTACGATATACCTATATGGGTTAAAAAGGTAAGACACTCTTACTACTCTACTGGTAGTCGTGCCTAAGCAAACTGTTGGTTAAATCTAGTATAAATTATACAATAACATCAGGAATAGTAAACATTATTCTTATATTAAATAGAATTCTATAACGTCTTATTTTCTAACGTAATTTCCTATAATAGAGAAACTGAAATTCTTAAAAAATGACATCCAGATTTTCTAAGAAGTAGATCGAAAGTTACTATCACTGTAGTCTATAATTAACTTCTTTACTAAGCTCCTGCGGATTCCACTTATTCATTTTAAATTATTATATTGGAACTAAACTATATGCTTTCACCTTTGGTAACTTTCGAAGAGTTTTTAGAAAAATCTACTTTATTGAAAGATATAAATATACATTTTGGCGGTTTAATAACCTTAAACCTTCTAGCGAAGTATGAACCTTCACGTCATTCACTTAACGAATACTTAGAAATAGATACAGATAATTTAGGGTTTAATAAGAAACCTGATGTAGGTACATTATGGTATGTACGCTGTCGTGCGGATACGAAAGTAGATGCTATGAGGAAAATTCTCGATTATTTAGCTACCTTTTTAGAAGAAAACAACATAAGTCTTATGCATGTCGCGATTAGTATTCAATTAATACATTTGAATCATAAACCTATAGATCACCCTATGGTCGATCCTATTGACTATAATTTGATTGATCATCTTGAGCATAAGCAAGCTGCTATCTTTAAAAATGTTATTGAACCTGTAGAACCATATTTTGCTGTATGGAATGGTAAAAAATGGAGTCCTTCGACTTAGATTCTGTTAAAAAATAGGTTTCATCGAAGAAGTATAGTGTGTAAAAAACATCCTAAGACTAGTTGGAACCTAAGAATATAAACAAGTTTAATTTGTTCGCATTACCTATGATATTCTCAAGAAAATTTCTTAAGATATATAGAGGGATTTATTCACACTAAGGATTTCGATTATGGATGCTCTGACACTTTCAACTAGCTTTGCAGCAATAGTTGGACTGCTTGCCACATTTCAGTCCATTAATGACGAAACTTCAAATGATCTGAATGATTTTCTAGCATGGCTCCGACAAACTAATAATGAGAATACTGCTGCTATTATAGAGAGCGATACTGCCCTACAGATAAACCTGAATCACTTTATGAAACAAAATCATGATGAAGTAATGTCCCAACTATTTACTCTTAACGACCTGATGGTGACTATTGCTAATCGAATTGAAGGTTTAGATAGGCTTGCTTCTACGTTTCGCTCTGATAGTGGGCTATCAGTTCAAGCTATTGATGTATTAAGGCAATTTGTGGAATCTGGTAGTACCAATATGCATCATATGAGAAATCTTAGTCGTAATGATGGAAACGATTATATTCTCGAAGGTGCTTCTGACATAAAATATAATGAACCTAGATTTATTGAGGATGATATTAAAGGCTTAGTAGCCTTGGGTTTAATAACCCAAAGCTTTACTAAAGGTGGTGGATTAGTCTATAAAATAACTCGACAAGCTGTAAATTTCATCGAAAGTACAAAATCATAATACATAAATCATGATAGCTATCAAACAAATCTACTTGCTATACTGCGAATTTTCTAGCGCTGATCTTTGAATTAATGGAGTCAATAACTTCTTGATAACTAGTCACGATATTAAATATGGGTAGAGCCTTCTCTAAAACCTCTTTCGAGGGTGAAAATAAGTACCCATGAGTTACAGCTTCTAGCATAGTGAAATCGTTGAATGCATCGCCTATCGCCATACTATTTTCTAATGATAAAGGATATTTTTCTATAACCTCATGTTTACCATGTTGGCGACTGTATAGGACTTTATTCACATAACCTTCACTATCAACCTGTAAACGATGACAATATACGGTATCTATTGGAACTTTAAGCTGCTGCAAAAACCCTTCAAGTAATTCATGAAAGCAGTCTGATACGATCTTAATCTCAAAACCTTTCCTCTTTAATTCTTGTAGAAACTCTGTTGCTCCCTCAATTGGATCAAGTTGCCCGATAATACTCTGTATTTTTGGTAGAGTGATCTGGTACTTTGCTAGAACAGCTATTCGATATAGCATCAGTTTTTCATAATCCTCTACCTCCCTTGTGGTTATTCTAAGCTCAGATATATTTAAACGTTTAGCCAAAAACTTCCATATTTCTGGGACTAAGACGCCTTCCATATCGATAAAGGCTACTTTGTTCATTTTGATCTTCCTTAGTTTAAGTTTGTAAAGAGCAAGAACACACCTAATAGACCTAATATGAAACCAATCACTCGGTTAATTGCTACTTGCCTGTTCAACATTTTCTCTCTTAAGGTACGCTGAGAGAACAACAAAGCCACTAAAGCAAACCATATGAAATGAGCTACAGACATAAACAATCCATAACTGATCAAAATAGACTTTGGTGTGATAGCGCTAACAATTTGCGTATAGGTGCTGATAACAAATAATGTAGTCTTAGGATTCAAGGCATTCGTAAAGAAACCATATCGTAATGCTTGTGCAGAACTGATGCAGGTAGAAGAACCTACATCCTGTACAGGCTTTTGTATAAATGTCTTATACCCAATATAAATGAGATAAAACGCACCAAGATATTTTATGATAGTCAAAAAATTGGGCGCAAACTCCATTACAATTGCAACGGCTAACAAGGTATAGGCGACATGTACTAATACTCCTAACGCTATACCAATAGAAGTCAATACACCAATAGAGCGCCCATATAAGTAGCTATTTTTGGTCACAATAGCGAAATCAGCCCCTGGACTGATAACAGCAAGAATGGTAATCATAATAACTGCTAAAAATTCTGTCATTTGTCTATCTCTTTAAAAGTGACAACCAGTACATCTCTTGAACCTACTTTGTTATCACTATTATCTTGGGGATGTATCTCTGATACGCCATGGTAAACATCATGATCATTTACCATAGCAATATCTAAAAAGTTTTCAAGCTCGAAGGAAGCAAGCTTATTTTTATCTAAGTCATAAATAGTTGTAACGCCACCCACTACACTTTCTTTATTTACCATCGCCATAAGTACATAATCAACGCCGTCTCTATGAATACCCTCTGGAGTGGGTTTGCCATTAGATTGATCCTTTGCTTCAATCCTAAACTGATGAGCTTCTATATACCATTTTTTCATCTTGCCTTTATCAAAAGCTGAATAAGCTAACTGAATTAGACTGTTAAAAATAGGATTTTTAAGCGTATTTGAGTCGATCTCTTTATAGAACCTTTCAATTCCACCATTTAGGCCATTGTACTCGGTTGTTTGATAATGAGGCTGATAGTCATTCTTACTATAGTTTTGGCCATTGCCTTCTGTCGTAAAAGTAGCATGTCTTCTTGTTCTATACGTTCCATTATCCGACATAAATCTATCTAATTCTAAGTTCTTCCAGCTTTCGACAAATTCTAATTTGTCTTTATTTGAGATAATTTGATGATTTTCTTCCTGTAGATTTTGGAATGAGTTACTATCAATAAAGACATAACCATTATCTTCCAAAGTAGATACAAAATTTTGAACATTATTAAACTTGTTCAGCTCTATACTTCTAGTAGCTATATATGCTGTATTTTTCACACTTACCTCATGTAGTCATTCAATTTAGTTGTATCTTCCTATATTTCTTAGTAAACTAAAATTGAGTTATTTACATGAGTAATTATGAGTTTTTGGCATGATAGAAAAGATATCGTTGAATTCAATAAAGTTTTTTTATTACGTTGCACAGCATGGCAGTGTAACGATAGCTTCTCAAAAACTGTTTGTAACGCAAAGTGCTGTGAGCAAACAGATTAAAAATTTAGAGGACGCTTTAGGTCTAGTTTTGTTTGACAGAGTGAACAAGAAGCTTGTACTTACGCCAAACGGTCGCTTACTTTTCGTCTGTTGCCAGCAAGTTTTTGCAAAATTAGATGATTGCTTGGTTGACTTGAAGAACCAGCAATATGAAAAGAAACAATTGGTACTATCCTGCGAACCTACAATCTCTATGAAATGGTTGATACCACGTTTAGCTGAATTTAATTCGCTAAACTATGGCTTTGAAATTGTATTGCTCACAGGAGGAGGGCCAATAGACTTTCAGGAGAAATCTATCGATATTGCTTTAAGAAGAAATGATTTTGAATGGAGTAAAGGTATTTTTAATGAGAAGATTATTGAAGAATACATAGTAGCCGTTCGTAACACTCGAACTGAACAGACAAATACGCTTTTACTGACCTCTTCTCGACCAAATTTATGGCAACACATAAACAAGTCTAAGTTAGTAAGTAGTGAAATTTTATCGTACGAACATATGATTTTAGAGCATTTTTATTTGTGTATTGAGGGATGTTTAGCTGGTTTAGGAACAGCCATTGTTTCAATATTTATGGTGGAAAAGGAAATCTCGCATCAATTTTTAGAATTGGTACATCCTCCCGTAGCGGATAGTTCTTCTTATCATTTATTGTCCTATTATCCTTTCTACGAAGATGAAAGAAAGGTGATATTCAAAAACTGGT
Organism: Psychrobacter sp. D2; assembly: GCF_013608135.1. Taxonomy (NCBI): domain Bacteria; kingdom Pseudomonadati; phylum Pseudomonadota; class Gammaproteobacteria; order Moraxellales; family Moraxellaceae; genus Psychrobacter; species Psychrobacter sp. D2. The sequence continues at coordinate 52,315 of NZ_JACDXZ010000001.1, forward strand.
TAAAAACAGAGATGCTCAATAGCAAAGTACAGTTTATGGAAAATTTAAAATAAATCTGAAACTTCTTTGAGTCTGTATACCTGCTTATGTTCTATTAACACAGGAGTAAATAAGAGGCAACTGATTTGACGGTAAGGAACTGACTGATAAAATTGTAAGTAGCATTAGTATCTCTAATAATATCAAGGACTTTTGGAAGCAGCTCATACGATCATTTATAGAAACCAAGTTTTAAGCTAAGATGAAATATGCGCTAATATGATAACGTTGGAAGAGCTATGAATAAGTTAGTGTTTATTGTATTTCCACTTTTTATAGCGTCTTGTATGCCTACAGAAAAAGAATATGATGAATACTACGGTTCAGGTTTTACTAATGTGAATGAGATATGGTGGTCACTCGATCATACTGCTTCTTACCCTTTTACTGTCTCTCATGGTGAAATCTCCTGTAGCGTTCATCCAAAATTTGGTCGTAAAGTATATTTCATGCCGGACGGTTATACTGATGAATCGTATATAGGAACACCCTTAAATAAGTCAGCATCTGATTTTCTTGAGCAAAACAGTATGCATCCAAATGTACCTTACAGGATCAAAAAGAGCGCTGACTTAAGTGAAGCTATAGCAATTGGTTTAAAGGTATGTGATGAACAGCAAGAGGTGCTTAGCAACAATGTTTAAATAAGCATAGTGGTGGCCCCGTTTATACCAAAATGGCAGTACCGCTCTAACTTATGATATTGCTAGTTCAAAAACTCAATATACAAATGATGCATATGCTTCACTATCTTTTTCACCCATTGATTTTGCAGTATCTAGCTATGGGTTCAAGCTCAAAACTGCATCTTAATGACATAGTAATGATAGTTAATAGATGTTTTCTAGTAGTAGCTTTAGCCACTTCAAGTCTAATGGCATGTGTGAATACATCCCCAGTAACGAATAGCGCGTTAATAAAACCTATTTTAGATAATAAGCAAAGCAAAGAGCCTTATTCTTATAATAAGCATTTTGTAAATGGTCCTATTAAATATAAAAACTACGAAGAGCTAGATGGAGATAGGACACTACCAGTCGACGCCATCGGGGTAGTTGGAAGATTCTATATCAGTGAAGAAGATAATTGCCTTATATTTTTCAGTGAGGATAGCACCAAAGTAGTTACGCCCATTTTGAATTATAAATATACACAATGGAATTCTGAGACTCAGTCACTTACCATGGGTAATACTCATGTAGAGATGGGTCAATTAGTTTTAGTAGTAGGTGGGATTCAAGATACGCCTAAATCCTACCAAGGTTCCTGCTTGAACAGAGGATATATTGTAGATATGGCATCGTTTGGAGTAAAACTATTACTGGAATCCGATCTCCATTTATATAAGCAGAAATTTTAGATTTATATATTGGAGGTTATTCAAACTAAGGCTAGTTAAAATATAGTATGAAGAGGCAGCAACCTATTAAAGTACGCTGCCTTCTTCTTTTAAGTGTTTGTACTTTACAAATTTGAAGTAAGTTGCTGGATCAAATGTTGAGATAGTATTACATGCAATGAGTACTTAGCTTTATCGACAGTAGTAATTTTTATAAATAGCGTCTGCTGTACCCTGCCTCAAGTGACTATCCTACTTAGATAGTTTTATCAATATTATAGTAAATGAAGTCTATAGATTCTAAACTAGATCTTTTATATCAACGCTTAACGCATCGCATATCTCATAAGCCTTTTTTAGAGTAATATTCTTCTCTCCACGCTCAATGTTTCCCATATAGCTCCGATCAATACCGGCTATCTCTGCTAATGCTTCCTGAGATATTCCTTTACTTTTCCGTACCTCGCGGACGCGCTTCCCGAAGGTAACCATACGCTCATCTGTTGTCATCTCATTGACCACTGCTAAAAATAGCAATACTTACAGTGGTAAGCTATAATATCCACGGGATATAGTCGGTATTGAGAGATAAGCATGAAAACTAAATTAGAGTATCAGTCAGATATTACAGAAACTAATAAGCTTATCTGTGAGAGGTACTGGCTAAGAGAAGGCGATAAAAGAAGTGGTTTTATATATACCTGTAGAGAGATAGGTCAAGAGTTTGACTTCAAGCATCAAGATATACCTAGTATCGTTAAAGCAAATGCTCACCTTGTCGTACTAGATTGTCAATGCATAGACTGCGGTACAACTAAGATTTGCCATACTCGTTCACAGCTGACTCAATTAAAATCTGATAACTGGCAGTGTGAAGATTGTTGGGAGGCGCTTCAAAAAAGAAGGGATCAAGAGTACTTAGAGTATCGTCTTAAGCAAGACCGTTTAGCAGAAGAGAGAAGACAGGCCGCTCTAGAGCACATTAATCAATGCAGAAGCATTCAATTAAGCAGTATTCCTTCAGTAACTGAGCTTAACGATGTGGATAAACTTCTACTTGCAGCGACTGTAGAGAGTATAGGAGCAGAGAATTTAAGGACTACGGTCTCTCTAAGTGACAATTTATCGTTACCTTTATCACCGTTCTCTAGATTGGATGAAGAAATATTACATCACCTTTTTAACCGAAATCTACTTATCCTAACTCCTGCAAGCAGCTATGAATACGTGACCATCAACGAAGAGCAAGAGTTAGAAATAGATTTTTATCAAGCGATTTTTGAGTTTACTTATAGTATTGAGAATCTTACTAGGATCATGATAAACGCTAAATCTAGGAAAGATATCAGTGCTCTAGTAGCAGATAATCAATTCAAGAGCTGGTGTGAACAGGTGCAGCTAGGAGAGTGTCTTAGCTATTTAATTACTAGATCAAGACTGAACAATCTAGCACCGCCTATTGGCGACAAGTTGGTTAGTATTTTCAGGGCTTGTTTAGCCGAATGTTCTGTATCGACCATGCATTATATAATTTGGAAGTCTGTTGAAAGTGCTGCTGCATACGTGCAAAAACCAAATATTACTAGAAGACATGCTTCAAACTCTATTTCCGGTAATATAGAAAGAGTATTTGGCAAAATATATAGTGGTAGTTGGACTCACAATAGAGCTTATCGTGGCTCTAGCCACCCTCAATCTGCGATGGCTAAAATATTTTTTGATTATATATTTGGAGTAGATGATGGGTGTTTTCATTACACTCTTGATGAGCTATTTAAACAATATAGACAGCAGGAAAGATTGGAACAGAAGAGCTACTCCACATTAGGTAGTTTCAAAAGTTGCAACCATACAATAATGATAACACTAGGTTCTAAAGAATAAAAATATAGAAGCCTTCCTATCGAAATATGCTTATGTACAAGTATAGTCTATATTTATAAATCCTATAAAAAAACGTAGTTATATAGTCAATCCACAATAAAACTGGAACATCCCATATCATGAAAGAGTTTAGGCAAATTATTCTCCATCCAGCCTTGGCATAAAAGCTTCGCCTGTGCCCATTTCTTTTCGATAGGGTTTAGATCAGGACTATAAGGCGGTAGAAATAAAAGTCTGTGACCGTGCCTGTTGAGCAGTCTTTGTACTCGCTTATGAAAGCTGGCATTATCCATTACGATCACGCATGAAGTGTTTAAGCTTGGAATCAGTGTGTATTTGCACCAATCATAGAATATGTTGCCATTGATATTCTGCTCAAAGTAATTTAGTGCAAACAGCATCTTTTCGTACAAAGCACCAATGACGTTGGTTCGTTTTTTACCTTGCCAGTTGTAACTATCGATACAAGGCCTACCTATCAGCGCATAACCGTAAGGGTGAATGATCTCAGCTTCGAATCTACTTTCATCCATGTAGATAATGGGATAGCCTTGCTGCTTGAAATCATCAAGCTTATTCTGATATATCACTCTTTTCATCGGACAGGCTTTTGGATGCTCTAAGGTCTTTTCTTTGACTGATACCAAGGCGTTTTAAAGCCGACTCAATGCCTGATTTACTGCACCCTAAACGCTGTGCTCGCTCGTACATGTAATCATCAGGATATTGCTCAACATCTTTTAATAAGGCTTCATTAGGTATTTTAGTCGGTGCTTTATTTCTGGTTATTTTAGGCACTAATTCCTTCTGTCAACTGTGAATAGTACTGGTACTCAGCTCATAAAAGATAGCGGCTTCTCGAATAGTCATACCATATTTAATGCTACGTAATACTTGCTTGCGAAAGTCGATTGAATAAGTCATGGTTGATACTGTTAAATGAGTTTATTATAGCTATTGTATCGATTTTATATAAGATTGACTATATAGGTAAATATTATGAATGCTGTTAATCTTGATAAAAGTCCTTACTGCTCATACGCCAAAAATCAGAGTTGGTATTCCTGATGAGTTTGCAAATACTTAATTCTTATGATAAAACGCTATATTGTAGATATCTTAAAGGATGTACAATAACTTACATACATACTTCTATAAATAGCTAAAAAGCAAAGACATAAGCAACAAAGCTATTTAATAAATATAATAGTTATTTTTTCATCAATAGAATTACTGCTTATCCATTAGAAAGATGCTAAAAACCAATGAAAAGCCTATTCATTAAACAAATCATTTACCGTACGAATAATTCTATTTTTAATATCACCTTGATGATTTAGGTTTTCTACCTTATTAAAATTAGCTTCGATAGTTTGTTTAATTCCACTTCCTCCATTTCGGTTTATTTCGTTTATAACAAATTGTATTACATTTCTATTCGTATGTGATCTAGGTAAGGCAAATAGATACATTCTGCAGCCTCTTTTCCCATGAGGTTCAATATCCAGACAGTAAACTGGAGATTTTTCCTTTTTTTCTATCTTAAGAAATAACCCCTTTCTATTTCTATTTGTATTTCCCTCAGGAATTTGCGACCATTTTTTGCCCCTAAAACTAAACTCCCCGTAAGGATAAGAACTATTAACTTGACCTATCGGTAAAGCTGTAATATCCCAACCATCTTGCTCTCTCTCAATATCATGAAAAATTGTAGATGTATCATAATAAGAACTATTATCATTCTGGTCTTTCTCAGACAAAAGCTTTGCACGTCTCATTTGGTTGTTTTTTTCGTAGTTTTCTTTTGCTAACGATCCTTGGTTTGTATTATTCTCATATCCATCTTCTACAGTTACTCCTTGAACAATACCAGTAGTATCATCATCATCTTCTTTTTCATTATCTTCATTTATATCTTCAAATTTTTTCTCAATTCTTAAATTATCAAGGAAAGGAAAACGACCATGCTGGTCAATAATAATATTTATCTGAGGTTCATGTTTACTAGGGGTTTCTTGTGTGACTGTTTCAGGTTGAGCGGGATCATTCGAACTTTGCTCTTTAGGCGGTCGTTCCTCATATTTTTTTCTATCACGTTTTGGATAAATATCAGCGCTAATCATATTTAACTCTTCATAAGGCCATGAATCGTGACTAGTCTGAATTTTACGTACTAAAAAAAACTTTTCACCATCGTCTTTTTCTCCTACGTAATGACCTATTACTTCAAGCTCTGCATTACCTTCGAAGGGTAAGTTTGTTTTTAAAGGTAGTTCAGTTAAATCGTCATAATAACCACTTTCTTTTGAACTCATTAAGTAGTTGAAAGCGCAACTATGAATTTCTCGCATTGCGTTTTGAGTTGTTTTATCCATCAACCCTCTTGCTATAAAAGGCACGTCATCGTCAGGAAAAGATCTATTATTAAGCTTAATTGAACATCGGTATTTATTCTCTTCTATAGTTCCAACTAACGTTGCTACTTCACTAAGCTCGTCTTCCATAAATAAATGACGGATGAAATGTCCTGAACCCGAAAAATAGTGTCTTACAATTTCAGAATGCGGAATTAAAACTGTAACCTCCTCTCCATCAAAAATAGAATTGGGAATTGATAATAAAGATAAGTTATTATCTTTCAGAAGATACTTAAATTGTGCAGACTTAGCTAAGTCATTCTTTACCTTCTGGTAAGTTGTATGTTTCCTCTTTGAACTTAACATGATGTTTTGTGCTTTAGTTGGTTCGAAAATTTTTTGAATATTTGTGGAACTACTAGCTTTCCAAATGGAACCTGCTGACAGTATATATAGATACTCTATTTCTATATCTAAAATAACAGATCTCTCTACTAAATTTTTGCCAATATAATCAAAGTAAGTGGGATAGTAGTGTTTATTTGATAGATTCTTTAATCTATCAATAGAATTATTATCGTGTAATTCAAAAAAATTAATAGTGAGGAACTTAAACTCATCATCTTTACGGATTTTGCGTATTATTTCCAGTCTATATAGTTTTCCAGTTTTAAACTTCTCTTCCTTAAATGATATTTTCATATCGAATCTTTCTTTCCTATGCTGGTCATTTTTAAAGCTACTTAATTGTTATGAAGCTTAATCATGTTTTACTATTAATGATGTAAAGTGAAGATCTACTTGTAACTTAAGCTCTCTAAAGCCTTAAGTTGAGACTAGTCTGATGTGTTATTTTGAATTAGTTAAGGGATTGTAGTAGATAAGGATTAAATGTCACACCATATTCTCGGAGTTTTAAGCTGATTAGATGGTGAACTATAGTTAAATCTAAACTCGCACTTTTTTAAAAACAGATGAAGGTTCTTCCCATCAATTCCATTATATTTTTTGAGAGTTCGTTTAGACTGATTCTAAAAGCTCTCAATGTCATTGATATGATTGTTTTTACCAGCAGCAAACGCTTGGGAAGGGTTCACTCTAAAATGTTTTAAGTCACTCACATCTAATGCATTGTAACTTCAATAGCTATCGGTATAAACAAAGCTATCATGCTTGATTTTACAATTGATAGCAGGCATGAGAGTGGTTTGTTTGGTGTCTGCTACGACAACGGTATAAACCTTGCCATTTCTTTTTAAGATACCAAATAAGGCTGTTTTACCAGCAGCCCCACGGCCTCTTTTGCCTTTGCGTACACCGCCAAAGTAACTTTCATCTAATTCGACTTCACTATTGAAAAGCTCATCGCCTTGTAATGAGAGATGGTGAGCTATAACAAGTCTTATTTTATGATAAAAGAGTGCAGCAGTGTTAGGCTGAATATTGAACAAATCTGCGGCTGTTCTAGCGGTTACTTCAGCTGTAAAAAACTCTAATAGCTGTTTTTATACTTTTTTACTGAGTTTACAACGGACTGTCTTCATTTTATTAGTCTAGCATGGTGCTTATCTACTACAGTCCCTATCATTTTTATTTGGATCAGACTATATATGCTATTTATTCTCAATTCTTAGCAACTGGCAAAAACTTGTTTAATAACTCTTCAGCAACATTCAAACCCTGAATATGTAGTCCAAGCTCATGGTATTCTCCTCCTTTTTCTTCAAGAGCATTAGCAGATAACCAATTTAAGCTTGTCAATAAGATATCGTCATTATCCCATGCTATGAATTTAGCATGGCTTTTTGCCTTATGACTTTTCCCGCTAATTTTTTTAAGTTGTATAGGCTGAGGTAGTGACGATAGTTCTTTAGCTTTCTGTTCTAATTCAGCATCACTCATATGTCTAGTTTTTTTATAATAACAAAATTTCTGTTTAATTTTCAGTGGTGCTAAGTTGTCAAAAATAGGTCGATGAGCGATATCGCTGATAAAGTCACTAACTACATATATTCTTTTAGTAGCAAGATTTTTAGCACTGTTTATATAATCATAATGCTCCTGTTTTTTTACTAATTTTATTGTTAGCTTATCTTCACCTTTCAGAACTTTAGTTCTTTCTATTTGCTCCATTACCATATTAGCAAGTGACTCCAGTTTCCTTGATGTATCACTCATCATCACGCTTTTGCCAGTACTAATATTCGACGCTATTCTTAATATCTTAGAAGTAAACTGATTGTCGTAAATCACAGCAGAGGTTTCAAATGTATTAAAAGCAGTATAAAAGAAATTGCATGAAGTAATCATGCAACAATAACCCTTAGTTACATGATCAGCTATAACAAACTTAGCGTGAGACTCAGTCCGAGTAAAATTGTTGAAATTGACCTGTTCAGTAATTCCTTCCTCGTGTAGTTTAGTGTTAAAAAACTTAAGTGTCTGCTCTATTCCTAAGTCCTCTGCTCGGGATTTTTCAAAGCCTAAGTCATCTTCCTCACGTTCTGTTTTTCCCCATAAAATATAAACATCGACCCCTCTAAGTAGAGCAGTCTTTATAGATTCAAAGATATCAGTAAATTCTTGAGTCTTTTCGTCATAAACACATCCCGTTCTTATGAAGGTTGAATGTATGACTAAAAAGGTACTTGACTTATCTATAAGCTCTAGTAGCTTAGTTTTATTATCCTCACCACCATATACTAAAGCGGCATTTTTACGATCGATAATATACTCAGGGTTTTTCTGTTTAAATGCCTTTTCCGAATCGATTTCAATTACTTCTTGTTCAAAACTTACACTTTCCACTTTATTCTTCAGCTTAGAACCAAGTTGTTGAGCAAGTACATTATCCATAATTTTATAACCATTTCTTTCTGTTAACTCCATATCAACTATTAAGTATTTGAATCCAGTAAAATAGTTTGAATCGATTGCCGTATATCCATCAATAATTTCACCCTCGTTCGTAGCTGCTTTAATTAGCGAATCAGCTTCAGCTTCAATAGTTACATATGAGTATTCATACTTGAGTTCAATAACTTGCTTATCGCTTTGATGTTTATAGCTCGAATAAGCGGCTTTAGGCATTAGCACATTGTTTGTATTATAAAAGTTATGATAGTTACCGTTTATATCAAGAAAAATTTCTCTTTGAGATTGATAATTCGATTCAGTATATGGTAGTTCAAAACTATTTTTAGTAGATTCATAAATCTCTTTTCCCCTATAAGAGATAGCAAAAACAAATTCATCATTACCTTTTTCAATGCTAATCCAACCGACATCACACATAGGTAGTAATACTTGCAATGTAATTCTTGGATTTAGATTCAATAATTCATTTACCTCTGTATGCGTCAAAGTACGCTCGTTAAGTTCCTTGATAATTAAAAAGTCTAGAATAGACCAGCCACGTTTCTTTGTGACATCGAATAAAAATTTATTATATAAAAAAGGAATTGAAACTTGTATATATTTATGAATAATTTTTTTCTGAATTTCTTTCATATTACAATCCAACATACTGTTTAGCTGATACGAAATTAACATTTCTAAAAATTTTATCTGAAACACTACAAGAATTGTCTAACATTGTTAGATAATCTGGATAAAGGAGTGCTACAAACTTATCTAAAAATTCGAAGTTATCTTCCAATAAAATACCATGGCTTTTTTCTCTCTTATTTTTTTCATTATCGAGCCACGTTTTAAACAGACCAAAACATCCAACTATGATTAATTTATGCTTAGCACGACTTAGAAGAACATTCATGCGTCTCATTTCAACTAAGAACCCAAGAGCCTGCCTTATTGTGGGATTGACGTTATGCCTAACTAAACTAATAATAATTACATCTGCTTCATTTCCTTGAAAGGAATCCACTGTATGAGCAATACCTTCTTCAATTTCATGATTCAGCTTTTTTACTTGTTTAGAGTAAGGAGAGAGCACCTTGAGAGAATACATTTCTCCACTAATATGTCTTATAGCTTTTTTCAATTCATGAATAATTTCAACTTCTTTCATGTTTTGATTTATCTTTTCAAGAGGTCTTAGAGTAGAATTCGTTTTAATATCTGGAATATCTATCCAAATGACAGCGTTTTCTTTATTTAGTCCCTCAAGTTTTATTCTTTGTTCATCAAACACGAAGTGGTTTTGTTTAGACTTATTGACTCTATCTGAATGGGTGATTAGCTCATCATCATAGACAGTTTTTGAGATAATGTTACATATGTCAGGATGCATTCTATGCTGAATGTTTAACATGCCTCCGAAATTGTAATATTTCGATGCATTACTAGCATCTTCACATAGGCTTTTAAAAAGGGAAAAGTAACGTTGGAGGTTTCCAAGTAGCTCATTAGTATATTGTTGATTGTCTGAATCATCAGCGTCTTTAGGATTCATACCCAGCTGATCAAGTTCATGATTGGTAAGATTTGTATCTTTGAGTTGATTCAAAATAATTTTTACATCTTCGTAAGATGCATTTTGTAGAATTGATTCGATAATACCTTCTGAAAATGCTGGTAATTGTTTAGAATCACCTATCATAACTCGCTTATTTGCAACCAGCATAGCTCCAACCATCTCTATTCCTGACGCTTTAGCACTTTCTTCCATAATTGACACATCAAAACTTATTTCATTATTAACTAGAGATGCCATTAAGGCTGAATTAGAAGTGGTAAATACCAAATTAGCAGCCTTTATAATAGCATTAAAAAATCCATGTTCGGCGTTATTTGAGAAAACTCTAAGTTTGTCTGAAATCCCATTTTCTTTATGATATTTTTTGAAAAGTGGGCTTTTTTTAAAATCCTCTAAAAAAGGCTTGATAACCTCCTGTTTTTTACTAATCTTTTCAAGATTTTCATCCAGAGTTTTAACCTCTATAATTTTATTATTTTTTTTGGTCTGTAACTCATTTCCATCTTTAAAATCTGAAATAATTACCATATCTTTCAGTAAATCAATATGTTTTAATTCCTTCAAAGTTTTTTTATAAAGTAGACCCACAGTTGCATGGGCTTGTGCAGATAATAAAATCTTAGCACTATCCTCCTGAGAAACTACATGATTTACATAATTTGTTATTAAGAAAGTTTTACCAACCCCTGGAGGACCTTCAACAAAATAATTTGGATAAGTTGAAATTAAAGGCTTGAATATTTGTTTTTTAGACTCATCAAATAAACTAAGAATAGAATCTATATCGTATGTTCGTGATGTAACGTGTACTGAATCAGATGGGCGAGACAAACTTTTCGTTAATGGCATATTTTTTAGTAAATTTCTAAATACTTGTATTCGTCTTTCGATTTGAAACTCAGTGCCTGTTATATCTGAAGGATACAATAAAAAAACTTGATTTTCATATATCTGATGTTTAACCTTGTTCTCTTCAGATTCAGAAAATATGTATTGTTGCCCTAATTTTCCATGAAATTGTAAACTTATAAACTCATCATTAGCACTGTTTTTAACATTCTGCTCAAGCATAGCCCTCCAGTTATCACCAACACTGCCTTCTTCTTGAAACGATTGAATAAACCTATCAGAAGCTCTTTTATATCCAATTGCTTTTGACAATCTATTATTAGTCTTATTATCTGAATCTATTAAACTCACGAAAAAATATAATTTATTAGCATCGTTAAAAAATTTATGGTTCTTTCTAATGAACGCTCTATCCACTTTATTTAATTGTACTTTGTATTTCTGAATACTCATAAGGCTTTGCTCAACTGCAATTGACATTAGCAAGCCTTGTAAACATTCAAGCTCATAACTCTTATATACAATTTGCTTCTTTAATTTATCTAAAACTTCATTCCATGAGTTCTCTTCTTTTCTATACTTAAATTCTAAATTGTACGGGCTATTGACATACTTTAGACTTCTATATACTTTTTCACTGTTATTTCTAGCAAGTCTTGAAACTAATCCCTCATGACTATTAACAATATCCTCTAAAACCATCATACTTCTAAAGGGATACTCATTATTTTTAAATTCTCTAATCTTATATGTAAATTGTCTACCTTGAAGAAAGTACACAATACGATTGCTATCTGAATTATTTCTACTATCGTTGTAGATTTTAAAGGGATAGACATCTAAATCTTCTTCTAATATATTTTTAATTTCTTCAATCGAAGCCCTTGGAACACTTAATAAATCTCTAACACTCTCAAATACTTTCTCTGTAGATGATTTAGCGATAGATATATGAAGTGGACTATCTCTTTTTTCTACAATTACTGAATGAGAGTCTATACAATTTTCGATCAGTATTTTCAGACTGCTAACTGACAAAACGCCTTTATGAACTTCTCTTTGTGAAACTCCTTTCTGAAGCTCTCTAACGACCTTCCTTTCTTTATTGGAAATATTTGAAGTACTAAGGTTGAAATCTTCAATACCCAAGAGCTCCAAAATAAATTTAGAAAGATCGTGCCAATCTTGATGAGTGGTATAAATAATGTTCTTATTCTCATCAATTTCAACCCATTTAGGTTTGTTAAAGTCTAGTGATTTTTCAAAGCCAGCTAATATAAATTTTGCATCATTTTCATAATCATCACTTCCGTCATATATGATGCTATGCATACTAATATTTCTATGAATAATTCCATGATTATGTAGAATTTCAAGACCGTTGACTAATCTTGATATATTTTTCCAAAAGTACACTCTATTAATCGATTTCGACAAATTATCCGTATGTAGCCAATGTTTGTTAGAATTTAAAAACGATAACCTGACACTGGTTTTTATAACTTCATTTAAGCTTTTATAAGAACGGTTACTCTTATAGACTAGATAAAAACTGCCGTCTTTAACAAAGTAATCATGTATTATTTCAATATATTTACTGGCATTGTTAGCAGTTTTAAGCTTGTTTAGTTGACGAGCTTCATTCAACCAAAGAGCTTTTACAAAATCATGATTATTAGATGTATTTGGTGTCCATATCTTCACTTTATAACATTCATCCTCTTCATCATAAAACTGAATGTCTAAAGTATAGTTAGCTTCTTCTGTATATTTTGGTATCACATCTGTAGAGATTAGTCCCACTTTAATGTTTTCCTTTCAGCTTTATTTATGTTTAAATTAATAAATACATATTTTTAGTCGGATTAAGTTTGGTAATTTAAAATGGGTTCTTATAGAATATATACGATATTCATTAATTTGCGTTGAATATCTATCAAACTTATGTGGTTTATGATTTATCTTAATGCTTCACATGCGATACCATCTTTGTCAAGATCCAAACGTTTGTATCCCGATTTCTTCGCATCGAAATAAGCTTGAGCTTCAGCTTGGCTTCCGAAATCAGCGCATACCACGCTGCCTGCATAAGCAGGAAATGACGCGTTTAATATTAAAAGTGATATCGAATAACTAATAACTTTTCTCATAATTCACTTTTCTGTGATTAACTGCTCTCTAAATATTTAGGGGCTGTAGTAGATAAGGATTAAATATCACACCATATTCTCAAAGTTTTAAGCTGATTAGATGGTGAACTATAACAAGTCTTATTTTATGATAAAAGGGTGCAGCAGTGTTAGGCTGAATATTGAGCAAATCTACGGCGGTTCTAGCAGTTACTTCAGCCATAAAAAACTCTAATAGCCGTTTTTGTACTTTTTTACTGAGTTTATAACGGGCTATCTTCATTTTATTAGTCTAGCATGGTGCTCATCTACTACAGCTCCTAAAATAATTATCCCTGAATCTTAGTTTCACACCGAATCCCTGTACTCTTGTTTAGAGGACTCTAGATATTATCATTTATATTTGTTTTTATCACTTATATTTATAATTATTGATTAGTGTTGTAGTTGTCAACGACAACGCCCTGAGCCATCACCATCATAGCCACACGGGCACGGGTTCATCGCTGCCACCAGTTGAAAATTTGCTGGAAAGGTCATCTGTGAGTTAGCACGGCTGATAGTGATTTGTTTTGCCTCTAGTGGTTGGCGCAGTACCTCTAACACCGTACGATCAAACTCGGGTAATTCATCAAGGAATAGTACGCCCTTATTGGCCAGCGTAATCTCACCAGGTTTGGGACGTGAACCGCCACCGACCAATGCCACTGCTGATATGGTGTGATGAACTTGTCTAAAAGGTCGTGTGCCATAATCATAATCACTATCGGCAACCGAATACGTACTGGCAACCTCTAGCGCATCTTCTGCACTCAAATCTGGCAAAATAGTTGGCAGGCGTGACGCCATCAAGGTTTTTCCTGAACCCGGTGGTCCTGTAAGTAACAATGAATGACCACCTGCTGCGGCAATCTCTAAGGCACGCCGTGCATGATGCTGTCCTTTTACGTCTGCCAAATCTACTTGATAGCCTATATGCTGCTGGATTTGATTCGGCTCTACTTCGGTTAAGCGTTCATCCAAAAAACTGCTATCGGTAAGTGATTGCAAATGATTACATACAGCCTTTAAATTTGACGCTGCCAATACGGTGATGCCATCCACACGGCTAGCCTCTGCCCCATTGATGGTTGGGACAATGAGTTGCCGTGTTGACGACATCATCTTCTCATCACCTTTTAACAGTTGCGTCGCCAATACCTCAGCTTTCATTGCTCGTGCAACCGCCAAACTACCGCTTACTTGCCGCAGCTCACCATTGAGCGCCAACTCCCCAATAAACTCAAACCCTGACAATACCTTTGGATCCAACTGATCACTGGCTGCCAAAATACCGATAGCTATAGGCAAATCAAGACGAGCACCATCCTTTGGTAAATCGGCGGGTGCTAAATTAATCGTCAAACGTCTATTAGGAAACTGAAATCCAGAATTGAGTATCGCTGAGCGAACTCTATCCTTGCTCTCACGTACCGCCGCTTCAGGCAAACCAACAATGGTCAATGCTGGTAGTCCTTGCGACAGATGCACTTCAATGATGACTTCAGGTGCGTGCAGCCCGACGACCGAGCGGGTATAGACTTGAGCAAACGACATAAGCCTTTCCTATAGAGAGATTTATCGATCATAGAGGATTATTAATAAGTGCGCAAATGTTGCGTATTTATTTTTAATTTACTTAAAAAATATTGTCAGCGAGATTCTTCATCACCTAGCTATACAACTTTATAGCTATATGATTAACGTCGCTGTATAACTAACCTCGCTGTCCATGCCACTATAAGCTGTGATTTGTTATACTAGTCATTACTTATTTCAATCGTTTTTTATTCACTTTCTTAAGAAATACAGCTATTAGAAAAACCATAAATTTCTTATTCAAAATAGCGATCGATACAGTCAAACGAGGAATCTCGCATGTCAGAACAACTTGATATCAATAGCACACCTGAATACGCCATCAATGCGAGCGAGCAGCCCACTACAGTGCGTCCTGTTATGCAACCGGACAATCCATATGCCAGTACTCGTGGCAGCATCACCAGCAAACAGCTGCCAGCATTCGATCAAGATATCATTAATAAGTATAATCGTTCGGGACCACGCTATACCTCTTACCCAACTGCTTTAGAGTTTTCATCGATACCAGAAGGGCTTGAGACAAAAATCCTGCAAGAGCGCGAAGTCCATGCGCCGTTATCGCTTTACTTCCATATCCCGTTTTGTCGCCATCTTTGCTATTACTGTGCTTGCAATAAAATCATCACCAAAAAGAATAGCGATGCAGGCGATTATTTAGCCTATCTAATTGCTGAAATTAAACACAAACGTAGCTTATTAACGCCACCAGAAGACGGTAAAAAACCACTGGTTAAACAGCTACATTTCGGTGGTGGTACGCCAACGTTTTTACAAGACAATGAGTTGATACAACTGTGGGATTTTTTGCAGACCCAGTTTGAATTTTTACCAGAAGATCAAGGTGATTACTCTATCGAAATTGACCCGCGCGAGCTCAGTAGCGAGACCTTAAAAGTATTGCGTACTCTTGGTTTTAACCGCGTCAGCTTAGGCGTACAGGATTTAGACGAGACCGTACAAATTGCGGTCAATCGTGTGAATTCAGCAGAGCTTATTGAAAATGTATTAAATGAGGCGCGCGAATTAGGCTTTCATTCTATCAATGTCGATTTGATTTATGGCTTACCACATCAAACGCCTGAAACCTTTGATAAAACCATACGCCGTATTATCGAGATGTCGCCAGATCGCTTGTCGGTGTTTAATTATGCTCATTTGCCTGAACGCTTTAAGGCGCAGCGTCAAATCAAAGAGGACGATTTACCCACTCCATCTGATAAGCTCACGATGCTCGGTAATACCATCAATACCTTAACTGAAGCCGGTTATCAATATATTGGCATTGACCATTTTGCCAAACCTGATGATGAGCTGGCCATCGCCCAGCGTGAAGGCAGGTTGCATCGTAACTTTCAGGGTTATACCATCATGGGCGATTGTGATTTACTGGGCTTTGGCGTGTCTTCAATCAGTCAAATTGCCAATGCCAACAGCAGTTATATCCTACAAAACCATACTGATTTGCAAGTATATAAAGACACTATCGATGCAGCACGTAATAATCCTACCATCATGCCAGCGGTCAACGTGATTAAAACCTCTATCAAAGATCGCTTACGCGAATACGTGATTATGAATTTACTGTGTCATGATTATATGGACTTTAGAGACATCAATCAGAAATTTGGCATCGATGCTATTACCTACTTTATCAATGAGATTCAACAGCTTGGTGAAATGCAAGAAGACCGCTTGATTGATATGGATGCTGCTGGCATTCGCGTATTACCAAGAGGTCGCTTATTGGGTCGTAATGTAGCCATGGTATTCGATGAATATCTGGATAAAAAACATAAAGACCGCTTCTCAAAAGTTATTTAAATCATTATCCTCTAAAATATAAATAATAAAAAAGACCTCGATTGAGGTCTGTTTTTGGTTAGTGATAAATGTAATGTCTTATTATTAGAGACCGTCTTTATGCAGTAGGCATCACAAGATATAATCGATTGGCATCCTCTATGTTTTTTTCTTTATCTAGGTATTTTTGTTCAATCGTGCTTTTTGCATCCACTATCTCTGTATCTGTCAGCGCAAAATCATCATCATTGAGTAAACCTAACGAGCCGTCTTGCCGTAACCATAAGCCTTCAAGCTTATCATGCGGATAATCTAGCGTAGCAAGCACATCGACGACCAAAGTTTTTTTAACAGGCTTGATAGCTATAGTTTCAAGTAGTTGCCAGCTTGCTTCGTTTTCTGCTATCAATTGCTCGAGCGTTTGACCGTCAATAGTCAAACCGAAAGGATCATCTTGTTGGATGATATGTGGATTATCAGCACTAATAATGGTTTCAATATCTGTTGCCTGAGAAATATTTATTTTATAAATAAGTTTTTTCGCCAATTTATCTTGTAAAGGAAACTTGCGGTCATGCTCAATGAGATAAAATTCATGTTCATTGATAGCGACTATCCCTGATGCCACGTGCTCTGCAATATCAAGACGATATAAATATTGTGCTATCTGACCTGAGATTAGGTTAATAGCAACGATACGCACCAAACTAGAGCCACGACCCGATTTGTCAGGATTGTCCATAGAAGACTCCATGGTACCTACAAGCGTAGTCTGGTCAGGCGTAATGGTTAATGCTTCCATACCACGATTGGCTCGGCGCTTGGTAAACTCTGTTGGTAATAACACCTGCTTACCGTTAATAATCACATTATTGCGTTCATCATCGGCAAAAGGATTGATACGGGCAATTTCCACCCCATCCGCGTCATAGTGGACAAGATGTGGACCATATTCATCGCTGACCCAAAAACTGCCATCTTTGAGCGCGGCAAGTCCTTCAGGGTCTAAACCATTGATATCACTTCTGATAGGGTTGGTCACTTCATCAAAAGGTAAATCTGGATTCACCGTCATCGGCTGACCATTGATATCGTAAGGTACTTCATTGGTGCCGCCAAAGGCTTTTGGATTCGGTAGTCCAGAGATAGGATTGCCATTGCTATCTTTAAGCAATATCTCTTTTGCCTTGATGATTTTGCCATCAGCTTGCAACTCAAACAGTCCAATAGATGGCGTATAATTGGGCACTAAAAACTGCTTACCTTTACCAGCAATACCATCAAAGTCCGCATTGGGACCTCGATCGGTAAGTACATAGAATTGATTGGCATTGCTTGGATGTGCTGCAGCGTCCGAGCCATAACCGCCACCGCGTATTTCTAAATTTTTCTCAGGATAGGCAGCATTAGTATGCGTTGCGTCAAGCACGCTATAAGGTAATGGACTGCCTTGCGGAAAATCCACAATTGAGATTACTTCTATAGTTAGCTTCTGCTCAGTCATTATCATTTTCCTTATCTCAATATTCTTAGTATTCAAAAACGGTATTTCATAAAAAATGATAGATAAGTTAAAGGCAAAAAAATAACCAGTGCTTAGCATACTCACTGGCTATTTTTATACGTTGTGCTTATAGCATGTGGTCAAAGCACAGCTGCTTAAACCTTAAGCTTATCACCGACCATGCCTTTTACGGTACTTAGAATGTCAGCGGGTAATACCACCATTTTTGAGTTATCAGACTCAGCCAGCTGACGAATGGCTTTAATATACTGCTCGCCAAGTAAGTAGACAATCGGCATCTCTTCCGTACCCATCGCCGCAGTGATTAGACGGATAGACTCCTCTGAGCCTTTCGCCAGTACCACCTGCGCCTCAGCGTCACGGCGTGAGGCCTCTAAACGCCCATCTGCTTCTAAGATAGCCGCTTGCTTTTGACCATCAGCACGGGTCACTGTCGCTCGGCGTAGACGCTCTGCCGCTGCCTGTTCTTCCATTGATGCTTGCATGGTTTGCGAGGGGTTAATGTCTTGAATCTCTACTGTCTTTAACGTGATACCCCAATCTGCAATATCTTCTGAGATGGCATGCTTGAGCTTCATTTTTATTTCATCACGGCTAGATAAGGCACTATCAAGATCCATCTCACCGATGATTGAACGTAAAGACGTTTGTACCAGATTACGGATACCATACTCATAATCTTCGATGCCATAGACCGCTTTATCAGGGCGAATAATATTAATATAAGCCACAGCATTAGCGATAATCACTACGTTATCGCGGGTAATCACTTCTTGTGACGGAATATCAAGGACGATATCTTTGGTCGTTACTTTGTAAGAAACATCATCGACATAAGGTATAATAAGGTTTAGACCTGGTTCTAACGTTTGGCTATATTTCCCTAAGCGCTGTACCACCCATTTATACCCTTGTGGTACGATTCGCACACCTTTAAAAACGGTAAAGACTACCAGTGCAACCAAAACCACCATAACAATGCTAAAGCTTTCCATAATTTATCCTTATTATTATACGTGCATATTTTGGTTCACAGCTGCCTTCGATGTCATGCTACTCACAATCAGCTCGTTACCAACGATATCTGTTACCACTACTCGATCACCGACTGCCACTTGCTCGCCTCGAGTACGGCACATCCATTCAGTAGCACCCACAATAGGCACATTAAAACGCACCATGCCCGCTCTATCTGGCTGCGGCTGCGCAATAATCATACCTGTTTCACCAATGATCACACTGCCGCCAAGTCCTGCTTTTGTACGATCAACCGATAAAGGTTTGATAAACTTAAACCATGCCAGCAAAAAGATAGCGGAGAGGAGTAACCAGATAATGATTTGTACGGATACCGAAACAGGCAGAAGCCATGCAAGCGCAGCCACTATGATAGCAGCAGCACCAAACCAAAGACTGGCAAAGGTTGGCACAAACATCTCGACAATCAGCAGCGAAAAGCCTAATACCAGCCAATGCCAAGGCTCAATCATCCAAAGAATCTCCATCATTGCTTTATTCCCTATCTTTGTTATCCTAGCTTTCAATGTAGCACATTTACTCCTCTAAGGACGTTTTAAAAGCGCTATAAAAACAATATCTTAATCCAATTAACTTTCTTAGTATTAAAGCGCATCAATATTTGCCTTAAACTAAGACTAGTTATATTGTGCTTAAAAAAAGCAAAAAAAAACGACCGCCGAAGCGATCGTTTTTTATTTTGGGCGTTCTTATTAATACTTTAATATAAAGAGATTAAGTATCAAGAAATTAGAACTTTAGCTGTGCACCGACAGTCATAAGATCTGCGTCACTACCTAGCTTGTCATATTCAGCTTCAACACTGAAGTTAGGGTTTACTGAGTAGCCAAGACCAACACCACCAGCTAAACTAGTATCGCTGTCAGAGAAGTTATTAAACGCAGTACCAGTCGCTTCTATTTCAGTTCTTGCAACACCTAGCTTACCTTTAGCATATAGACCAGTATTTGGGAAAGCATAACGGTAGGTACCATAAGCGCCGTAAGTTTTTGCGTCGATGTCACCGCCTCTGTAATCTGCGTCATCTGAGCCTACAAATTCAGCTTCCATACCAAAGTTAGGATCGAAATTGTAGCCTGCATATACGCCATATGCGTTTGGATCATCAGCGCCATCAACGTCTAAATCAAATTGACCGACTTTAGCCCCAACATATGGTTGACCAGTGTAGCCGTTACCATAAGAAACGGCAGCTTGTGCACCCATGCTTAGTAATGAACCGGCTGCTAATGCAATTAGAGTTTTCTGTAGAGTTTTCATGTGTATCTCCTTAAAATCACTGTGGACAAACAAGTTATTTATTTATGTGAACTTTTTAGTCATATCGCCTTGTTTGCTAACGATGTATACATAGTAACAAACCATGTCAGAAACTCTGTCAGTGTTTAATGGTAAGAAAGTTAAGTTTTGCAAGTGTTTATCAGTGTTCAAGTTACAAAGGCCGATATATGAAATCTTTTGTTACAACCACTCAGTTTGTGCAATAATCCCTACTTATTCTTAAGACGATTTACTCAGAAACTGATTTTAATAAGTAAAAACGATCAAATAAAAGCGATTAAATAAAAAAAGGGACCTCAATGACTGCTCTTATTATCAATCGTCTGCAAGAGTCGCTCAACGCGCTAAAAGCAGCGAATCAATACCGTCAGATACCTAACTTACAACACCATGAGCAATATGTGATTAGCGAAGGCAAGCGATTACTCAATATCGCTAGCAACGATTATCTTGGCTTGGGCAGTAATAAGCAGCTCCAGAGCAATTTCCTTAATCAACTCAATCAATTTCCAATCGATAGTGTGCCTAGGATGAGTGCCACCTCCTCTAGGCTCTTGACAGGTAACGATGAACATCTGCAAGCATTGGAGTCTGAACTACAAGAATGGTATCAAAACGCCGTAGACAAGAAAAACCTATCCTCATCAAAATCGGTACTAGTATTCAACAGCGGCTACCATGCCAATATAGGTATTTTGCCTGCACTGACGACATTGCCAATCAAAACGCTCATTTTGGCAGATAAACTGGTGCATGCTAGTATTATCGATGGCATACGCCTCAGCCAAAGTAAGCTAGTCAGCTATCATCGTTACCGTCACAACGACTATGAGCATTTAGCCAAATTTATTGAGCAAGCAGATTCAAGTGTTGAGCGCATTATCATTGTCACAGAGAGTATTTTTAGTATGGATGGTGACCGCGCTGACTTGGCGCAATTGGTACAACTAAAAGCAAAAGATGCTCGTATTGAGCTGTATATCGATGAAGCCCATGCTATCGGTATCTTAGGTGATTCAGGTTTAGGATTGGCAGAAGAAACCCAAACACTGGCTGATATTGATTATCTGGTGGGGACTTTTGGTAAAGCTTTTGCCTCTATTGGCGCTTATATCATGTGTGATGATGTCGTCAAACACTGGCTAATTAATCAGATGCGCCCCCTCATTTTTAGCACCGCATTACCACCCATTAATCACGCATGGACACGTTTTATCTTAGCAAAAATGCCAAGCTTAACGGAGCAGCGCCTTCATTTGGCACGGCTATCCGCCACGCTTAGTGACGCTATTCCCGAACGATATCGCGTGTCGTTAATTCATCAAGATACAAGCTATGCCTCCCCTATCGTGCCTTACATACTAGGCAATAATGCGCTCACTGTCGAAAAAGCAAAGCAGCTACAAGCAGCAGGATTTTATGCCTTACCTGTCAGACCGCCTACTGTTCCTCCCAATACTGCTCGTATTCGCTTAGTGATGAATGCAGCGCTTAGCCTTGAGGACTGTCAGCGGCTGATAGCGCATTTATAATGCGATTATTTTTTAGTAACAACTTTCTTTTAGCGTTAAGCGAATTATTTGGATGCAACAAACAACATGAAACCTCCTGCTACACCTGACATCCTCAGCACAAGAAAACAAACCATCGCGCGTCATTTTGCCACTGCTAGCGATTATGACCAGCATGCCCATATTCAAGCGCAAATCTGTCAGCATCTCCTTGCCCTTATCGCTCGTACTAAGCAAGATAGCGTATTTGAAATCGGTGCAGGCACAGGTCAAATGACACGTTTGTTGTCAGAGAACGTTCAAAGTCAGCACTGGTTTATCAATGAGCTGTGTTCTGAAAGGGCAGCGATATTGCAATCGATAGTACCGACAGCTAATATAATAATTGGCGATGCTGAAACCATTGAATTATCCAAAGTCTCTAACTCAATAAACCCTAGTTTGATAGAGCACAGCCTAATAGTCAGTGCAAATGCGGTACAGTGGTTTGATAACCCATTGAGTTTTGTAAAAAAATCTGCACAGCGTTTGCGAGCAGGAGGGCAATTAGTCTTTAATACTTTTACGCCAGATAACTTTTTGCAAATTAAGCAACTAACAGGTCAAGGGCTACATTATCCAGCTATCAGTGACTGGCAATCAGCATTAGAAGTCGCAGGTTTTGAGAATATCAAACTATCAACTCAGCGCTTTGATGTACCTTTTGCCAATCCCTACGCTGTTCTTAAACATATGAAGCTAACAGGGGTTTCGACTAATCGAACGCAAGATCAGTCAAGTAGTGGTCAGCCATTTACATGGACCAAGTCCCGTCTAAAACAATTTGAGCAAGATTATTGGCAACAGTTTGCTAAATTAAATAAAGACAGTCAACCTTATGTGAATTTGACTTATGATGTGCTGATGATCAGCGCTTTTAAAGCGTGACATGTGAATTGCAATCTTATTAATGAAATAAAAAAAACGCACCCCGAAGGATGCGTTTTTTATTTAACTACTTATTAGCAGTATAATTATTTTTTGTCGTCTTCTACTTCAGTGAACTCAGCATCGACCACATCGTCGTCTGCTTGGTTGCTCTCGCCAGCATTATCCGCACCTTGTTGGAACTGGTTTGGATCCATACCTTCAGCGCTAGCGCCTGCATCAGCATAAATCTTCTGGCTAACTGGTAAAAAGGCATTGTCTAATGCTTCAAGCTTGGCTTTGATCTCTTCATGGTCATCTTCTTTCGCCGCTGCTTCAAGCTCAGAGATAGCCGCTTCTACTGATGATTTTTCATCGTCAGATACTTTATCAGCCGCATCTTTTAGCGCTTTTTGTACCGCATGGATACGACCATCCGCTTCGTTACGCACTTGCGCAAGATTTGCGAATTTCTCATCTTCAGCAGCATTGGCTTCAGCATCACGAATCATTTGTTCAACTTCTTCGTCCGATAAACCAGAATCCGCTTTGATTTGGATACTTTGAGCTTTACCAGTACCTTTATCCGTCGCTGAGATATTCATGATACCGTCAGCATTGATGTCAAAGCTTACTTCGATTTGTGGCAAACCACGTGGTGCTGGTGGAATATCAGTTAAGTCAAAACGACCAAGCTGTTTATTTTGGTTCGCAATTTTGCGCTCGCCTTGATAAACCTGAATACTAACCGCTGGCTGGTTGTCTTCAGCCGTTGAGAATACCTGTGATTTCTTAGTCGGAATCATGGTATTTTTCTCAATGATTGGCGTCAAGATGCCACCCATGGTTTCTATACCTAGCGTCAATGGTGTCACATCAAGTAGCAATACGTCGGTTTTTTCACCAGACAATACCGCACCTTGAATAGCTGCACCGGCTGCTACTGCTTCATCAGGGTTCACGTCTTTACGTGGCTCTTGACCGAAGAATTCTTGTACTTTTTGCTGTACCAATGGCATACGAGTCTGACCACCAACCAAGATGACATCATCAATATCGCCGATTTTTATACCTGCATCTTCAAGGGCAATCTTACAAGGACCCATGGTACGTTGTACCAATTCTTCAGTTAAGCTCTCAAGTTTTGAGCGACTGATAGTAACAACCAAATGCTTAGGACCACTGCTATCAGCAGTGATATACGGCAAGTTTACTTCAGTACTTTGGGCACTTGATAGCTCAATTTTTGCTTTTTCTGCCGCTTCTTTGAGACGCTGCATCGCAAGAGAGTCACCTTTTAGGTTGACGTCTTGGTCTTTTTTGAATTCAGCGACTAAGAAGTCAATCAATGCTGAGTCAAAATCTTCACCACCAAGGAAAGTGTCACCATTGGTCGCTAATACTTCAAACTGCTGCTCGCCATCAACGTCAGCAATTTCGATGATTGATACGTCAAAGGTACCACCACCTAAGTCATAAACGGCAACAGTGCTATCGCCTTGCTTTTTGTCCATGCCGTAAGCAAGAGCCGCTGCTGTTGGTTCGTTGATGATACGTTTTACATCAAGACCCGCAATTTTACCAGCATCTTTAGTTGCTTGGCGCTGTGAATCATTAAAGTAAGCAGGTACAGTAACGACTGCTTCAGTAACGGCTTCACCAAGATAATCTTCGGCTGTTTTTTTCATTTTTTTCAAGATTTCCGCAGAAACCTGTGGTGGTGCTAGTTTTTTGCCGTTGATTTCAACCCATGCATCACCGTTATCGGCTTTGGCGATTTTGTAAGGCACCATACCAATGTCTTTTTGCACGACTTTGTCATCAAAACGACGACCAATCAAACGCTTGATAGCAAAAAGCGTGTTATTTGGGTTGGTGACTGCTTGACGCTTGGCTGACTGACCGACAAGGATCTCGTCATCTTTATAAGCGACAATTGAAGGGGTAGTACGAGTACCTTCAGCATTTTCGATGATTTTAACTTTATCACCTTCCATTACTGCGACACATGAGTTGGTTGTACCTAAATCAATACCAATGACTTTACCCATAATGAATTGCTCCTAATTTATTTTTAAATAAAATTTTATTTCATCAGACCGTCGATCACTAGATCGTAGTCGGTCACTTGTTGCTTTATATCGGTTTGCTTATGTATTTTTTCAAGTCGATAGCCATGCAAATAATGCCTTTTGTGTGATTTTTTGTGAAAACCCTCACTAATAATAAGGTTTAGCACAGTTAAAGACTGAATATCTTTTGCCTATATACTCTATAAGCATCTAGGACTACATTGGCGACGTTATATGCTTAGCATACTACCGCTTTAGCGCCTGTCCTACTTACTACTGACCAACACGTACCATCGCCGGACGTAATAAACGTCCATTTAAACTATAGCCTTTTTGCAATACTGTACCAACAGTATCAGCTGGCGCATCAGCGTCGATACCGACCGCTTCATGAAAATCAGCGTTGAATTTTTCGCCTTGTGGCTCGACCACTTCGACACCATTTTTGTTCAGCACATCTAGCAATGCTTTATGTGTCAGTCTCACGCCTTCAGTAACAGGATCGTCTGCATTGACGTTTTCAATCGCACGCTCCAAGTTATCCACCACTTCCAAAAGCTCTTTGGCAAATTTCTGTAGTGCAAAACGTTTGCTCTTATCCGCCTCTTGCTCCATACGCTTTTGCGCATTGTAAGTTTCGGCATTGGCACGAGCGGTACTTTCTTTAGCTTGTTTAACTTCGCCTTCTAGCTCAGCGATACGGGCTTTAAAGGTATCAAGATCAATATCATTTTCGATGACACTTTCTTCACCAGCATTATTTTGTGGGTCAAATTCTTTTAAAGTCTCTTCTAAGATGCTCTCATCGTGTGCCACGTTGTCATGTGAGACATTGTCATGTGAAACATTGTCATGTGAAACATTTTGATCGATCGATTCGTGGTTGTTATTTTGCTCACTCATGATAACTCCTTGATAGTGTCATAATTTAATAGCGTCATAATTCAATAGTGTCGTAATAATGATGCAATGTAGCACACAAAAAATTTGCGCAGCGCTCGCCACTCTGTGGTTATTACTAATGCATTTACTCATAATTCATAGGCTTATACTGCCTACTTAACCTTTATTACTGGTTCTTTATATAACTATATGTAATCACCTTTCAATAGCTGCTTGATAAAGGTTGTGGAGGCAAATTTCAAGCCCAATGCAAGGAATTTTTCTCACCAATAAAAAACCCTATGCAAATAAAGAAAAAACAGTCGGATATCTATCAATTTCGCATACACATTGCTGATCTTTATTAACCATAAATATGTAGTTAAGCCAACAAAAGGTACAAAAAGTCGTCATTTATTCCCAATCCTTTACGCTTTGTACCCAAACTATTACCAAAGAATACCCAACTTAATTTTTGATTATTTTATGATTGCTATAATCAAAATTGACTGCATAACAGTCATTACACATTTGCCAAATGTCAGCAAAATACTAACAGTGAGTACTTACCATTAATAAGCACTCACCATGATTTTTAAGAGGTGTTATGTCTAATTCAACAGTACTATCAGTCAACACCTTACTCAATAAAGCGGTGAAGACCCTAAATCTTATGTCATTTGGACAAGATAAGAACCCCAAAGACCCTGATATCAATGTATCAGCTGAAATAATGGATATAGAAGAGAGTACCTTGCAAGATAGTCGCGAGGATAAAGGCTTATCTATTAAAGAAAAGATACTCGAGCACCATCTGATGACCAACTATCAACCGCATCTACTGCACTATGCCATAAAAAGCTTTGGCTGCTTACCTACGCCGATTCTTGAGAGTTTGATAAAGTGTTTAGATGGACCTACTTCAAAGCAATATTTGCATGTTGATGCCCATCTGCGCTTAATACTTGCGGTCAATAGCAAGCTAAAAACGCCTTTGCAGCTGATAGAGATGTCTGAGCTGCGTAAACGCTTTGCAACAGATGCGGTCGCTATGCAAGCACCAAAAGTATGGCAACAAGCTTCTGACAACTTGCTTAGCAATTTGAAACAGTTTCATAAAAAAGGCGATAGCGCTATCAGTTGGCAAGATAGAACGATTGCCAATGCCGACGACGGTGATATGACCATTCGCTGCTATCAAAATGAGACCTCTGATAATGGTTTTGGCTTTAAAAAAGAGCAAACCAGTAATCCTGATGAGACCGTGCTATTGTTTTTTCATGGTGGTGGATTTTGTATTGGTGACCTTAATACCCATCATGAATTTTGTCATGCTATTTGTGAGCAGACGGGTTGGCCGGTCATTAGTGTTAATTATCGCTTAGCACCTGAACACCCTGCCCCTGCTGCCGTAAGAGACTGTATCAGTGCCTATGCTTGGTTAGCTGAACATTGTGAAGGATTTGGTGCTTTGCCATCACGCATTGTATTAGCAGGTGATAGCGCAGGTGGTGGATTATCTACTTTGATGGCTCAGCAAATCATCACGTCAAATAAAGAGGCTTGGTTAGATCTAGGTGATGAAGGTCAAAAGACCTTTGATATATTACAAGGTTTACCACATCCTATGGCACAGATGCCCTTATATCCTGTGACCGATATTGAGACCGATTATCCAAGCTGGGAATTATATGGTGAAGGTCTATTACTCGACCATGCTGATGTTGCCATTTTTGATGCCGCTTGTTTAGAAAATAGTCCGTTACCGCGTCAGCATATCCTGACCTCACCGATGCTTGGGGACAATCGACAGGTTTGCCCCAGTTATGTCGTTGCGGCAGAATTAGATGTCTTACGTGATGAAGCGTTTGCTTATGCCAATCAGCTAAAGAGTTATGGTATAGCCATACAAACCCATACGGTACTTGGCGCACCGCATGGATTTATTCACTTTATGAGCGTTCATCAAAGATTAGGGCAAGAAACTCAGCATATCATCACAGGGTTTGCTAATTTTGTGCGTGAAATCATAAAAACAAGGGCGCTATTGAGCGCTTAATTAGAATTTTAATATTTGAGTGCTTATTGATTTTAAATTTGAGTACCTATATCGGTACCTATAAGATTGATTATCCAAATCTCTGATCGGGAGCCTAGTCGAAACGGTATCCCCCAAAACCCATAGCCTGAGGACACCAAAAAATGTCCATTACCAATGGCTTCATAGCCATAACCTAAACGGTTAATCGCGCTGACGATAAAATTAGCAGGGAATATTTGACCGTTATGGGTATGTCCTGATACTTGCAAATCTATTGGTAGCTGACTGTGTTCGATGATAGCGCTGGGTCTGTGATCTAAAAGAACCACTGGCTCAGCACTATTTACTTGTGCGAGCAGCTCAGTCGTTGCGACGCGCTGACGCTTGTGATTATCAAAGCGTCCCATAAGCCATACCACTTCTCCTTGATGGCTGAAGTGTGTTGCTTCATCATTTAATAACTGCACGCCCGCCGCGCGTAAAGAGTCGCTGATGGGCTGCTCATGACCATATAAATCATGATTACCCAACGTCGCATAGACACCATATGGCAAACTGGCGACAAGTTTTGCCAAGCTATCTTTCATATTATAAGTGTTAAATGCCTGTGTATTGTCATCCATGATATCGCCCGGCATCAATAAAACATCTGCTTGATACTTGCTTAGCATGATATGCAGCCGCTCAATAGCTTTATTACCAAATAGCCGACCTAAATGTAAATCACTAGCGACCGCGATACGCAATGGATTGTTTAAAGGTTTATGAATATGAATCGACAGCTCACGCACAACGGGTATATAAGCGCTATATAAAGCATATGCAAACAGCCCTATAAAAAACAGCAGCGCAAAAACGCGTAATCCAGCAGCAATTATCTCTGAATGGTCAAGCGTACTATCAAGCAAGGGGGTTAAAAGCCAAGACCCTCCATACAATATACCAGTCGCTACCGCAGTCAGCATCATGAAATGCATCACTAACATCCAACCACTCATCCAGCGATAGCTATTAGAAAATAGCTTGGTAACGCTTAGTAATAATAAAACATGAGTGATTAAAAACACCCCTATCCATACCGCAATCGATGTAGTTGTAGAATCTATCCAAGGCTGCAGCCACCACTGCAAGCTGAGCGCTGCACCCGTGCTAAAAAGCTCTAGCAGCACAATAATGGTGAGAATAAAGGCGTAACGCATGAGCAAATCCTTGAGCGGGGTTTAAGCACTGTGTGTTTATTCTAAGCTAAATTCATTTAATCACAATATATTGAAGCGCATTAGGTCGGTTGTAAAGTAATCAACCAAATCTCAGAGCGCGTCCCTAGCCTAAATGGCACCGCCCCGATACCATAGCCTGAAGTGACCAAAAACTGGCTACCATTTACTGCTTTAAAGCCATAAACCAAAGGCGTAAACCATTTTAATAAAACGGTTAAAGGAAATATTTGACCGCCATGGGTATGCCCTGATAAATGTAAATCAACTGGCAAATCCTTTATTTCTGCTAAAGCCTCAGGACTATGCTCCAAAAACAGCACTGGTTTATCAGTTTGAATGTCACCCATCAAATCTGCTGCAGCAGGACGCTTAGGGTCTGTCGCATCTGAACGCCCAACCAGCAATACAGCATCATCCAACCATACGCTTTTATTATCAATCACCTGTATGCCGGCACGCTCAATCGCTTCGGCAATCGCAATCTCATTACCAGAGTAATCATGATTACCCAAAGTTGCATAGACACCAAGTGGCGCTCTTAATTTTGATAAATGCTCATGCATATTGGTTTTATCATAAGCATCAGTAGAGTCGTTCATGACGTCACCGGCGATAAGCACCACATCAGGATTTTGCCCATCTATTAGCGCAACCATTTTATCTATCTGCTGATTACCAAACCATCTACCCAAATGGGTATCAGAAACTAAGGCTATTCTCATCGGTTTGACTAAGTTTTTTTCCGTTTTTACCGTCAAATGATGAATGACTGGAGAGTAGGCATTAAACACTGCCAAGCTTATAATCCCCGTATAAACAGCGACTGCAAACGCGCGGATGGATACGTTATTGAGCTTCCGTTTAAAAACCTGAGTATAAATAATAGCAATGATAGCGGTGACCAAACCAGCATACAACATAAAGCCTTGCAAAATACTGGCGGCCAGATAGACATGAAAGCGCTCTCGCCAAAACTCACTCAGCCCGTAGATAAGAAAAGTATTATTAATCACAAAAATACTGAGGACTAAACTTATACGACTAAAGCGAGATTTTGGTTTGATTAACCACCAAAATATCATACTCGTCATAAACGCCAGTAGTTGCGTACCTATTATAAAAAGCCACATAACAAAATTTAACCAGCCAAAGACGCACGTATAGTACGTCAATATTCTTACCTGTTGAAGACAGAGTTCTTGTTTATTGAAACCTGACACTATTTATGTTTTTATCCCTTTATAAAAACCAAAAAAAAGCGGATTGTTTCACATGAAACAATCCGCTTTTTTAGTCTATGAAATAGCTATAGCGCTTACTATAGATTTATTATGCCAGATTTGATGAGGACTATTTTACTGCTTGTTGTTCCAAGGCTTCTTTAAGCGTTTGATGTTTAAACTCAAACCCACCATCAAGCAATGCTTTCGGCAGCACCTTCTGTCCATCAATAAGCAGGGTCGACATTTCACCAAATATCAGCTTAAGTAAAAACGCCGGCAAAGTAAAAAAGGTCGGTCGATGTAGCCAAGCGCCTAATGTTTTGGTAAAAGTATGATTAGTCACAGGATTTGGCGCGGTTAGATTATAAATTTTCATGTCGTTAATGCTTGCTGGATGGAGCGTATTCCCGTTAACCTGAAAAGCACTATCATCAAGCTGCTGCTCTATAATAAATGTTACTGCCGCTACCCAATCATCACGGCTGATCCAACTCATGATTTGTTGACCATTACCTAACTGCCCACCAACACCTATTTTAAAAGGGGTTAAGAGCTTGCTAAGCATACCGCCTGTAGGATGGATGACCACACCCGTACGCACAAGCGTCACTGGCACACCAAACTCAGTTGCTTGTAACGCCAGTTGCTCCCAGTCATCGCATAACTGATGGGCAAAATCTGTCTGGAAACCACTGCTCTCGGTCAAGGGTTTAACGCCTTGATTGCCATACCAACCAATCGCGGAACCACTAACAAGCAATTTTGGCTTTACATGACTGCGGGCAACAAATGCCAGTATATCTTTTGTCGGCTTCATTCGACTGGCTAGCAATTGCTCTTTACGATCGTCACTCCAGCGCGCATCAGCAATACCTGCGCCAGCTAGATTTAAAATCACATCAAAGTATGCATCTGACTTTGCAAGTTCATCATAGGTCATCATCGTGATATCACTAGGATGTGCTTGATTACTATCACGGGTCAACCAAGTAATCTGTAACGCTTTTCCCATCTCTTGATAGCGCATCAAGAGCTCTTGGCTAAAAGCACTACCCAAAAATCCCGAACCACCGCTGATTAGAATATTCATCACTTATTATCCTTATTATTGATTATATTCTCATCAGTGTGACAAAAAGCACACTATGAAAACAAGGGGACAAGTGTAGACGTTAGGGCTGAGTAATGAGAATCAGAGATAGTGATACGAAATTTTGGCTATTAAATATTAGACTATCGAATAACTTGTCCTGTCAATGCATCGCCTATTTGGCTTGGCAATTGATAGCCTAGTGTTTCCCCTTTAAGATAACCAACGCACTCATTTGAGTTTACATTGTCACCTAAGAAATAACTCTGTGCTTCGATGAGTGACAGAGCAGGTGGCTTTCCTGATGGGTTGCAGCTTGTTGAGACGACAAAACCGTAAGGATTGCTAACTGACACCATTTGCGCGCACAGTTGCTTAACCAATGGATGATCAATCACACGCACGGCAACACTATTATGAGTACCCGTAATCCATGATGGAATAGAGATAGGCAGGTTTTGTGAAGCAGGCAATAACCAAGTATGTGCTTGTTTGGCAGTAGCGTCTTTCGAATCAGTTTGCCAGCTATCAAGCACCCTTTGACGTTGGTCAATACTCAAACCTTCTAGCAGCGCTGTAAGTCGGCTAGGACTATCAGTGACCACAATCATCCCCTTCTCTATTGGGCGCTGCTTGATATCAAGTAGCCGCATGACTGCTTGCTTATTGAATGGGTCACAACCAATGCCCCACACACTTTCGGTTGGGTAAGCAAGTAGCTGCCCCTTTTTAAGCCAAGTAGCCGCTTGAATAGTAGAGTCAGTAATAAGGGGTATAGATAAGGACATAAATAATGCCTTTAGAACAAAGAGAATGAAAAGAGATTGCGTGAATTTATTTTACAAAAAATGCAGTGCTGCAAGTATATTTAAAAATATTAGTATCATTAAATACGTAAATAGCGTCCACCTTGGACCGTCACTGCGCCCAATAGCTCTAGCTCCATCAACTGCCCAATCAATTGTGCGGGCACAAGATCAGTCACAAGGATAAGTGCATCCAAATCTTGACCATGCCAGTCCAACTTTTCAAACAAGGTGGTTAGATGCTCAGGTACAGTAATACTAGGCGCTGGCTTCACTTCCTGAGGTTTTATTGTTTTTTTAATGGTAGCAGACTGCTCAAATACTGACTTATCAAGACTTTGTGCTTTTGAATTATGATCAAGTTGATGCTGCTGAGACTGGCTTGGCAATTGCACACTGATATCATCCAATACTTGCTGAGGATGATAAACCAAGGTCGCACCCTCACGTATTAGATGATGGCACCCTTCAGCATTACTATTGTCTATATGACTTGGAATTGCAAAAACTTGCTTGCCTTGCTCGGATGTGAGGCGCGCAGTAATGAGCGAGCCACTTTTAATCGTTGCCTCAGTGACGATGGTCGCAAGGCTCAACCCTGCAACCAAGCGGTTGCGACGTGGAAAAGTATGCTTATGTGGTAGCGTATGCGGTAATAGTTCACTGATGATGCAACCACCTTGCTCAATAATTTGGCTAAACAGACGATCATGATGATTGGGATAATTAACATCAATACCCGTCCCCATAACGCCGACTGTGCGACCTTGGCACGCTACATCGGTCTGTGCCAATGCGCCAAGATGGGCACGTTTATCCACACCAATGGCAAGTCCACTGGTAATGACGTAGCCTGCTTGTGCAAGATACTGTGCCATATCAAAGGTAATTTTTTGTGCGTGTACCGTCGGCTTGCGACTGCCAACAATAGCGATTTGCGCCCAACGCAACAATTCACTATTACCTCGATAAAATAACAGCGGCGGCGGATCGTAGATTTCTAACAATTGAGCAGGATAATTAAGTTGGTCGGCAAATAATAGACCGTACTTCTCTTCTATCAATGCTTGTTGAATGGTATCGATGCTGGCGCGCGTTTTCTCTGGGTGTTCATGACGAGTTAAATGGCTATGATGAATCCCTAATTGACGCCACGACTCTACGCCAGCTTGCCATGCAAGCTGCGCACTATCATAGTTATGAATGAGTTTATGATAAGAGGATAATGACGCATTTAACTCAAACCACAGCGCCAGTATTGCACGCTGCTCATCTGATAAAGTAAAAGTGGCTACCGTCATCATCGTATGACTCTTATAGGCTTATTTAAGATCTGCTCGCTAAAACTTAAGGCAGGGTTATAAATAAGGAGGTGGCAACAGCTGATCACCAATGCTCAGTGGCAGCTCAGACTCAAGCACATAAGCATAACTGATATTGTCAAAACTATTGAACACCATCACCATACCGCTTGGCTCACTCGGCAAACGTACCGGTGTATCATTGTCCTTGATATCACGTATGACTGCGCCTTTTTGATAAACAGTCAACACATCACCCGGCTTCGCACCATGTATGCGACCCAAGTTAATTGCCACCACACTACCTTTGGCAGCTGAGCTGATAGAATCCATCACACGAACAATCATACCACCGCGATTAACGGTTGCAGGCGTCGGATAAAAGACTGGTGGGATAGCATTGTCTAATTCAACAAATACTCGATCGCCTTCACGAACTTCTTTACCGTAACTGTCGATAAGCTGCAAGCTCGTCACGCCATTGGTTGCCGTAGACGTAACCAATCCCGTTGCCACTTGTGTGACTTCTAAACCAATGACTTTTTGCGTTTTTGGCTCGATATACATCTCGCCTTCACGGTAGATACCATAACGTTGACCTACAAGCAGTGGCACGCCTTTGGCATAAACCTTGTCACCACTAGCCGTAATTAAATTACCTTTTTTAGAGGCTAGAATATAAGGCGTGGTATTAAAATCTTGCGGATTAACAATCAGTGTCTTATCAAGCCAATGCTGAATGGCAGACCAAGGAATCGGCGGAATGCTATTGACAGCAGAGGTAACAGCGACTGTCGTAGTCACCACATTGCCTGTTAACTGTTTTTCAATCCCTGCACAACCCTCGCCCGTATCAACGCCGATCAGAGTTTTACCTTGTATGACGCATAAAATCAAAACGTCGTTAGGATAAATAAGATGAGGGTTTTTGATTTGCTTATTGGTCGCCCAAATCTCTTTCCAGCGCCATGGACTATCCAGATAACGTCCTGAAATATCCCACAAAGTATCGCCTTTTTTGACAATATAGCGATTGGGCGCATCCGCTTTAATGGTCGGCGGCGGATTATTAGCGTGGGCGGTGCTCATCAGCATTGCACCACTAAAGGTTGTCACCAATAGCGCTTTTACGATATTTTTTAAGCTCATCTTCATGGTTATATCCACAATATGTAACGCTGGTAGCGCCATAATCAAGGCTACTTAAGTTGACTTATTTTACCTTTATTTAAAAATAACAACAAAGAATTAAGGAAAAATAAAGACTTATAGCACCTTATCATAACGTCTATAGAGCAGCTATTCAGTGTTAGTGACTGATATGAGTGACAGGTATGATTGCTAAAAAAGCGTCTGGTAAACCGATGACCTACCGACGCATTTTCTAATATTACAATTATATCCACCATAACACAATCATAAACACTTTTTTACAATAGCGTAACCTTAGACTGGATATTCATTTTAACAACTAAATAAAAATAAAATCGACTAGGCAGGATTTGGCGTGACCTGTTGACGAATTTGCTCAGCAACCAACTTAGCCTCATTATCAAGTACCACCACATATTGCGGTAAGCTCTCTAAACCTTCGGTATGGGCTGGACGAGCAATATCTATTTGACCTATTGCTTCAACAATCGTATCGGCAAACTTAACAGGTAGTGCTGTTTCGGCACAAACAATCACTTCGCCTTCGCGCTGTAACTCTTTAGCAACTTTGATACCATCAGCGGTGTGCGGATCAACCAGCTCTCCATGCTGCTCATAAAGCGCTTTAATGGTTTGCAGGCGGTCATTATGGGTCGACTTACCTGCAGCAAAACCGTAGCGAGTATTGACCGCTTCCATCAAATCAGGCAAATCAAAACCTTGACCAGATTTCACACCTTCAAATAATTCATGGACGCGGGCGCTATCTTTATCTAATAACAAATAAACAAAACGCTCAAAGTTAGAAGCTTTAGAGATATCCATCGAAGGACTTGAAGTAATATAGGTTTTGGCAGTCGGACGCGGCTGATAAGCACCTTGATTAAAAAAGTCGTTCAGTACATCGTTCTCATTAGTCGCGACGATTAGACGATCAACTGGCAGACCCATTTCTCGGGCGATGTGACCAGCACAAATATTACCAAAGTTGCCTGATGGCACACTAAAACTAACCTTTTCGTCGTTACTTGAAGTCACGGCAAAGTAAGCTTTAAAGTAATAAACAATCTGCGCTAGGATACGTCCCCAATTAATAGAGTTAACCGTGCCTAAGTTATAAGCTGCTTTAAATTCTGCATCTTGTTGTAATGCTTTGACGATATCTTGGCAATCATCAAACATACCGTCGATGGCAATATTATGGATATTTTTATCAGTCAGGCTATACATCTGCGCGCGCTGAAATTCGCTCATTTTGCCGTGCGGTGACAGCATAAAGACTTCGATATTCTCTTTGCCGCGTAGCGCATATTCTGCTGCACTGCCTGTATCGCCACTGGTTGCACCAATAATAGTAATACGTGCGTCTTTTCTTTTAAGCACATATTCAAAGGCGTTGCCCAAAAACTGCATGGCAACATCTTTAAATGCCAGCGTAGGACCATTTGATAAGCCTAAAATGTATAAATTATCTTCAAGCTTGCGGACAGGGACAATCTCATCAGAACCAAATATATCAGCGGTATAAGTGCGCTCAATAATGTCTTGCAAATCAGCCGCAGGAATATCGGTCGCAAAGCGCTGCATAATCGCCATCGCAAGCTGTGGATAGCTCAGCGCGCGCCACTCAGTAAGCGTCGCATTATCAATGTTGGGATAATGCTCAGGCAACATCAAACCACCGTCTGGTGCAAGACCCATTAATAACACATCACTAAAATCCATCGGCGCTGTCTGACCACGGGTACTGATATATTTCATTAGATTGTCCTGTCTACAATGAGATGATTAATTAAAACAGTTTATTCAGCGGTTTTGTGCAGTAAGGCATAATAAAAACCATCGCCGCTCTCGCTATCTATTGGCAAGCACTGACGACCAATCGCTTGTTCGATACCCCAATTGCAATCGTCGCTAAATTCAACGGCTGCTACATTATTATAATGAGTCATGAAATCCTGCATCTGTTCGACGTTCTCTTGCTTTAGGATAGAGCAAGTAACATACAACAGGTAACCGCCAACCTTAAGTTGTGGCCAAAGGTTGTGCAAGATATCGGCTTGCAAAAGTGCGGTTTGTTCGACGTCTTCTTCAGTACGCAAGATACTGATATCAGGATGGCGACGAATCACACCAGTCGCCGTACAAGGTGAGTCTAGTAATATAGCGTCAAATACGAGCTTGCTCTTTTTCTTACCCGCCCCTTGCCATGTGGTCGCATCAGCACAGACAATATTAAGCTCAATATTTTTCTCAGCTTGCTGCAAGTCGTGCTGACTTAAGTTTAAGCGCTGTAAATTAGTATGAATACGCTCGATACGTGGCGCTTCATTATCTATCGCAGTAATCTTAACTTTCGAAATCACAGGCGACGTTTCAGCATCGTCTTGTTTCACGTGAAACAATGAAGACTCGTCTGAACTGATTAACTCTAACCAATGAGCAAGCTTACCACCCGGCGCGGCACAAGCATCTAAAATGCGGATCTCGTTGTTATTGGTGTCTATATCGCCGTCTGCATCATCGCTTTTAACAGTCAGTTTATTAAGTAAAGCGCTATGGATAAGCGGTGCTGCAAGCTGAGCATGCATGTCTTGTACACTAGCCGCACCTTCAGCGAATTGAGGTAAGGCATTGACTGCCGTGCTTTGGTGTAGTCTAAGACCTTTGGTTACTATACTATTAGATGCGGCTGCATCCGATGAGTTGGGTAAATTAAAACCACTCGTTAGCTCAACCAAATCTGCTTCAACTTCAAATTCCACCAATGCTTGCTGATAATCCTCTACCGAGGTAACCGCTGTATTCACGCGTAAAAACATCGGTGCAGGTTGACGTAAACCCTGCATCAGATCGTCATACTGCTCACTCCAATCTTGCTTGAGCTGATAGGCAAGCCAATTCGGTAAGCTGTGTTTTTTATCACATTTCTTACGGAACTTACTTGGGTTCTTAGCGACTTTACGCAAGATGGCATTGATTAAACCCGTCGCGTGCGCAAATTCGATTTCTTTTGCTGCTTCAACCGTTTCATGAATTGCCGCATGGTCAGCCACTTGCAAATAGAGCAGCTGTGTCAAACCCACTTGAATAGTCGTACGTACTTCTTTTTCATCAATCGAGTTATCAGCCAGACTATCGAGTAGACGCTCAAGGGCATACCACTGGCGCAACGTCGTTAGCAATAACGCATGAGCAAAACCTTTATCCCCATCATGCAGACTATTTAGTAACGGATCAAGGACGCTTGCAAGCGACTGACCATTTTGAATAGCCAGTAAAGTACGAATGACGCGAACGCGAACGCTACCATTCATGATAAGGTTGCTTGATGGTTTGAGCTTGTTATTTCTTGGTGCAGTGCTGGTTTGTCTCATTAAATTGAATTTCCTTGACGTCTAATAGTTAGCGTCTTGTGCGATTTGGATTAGGTATATCTAAATGAAATTATTTTGTCTCTTTACTAAACTGGTCGCCGTCATTGAGTTGACTGCCATGACAAATTTGTTCAGCGCTCACAGGTTTGCTACCTGCAAACTGTAGCTGAGTGATCGCTAAAGTACTGGCTTGCGGCGTATTAGCGTCTATATTAATATCAATATTATCGTTATGACCACAAGCGACTAAGATTGCTTTGCGCCCAACGCTAATAACTGTACCTGCTTGTTTATCGGTTGGTTGCGATGCATTCACAGGTAAACTGGCTAAAATTTTGACACGCTGACCTGCTAAAAAGGTATAAGCACCAGGCCAAGGAGTTAAGCCACGAATTTGTCGTTCAATCACAGTGGCAGACTGCGTCCAATCAATTTCACCTTCAGTTTTGACTAATTTTTCAGCATAATTGGCTTGGCTGTCATCTTGTACTATAGCCTGAGCTTGATAGTGTGGTAAATCTTGTAGCACAGTAATAATGGCAGTCGCACCAAGATCAGCCATTTTATCATGTAGGCTGGCAGCCGTATCATCAGACTCAATACTAGCACTGACTTTATAAAGCATGTCTCCAGTATCAAGCCCTTTATCCATCTGCATAATAGTAATGCCAGTCTCGCTATCACCAGCCAATAATGCGCGGTGAATAGGCGCTGCACCACGCCAGCGTGGTAATAATGAGGCGTGGATGTTTAAGCAACCATAAGTCGGCGTATTCAAGACACCAATAGGAAGAATCAACCCATAAGCAGCAACAATCATTACATCGGGTTGATAATCTTGCAAAGTTTGCCTTGCTATTACCCCTTCTACACTTGATTTTTTAAAGGTCTCTGGCTGCTCAACAGCGATATCATGTGCCAATGCTACTTGCTTGACCGCAGATGCCGCCAGCTTTTGTCCGCGGCCAGCTTTACGATCAGGCTGACTATAGACCGCTACAATACTGATATTCAATGCCTGTTGCTGCTTGATTAATGCCTCAAGACTCACAGCGGCAAACTCAGGCGTGCCAGCAAATACCACTCTTAACGGCTCTGTACACGTCGGTTTAAAGTTATCATTATTAAGAGATACATCAGGAGTACAAGCAAGTGTGGTCATAGTTTAGGCAATATTAATAAGTAATAAAGCTATTATAGGTGAGTTTGTGGCGTTGTGCCATGATTGTAATAGCCACAATCAAGCGCTACTAATGCGTCTGATTATCTTTATAATAGCAATAAGATTCAGTCTCATTTTTCACATTGTCATATACTAGCTAGCTATCAATATTGTTTATTGCTTTGTTGTAGGCTAATAATAAAGAATATAGCAGTAAAATCTAACGAAACCATTTTAAATTTACTGTGTATTATTATGCCGACTTAGGGTCATGCCTTTATGCCACAATTTCAGTCTCTGCAACGCCTGTTGGCTTTCTATACTTTGACATTACTTGCCATGTTGTCATTGTATTATTTCATCATGTTTCATGAGATGAAGAATGAGAGTAAGCAGCACAGTGTAGAGACGTTTCATACCCTGCAGTATCAGATTTCCGAGCTTAGTAATCCTATAAACCCTGCCGTTAAAAAGATAGTAGAGAAGCCTTTTTTGGCAGGAATCAGTTATCAGCTTATTTTTATGATGCCCTCCGGCCAAACTTTCATTTACCATCAGACTGAAGCTGATGAACCTGAATTTACGGGGATTATGTTTCCAAGTATTGAGACTTCGCTATTATCAAATAAGAATACTCATAGCACCTATACGTTATCCAACGATAAACTAGTCGGAACCATCGAGCTTAAAAGCGGCCATAAATTTTATACCATTTTGCGTCATAAGCCGCTCAATATTAACTGGGTATCTTATCGCTATTGGTTGCCTTTAATGACCGCCATCATGTTTTTTACTTTGGCACTACTATATACCTTAAAACGCCGCGCCAATTGGGTACAGTTACTGCTTTATACCGACAACTTAAGCAGTCATGCAAAAGAGGCGTATACACCACCACCGTTTGTCAGCAAAGAATCTACGCCTGAGTTTTTGCAATTGGGTCATGCACTTAGTCGTATCAACTATCAATTGCATAACAATCATCGTCATATTACCACTCTAAAGCATCGCCTAGAGCGTTTGGTTGATCACGCCCCACTACCAATGCTAATGGTTATGAGACAAGGTCAAATTAGCTTCTTTAATCAACGTTTTGAGCAAGTATTCTCTACTGCCTTTCAAAATGACAGCAATTATAAATTAACAGATTTTGTTTTTACTGAAGATGAATCTACCCAGCTACTGCTGCAACAACTAGAAAATCTTCGTGTTACGCGTACGTTTATGGTATATGGGCTGGCTAATAAAAAAGCTTATCAGCTACATATTACCCCGTGGTTTGGTGAGCATGGTCAGGTTCACGGTTTTACCGTATTACTGAATAATGTAAATGATTTGATAAGCCAAAACGAACAGCTGCAGCAACAAAATATAGAAATACAGCGACAACTTGATGAATTTAATGCACTCAAATCAACGATGGGTCATGACTTACGGCTGCCATTAGAGGCTATGATTGATACTTTAGAACCGATTGATACTAGCGTTTTGACTGTCAAAGAGCACCAGATTGTCAATACTCTGATTGAAACCAGTCATGCTATGCTTATTATGCTCAACGAGATGCTGGATATAGGGGAGATAGAAGTTCGAAAAACTCGTTTGAATATTGAAACTGTCGACATTTATAAAATGGGGCAACATGTCAGTCATTTAGTCACAAAAGATGCGAGACAACATGGGCTTGAATTACTATACTTTTTCACGCCTGATTGCCCTCGCCTCATCGATACCGACCATAAACGTCTGCAGACAATCTTACGTAACTTACTGGATAACGCTATTAGATATACCAGTTCAGGTTACGTTGTACTGACGATTGAAGCTGTGAATACGGAACAACTATCTGCCAAAAATACCCTTCTGGTTAATGATTTAGTGAACGGTACAACTAATAAATTAGTGCCTGATAATACCAACAGAAAAACAAACCCAGCGCATGACTGGGTTCGCTTTAGTATCCAAGATAGTGGCATTGGCTTAGAGACAACCCAGAGAGATAAACTTCATAGTTATTTTAATCAAACAGCTCAACTAGGAAACACACAATTAGACCAGTCGAGTTACTCGCAAAAAGCCAGCCAAATTCATACTCAAGTCAGTCAAGCAGATGTAGGACTGACAACTGCTCATAGTTTTGCTAAATTATTGGGTGGTTTTATAGATTTACATAGCACACCTGATATTGGAAGTACCTTTGATCTTTATCTGCCTTGCCAAAATCCAAACTATCAACCCATCTACCACCTCAATCAGCAGTTAACGCGATTGCATCTTATTGCCATCATCAATCAGCCACTTGCCGCTGAACATCTAAAACGCCTATGTACCCATTTATCTATAACAGTCACTATTTTTACATCTACTGATAGCGTGACCCTACAGCAGCTCAACGACGAACTGATGCAAAACCAGCGTACACTCGCTCCAATATTGCTCCTCGACTACGATTATTATGAAAGCATTACGCTTGCTTTATCTAATCAATCAAATATGAAAGATGAAAAAGGCATCCATGCCAATATGGTAGAGGAACAAATAAAAGAAGAAGATTTAGCAAATACGTTATCTAGCAATATTGACAGACAGCATACATTAAATCACTTATTGGCTAATGTATCACTACCAAAGATATTACTAAGTATGAAGTCTGAGCGCCGCATCGCTTCTATGCTACTAGATAGATGTGATGGATTTTTAACCAAGCCGCTAGATGTGAATTTACTGCTCTCTGAGCTACTGCGCTTAACACTTCCTACCAGACAGATACTCATACAAGCAGCAGATATTAAGTATAACGACAGCGTTGTAGTGTCAGCAGATAATAGGTCTAATGAAATCATCTCACCTCTGATTTTAGTGGTAGAAGACAGTCCTACCAATCAAAAAATTGCCTGCAAAATGCTCGCCAAACTTGGTTATCGTAGCGTGGTGGCAGAAGACGGTCAGCAAGCATTAAATATACTGCAAGCGCAGCGTCAAGAGATTGATCTTATTCTGATGGATTGCCGGATGCCAGTGATGGATGGATTGCAAGCAACTCAGGCAATTAGAGCGCAAGGCGATGATATTCCTATCGTTGCACTTACAGCCAACAATACTGAAGAAGACCGCTCAGCGTGCTTAAAGGTAGGTATGGATGAGTTTTTAGCCAAACCTATTAATAAGGATAAACTACAAGACGTCTTAACAGCACTGATTAAACCCTAAAAAATACTACTAAAACTCATAAAGGATGTTAGTGATCACTTACACAAAACCATGCCAAAACAAGATAGCTTCCATACTTCTCACTTACTGCTAATATAAAATTTGCAGCAAGATAAAACTGTTGTTTTAAATATGACTTACTTCATAAAGCCATTATCTGCTAAAAAAGCTTCAGTAATATTGCTTTGCGGGCTAATATTTGCAGTGTCTTCCTGCGACTTATTTAATAAACGCTCCAAATACCTAGCCACAATATCTACCTCCACATTGACCTTGTCTCCTACCAACCAATGCTGTGCAATATTGGTCACTTGAGCTGTATGCGGAATGATATTGAGTGAAACAATATTATCACGCACTAAGTTAGTCGTGAGGCTAATACCATCAAGAGTAATAGATCCTTTCGTCGCTGTATAATGCGCCAGCTCTTTTGGT
This sequence comes from Psychrobacter sp. D2, assembly GCF_013608135.1. Lineage (NCBI taxonomy): Bacteria > Pseudomonadati > Pseudomonadota > Gammaproteobacteria > Moraxellales > Moraxellaceae > Psychrobacter > Psychrobacter sp. D2. The sequence continues at coordinate 95,023 of NZ_JACDXZ010000001.1, forward strand.
ATCTCAATTTCGATATATATAGAACGTGCATCCTTTTGCAACTTACTAACGACCCCTACTCCATCGACATGACCTGCGACAATATGCCCACCAAAACGTGTAGTCGGTAGCATTGCCTTCTCTAAGTTGACAATATGCCCCGGTTTCAAATCTTCTAACGCTGTTCGCGCTATAGTTTCACGTGAAACATCAACGGAGTAATGATTACGACCAAAATCTACAACCGTAAGACAGATACCGTTAGAAGCTATAGAGTCTCCAAGCTTCACATCGCTAAAATCTAAGCCATCAGACTCTATAGTCAAGCGAATGTCGCCGCCTGTAGATTGCATCGACTTAACCTTTCCCACACTTTCTATAATTCCGGTAAACATATCAACCTCTTCTCATTATTTTATTGTCGTTATACATAGCTTTTCTGAGTAATAAATGTGCTATATCACATATATTTCGGGATAAACTGTGGATAAGTGAGGGATAACACTTACCTATAAGCTTAAAAGCCTTAGTTATTAACAAGTTATCCACAATTAATATTGTTTTCACTCAATATTTTTATATCTAATCACTATAATACAAGTAATTGATTTTACTACAATTTATTTATAAAATTAACATTTAACCAAAATCAAAAGTTTCATGTGGAACAAAGTTATACACAGTTTCATGTGAAACTAATATTAGTAGTCATTATTTATGCCTAACCATCATATCTTGCATTAAGAGTGTGGATAGATAATTAACAATTAAATGGGTAATAAGGTCAATTTCAGATCAGAACCAAGCTGTTCATGACATTGAATATCAAAACGCAACTGCTGAGCTAGCGATAAGGGGTTAATGTCAACCATCGCTCGCGCTTTTTGCCCTAACAGACATGGCGCTTGATACACAATCAACTCATCTACCAATTGCTGTTGTAAGAAGCTACCAGTAACACTGGCACCTGCTTCTATCAATACGTCATAACACTGATACTCAGTGACTAATACCTTTAATAACTCTCTTAAATTATCTTCACACCAATACAGGGTATCTGGGCGACGACATAACTGATAATCAGACTGTAGATCATGGTTTAAACGACCTCGTCTATCAAGTATCACCACTTTAGGATGTGGAACCTCTTCAATTGCTATACCTAGTTGGTTAGAGCGTACATTTAACTGAGGGTTATCGACAATAACCGTTTCGCTACCAGTAATGATAGCCCCACTTTGCGCACGCAGTTTTTGCACGTCTTCACGAGCGGCTGGACCTGTAATCCACTTTGATTCACCTGTCGCCATCGCCGTACGACCATCAAGGCTGGTCGCAATCTTAAGCCTGACATACGGCATTTGGGTACGCATGACCTTTAGAAAGCCTTTATTTAACGCTTCTGCTTGCGTTGTTAATACACCAACGCTCACAGCTATACCCGCTTGTTCTAACAATTTCACACCGCGACCTGCGACCTGTGGGTTTGGATCTAGCCCAGCAACAACAACTCGTATGACGCCAGACTCTATCAGTGCTTTTGCACAAGGCGGCGTACGACCCGTATGACTACAAGGCTCTAAAGTGACATAAGCGGTAGCACCAACTGTTCTTATACCAGCATCTTTTAGAGCAAATACCTCAGCATGCGGCTGACCGGCTTTAGGATGGAAGCCTTGACCGACAACTTCCTCTGCTTGAACAATGACACACCCTACAGCAGGATTGGGTCGAGCGGTATACAAGCCAAGCTTTGCTTGCTCAATAGCAAGCATCATAAAATAGCGGTCTTTCGCATCTTGAGAATGGTCTGAATTTGACATAAAAAAGGGCTTAATAAATAATGAGGGGTTATTATCAATGGTTTCATGAAGTAGCATAAAATTATAAGCTTAAGAAAATATCAAAAGCCTAACGGTCATGCTTATTTTTCATTAGGTCGTATATTGGCAATCTCTTGATGAAAAGCATCAATATCCTGAAAGTCACGGTAAACACTAGCAAAGCGCACATAAGCGACATCATCAAGCGTTTTAAGCTCACTCATAATGATTTCGCCAAGCACTTTACTGCTGACCTCACGTTCACCCATTTGCCGTACACGCTTTTCAATCCGGCTAATCATCCCTTCTTGCTCATCGATAGTGATAGGACGTTTTTGTAGTGGTAACAAAATTGAGCGTCGTAGTTTATCATTATCATAAGGTTCAATCTTACCGCTGGACTTGATAATACGAGGCATCACCACTTCGACCACTTCAAAGGTAGTAAAGCGTTCTTGACAGCTATTACATGAACGACGGCGGCGCACTTGCGCACCTTCAGCAGCAAGACGCGAGTCGATTACCTTTGTCTCTGACGCATTACAATAAGGGCAATGCATACGGCTTTCCTTGTCTTTATATGAAGCACTATTAAACGAGTCATAATCCTACCTTTACAGCTACATCATTCAAATTTATAACCGTAAATAAGATTACTTACCAATGCAAAAACTGCCAAAAATCTTGCCCAACAAATCATCTGCACTAAATTCCCCGGTAATTTCGCCCAGACTATGCTGAGCTTGACGCAAACTTTCAGCGACTAACTCACCCGCTTTAAAGACGGTTAGCTGCTCATGAGCTTCTGCTAAATATTCAGCCGTTCTTCTTAACGCATCTAGATGACGCGTACGAGCTATCAAGCTATTTTCGGGTGGATGAAACCCTACTTTGGCACACAGAGTTTCGACTAAATCATCAATACCTGCGCCTGTTTCACATGAAACATTAACTTGCTCGTAACCGCGATTATGAATCTCTTGTTGCGAAATAGAGGTTATTTCTTTGCTGCTATTATTGTTTAATAAATCACTTTTATTAGCGATAATTAACAAGCGCTTGGCTTCTGGTAGCTCGCCAAATAGCTGCTCAGCGAGCTGTAATGGGGTACTTTCTTCTTCAAGATCACGGGTTACATCATAAACCATTAACAGCATATCTGCCTGAGCAATCGCTGTACGCGCGCGCTCAATGCCGATACGCTCGACCGTGTCTTCTGTCTCGCGCAGGCCTGCCGTATCAGTCAAGTGTAGCGTCAAACCATTGAGGACAACGGTTTCTTGTAGTGTATCACGCGTTGTACCCGCCACATCAGTGACGATAGCACGCTCTTGACCAGCTAGGCGATTAAGCAAGCTTGATTTACCAGCATTAGGTCTACCTGCCAATACCACATGAATACCATCACGTAATAATTGTCCTTGCTTAGCAGTCGCCAAGACCTGCTGGATTTTTTCTTGTGTCTGTTCAAGCTTACCTTGTATGACCCCATCTGATAAAAAATCAACGTCTTCTTCATCAGGAAAATCGATGGCTGCTTCAACATGCAGACGCAGATGAATTAACTGCTCAAGTAGCTGATTAATCTTTTGTGAAAACTCGCCGCTGAGTGACCGAATAGCACTGCTAGCAGCGGCGGCGCTGGTAGCATCAATCGCATCTGCAATGGCTTCTGCCTGTACCAAATCCAACTTATCATTATCAAAGGCACGATAAGAGAACTCTCCAGCGCTGGCTTGTTTTGCCCCTAACTCAAACACACGTGCCAACAACTGATTTTGCAAAATCATGCCACCATGACCTTGCAGTTCAATCACATCTTCGCCGGTAAACGAGTGCGGACCCTTAAAATACAGCACCAACCCTTCATCGATGACCGTGCCATCTGCTTGATAGAATCGGCAGAAGCTCGCCATGCGCGGTTTAAATGCTGATTTTCCTGTCAGTGTACAAGCAATGCTATACGCACGTGTGCCAGACAGACGAATAACCCCGACCCCACCCCGTCCAAGCGGTGTAGCAATAGCTGCAATGGTAGGTAGACTCGAAAAACCGAGATTTTTTGATGACTCAGGGGCGGCTAACGCCAACTCTTGGGAATCCACAAGTACTCTCAATAACTAAAAACCCCATTATAGACGGCTTAACGCACACTGACAAAACAATCTTTAAAGAGCGCAATCTCCTCATTGTAAGTCTTTTCCAATATCATCTAGCTTGGCTGTAGCGACTATGGCGTAGTCTTAAGTAGGTATTCATACCAGATATGACATTAAGAGCATAAAAAAACCACCGCCGTAACGATGGTTTTTTAAAACTATAAACTATTAAATGATTAATCCAGTACCTTAACCGTACGAAGCTTTTGCTCTTCTTCTACTTTTTTATTGACGATATATTGATGCGTCATACTAAATAAGTTATTCACAGTCCAGTATAGTACTAGACCTGCTGGGAAGAACAGCATGAACGCGGTGAAAATAATCGGTAAGAACTTCATTACTTTCGCTTGCATCGGATCAGCTGGCTGTGGATTAAGCTGCTGCTGGATAAACATCGATGCACCCATTAATAGTGGCAAAATAAACCACGGGTCCATCGCTGATAAATCCTGAATCCATAAGATCCACGGTGCATGACGTAGTTCAACACTCTCAACCAGTACCCAATACAAGGCTAAGAAAATCGGCATCTGCATCAGAATCGGCAAACAACCCGCCATTGGATTGACTTTTTCTTCTTTGTACATTGCCATCATTTCTTGTGACATTTTCATGCGATCGTCGCCATGCTCTTCTTTTAATGCAGCAAGGCGCGGTGCAATCGCACGCATCTTCGCCATCGAGTAATAGCTCTTGTTTGAAAACCACATCAATGCCAGCTTCACTAAGATAGTCAATAGAATAATTGACCAGCCCCAGTTACCGATGACTTTATGAATGCCATCCAAAATACCAAACAATATCTTTGATATTGGCCATAACAGACCATAATCGACCGTCTGATTTAACCCTACCGCTACATCCTTAAGCTCAGATTGTACCTTTGGTCCTGCATATAGCGTCGCATTTAAGGTTACTTGCTTGTTTGGTGCAACATTGACAGGCTGACTGTTAAAACCGATAAAGTAATCATCACCTGTTTCGCGGCTAAAGAATTTACCAGTAAAGTTTTCAGGCGTCCATGCTGACACAAAGTAATGCTGTACGATGCCAACCCAACCTTTATCACTGGTTGTGGTCAATTCACCATCATTAAACTTACCAAACTTCAGCTTATTATAGGGATCATCGGGTGTACCCCAAGCGCCGCCCAAATAGGTTGCCATACTAAGCGCACCTTTATCAGACATACCGGGATCCTTACTATCATCACGCTTTAGCTGCGCAAACATCTGACCTTGCCATGCCGCTGTAGAAGCATTTTGAATCTTATAGCTGATATCAATAGGATATTTATCGTGAGTAAAGGTAAAGGTCTTAGTGACTGTCACGCCATCTTTTTTATACGTAAGCGGCACTGATAACGTTTGCTGGCCTTTTTCCATCACGTAATTGTTAGCGGTATGGCTGTATTTGGCACGACCTTCTGCGGTATCGATACCATTTTGACCAATCAGACCAGACTGAGCCACGTAAACGCGGTTACTGTTGTTTTCTAGCAATACAAAAGGCTTATCGCTATCAAGGGTCGCATCATACTGCTTTAGCGCAGCATAAACGATGTCACCGCCTTCTGGATTGATTTTGATGTCATAACGATCAGTAGTGACTGTGATTAGTCCTGCATCAGTAGCAGGTGTAGCAGTCACAGCGCTATCAACTGTACCGTTGTCGACAGGTAGCGTCTGTACTGGAATATCACCTGCTGCACCGCTAGTAGAAGGAATATCGGCTCCTACTGAAGCTGCAGTTTCTGGCACCGTGTCTACAGCTGGGGCATCTGCATAATCATCACGCCATGCCAAAATCAGCAGATAAGCGGTGATTAACATCGCAATGATGATCATCACCCGAAATATCTTTTGCATAAACCTTTCCTAGATTAAAAAATTAGGGAATAAAAAAACTAGGGCATGTGTTATGACCACCACACAGCATTGGCCCATATAGTGAACGGTAATGTCAGTAGTCAATCACATAAAATGTTCATCATTTTACTAAAAAACGATTCTAAATGATACCAACAGTGTGGATAACTTGTGGGTAACTAGGTAGATATATAGAAACGCTTAGTAAAGCTTACGTCTTAGGTCAATTTCATCATATGATTTAGGCGAGTAACATAGCCATGATTATCTCGATAAACATAAAAACCGTGAAACTGTCCATGAGCTACTAGATTACGGGATAAGTATTGATAACGATAAGAAGCCAAAGGTAGAGGCACAAAATCAACTCCATGTCCGCCTAATGGATGACAGCGACTAATGCGTTTTAATAATAGTAAACTCCCATTCCAAACACCATACCAAGCTAGAGCTTGCTTACCATAGTTTGAACAGGTTGGATAATATCGACACCGAGCAGGTAATATGGGACTTATTATTTTTTGATAAAAAGCTAATAAATTATATAATAAATTATATAAGTATTTATTTATTATTTTTATAAACAAATTCATATTATTTTTTTTCTATTTTTTTAAAAATATTAATTATTTCCATTTTTATTTCTTTATTACTTAAGCCTTTAACAGAGTTTTTAACGATAAAAACAATGTCTTTATTTTCTAAACTAGAAGCTTTTATTCGAAACTGCTCACGTATTTGACGTTTGATTAGATTTCGCGAAACTGCCGTAGGGACTTTGCGCTTGGTGATCGCCATACCGACTCGTGGCTGCTCATGAGTGTTAGTACGCACAAACGCCATCAGATGGCTCTGATGTAGCTTACGCTCAGGCGCGTCAAAGACCTCACGAAAGGCTGCAGGCGTGAGTAAACGCTGCTCTTTAGTAAAGCGGGCATTTAGTGTCGTTGGAGGAGTATTAGACATAGTACAACCTAGTATAAGAGATGATAACGATAGTAGAAATAATAACAAAATATAGAGACAAAAAAAGCGCCGATGTGGGCGCTTTTAATATATGGCTAAGTGTCAGTTGTGATGATTGACTATCGCAATCTATAAATAATAGAAACACAACAAGCACTATGAGCCATGCTTATCGCAATCTACTGATTATACAGTAAGGCGATGACGTCCTTTAGCGCGGCGACGAGCTAAGACCTGACGGCCTTTTTTAGTTGCCATACGAGCACGGAAACCGTGAGTACGTTTACGCTTGATCACGCTTGGTTGGAATGTACGTTTCATAACTCACCTATCAAAATAATGGACTAAATTCGTAATAACGGAGGATTATATCATTGCATAGGATGTGGGTCAATAAACTATTCACTACGTTTTAAAGCAGCGTGATATCGCTCTTCGATTTTTTACTTTTTGTAGAAAGCTGATGAGTTTTTTAAAACTCATCTAAGAAGTTAGTCATCCTCTGCGTACTTGATAAATTCACTACTGTAAATCTTATTATCTAGTTTGAAAACAATTTGTATTATTGGCGATGATTTTTAAAGTTATCCACATTTTTGATCCATTCTTATAATAATTAATTGATTAATATATATAGATATTGTTGTTATTGGGGTACTGTTTTTCTGTGGTTAAGTGTTAATTTTCTTTTATAATCAAAGATTTAAGCTATGGGTAACCCTGTGTATAACCTGTGGGTGGAATATGGATAACTTAATATTATTACTTATACACAAAAATATCCACAGGCTTATCCCCAGAAAACAAGGTTTTATCCACAGGTTATTTGTGGTAGATTACTCCCCTATAAGATATAAGATGTTAGTGTACTTTGTAATAGGTTGCTTAACGTAAGCCTCAACGCCTTTTTAGACCTAATTCGATCTATTCTTACAATAAAAAATGCTAATACTTTGAACTATAGGGCTACTGATATTCATGATAGATACAGCAAACATTTGGGATAAATGCCTAAACGACCTACGTTATCATGTCAAAGATAACGTGTTTACCATGTGGTTAAGGCCATTGTCAGCTCATCAAGAAAACAACACCTTAATCATTCTTGCACCTAATGATTATTTTGTAACTTACATCAAAAAGAACCACTTAGAGGATATTCAGCAGCTGGTTGCTAAGCATAGTCAGGGAAGTATTGAAGAAGTTATTGTACGTGTTGATAACGCTGGTCGCGATATCGATGATAGTAGCTCGCTGCAATCGGGATCATTATTCTCAGAAGATAACCTCTCCCCTACCCCTTCAAATCATGATTTTGAAACGATTCATCATAATAATGCCAAAGCAGATATCGATGCCAATATGCGTCATGCGGAAGCCGTTGACTCTGCTGATGCGAAATCCTTAAATTATTTAAATCCTGATTTTACCTTTGAAACCTTTGTCACAGGTAAGTCTAATAACCTTGCCTATAAGGCATGCTATGAGCTTGGTAAACGTCAATCAAAAAACCGTCACAATCCTTTGTTTATATATGGACCTTCTGGTTTAGGAAAAACCCATTTAATGCATTCAGTAGCACATCGCTATTTAAAAAATAATCAAACTTTTTATTATTTCACTTCTGAAAAATTTATTAATCAATTGGTTTATTCATTAAGAAATAATAAAATAGAAGACTTTAAAAAGAAAATAAAAAAAGTAGATTTGTTAATAGTAGATGATATTCATGTATTAGCTGGAAAGACTAAAAGTAGTAATGAGTTTTTAACATTGTTTGCAGATTTCACCAGTGGTGATAAACAGCTAATTTTGGCATCCGATCGGCATCCCTCACAGATGACCGAATTTGACGAGCGCTTTAGATCTCGTTTTTCTTGGGGCTTAACGGTCGCAGTTGATCCGCCTGAAATTGATACGCGCGTACAAATCTTACAAAGGAAAGCCGCCTCTTATGGAATGAGCCTTCCTAAAGAATGTGCATTATTCATCGCTCAAAATGTTGTTTCTAATGTGAGACGTTTGGAAGGCGCTTTAAATCAGGTATTTGCCAATGCTAACTTAACCGGCGCCCCTATTACCCTTGAAATGGTGCAATATGCCTTAAAAGATATCGTTGCCATGCGCGTACAAGCGGTCAATATGGATAATATTCGTAAAGTGGTCGCTGAATATTATGATGTGACGATTAAAGATATGCTCGGTCGCAAGCGTACGCGTAGTATTGCTAGACCTCGCCAAATAGCGATGGCACTATCACGAGAGTTGACCAGCGAGAGTTTTCCTGAGATTGGGCAGTCTTTTGGAGGACGCGACCACACAACAGTGATGCATGCTTGTGATAAAGTGAATGAGCTACGTGCCGCCGATCCAGCGTTTGACAAGGATTACAAGACCTTAGCTTTGATGCTGCAAGCTGGTTAGAAGGCTCTACTATCACTATATTTTAGTAGATAGATATGGTTTATAATGTTGAAAACGGGCGTATACAGACCCCTAATAGATTATCGTCAGTAGACAGGGTATATTAAGTCAATATTCTTTATTTTTATAAAAAGAATCAATCAAATAAGAGTAACTAAGCATGCAATTATCGATTAATCGAGAGTCGTTACTAAAAGCCATTAACTTGATCGCCAAGGCTGCTGATAAACGCCACAATATGGTTATCTTGGGTAATATCAAGCTACAGCTATTTGAATCAGAGCTTGTTTTGACAGCTTCTGATTTAGAAGTAGAGCTGACATCGACGTTGAAATTGCCTGCTGGAGCTTGTGTTGAAGCAGGTACAACGACATTGCCTGCCACTAAATTAAGAGATATCTGTAAATCTTTACCCGCTCAAGCACAAGTTACTCTGATAACTCAAGAAAACCAACGTTGTTTACTAACCAGTGGCAAAAGTCGTTTTACCTTAGGTACATTGCCTAGCGAAGACTATCCAAGTTTGGGTAACCCTGAAAATATCACGCCATTGACGATTAGCCGTAGTCGTCTTATTGATTTGATTCATAAGACCCAATTTGCGATGGCGATTCAAGATGTCCGTTATTATCTAACGGGTATGCTATTTGATGTATCACAGCAGCAGTTAACGACGGTTGCAACCGATGGTCATAGACTGGCATTAGCACGTAGTGTTATTGAAGTCAGTGCTGATTTAAGTATGCAGGCTATCTTGCCACGTAAGGCTGTAATTGAGCTTGAGCGTTTGGCTACCGAGCTGGGCAAAATGCTTGGTGATAAAGACAATGCCGTCACGTTGAGTTTCGGTCGTGAGTTTCTGCAAGTGAGCTTACCATTTGGTGATGTGGATAGCGCAGGTCAGGTCAGTCAGGATTTGATGGTGACTTTTACTGCGCGTCTGATTGATGGTAAATTTCCTGACTATCGCCGTGTGATGCCTAGCAATACGGACAAACTTGCTCTATTTAATCAAGAGAAAATGATGGATGTGCTGCGCCGTGTCGCGATTTTGAGTAATGAGAAGTCTCGCGGAGTAGTCTTTAATTTTGCCAGTGATGGTATGGTAGAAGTACGCGCCAATAATGCAGAGCAAGATGAAGCGGTGGAGATGATTCAAGCTAAGTATCAAGGTGAGCCGATGGAGTTGTCCTTTAATGCTGCTTATCTACAAGACGTGCTAGGTGTCATCCAAGGCGACTTGCAAATGCATATGAGCCAGTCAAATGCGTCAGTATTGGTTAATCAGTTAAATGATGAGTTTCATCAGTACGTTATTATGCCAATGCGCATATAATCTATTCTTTAAATGATAGATAATTAGGGTTGAAAGTTATAATTGTTATGAATTTTAACCCTCATCATATCGATAATTTCAAGCTTCCAAAGCTTAAAATCTTATATTTTAATTAAACTTTTGCCTGCTAAAATACAAGCAAGATTTATAGGCGGCTGTCGGTATTATGATTGAACGTCTACAAATCTCTCACTTGCGCAATTTAACGCACATCAATTTATCGCCTGCAGCTTGTAATGTTATTATCGGCGTTAATGGCAGTGGTAAAACCTCGTTACTTGAAGCTATATTTTTGTTATCAAGAGGCAAAAGTTTCCGTCATCATCAGCCTAAACGCTATATCCAACATTATCAAGAGTCTGCCACTATACATGCTAATCTCAATGACAGCCGTACCTTAGCTATCCAAAAGAAAGCAGATGCAACGACTATTCTGCGTTTAAATCAAACCACCGTTTACAACCAAAGCATCTTGACCGAGCAGCTACCAACATTGCTTATAGATCCATCAACGATGGACATGCTAGAGCAGGGTAGTGCCAGTCGTCGCCAACTATTGGATTGGTTAGTGTTTCACATGAAACAAGGCTTCCACCCCCAGTGGGTTGCTTATCAACGTCTTTTAAAACAGCGCAATAGTTTACTAAAGCAACGGCGTCATTTGACTCAGGTTCAGCTCGCTGAGCTTAAAGCTTGGGATAAGGGGCTGGCCAGTCATGCAGCGCTGATTCATCACTACCGTCAAGCTATATTTGAAGCTTGGCAGCCTTATTTTTCTAAGAGCATTGCACAGTTATTGCCTGCTTATGCTGAACACTTGAGCTTAAGCTACAATGCGGGCTATGATACTGGTATAGCGCTCGACATACAGCTTAATGAACGCCTAGAGCAAGATTTGCAGTTGGGTTATACCCGTATTGGTAACCATCGTGCTGATATTCACGTACATTGGCGCTCGATAGGCTCAAGACAGATAGCTGATGAAAATCTAAACCCACCTTTATCAGCGGATCCGACTGTTAAACTGCCTATTTTAAAAGAGCAGGCAGCTAATATTTTATCTCGTGGAGAGAAAAAACTGTTGATTACGGCATTGCGTTTATCACAATTACCATTGTTGCTTAATGCTAAAACTAATAGCGAGCTATATAACAGTGACGCTAAATTAAGTGCTACACCAGTAGTATTACTAGATGATATTACTGCAGAGCTAGATGATAAGGCGATAGAGATTTTATTATCAACATTAGCACAGCTACCATGTCAGGTATTTGTGACCAGTTTGACAGACAGCATTTTACCTTTAATACATAAATATTGGGAAAAATCTCAAGTGTTTCACATGAAACAAGGAGCTGTTTTATCAGCTCAGTAGCTTTTACTAGGGTACTGATATCTGCGTTATTAATCCTTATTTTATGTCCTTAAGCACCCTTCCCCTTGCATATTTTACCCTCATTCTATACCGCATTCTGATACCTAGAAATCGTTCCCTAAACAGTGACTTACAGGCAAAAAAATGCTAAAATAGAGCTTTATTTTTGTCCTATTCTTAGCAAGTTATCTTACCGTTTTATATGGATCTTTATTATTGGTTGTAAGTACTTAAGTTGTTGATAATAATTAATTTTTATTCAATATTTTTAAATTTCATAGTTTTTAGAATAATCGCAGTATGGATCAAATAGAGTATGCAGACCTGACATATTTTTCAATCTGGTTTTTTGCCTCTATATTATTTTCTAAAAAGCTTGGGCCAACCTTAATAAAGACAGTATATGACTACAAAACGATATTATAGATAGCATCATTAAGTATCACCACTGTGGTGAGCTGATGATAAACAGCTGATAATGGCTAGATCAAGGAATGCACATGAGTGACTCATTACCTACCGACCACCAGCAATTAACGTCAGACAGCGCAGTTGAGACTATTGCCGCCGCTGTCGCTCCTGAGGTATTACCCTCTGATTACAGCTCGAAAGACATCCGAGTACTGCGCGGACTAGAAGCGGTGCGCGTGCGTCCTGGTATGTATATTGGTGATACCGATGATGGTACCGGCTTGCATCATATGGTCTTTGAGGTGGTGGATAACTCTATCGATGAAGCGCTTGCTGGTCATTGTGATCAAATTGATATCATTATCCACGAAGATGAATCTGTCAGCGTGATGGATAATGGTCGCGGTGTCCCTGTTGACATTCATCCAGAAGAAGGTGTGTCTGCCGCACAGGTTATTATGACGGTACTGCATGCTGGTGGTAAGTTTGATGATAATAGCTATAAAGTTTCTGGCGGTCTGCATGGCGTTGGCGTTTCAGTCGTTAACGCCCTATCCAAAAAGCTTGAGATGAATATCTGGCGTGAAGGTTATCATTATCATCAGACTTATACTGATGGTGTGCCTGATGGCGATATTCAGCAAATGGAAGCGACAGATCAAACTGGCACACAAATCCGTTTTTACCCTAGCAATGACGTATTTACTGGTACTATTTTTGAATATGATATTTTAGCCAAGCGTTTACGTGAGCTGTCATTCTTAAACTCTGGCGTACGTATTGTTTTGACTGATGAGCGTATTGATAAGCGTCATGAGTTTGAACACAAAGGTGGATTATCAGAGTTTGTCAGCTATATTAATGCTGGTAAAGATGGCATCAATGATGTGTTCCATTTTATCAGTAATCAAGATGATGGCATCAGTGTCGAAGTGGCGTTGCAGTGGACAGATACCTATAACGAAAAGGTGTTTTGTTTTACCAATAACATTCCACAACGCGATGGCGGCACGCATTTATCTGGCTTCCGCTCAGCACTCACGCGTTGTTTGAATACCTATATGGATCGTGAAAATCTCTTCAAAAAAGAGAAAGTGGCTGCGACTGGTGATGATGCCCGTGAAGGTCTAACGGCTATCGTATCTGTCAAAGTTCCAGATCCTAAGTTTTCAAGTCAAACCAAAGATAAACTGGTATCAAGTGAAGTAAAATCTGCCGTCGAATCAGCAATGCACGATAAGTTTAATGATTATCTGCAAGAAAATCCGAGCGCTGGTAAATTGATTGCCGGTAAAATCATTGATGCTGCTCGTGCTCGTGATGCTGCTCGTAAAGCGCGTGAGATGACGCGTCGTAAGACCACATTAGATATCGCAGGTCTGCCGGGTAAATTGGCAGATTGCCAAGAAAAAGATCCTGCATTATCAGAGTTATATATCGTGGAAGGGGACTCTGCTGGCGGTTCAGCCAAGCAAGGTCGTAGCCGTAAAACTCAAGCGATTTTGCCCCTAAAAGGTAAAATTCTAAACGTTGAGCGAGCGCGTTTTGATAAAATGTTATCGTCACAAGAAGTCGGTAATCTAATTACTGCACTTGGTTGCGGTATTGGTCCTGACGAATATAATCCTGATAAAGTTCGCTATCATAAAATCATTATCATGACCGATGCGGACGTTGATGGGTCGCATATTCGCACTTTACTATTGACCTTTTTCTTCCGTCAAACGCCTGAATTGATTGAACGTGGTTATATTTATATTGCTCAGCCACCGCTTTATAAAGTCAAAAAAGGTCGTCAAGAGCTGTATCTAAAAGACGATGAGGCACTTAAAGCGTATTTATTATCTTCAACGATTGATAATACTAGGCTGCATATCAGTGCTGATGCTCCTGCGATTACTGGTCAAGCGTTAGAGACTTTATTAAACGACTATAATCAAACGCAGCTTATTAAAGCGCGCTTGCAGATTCGTTATCCAGCCGTGTTGTTAGATGCGTTGACTCATACGCCAAAACTTAGTACTGACATGACATATGATAAAGATGCAATGCAAGCGTGGAAAGACACACTGCAGACTCAGCTTGAGCACTTTGGTAGTGACTTAAGTCCTGAGATTGAGCTGGTGAATATCCATGCACCGCAGCCTAAAAACATGGATGCCGCTGCCGCTGATTTATTGGGTATGAAACCTGTCGTTGCCGTTGAAGAAGGTGATAGCTTTGATGCCGAAGCAGTAGCACCTAAAGCACAATGGCTGCCACGTATTACGGTCTATGTGCATCAGTTGGCCCATCATTACTTGCTCGATGCCAGCTTTATCAATTCGGGTGAGTATACTAAGCTGCTGCGTTTATCAGCTGAATGGAATACCTTGCTTGATGAAGATGCTTTTATTCGCCGTGACGCAACAGCGGGTACAACCAAAGACATCCCAATACGTGACTTCGATTATTTGTGGCAGCAAATGATGCTGGACGCGCGCCGTGGTCTAGCGATCCAGCGCTATAAAGGGTTGGGCGAGATGAATGCCGATCAGCTGTGGGATACTACCATGGATCCTGAAAACCGCCGTATGCTGCGCGTCAATATTGAAGATGCTATCGCAGCGGATCATATGTTCACCTGCTTGATGGGTGATCATGTAGAGCCGCGTCGTATCTTTATCGAAGAAAATGCGTTAACGGTTTCTAATTTAGATATCTAAATGGCATAATATTGTGAATCAATGAAAAACCACCGCTTTGGCAACCAATGCGGTGGTTTTTTAATATTAAGCTTGTTTCACGTGAAACTTAATTGAATAAATGCTTCAAATAATGGATATAGAAATGATCGAAGTTATTTTACTTGCTATAGCATTGGCAATGGATGCGTTTGCGGTATCAATTGGTTTAGGCGCTAAGTCCCAAAAACAATCGTCCGCTTATGTTTTACGTTTAGCGGTTTATGCAGCACTGTATTTTGGTATCGCACAAGGCGTGATGCCACTGATAGGGTATTTATTGGGTGCAGTATTGCTAGGCTGGTTGGCAACTGCTGCCCCGTGGCTTGGCGGTGGTATCTTGATTTTACTTGGCGCTAAGATGTTATATGAAGCGTTTAATGGTGAGGTTGAAGCGGTATTAGAAGACAGTTTTGAGAGAAATATGCAAGAAAAAATCAATCATCGCATGATGTTTACACTGGCTATTGCCACCAGTATTGATGCCATGGCAGCAGGATTTACTTTAAATTTACTGGCACTTAATGCGTGGTTAGCGTGCTTCATCATCGCTATTGTCACTGCTGGATTTGGCTTTTTTGGTATCTATTTAGGTAAGTCTTCGGGAACGTGGCTTGAGGATAAAGCTGAGATACTTGGTGGATTGGTATTGATAGCCATTGGTATAAAGGTTATGTTTATCCGTTAATAAGCACCATTATTTGGATTAATTCTCTACAATAAAAAGCACCCCTTTGATGATCAAAGGGGTGCTTTTTTGTTTCACGTGAAACTATAGTTATTTATGATCTTAATTATTATTTACTCTTCATCAGTATTAAAACGCCATGCAAGTATACGAGTACTTTTTTGACCTTGACTCATCTCGATGATACGCATTTGGGCGACACCAAGTTGTTTTAACAGCAATTGCAGAGGTTTTACGTTTTCTGATTTTGAGACCAAACTTGTGAACCAGCCAACGTGCTCAGCGAAATCTTGACTCTCTTTTGCCATCTTAGTTAAAAAGGCAATCTCACCGCCCTCAGACCACAGCTCTTTATGCTGACCACCAAAGTTTAGGTTTTGCGCGGCATTGCCAGACTTTGTTGAGCTGCGGCTAATTTGTTCATTTTCATTCTTACCGCGATGTCGTTGTAAATTATGCTGCTTACGACTATTGGCTTCCATCGCTTCTTCTAACGAGGCATGAAACGGCGGATTACATACCACTACATCAAAGTAGTCTTGGCGACCGATGATATTTTTAAAAATAAATTTAGGTTCGGTCTGTAGTTTGACTTTAACGGCGCTTTTTAGCTTTGGGTTGGTCTCACAAATCAGCGCGGCGGTATTGACCGAAATAGGGTCGATATCAGAGGCAGTAAAGCGCCAGCCGTAGCTTTGACTACCAATAATCGGATAAATCGCACTGGCACCTGTGCCAATATCTAGGGCGTGGATTTCTTTGCCATTTGGCGGTGTATTGTCTTTATTCACATGCGTGGTTTGCGCGAGCAGGTCAGAGATATAATGGATATAGTCGGCACGACCAGGGATCGGTGGGCAGAGATAACCTTCAGGAATATCCCAAAATTTCACACCATAATAATTTGCTAGTAGTGCCTGATTAAGGACGCGCACGGCGGCACTGTCTGAGAAGTTAATCGTCGACTCGCCTTTGGGATTGGTAATGGTGTGCTTAGCAAGCTCAGGCAAAGCGCGAGTCAATACTTCAAAGTCATAACGACCTTGGTGCGGATTGCGCGGATGTAGCTGTCCTAATTTTTTGGCAGTTTCAGGCGATCTGTTTCTGTGGTTATTGGCGGTTGGGCGACGGTTCATAGGCTTACTGGTCATAGTATCGGGCTTTGATGTTTGAATATAATGCACCATTTTAGCAGATTTCACGAGTCACTAGCGTCTTATCGACTACGTAAAATAAGATTTAATCCCAATATTATCATCGCTGTACCCAATACGCGGTCGATCCAATGTTCAAAACGTTGAAAGCGACGATGAATGGCAGGAATAGAAAGTAACATCACCACGGTACTAAACCATGCCATCTGCAAGACCATCATCCATACGCCATAAATAGCTAGTTGCCACACCGGTATATCGGGTGATAGTACGAGGGTAAATATCGCGACGAAATATACTGGTGCTTTTGGGTTAAACACATTGCAAAAAAAGCCACGGCGCAGAATGGAAGCGGTCGATTCAGTGTCAGTAGACGGTTTCTTATTACAAATAGCTTTGTCAGAAAGTGCTGTATGAGTGCTAAGCGTCGTTTGCTTAGAAAGTGTATCGTGCGAAACGTGAGCGCCTGAATCTGTTGGTTCTGCGGAAAGGGCTAAATCAGCTGGCTTTTTAGCTTTGGCTTGAATACCTTGCCATCCGAGATAAATAAGATAACTACCGCCTAACCATTTGATAGCGGTCAATAATGGCTGCGAGTGGGCAATCAGCGTTGCTAGTCCCAGCACCGAATAAATAATGTGAACAGCTAAACCCAAGGTGATACCAAGGCTACAAATTAAACCCGTGCGTCGCCCTTTTGCCAAGGTTTGCTGCGACACCAAAACAAAATCAGGCCCTGGAGAGGCGGCAGCGAGTAGATGAACGCTGGTGATCAGCAAAAAACCGTGCCAAAATTCCATAAAATGCTCTGAGTCATGTCTTGAGTTGGATAATAGTTGCATTTATCGTAAATGAGGTCAACTGATATTGATATCACCGCTGATATGGTGCTTGCGTTGCACCGAACGTATGTCTATATTGAAAGGAAGGTTTATTAACTGTAGTAATATCAATTTAGTGTAATTTGTACTCTATAAATAAATGCTTTAAAAAGGATAAGACCATGACTACGGAAAGTAATAATAGTAATTCTACTAGCAATGACACTCGCATTACCTATGACGTCCAAGATTATATCTGCCTAATCGGACTCAATCGCGTGGATAAACGCAATGCCTTTGATAGCCATATGATCAAGCAACTCTCTGACGCACTTACTCAATATGAAAATGACGCGAATCTTCGCTGTGCGCTGATATTCGCTCATGGAGATCATTTTACCGCAGGTCTGGATTTGGTAGAGCTGCAAGACAAGCTAAATGACGGTGTGTTTGAGTTTGACGATAACCAAATCGACCCGTGGGGCATCAGTGGAAAATTGCGTACTAAGCCTGTTGTGGTGGCAGTAAAAGGCACTTGCTTTACTGTGGCTATCGAGCTGATGCTCAATAGTGATGTGGTCATCGCTAGTGATAACTGCAACTTTGCGCAAATGGAAGTGCAGCGCGGCATCATGCCATTTGGTGGCGCGACGGTACGCTTTGTCGCAGCAGCAGGCTGGCAAAAAGCCATGCCGTATCTACTCACGGGCAAAGCATTTGATGCGCAAACGGCTGATAGGTTGAATTTGGTCAGCGAAGTGGTGGCAAATGGGTCTGAATACGATCGAGCATTGACACTGGCGCAAGCGATCTGTAAAGCTGCGCCTTTGGGTGTAAAAGGGGCGCTATCATCCGCGCAAGATGCCAGTCGTAATGGGGCAGCGACTGCATTGGCCAATATCCATAGCTATCTCCCGCCGCTCTTTCATTCAGAAGATGCGAAAGAAGGGGTGATGGCGATGGTTGAGAGACGTGAGGCTGAGTTTAAGGGTAAGTGAAACATAAGGTCTCATTTATGTGGAAGCAAAAAATAATAGCGATATGGTCTAAGTATTTTTTGAAAAATTGGCAACCAGACTTTGAAGAGCTTTCACCTTATATCTCTCCAGATATTCTATACTTCTTCACTGTAGATAAAGACTCTTCATACTGTATATCATGGAATACAACGTATTCTGAGTTATTAGCTCTTAATTTAGGACATCTAGAAACAGATATAAATCATGTACAATTTTATTATTTTGATATACCTATTATAGTGGGTCATATCAAATTTAATCATGCAAAGATTTTATGGAACTCTACTTCATTAGAGTCACCAATCCAGCATTATATAGTCGACATTAGAGAAGGAGTAAGGTATATAGACACTTACTCAAAGCTAGCAGGAATGCTCTCTAAATATGAGACATATGCGCAAAAAATTACCGATAATATGGTTATGGATGAAGACTCTTTTAATTTGTGCATAAAAGATATCTTCTACGTCCTTAATTATTCTATATCTGATAGATGTACTCGCTTAGATATTTATAATAAGAGAGATTATGCTTATCCTATTTTACTAGATAGTAATTATCAGCATCAAGGCACTGTTAGCAAAATTCACTATATGAGCTATGGGCTTAAAATTGAGCAATATCATCACTATTATGATTACTGTATAAAACCTGTACCAAGCTTCATCACTGCATTACTTGAGTATGATGAAGATAATATCTTATGGATTGATAATATAAATAAGGTAATAGGTTTCAAAGGTGATAAGTCTTGCTTGGTACTACCTAATAAAATCGAAAGTATACAGATTGACAATCTACGTCCTGCGAAAGGTTGGGGTGGTTGTTGGATGGAGATTAGGATAGCTGGTTTTAAAAATAGCATTCGTATTTATCAAGTACTAGATGTTAATCAATTAGATAAACACGTAGACGATTTTTCTGCTTTTTTTGGAATTAATGTTGTTATCAATGATAGAGGTTATGACTGTTAGATTAATAACGCCTATTTAATTTACACCATACGCTAGACAATCTATAAATTAAACGATAATAGCGAATGGCAGGATTGGCTCCAGCTTCATAACAACTTTGATAACCACGAAATCTAAAGCGGTACTTCAAAACACAATCAAGCAAACCAAACATACCAACCAAAAAAACCTCGCAATTGCGAGGTTTTTGTTTTATCTAGTATGACTGACTATAACTACACCAGCGTCAGTGTTAACCGCTCAATTATAATTATTTAGCCGATTTGTAGTAGTCAACCATCATAGTGCCTAACGTGCCGTTGTCATCAATAGTGACGATTCTGACCGTACCTGACTGTGCTGCGGTACTAGATTGCACTTGTCCAGCATTACCTAAGACGACTTGATTGTTTTTCGTCGCCATTGCTCCGTTACCGATAGCGATGCTGTTCATGCCGCCAGCCATAGATTTATTACCTAACGCTACCGAGTTTGCACCTTGTGCGGCTGCCGCTTCACCAACTGCGGTAGAGCGTACGCCACTAGCATCGGCTAGATGACCGAAAGCTTGCGCGCGTTCGGCAGTGGCTTTTGACTGCCAACCGATGGACGTTGAGCCTAGACCTACGGCATTGGCTTCACCGCCAACAGCCGTTGCTGAGTTTAGACCTGCATTGGCTTTATTACCAACAGCGACCGTGTCATTGGTGCCACCAGCCATAGCGGCTTCACCGACTGCGGTAGAACGAACACCGCTTGCATTGGCCAAATGACCGAAAGCTTGCGCGCGTTCGGCAGTGGCTTTTGATTGCCAACCGATAGAGGTTGAGCCTAGACCTGCGGCATTGGCTTGACCGCCGACAGCCGTAGCAGAATTAAGTCCTGCATTGGCCATATTACCGATTGCAACGGTATCATTGCTGCCGCCAGCAGTGGCTGTATTGCCAAGAGCGAGGGCAGTAGTGTTTGCGGTGGTTTGTGCATTTGACGTTTGATAGTCAGCGCCTGTTGCCATAGTCGTGCATGAAGCGGTGGCAGCGATGGCTAAAGTAAGGGCACACGTTTTGAGTGCTAAGTTTGGTAAAAAGTCCATTTTCATCATGCTAAATCCTTTTAGACAAGCCATCTTGGCTTAGTAGGGGGTTTGAGTAAAAGCTGATAGATCACAATCCTTGCAATATCAGCGTACTCTGGCATAAATAACTTGATCATATGTAGAGTCCGCAATATTAATGTAACACTAATTTTTAGCCATTATTCAAATAATGATGATGTTATATTTTTAAATATCATTTAAGCCGACGAATGAACAGTTATAATATAAAGCAATCGTAAAGGGGAATGCTGGTGTTGTACAACTTTGATGAAATAATAGACAGACGTGATACGGGGTCGTTTAAATGGCACTATACCGATGACACGATTCCGCTATGGGTCGCGGATATGGACTTTAAGGCCGCCCAGCCTATTTTAGCGGCGATTGAACAAGAAGCGCAGCATGGCATATTGGGTTACACCGTGCCGACCGAGCCGTTGTATCAAGCGATTATCGACTGGCATGGCAGTCGTTATGACTTGTGGCTGGATAAGCAGGATATCCTGTTTTCTCCGGGTGTCGTGCCAAGTTTGGTGCTGATGATGCAAGTATTTACCGAGGCAGGGGATGCGGTACTCATCAATGATCCTATCTATACGCCTTTTATGACCAAGGTTTTGGACAATAATCGTAAGCTGGTGACTTCTGTATTACAGGAGATTGAGGGGCGATACCATCTGGATTTAGCTGATATAGAAGCCAAAATTATCGAGCATAAAGTTAAGCTATATTTGTTCTGCAATCCGCATAATCCGGGCGGGCGGGTATGGACAGCGGATGAGCTTGAAGCGCTGCTTTTCATCTGCAAAAAGCACGATGTGGCGATTGTGAGTGATGAGATTCATCAAGATTTAACTTTGAGTGGTCACACCTTTATTCCTTTTTTAACCCTAGCAACAGGCTATGAGCACAAGGTGGTGAGCCTAACCTCGATGACTAAAACCTTTAATATTGCCGGTATTAAAGGCTCGATGATATTTGCTAAAGACAGCGCATTAATGAGTAAAATTAACCAGCAGCAGCGTTTAAGTGACGAACATGAGCTAAATTTATTCGCTTATACGGCGATGCGTAGTGCTTATGAGCAAGGTGGTGAGTGGTTGGCGCAGTTGCTGACTTATATCGAAGCCAATATTGACTTAACACTACAATTTTTAGCAGAGCATTTACCTAACATTAAGGTGATGCGCCCAGAAGCTTCGTATTTGATTTGGCTAGATTGTTCGGCATATGCTGAGGACGATCAAATGCTTTATGACAAATTGCGAGCCGCTAAGGTTGAGCTGAGCGCAGGTATTAAATATGGTAATGAAGGACATCTTAAAATGCGCCTAAATGTGGCGTGTCCTAAAGCGCTGCTGATAGAGGGGTTAAATCGTATGCGCATTGCCTTAATTGGAGATGATTTTAAACAGTAATATCATTTAGCTGGATATCCCGTGATGTCCTGAATGCTTTGATATAAAGGCTTTAAGCGCTCATACATTTTGAGATAAACCTCATTATAAAGACGTTTGTAGAGCTGGACATTGGCTTCGATAGGTAAGAACCCATCACCCAAATGGGTCATGGCCTGAGTTGCGGTTAAATGGTCGGGATAAACGCCAAGTCCCACCGCACAATTGATAGCAGCGCCTAAGCCTGAGGCTTCATAAGTATGCGGTCGATAAGCGGGCATACCGAAGATATCTGCCGTCAGTTGCATCGCTGAGTCACTTTGGGAACCACCGCCAGACACACGCAGATGTTTAATGGCTTTGCCTGTACGCTTCTCAATGGTATCAAAACCAAGCTTTAGCTCATAAGCCAGCCCTTCTAATATAGCTCGATAAACATGCGCTCGCGTATGTACGTCGCCAAAACCAATAAGCGCACCTTTGCCTTCAAGACCTGGATGACGAACACCGGGCGACCAGTACGGCTGCATCATCAAACCCATACAGCCTGCTGGAATGTCTTTGACTGCCTTGTCGAGTAGTTTTTCAGTATCAACACCCTGCGTTTTTGCCAGTTGCTCTTCATACTGGGCAAATTGCTCTTTAAACCAGCTAACCATCCAAAAGCCGCGATAAATCATATACTCATGATTGTAGTAATTTGGCGCGGCGGCGGTATAAGCGGGCATGTGCTTGAGTATCTCAATATAACGGCTCGACGTGGTATTGATAGTCGCAGTAGTGCCAAAGCTTAAGCAGGCGGTATCGGCGGCAAGTCCGGCGGAACCGAGTGCTTCACAAGCCTTATCACTGGCGGCAGCAATCATTGGCGTGCCTTCAAGAATACCAGTAGCAGCGGCAGCGTGAGCGGTAATATGACCAAGTAGCTGCCCAGGTGGCATAAGTCTGGGCATTTGCTCTAGTCGGCAACTGAACAGTCGCCATTTGATGTTGTTTGGCTTAAACCATGCTTGCGCTTTGTAATCGTAAGGCAGGTAGCCTAAGGGATGACCAGTAGAGTCGGCAATCTCGCCTGTGAGCTGATAGGTAAGGTACGCTGATAAATTGACATAATAGGCTGTTTTCTCCCATATCTCTGGTTCATGATGCGCAAGCCAGTTGCAACGTGCTTTTTGCTGTGCCTCTTGTACCAGCTCGCCCATACCGATGACTTTGGTGAGTGGACCTAGAAAACCTATGTCATTGTTCTCGCCGCGACGCAAATCCATCCACACAATGGCTGGACGTAGCGGTTGTTTATCCTTGTCCAAACATATCATGGTATAGCGCTGGGTGGCGAGACTGACGCCGGCAATTTGCGCTGGCGTGATATTGCAATTTTGCCACAACTGCTGACAGGCCTCGCTCAATTTTTGCCAATAGTAATCGGCATGTTGCTCGGCAAAACTAGGCTGCTCAGAAAAATACGGCTCGATAGGGACGCGTGCTTTGGCTATCTCGGTGCCGAATTGATCAAAGATGAGCGCTCTCACGCTTTGGGTGCCATTGTCGATCGCTAAGAAATAAATAGGCGCATCAAAGTTGTCGGTCATAGTCATCCTTAACTATGTGGGAATATAGGTTGAAGCTAACTTAGAGTATCAAGCGGAACGGGTATTATTTTTTTTAGCTTGCTGTGCCTACGCCGACAGAGGCTGAAAAAATTCATCCCAGTTCCGCCATATCTTTTCAACACTGAGTTTAGTATAGATAAATTAGGATATAAAAAAGCGCTAAGCCGCAGGCAGATAATAGTAGCGTTGCCATAAGGCTTGATAACGGTCAGCCTCTTGCTGCCATTTTTGCTCATCCCAGCCTAGCTCCTGCTGACATATTTGCTTGACTCGCTGACTGATTAGCGGGGTCATCGCACCATTGGGCAATATAAGACCCAAGCGCGTGCGTCGTAGTAATAAATCATCCAAATGAATAACCTGCTCATAGCGAGCAGCAAAGCGAATCTCCGCCCAAATGGTATTGCTATCAGTCACATAAGCCAAGTCATCGTCATGAGCCAGCTCTAGCAAAGTATCGAGCTGTAGGCCATAAAAACCTTTTAAGCGCTGTTGTAATGGTAGCGGCAGGGCAGTAAATTTAGGATTGGTTGAGGTTTGCTTGCTAAAAACTTGGCTGCTATATAACACATTACCTTGAGTAGCTGATTCATCGAGTTCGAGCACCTTTTGACAGACTTTTAGTACATCAAGGGCGATTAGGCGAAAGGTGGTTAATTTGCCACCGCTTACAGTGACCAGATTATTATCCAACCAGACGCTATGATCGCGTTTTTCCTTACTAGGACTGACGCGCTTACCATCATTGCCATCAGAAATCAGTGGACGCACGCCTGCCCATGAGCTGATGACATCCTTGCGGCTAATATCTACATCATCAAAAAGATCATTGGTCGCCGTCAACAGATAGTCCACCTCAGCATTGGTAATGCCGACTTCTGTATCATCTAAGGGTGGATGGTCCAAATCAGTAGTACCAAGAACGGTTCGGTTCTCCCACGGAAAGACAAAGATTGCTCTTTTATCGACAGGATGCAAAAAGGTATAGGCTTGATTGAGCGGTAGGCGCTCTTGACTGACCACCAAATGACTGCCGCGCGATGGACGAATTTGCTTATGAAAGGTTTGTTCCGTTTGCTGACTGGCTTGCATCCGTAATGTATCTGCCCAAGCGCCCGTGGCACTGACCACGACTTTGGCCCGAACGTCGTAAGTATGAGTGCTATGTTGAGGAGAGCTGTCTTTTAGAGTAGCCCCCACCACTAAGCCTTGTTCAGTGGTTATGAGTGATTCTGCTTTAAGATAGTTAATCGCGTGCGCACCATCATGAATAGCTTCGTCCAATACCCGCATCACGAGCCGTGAGTCATCGGTCACAGCATCACTAAATTGACTGGCACCCAAAAATTTATCTTGTTTAATATGAGGGTTAAGGCTAAGAAAGGCGTCTTTTTTAAAGTACTTAAAGTAGTGCTTACCCGCGAGCTTATCATATACCCTAAGTAGATTATTAAATATCCATGGCGGTGGAAACTTGCCTTTGTAATGGGGCATGACATAGTGCATCTCATTAACGAGGCCACTCGCTTCATTCAGCATGCGTTCACGCTCGCGTACGCTGTGCAGTGTCGTCTTGAAATCGCCTGAGGCAATGTAACGTAGCCCGCCATGTACCATTTTGCTTGAGCGGCTGGAGGTGCCCCAAGCGAAGTCTTTTTGCTCAATTAATAGTACTGCTAAGCCGCGTCTTGCTGCTTCGCGAGCAATACCAGCACCAGTGATCCCGCCACCGATAATGAGCATATCCCATGGTTCAGAACGAGACAGTGGTCCTAATGCTTGCTGGCGTTGTTGATATTGATTAGCTCGGTTCATAGACGACTCATTTTAATTGTTACTTAATTTCAACTATGTATGTTATCCAAATAATCTAATTCATAGTCGTTACTAAATAAAATAAATACACTATATTATAATGCGCGACTGGTATTAATTTTCCTTGCGTGCTGTGCCTACGCCGACAGAGGCTGCGAAAAATCAATGCCAGCCGCGCTGTAACGCTCTTAAACCAAACTAACTATAAACAAGGTTTTTGAATAAAGTTATTATTCAATCAAAACACCCGGATTCATACGCTGCTCAGGGTCCAGACTTTTAAGCATATCACGGGTAACCTGAATACCTAGCTTACCCTTTTCAGCAGTGAGGTAAGGGGCATGGTCACGACCGACACCATGCTGGTGCGATATTGTCGCTTTACCATTTGCCAAACTTGAGCTGGCACCATGCTTGATTTTTTGCCAGCGACTTAAGGTACTGGCGTGATCTTGTGCCGCTCTAAAGAAGTAGGTAGTATAAAGGCTAGCACCTTGCTTATAAACGTGTGAGATATGCGTAAATGCCATCACGGCTTCGCCTTCGTCTGCCAGTGCAGTTTGCACCGCTGCTTGCATCTGCTGCATTTGCTCGTCGATATTATGCCAATTGGTCGCGGTCTCAAAGGTATCCACCATGATGCCTTTTTCCCACAAAGTACCGCGCAAATATGGAAATTTAAAACGTCCATGTGACCATATCTTGCCCATCAGATTGGCAAGCTTGCCACTGATGCCACCATGCTGCTTTAATAGATTTTTGAACTGCGTCAGTGCCAGCGCATTCTGTGCTTTATCACCTGATAGGCCATAAGTAAGCATGACTTTTTGAGAATCTAGCCCGCGGGCTTTTAAATAAGTACTAATAGCTAAAAACTGACTGGGCGTCGTGCCCAAATGTAGATGAGCATCAGTCTCGACCGCATTGCTCAGGCGTAGCATCGATAGGCGGATGTTTTTTTGTACTGCTTGTCTGAGCACTTCTTTACCCGCCTCCCAATTTGGCAAAAATACCACTTTGAATAGCTCTTCTTCCGGTTGTGACAGCACGCGCATTTTGACTTCGGTAAAAATACCGGCGCGGCCTTCAGTACCCATCATCATTTCACGCAGATCAGGCCCTGCTGCTGACGCTGGAATATCAGCGATATTGAGTACACCTTGCGGCGTGACCAACGTACCACCAGCAAACATCTGCTCGATACGTCCGTAACCTAAAGACTGCTGACCGCTAGATCGTGCTGCAATCCAGCCGCCAAGCGTCGATAGCTCCCACGACTGCGGATAATGTCCCAAACAGTAACCGTGAGCATTTAATTGCGCCTCGACTGCTGGACCTTGTGTACCTGCGCCAAAAGTAGCAATTTGGCTCTCTATATCCAAGTCAATCAGCTGATCCATCCTATTCATAGCGATAGTCAATACAGGGCGTGAACCCTTTTGCGGATTGATATGACCAGCGACTGAGGTACCACCACCAAAAGGAATGACGATCAGATCGTACTCGCTTGCTAGTTTTAATAAGGTTTCGACATCAGCGGTAGATTGCGGATGCGCCACGCCATCAGGAAAGACTTCAAAGTCGCCACCATGCATGGCTATCCAATCCGGAAAGCTTTGACCACGGGCGTGTCTGAGTCTTACTTCGTTATCGACAGATACAGTATCAAGCTCAATCATAGCAGCAGGTAAGCGTGATTTTGGAACGGTTTTGAGCACCTTTTGTAAGCTGACAGAAGACAGTTTTTTGGTTTTACCAATGTGTGACTTGATCAGTTTTGCCCCATGTGGCGAGACTTTTTTATTGATACTGACATTGCCCCAGCCATTCCAGCGCGTTTGCTCTATCGGCGTGTTGGCGGGTGTAGTGACGGACGTATCTATTTTTGAGAGCGTATCTAAACTGGTATTATCAATAGGAGAGGTCGTTGAGATAGAGGCAGTTTTAGACGTTTTACGCATAAAGGATTTAATTTTGCTCATAGTAAATTTAACCTATCGATTTGTAATCACGGTTTGAGTGTCGCTACTGTGGCTATCTCATTACTGTGGCTATCTCATTGTCCATAATCAGGCAATGAGGATATTGTTCTTTATCGAATTAGCATATCACAAATGATCTGATTATTTGATATATGCTAAACATTAGTAGAATAATTTAAAAATAGACAATAATAAACGTATATCTAACCGCCACTACATTCGTGAAACTTGTTAAAATAGCGCACCAATTTATTTATTGATGGACACTACGTTATGACAACTGCTGCCAACGTTCCTACTATTAAAGAAGATCGCATCTTAATTCTCGATTTTGGCTCACAGTACAGCCAGCTTATCGCCCGCCGTGTCCGTGATTCAGGCGTATTCTGTGAGATGTTTCCTTATGATATCGACACTCAGCGCATTATCGATTTTGGCGCAAAAGGCGTTATCTTATCTGGCGGTCCTGAGAGCGTCCACGCAGATGACAGCCCACGCATCAATGATGCCGTATTTGATCTAGGCGTACCAGTATTGGGTATCTGCTATGGTATGCAAGCGATGGCAGATCGCTTCGGTGGTAAAGTTCATGCCAGTGATATCCATGAATTTGGCGCAGCAACCATCAATATCGATGGCAAATCAACGCTGACTGATGGTATCGAAGACGCAGCAGCGAAGCTAAATGTCTGGATGAGTCATGGCGATAAAGTGGTCGATGCCCCACAAGGTTTCGATATCGTCGCCAGTACGCCAAGCTGCCCGATTGCGATCATGGCAGATGATTCGCGCCATTATTATGGTTTGCAGTTCCATCCTGAAGTGACGCATACCGCCCAAGGGTCTGCATTACTTGGTCGTTTCGTCCATGAAATCTGTGGCTGCGCCGGTAGCTGGACGCCTGATAACATCATCGATATGCGTATTGAGCAACTGAAAAAGCAAATCGGTGATAAGCAAGTATTGCTAGGTCTTTCAGGTGGTGTAGATAGCTCAGTCGTCGCAGCATTGCTGCATAAAGCGATTGGCGATCAATTAACGTGCGTATTTGTGGATACTGGTCTGCTCCGTCTGCACGAAGGCGACCAAGTGATGCAAATCTTCGCTGAAAACATGGGCGTAAAAGTCATTCGTGTCGATGCTGAAGAGCTATTCTTAACCGCATTGGCTGGCGAGTCTGATCCAGAAGCCAAGCGTAAAATTATCGGTAAAACCTTTATTGATGTCTTTGCCAATAGTGCCCGCGAAGTGAGCGAGCAGAGCGATGGTAAAGTCATCGAATTCTTAGCGCAAGGGACGATTTATCCAGACGTGATTGAATCAGCGAAGTCGCATCAAGGTAAAGCGCATGTGATTAAGAGCCATCATAATGTGGGCGGTTTGCCAGATGATTTGGCGTTTGAATTGGTTGAGCCGCTACGTGATTTGTTTAAAGATGAAGTGCGTAAACTGGGTATTACCCTTGGCTTGCCTGCGAAGATGATTAACCGTCATCCGTTCCCAGGACCGGGTTTGGGCGTGCGTATCTTGGGCGAAGTCACCAAAGAATTTGCTGATATTCTGCGTTCTGCTGACGCTATCTTTATGGAAGAGTTAGAGCGTTCAGGCTGGTATGAGAAGACCGCGCAAGCATTTGCGGTCTTCCAACCGATCAAATCGGTCGGCGTGGTCGGTGATGGTCGCCGCTATGCGTGGGTGATTGCGCTACGTGCTGTTGAGACTGTAGATTTTATGACCGCACGCTTTGCGCATCTACCGTATGATTTGATCGAGACGGTATCGAATCGAATCATGAATGAAATCGCTGAAGTTTCACGCGTGACTTATGATGTGTCGAGCAAGCCACCTGCGACGATTGAGTGGGAGTAAGACTCTTAGCTAGTTGAACATAGATTTTAAAGTTAGAAAAAGGCGCTCAGGTTGAGTGCCTTTTTTATGAAAATTAGAACTACCCAATATTTAAAATATATATTATTTCTCTAATAAGGCTTATTAAATGTCTGATAAACCCTACAGTAAGTCTAGACCATCAATTCCAGCAGAATTAAGGCGCGCTATTGAGGTGGAAGCAGGTCATACCTGCGCTATAAAAGGTTGTTATGAACATACTTATCTTGAGATTCATCATATAGATCTTAATAGAGAAAATAATACTTTAGAAAATTTAATTTTATTATGTGATAAACATCATAAAATGTCTCATGCTGAAGTAATTGATAGAAAGGCATTAAGAGAGTATAAAAAACTATTAAATAACAATCATGATTCGACTATTATAGAAAAAATAGAAGAGTTGAAAGCGTTGATTAAGAATCAAAAAGCAAGTAAACCTATACCTCAGCCTACTAACTCACAACCTATAGACCCTCAAATTAGTAGATTAGCTCCTCATCGGTCAGATGTACTGCATTTCGCTCTCTATCATGTTGCAATAGCGTTTTATGAAAAACGAAATAATTTGTATTTTGAGCATCAAGTAGAGTTTATCAAAGATGAGTCACACTTAATACTTGATGCTTTACGTCAGAATGATAACTTATCAAAGGATATAATCATTGAGGTACACTACATTAGGAAGTCTTACTTAGACTCTATAATTTATAGTCAGCAGATAGAAAAGAAAATTGAAATTTATAAATTATTAACGGGGCGAGAAGCGCGAGGAGTACTATTAATTGTTGTAAGTAAGGAAAAGATGAAGACTGAAACTAATCTTCAGTATACATATAAAGGTGTAGAAGTTAGTAGTGAAGATATAACAATAGAAGTTTTCAGTTGCGATGAAATCGGTTTTCATCCAGGATCTGTGAGTGCTGCAACAATTCAATCAGACTTAGAATAACCTTCAAAAAATAAAAAAAGCAGCACCTCAAAAGAGATGCTGCCTTTTACTTATAAACCTAGTTCTTAAAACCCTAACCCCGCACATTCACCACATAACGCCCAACCGTTTGACTCGCCATAAAGCGATCTAAGTATTCCGGCGTTTGCTCAAGCGTAATCTCTTCACCATAGCTCTCTAGGTTAGGCAACTTCATATCAGTAGCAACGCGCTGCCAAATCGCTTTTTTATCCGCCAGTGGAATATAGACCGAATCGATACCCAATAACGACACCGCACGGGTGATAAAAGGTATCACTGACATCGAAAACTCAGCGCCGCTCGTCAAACCACAACTGGTCACCGCGCCGCCAGCTTTGGTTTGCTTAAGTAGGTTCGCCAAATAATCGCCGCCAATCGTATCAATAGCGTTTGCCCACAGTTCACGACCGGCAGGTTTATCTCCGACCTCGTTAATGGTATCGCGATGACGGATTTCACTTGCACCAAGCTCTTTTAGATATTCGCTCTGCTCAGGTTTGCCAGAGAAGGCGATGATGTCATAGCCTAGCTGACTTAAAATCGCGATACTGATACTACCGACGCCGCCCGTTGCGCCCGTGACCGCGACTGGACCATCTTCAGGTTTTGCACCCATTTTTTCTAGCTTTTGGATACTTAAGGCTGCAGTTAAGCCGCCAGTACCATATATCATCGCTTCTTTTAGCGTTAAAGAAGATGGGCATTCGACCGCCCAATCGGCCGGTATAGAGATCATCTGACTGAGACCGCCATCGGTATCCATGCCCAAATCATAGCCAAAGACCACGACTTCTTGGCCTGCGGTAAACGTGCCAGACTTATCACTGACCACCACGCCTGCCGCATCGATACCAGGGGTATGCGGATAGTTTTTGGTGATTCTTTTATTGCCTGATGCCGACATGGCATCTTTGAAGTTTAGTGATGAGTAATGCACTTCGATTAATAAATCGTTTTCAGGTAAGTCACTGACGCTGCGTTCTTGAATACTTTTACTAAAAGTGCCATCAGCATGTTCTTCGACGACCAAAGCTTTAAACGTTGTCTGTTTAGACATAAGGCTATTCCTAATTGGATTTTTTATATAGATATCCATTTGCGAGTAGAGAAAAATGCTCGAAACCTTAAGATATAAAATGAATCTTAAGGTTTTAACAGTACCTTACCGTTTTTTTCTGACTGCATTTTCCCGTCAACTGCTTTTAAGATATCAGCCAAATCAAAGGTCGCTTCAACGGGCAGTTTTAAATTGCCATTGTTAGCACGCTCGATCAGCTCATCAACCAAGCGTTGCTTATTCTCAACGCTCATTTCTTGACTGATTTTACTGCCCCAAAAGCCTTTAATCGTCGCTTGTTTAAAAATAATGTGGGTTGGATTTAGCACCATTGGTTTGCCTGACATGATGCCAAACGATGCTAATGTGCCACCATGACCCAGTAATGCCAGCAGATCATTACTAGACTCACCACCGATAGAATCAACCGCAGCACTGATTTTTTCATCACCAAGGATGGCTTTTACTTGATCTTTCCAGTCGTCATCTGAGGTATTGATATTATGCTTAATACCCAGTGCTTCTAATTCCTTGATAGCATCGCCACTTCTCACGACATTAATGGTGTTAATACCACGCGCGGCAGCTAGCATGGCGAGCGATTTGCCGACCGCGCCATTGGCAGCATTATGGATAACCCACTGACCGCTTTTTAGTTCTAAGAACTCAATCAGCATCAGCGCGCTCAGTGGCATTGCAATCAATTGTGCTGCCATTTCGTCATCTAAGCTGTCGGGCATCGGGAATACCATATCTTCCACAGCGACGAAATACTCTGCCCACGTCGCTTGTACACTGGCGGCTGCGACACGCTGACCGACTTTTAGATTCTTAACATCGCTGCCTACTGCATCGATGATACCGACCGCTTCACTACCACCGATGGCAGGCATTTCAGGTTTAAAGCCATATTGACCGCGAATGGTTAGTAGGTCATGGTTGTGGATAGAGGCGAGTATCGTTTTGACTCGGACTTCATTGGCTTTAGGCTCTGGAGTAGGGCGGTCGCCGATGCTGAGTACTTCCGTTGGTTTGCCAAAATGATCATAAGTTGCGCTACGCATGATAAATCCTTTTTTTAGTTTTTAGATATTTGTCTAAGAAGTGAGTTGATTTGCAACCATCAACAGTAACAACTCTGCTTACCAGTTATCAGTACTTGTTTGGTTAAGGAACGTTGTTATGTACTTATTATCGTATGACTCAATAAAACTCAATCCGACTAAGCACGTGCTCTTGTACCAGATACGCACAGATATAGGCGCTCGGCCACGCAAAGACAAAGGCCAGCACCCACGAGTGCATTAATTCCATAAAGAAGCCATCGACAAACCCTACTTTAACCAGTAATAAAGCGGATGAGATAATAAGTGACATCATCAGCGCCATCAGACCAGTAAAGATAAGACGGTAGTACTTGCGCCTTGCGCGTATTCTGATAATAGGGAAGTTTGCCATAATGTTGAATTTTCCTACATGATAATAGTGAGGCTCAATGAACGATGATGAATAGCATTATGAGGCGTCGTTATTGACTATCATAGCGTATGCTGGTGAGTGGATAAAATCGTTGTTATTAATAGTGACGTTCGTTACATTTTAATGATCGTTATTTCTTTTCTAATAATGAGAATATTCTAAATATTGGCAACTTACATTCAGCAGACTTATTGATTCATAGTGTCGACTTTGCGCCAATTGGCGAGTTACAAGCCCAAGGCAAGTGGGAAGAGCTGGGTGATGTCATGGTAAACAGTGGTAAGCGCTTACAAGCGGCTGGTGCCCAAGGTTTATTAATTGCGACCAATACCATGCATAAAGTAGCGGAGCAGGTACAAGTGGCGACGAATTTGCCACTGATACATATTGCTGATGCGACCGCAGATGCGATTAAGCAGCAAGGTTTAACCAAGATTGCCTTACTCGGTACACAATTCACCATGACTGAGGACTTTTATACACAGCGTCTGATTGATGCGGGCTTGCAGGTGCTGATACCAGATACCGATGCGCGTGCTGAAGTCCATCGCATCATCTATGATGAGCTGTGCCAAGGACAATTGCTTGCCAGCTCACGGCAATATTATACGCAAGTGATTAATGAGTTAGCGGCACAAGGCGCTGAGGGCGCGATATTAGGCTGTACCGAGATTGGATTGTTAATTAGCCAAGCAGATAGTCCAATCCCCGTGTTTGATACCACCGCTATTCATGCAGCCGCAGCGGTACAGTTTTTATTAGGTAATGAAAATTTTAGTTAAAGATAAAACCAGTTTCGGTATTTGCAGTAGTAGGTAAGTATGATGAATAATGTACTCGCCCATGCTAATGAGCAAAAGCCGCTCGACTAGGCGTTATGCGTGTATATATAAACCACGTTATTATCGTTTATTCTTTTTTATCACACGGAGTCTATGAAGATGAAGTCTTCTATGAAGTCGTCGATGCAACCTTGTGATACGGCGCAAAGGTGACAGCTTCCATACAGTCGTCGGTACAAGATCTCGAAACGACGCACTGGTGCCTGTATGCGCGCGAAACTCCTCAGACCTTTGCGCAGCTTCCTCTGCGGGCAAGTGTTTGCCTTTGCGCCATCCGCCGTACAAATATAGTCCTGCT
The DNA here is from genome assembly GCF_013608135.1 of Psychrobacter sp. D2. Taxonomy (NCBI): domain Bacteria; kingdom Pseudomonadati; phylum Pseudomonadota; class Gammaproteobacteria; order Moraxellales; family Moraxellaceae; genus Psychrobacter; species Psychrobacter sp. D2. Next base: position 129,167 of record NZ_JACDXZ010000001.1, read on the forward strand.
CCCATCACGGCGGTTGCCACCATGCCTGCTGGAAAGGATAGCCAAAGGGCATCGGTTCCAAGTAGAGGATAAAGCCCGAAAGCAAATCCAAGACGCACTGGATACATCGAAATGACCATGACAATCAACGGCCAAATCACATAGCCGTTTGCACGCATGGTGCCAAACAAAACCTGCGCTATCCCAAAAAAGATAAAACCCCATGTCGCCATTAGCTGAATATGACGCCCAATCGGCACCGCTTCACTGTCACTGCCGAGGAAAAGTCCCAAGATAGTCTCATCAAAAATGGTCAGCAGTATGATAATAAAACCGGTCAATGCCAGATTAAAAATCAGTCCCCAGCGTGTGATCCCTGCGATTCTGTGCCATTGATTGGCACCGATGTTCTGTGCAACCATCGCACTGGCCGCAGCACTTAGCGCCATTGCTGGCATCTGCACGTAGGTCCAAAGCTGCTGGGTTGCGCTGTAAGCGGCTGTGGTCTGTACACCTTCGCGATTAATCAGCGATAACATTGTCAATGCTGCCGAAGAGATGACGATCATCTGTAGACCCATCGGTAACCCCTTAGAAAACATCGACTTCAGGATGTCTCGGTCTGCGCGCAAAAAGCGAAGCTCCGGCAACTTAAGCGTTAGCACAGAGCCACGCAGATACATAGTGGCTAACATGCCAATGAGCGCTAGCGTATTTGCGACAGCTGTTGCGAAAGCCGAGCCAAATATGCCCCACTCGGGAAATGGTCCTAGACCCAAAATCAGCGTCGGCGTCAAAATCAGATCAATCACGACCGATATAATGATAAACCAAAGCGGCGTCGTCGAATCACCTGTCCCGCGCAGTGCCATCATTATCAGCGTAAACGTAAGTGTGACGGGCATCGCAATAAAAATCATGCGCAGATAGGTTAGGGCAAGCTCTACAGCACTTGCCGGCGTGCCAAGCAGCTCAAGTAGTATCGGCGCAAATATCCACCCTACTGCCGACACTATTACGCTTATCGGAATAATGCTGCCCAGCGCCGTGCCCATGGTTTTCTTAACCATAGCGTTATCACGGCTGCCCATTGCCTGACCAATCAAAATAGTAGACGCCATACCGAAACCAAACACGAAGGAGATCAGTATAAACATCAAGATATTGCCGTTGGCCGTCGCTGCTAACGCTTCCTCACCCAAAAATCGACCTACCCAGACAGCATTGATCGAGCCGTTCAATGACTGTAATGCAGATGACCCAAGGGTTGGTAATGCAAATAAAAGCATGGTTTTAGGGATCGAGCCTTGGGTGAGGTCACGCCGTTTACCAATGGAGGTATCTGTTTTACTCAATGTTTATCCTTTTGCAATATGCAGGGCCAACTAAACAAAAGCGCTTATCATAAACCAGAAAGCGTCTATGGTCTTTATTAGAGCTGTAACCCCTCGGCAAACGCTATGATTATTTGCCTGTCATTTTTTTGGGCGATTGTCGAGCAATTTATAGGGGGAGGGTGGTTATTATAAGTTCTTAAACTTAAAATACTCTTGTGCTAGGATGATGCTTTTTACTTCTTACTTCATTTTTCTAGTTTTCAAAAAGGATATTTCGATGCTATTAAAACGCCTAGGCCTTGCCACTTTGTTAAGCTTTTCAGTCGTTGGTTGTACCACAGCGCCCAATACCTTGGCGATAAATACCACCCAAAAGATTATTCAGTATGAACGCTCAAAATCAGACCTTACGACTCAGTCATTTACGTTAAGCTCTGGCGATAAAATAGTCTATGCAGAAAACGGTAATGTCGCGGGCGAGCCTTTATTATTGATTCATGGCTTTGGCGGTAATAAAGACAACTTTACTCGTATCGCTCGGCAGTTAGAGAACTATAATCTGATCATTCCTGATTTGCTCGGCTTTGGTGACTCTAGTAAACCGATGGCGGCTGACTATCGCTCGGAGGCGCAAGCGACGCGCTTACACGAGCTACTGCAAGCTAAAGGCTTGGCATCTAGCATTCATGTCGGTGGCAACTCAATGGGTGGCGCTATCAGTGTGGCTTATGCTGCGAAGTACCCTAAAGAAGTCAAAAGTCTGTGGCTGATAGATAGTGCGGGCTTTTGGTCAGTGGGTGTGCCGAAATCCTTAGAAAGTGCAACTCTTGAGAACAATCCACTATTGGTCGATAAGAAGGAAGACTTTTATGCTATGTATGACTTTGTTATGTCTAAGCCGCCTTATATTCCTAAGTCTGTAAAAGCCGTATTCGCGCAAGAGCGTATCGCTAATAAAGCATTAGAATCCAAAATACTCGCGCAAATAGTTGAAGACAATGTTGAGCAGCGTGCCAAGGTTATCGCTGAATATAATATTCCAACACTAGTGGTTTGGGGTGAGGAGGATAAGGTCATCAAGCCTGAAACAGTGACGCTAATAAAAGAAATTATCCCACAATCACAAGTGATTACGATGCCAAAAATCGGTCATGTACCGATGATAGAAGCGGTGAAAGATACGGCGAATGATTATAAAGCGTTTCGTGAAGGGTTAAAGAACTAGTCATTTACATATGATATTTTAAGGCGTAAATGATCCAACGTTTGACTAGATATGAGCTGTAGTTAGTCTTCAATGAGATAAGTACAAACATTATAAGGTGCTACTGGTATCAAATTTTGTTGCTTACTGTGCTTACGCAGACAGAGGCTGCGAATAATTAATCCCAGTAGCATTGTATTCTTTTAAAACTGTATCTACTCTATTGTAGGCTGAGTTAAAAATCAGCCTACGTCGATCAAAATAACTCTCTCTTACCAGTCGCTCTAGCAGTTCAACCGTGCGCTCTTGTCTGACCAAAGTGACACCTTGTCCTGCCCATAAAGATTGATGTTCGGCATCGCGGTTTTTGGTTGCATGGGCACGCAAAAATTTGGTCATCGCATTTAATTGTGGGTAAGGCGGTAGCTCATGCGCGCTCTCAAATTGAGCAAAATCATGCAAATAATCATTTAATAAACCACGAGCCTGTTTCCCTGAGAATAATCTGGTTAAGCGCGTCTCAGAACTGCGTCCACCTTGACTGGCATCGAGTAGCGCTTGCTTATAAATGTCATTGATTCCGCATTTATCTGTGGTCAAAAATGCTGTTCCGATTTGCGCAAGCTCAGCACCAGCTGTTTGAACTGCTTTGATGTCCTTTCCGTTCATAATGCCACCAGCCGCGATTAAAGGAATATCGGTGCAGGCACGCGTTTGACTTATTAGCGTCAATAATCCCAATGGATCGTTTTCACTTTGCGGCAACCAACCACCGCGATGCCCACCCGCTTCGACCCCTTGCACGCATACCGCATCTGCGCCAATATCTGCCCATGCTTTTGCTTCCAATGGATGATTGGCAGTACCGACGACCCGTGTGCCTAGACTCTGCAAACGCTGCACCTGCTCAGCGCTGATAATGCCAAAGGTAAAACTGGCGACAGGAACGGGATTGTCATAGAGCACTTGTAGCTGCTCTGCAAAGCTTAGCGCTGGGTGCTTCGGTAGAGTAAATTCAATATTTTTCTCTTGATAGTAGTTACTTAGCCAAGCAGGGATTTCGCTATCCAAAGCACTAGATTCATACTCTGATAACACCATCAGATTGACCATAAAAGGACGATCGGTGAGCGATTTAATGGTGTTGATTTCACTATTTAAAACGTCTGGCGCCGTCATGCCAGCCCCCAATGACCCTAATCCACCAAACTTACTCACCGTCGCCGCCAGCTCAGGGGTGGTTGCTCCTGCCATCGGCGCTTGAATAATAGGGTAGGTCAAATCAAGGGTATTCAGTAAGGTCATGACAGGCTTCCTTGTTATTTTATGAAGAGGTTTGCATGACTTACTTTAGCAAAGCTGGATGGCGTGCGTGTTAGATAATGTGTATTTAGTTGCTGAATATAGAAGGTGAGGTTTGACTATAAGACTGTTGCCAATACTTATCATTCAAACTGGGAATAAGGTTAGAAATCTAGAATTTAACGCCAAAAAATAAGTCAGCTCTTAAGTTATCAAAAAGATAATTAAGAAAACTGACCCATTTTTATATACTAATTGCTTAGCTTAAACGCTTAATTCAACTGCAAAGATCCCTTAGCATTCATCAACAGCTCAACCACATCATCGCCACTGATGACCGTGAAGCGCTTATCAATGGCTGATTCTTCTACGCCACCATGTTTCATACACGCGCCGCAAACCAATACTTGACCGCCTTTTTCGATAAAGGCTTCTAGTAATTCGCCAGCAGGTTCAAAGGGATCACCAATATCGACATTATCTAAAGCGTTCGGCAATGCCAAATGCACCGCGTCCACCATCAATATGACTGATGCAGAGTGACCTTTTTTAAGCGCCACACCCGCCATAGTAAAAGCTAAGGTGATCTTGCTTGGGTTTGACTCACTATTATCAAACAGCGTACCGACATAATCCGTATTATTAACCATATTATTTTCCTTTATTAGACTGTTTCTAATTAGATAGTATTCAGTTGAGTATAAAACTCACTACTATCCTAACATTGATTATATTTATTTATATAATGTATTGTTAGCAAATAGTAGTTATAAGGTTAACTGATTGTGAATAGCTGTCTATGAAGAAGTTGATCATAACAAGCGGATTTTGACGAAGCGCTGCGATGCAAATGGTTAAATAACCAGTCCTTATTTTGAGGTAAGCCTAGCAAAAACCTAAGATTGTGGCGGCCATGGACGATCGGCATCACTGACAATCCATTCTGCCACATAGCCGCTCGGCGGTAGCTGCCAATCCGATTGATCTAAAGCTGCCAGTACTCGTGCCGTCTCGATGACCTTACCGCCTTTGGTGACGCCTGTACGTAGTAGTGCCGACGAGCAAGGCTTGCCTTTTACCCACATCGATTGCTCAATATATATCCAGCGCTCATCGAAGCCGACGATTTTGGTCTTCATGGTGACTTTTTCAAAAGCACGGATGCGTTTGCGATATTGGATGGTACTACCAGCGACGACCAAGCCCCAACGCTGCTTAAGCAGTTGCGTGCCAAGCCCGCTCCGTACTGCAAAGTCGGTACGCCCCATATCATAAAGGGTCAGCACGCGACCATTATTCATCTCTAAGAAATTATCAATATCTGTCAGACGGCAGCGAAAGGTAATCTCACTGATTTCTTTAAACGTTAAAGTATTGCCTTTTTTCACTTGCAGCGCGGCATGGGCGATGGTGCTGGCGTAACGGATAAACGGATACATAAAGCAGTCTCAAAATATTTAAAGATAAAAACGATGTTTTTTATTTTATAATTTATCTAGTTTTATTAGATGGTACGCCAATATGATTAAAGTAGGCACTCACGGTTTCAGGTATCCAGTTGATATCAAACTTTGATTTTTTACTTGGAGTTTTTACATTGCTATTGCTTGTACGATAACGCAAATAGCCAATATGACCCCCGTGTGTCGTATCTAATATAGTGACACTGTCTGAAACATCATTGGGCGTGGCAGTAAAGCCAATAAAAGGATCGTCTTTGGCGCTAATAAGCAACAGCGGGCGTGTGACATTCCTTAAGTGAGGTAGGGCAGAGGATGAATGGTAGTAATCATTATTAGAGCGGTAACCATGCCTAGGCGCAGTGAAGATATTATCAAAATCGCTAATGCGTTTTACCGCTTTGATAGAAGCAATCTCGTCTGCAGTAATTTCATTTGCCAAGGCTTTTTTAATAATCGGGTTGAGCAAATAAGGGGTATAGATACGATGACTCAAAAAGCTATGCATCGTAATAGCAGCCGATGACATATCAACTGGCGCAGATATTACCGCTGCGCCGTCGCATAGCGCCTCATCACCATATTCACCCATATACTTTGCCAAGGCATTACCGCCAAGTGACACACCAACCCCATAAATATGGGCGTAATTCTCGCGTAAGTTCTCTAACATATGATGCACCTCGCCCGTGTCACCAGCGTTATAGAACACTTTGCCATTAGCGGGAATACCACCACAACTGCGAAAGTGAGCGACGACAAAATGCCAGCCTTGCGCGTGCATTTGATACGCCAGCGCACGCGCGTAATGGCTATCACTGCTGCCTTCCATCCCATGAAAAAGTACGATTAATGGTGTTTGTTCAAGTTTGCCATTTTCTAAATCTTGGACAGGATGGGCGTCATAAAAGTCATAAGCGATATCTGTTTCGCAAAGTGAATCTTGTTTAATCACGCGTCGGTAATTTGGTGTTTTTGGCGCAAAAAACTTCGGTAAAATACTTTGCAAGTGCGGATTGGTGAGCCAAAACGGCGGTTTAAAAGGGGCAGGTGCGAATGGTTTTGTCGACTTTGAGGTTAGCATATTTTAGTCTTATTTTATGTTTGTTAAAAAATCGTCTTTGAAAATCAGTGCCTTATCATATCCAAGGTCGTCGTCAAAACCAACGGTTTTCAGTGAACGCATGATTACTCATTTAATTTTAAGACTTATCTAATACGCGTCCATCCATCGCAAGGCGTTCTTTTAAATGCTCGATATTTACCTCAGCGAGCGTCACAGTCAAGGTAACTTGCTTACTATAGGCGACATTTTCGATGCTGCCGTTTAAGCTCTCGACGACATAGCGGCACTGGGCTTCGGTGGCGAATTCTGCCAGTATTTCTACCGTGATCATAGGAACATAAGGGCTTAGTATCATCTCGTCCACTGCCGCTTGCGCTGAGCCTGCATAAGCACGGGTCAAACCGCCAGCACCGAGCTTGATACCACCAAAATAACGGACGACGATAATAATGACATTGCCGATAGATTTATGTTGCAAGACATTTAATATCGGTCGTCCCGCAGTGCCATTGGGCTCGCCATCATCGTCAAACCCTGCGCTGGTGGTGTTATTGGGATCGCCAATAATATACGCCCAACAGTGATGACGGGCATCAGCATATTGCTCACGTAGTTGTTCCACATGAAACATTGCCTGCTCACGCGAGGTCACTGGATAAGCATAGGTAATAAAGGCAGATTTTTTGATTTCTAAGCGTGCAGTGACGACACGTTTTAGCGTTTGATAGCTCATATTTCATCAGGCTTAGGTTGGATATGGTAAACTTGTCTAACTTTCACTGTTGTCCGTATTTGGCGCAGTGTAAATTTCATTTTTCATTATAGTACCACTTCTGACCATTGAAGATAGCCAACAACAGACGTGCACATGCATGCATCGTTGGTCTTTGATTGAGAGTGAGTATCCCAAAACGGATGGTAGGCAAATCGTATGCGTCTAGATAAATTTCTGAGTAAAGCCACTGAGCTGTCGCGTAAAGAATCCAAAAAAATTCTGCACGCTGGTGAAGTCACAGTAAACGAGCAAGTCATTAAAGATCCCGGTGTACATGTCGATATTGTTAATGACGATGTACAGTGGGCAGGCGAGCCATTGTCGGTCGCCACTGGCAATCGCTATATCTTACTTCACAAGCCTGAAGGCTTTGAATGTACCCTAAAGGCCAAAGAATACCCAATCGTTACTGACCTTATTGCGGTGCCAGAGCTTGGCAGTTTACGTATTGCTGGGCGTCTTGATGTTGATACAACTGGTGCATTGCTCATCAGTGATGATGGCGGCTGGCTACATCGCGTAACTAGCCCAAAGCATGAACATGCCAAAGTCTACGAGTTGACGTTAGCAGATGCTATGGATAGTGACGCTCAAGCCAATGCTACTAAGGAAGTGGCTGAAGGCATCCTTTTAGAAGGTGATCACGAAGAAACCAAGCCTGCGACCCTCGAGTTCATCGATGAAACTCATGCGCGTTTAACCTTAGAGCAAGGTAAATACCATCAAGTAAAACGTATGATGGGCTATTTCGGTAATAGAGTGGTTGAGCTACATCGTGCTAGTGTCGGTCATATTACTTTAGACGGATTGGAAAAAGGCGACAGTCGCTTCTTAACACCAGAAGAAGTAGCAAAATTTTAGAGTTATAGCCTATTAGGTTATAAAATTATGCTTTAGAAAAATTACTTCAAAATCAGCAGCCACTCAATAGTGTGCTGCTTTTTGCGTTCTGCTACTCAGCTATTTCTGTTAATTAGCATTAGCGGCTGCCTGTGTTGCCTATCTCTTAAAGCTCAGTAGCAGTTTTGCAAAATTAAGTCTTTAATACTTTGAAAAAAACCTCCTTGTGCTACAGTCAGCCTATCTTTTTTAATCTATATTTTTACATAATGTTATTTACTGCTCTTTTATTAAATAGGCATGAGTGAATAACGATCATTATTAAAAACCAGATAGGACGGTCTCTGTGAAACTCCCTGTATTAAAATCCGCAAGTTTGATTGGTGTTATGTTGTTAGCAACCACTGCTTGCGCGCAGCCGAACACTGCCGATATGACCAATAAAACAGTCAGCCAAAAAGTTAACCACAGCGCCCAAGCTGGCCAGAATACGAAAGCTATTGGTACAGTCAGTAAATCTGTTGATAGCCGTTTGCGCCAATTGCTGACCCAAGCAGGTATCAAAACGCAGATAACCTCGATTGTACCCTCTAAATTACCCAATATGTATCAAGTCAATTTGGCTGAGCAATTGCCGCTACATATTACTGAAGATGGTAAATATGTCATTCAAGGCGAGCTGCAAAAGAATCCAAGCAAGCGAGTAGTAACCAAAACGCCAGCGCGTAGCACCAGCGCGCAAATAGGTAAGCCTGTCAGTGCCAGTATCAAATCTGACATACTGGCAAATATGGGCGCGCTTAAGAACATGAGTAACAAAACACCGTTCTTTTACACTGCAGTACCGGGTGTGATTTGGGGTGCGACTTTAGAGGGCGTACCGTTCTTGTTATCAGATGACGCCCAGTACATCACCGATGGTGAGATATCAGTCATCGAAAATGGTCAGTTTACTGGGCTTGATAACCGCTTTGAAAAGCTTAAAAATCAATCTGTCCTAACCACATTGGATACTAAGCAGCTGATTACCTATCCTGCCACTAGTGCTGAAAAAGCGGTGATTTACGTAGCAACGGATGTCAATTGCCCTTATTGCCGCAGATTACATAAGCAGATGCCGATGCTTAATGCCAAAGGCGTGACGATAAAAACCATTGGTTATCCGATTTATGAAGCGTCGCCTGAGCAAATGCGCGGTATCTGGTGCCAAGGTAATGAGGATAGTCGTCGTAAAGCGCTTGATCAGGCGATGCTACATGGCAAGATGACACCAGCGCCCGCATCTTGCAAAACTGATGATGTGGCAGGCAATCGTGAAAAAGCGGCAGGTTTAGCTGTCATGGCAACTCCTGCTATTTATCGTGAAGATGGCGTATTGTTTCAAGCGAGCTTTGAGAGTCCTGAGTTTTTGGAATTCTTAGGAGTAAAATAAGTCGTTGATATTTCTATAGTGTGATATTTCTATAATAGTTATGATGGATATCATATTGAATAATGAATAAAACCCCGCCCTATAAACATAGCTCATAGGGCGGGGTTTTATTCATATAACAGTTGATGGTAGCAAGTCTATTGCGGCAAGACGATATCGACGATTTTCCAGTTAATTAAACTCTCACGCTGCATCTCTATAGTCAAAGGATAGCCTTTTACTTGTCCACTGATGGTGAAGCAATTGATACCGCAGTAACTTAATTGGGGTTTGTCACTATCTGTCCCTTGGGCTGCCTGCTGTTCAAGCTCATCAGCCTGCTTTTCCATGATTTGCTGCATCTGATTTTTGACCACAGCATTAACATCACCGCGATGAATAATCAGATTTTGAATGAGATTTTTTAAATCTACTTGATTGCTAGCGATTGCCCACGCTGCCGCCAGCTCTTTAGTGGCAGTGTTGGCTTGACCTTGGGTATTGATGACTTTTTCAATGTTTTGCGGTGTGATGGCACCAGCGACTGCTTGCATAATAAAACCATTAGCCGCCTCTTTTAGTGGCTCGCCACCAAGCTCAGCGACCAATGGGTATTTTGTCATGGTCACGGCAAATTGCTCAGTGAGCTGGTTTTGCATACTTGGGCGTACTGTCTCATAGTCGATAGCTGCCGCGATAGTCGCACCATCTTTGGCATCATAAGCCTTTTTAAGCTGATAAGCGCTGTAATAAGGCGAGCCTGCATAAATAGTAACGGCAATGACAATCAATAAAATAATCAGCTTTTTCATAAAAACGATACCTTGATACAAGCGTAATGGCGATGAGTATAAATAGGACTTTAAAGAGTAATGTTCGAGTACAGTTGGCTTAAAATAAAAGAGCATCACCTTTAGTGGTATTCATGTTTTAAACGGACTCGACTACCGCTATCTATATGGCGATAAATACTAGCATGGCTGAGCATTATGTAGGTATAAAAACCTTTGTTCATTCCTTAATGAATTCTTTTTAATATTAACTAAAGAGTCTAATTAACACTTTGTACTTCTGCCAACTTGATAAATGCTGCTGCCATCTCCATAAATAGCGCAAACTTTTAATAATTGATTTGACTAAGCAGCACCCCACTGTATTCGCTGGTAAGATTTATACGATTGTCATCACTGTTCTCTGTCTTCCGCTATGTTTCATGTGAAACATTTTTTGCGATGATGAGCAGTATTGAACGATAAAGCAACCAAGCGGTGGACTGTGAAGACGATAGGAGAGCCCATGAGTAAGCGCGATTTTTATGAAATACTAGGTGTCAGTAAGACCGCTGATAACAAAGAGATCAAGCGAGCCTACCGCAAGCTTGCCATGAAATACCATCCAGACCGTAACTCTGAAGACCCAGATGCTGAAGAAAAATTTAAAGAAGCATCGATGGCTTATGAAGTATTAAGTAGCGAAGAAAAACGCTCAGCCTATGACCGTATGGGTCATGCTGCTTTTGAAAACGGCATGGGCGGTGGTGGTTTCGGCGGTGGCGGTGGTGGGAACTTCCAAGATATCTTTGGTGATATCTTTGGCAACTTTGGTGATATCTTTGGTCAGTCACGTGGCGGCGGCGGTGGGCGTTCGCGTCGCGGCTCAGACTTACGTTATGTGATTGAGCTGACTTTAGAAGAAGCGGTACGCGGCTGCAAAAAAGAAATCAGCTTTACAGCTCCTGCGCCTTGCGATACTTGTGATGGTAAAGGCGCAAAAAATGCCTCTGATATCGTGACTTGCCAAACTTGTCATGGTCAAGGTCAAGTTCGTATGCAACAAGGCTTCTTTGCCGTTCAACAGGCCTGCCCACATTGTGGCGGTACTGGTAAACAAATTAAAAACCCTTGTTCTGACTGTCATGGTAATGGCGTCAAAGACAAGTCACGCACGCTAGAAGTTTCTATTCCAGCAGGCGTTGATGATGGTGATCGCGTCCGTTTAGCAGGCGAAGGCGAAGCGGGCGGCGCTGGCGTACAAAACGGCGACTTATATGTCGAAGTACGTGTCAAACAGCACAACGTCTTTACCCGTCAAGGTGCCGATTTGTATATGGATGTGCCAGTTAGTATCACTGATGCAGCACTCGGTAAAGAAGTTGAAATCCCAACCTTAGATGGCAAAGTGAAAATCAAGGTTGCAGAAGGCACACAAAGCGGTAAATTATTACGTGTCCGTGGTAGAGGTGTGACACCAGTACGTACGACGATGAAAGGTGATTTGATCTGCCGTGTGGTCATCGAAACACCAGTGAATCTGACTCGTGAGCAAAAAGATTTGCTACGTCAATTCCAAGATACACTGGATGGTGATAGTAAGCATCAGCAGTCACCACATAAAAAATCTTTCTTTAAAAAGATTGGCGATTTGTTTGACTAACAGTATTTTGTGTTTGAATGGATAAATGATAAAAGCTCGATAGTTTCACGTGAAACTATCGAGCTTTTTATTGGTGCTATAAAAAACCATTCATAAGCTGATATTTGCTAAACTTAGCCTAATAAATTTAAAAACCAGCGTATTAAAAATAAAGTACTTAGGATAATTATATGAGTCAGCCAGAGAATAAAAAAATGATTAATGTCGGTGTCATCGGTGCAGGTGGACGTATGGGACGTATGCTTATCGAAGCGATACAAGACAATCCACAAACGATATTAACTGCAGCGATTGAGCGTCAAGGTTCAAGTTTAGTTGGAGCTGATGCGGGTGAAGTTGCTGCGGTCGGTCGATTGGATGTGCAAATAGTTGATGATTTACAGTCAGTGATTAATAAGATTGATGTATTGATTGACTTTAGCTTGCCTGCTGCTACTGAACAAAACATGCAAGTCTGTGCTGAGCACAACGTCGCCATGGTTATCGGCACGACAGGATTTAATGAGCAGCAAGAGCAAGTATTGGCAAAAGCGAGTGAGCAAGTTGCTATCGTTTATGCGGGTAACTATTCAACAGGCGTTAATCTGTCATTAAAGTTACTAGGTATGGCTGCCAAAGCTTTTGGCACTGATGCTGATGTAGAGGTCATTGAGGCGCATCATAAGCATAAAATCGATGCGCCATCAGGTACTGCTTACATGATGGCAGAAGCTGTAGCAGAAGCACGTGGACAGAATCTAAAAGACGTCGCTGTCTATGGTCGTGAAGGACAAACTGGCGAGCGCGAAGCAGGTACGATTGGTATTCATGCGATACGTGGCGGTGAAATCATCGGCGATCATACTGTGATGTTTATTGCGGATGGCGAAGTTGTTGAAATTACCCATCGCGCGCGCGCAAGAATGACTTTTGCTGCTGGCGCTGTGCGTGCCGCTACGTGGATTGTTCAGCAATCGGCTGGACAATATAATATGCAGGATGTCTTAGGTTTGAATGACTAGGCTTTAACGAGTAAGGTTTGAATTATTAAGTTTTTTTCTCATGGTTTGGTAGCTACTGAGTATGGCTTTTGATAGCGTTTAACTATTGCTAGAGGTCAATTATGAATAAGTTTAGTGAAAATCTGATAGCGAGTCTTGGTCGAAAGCTGGCTATGATAAAAACTGTCAAAACCATAAATTATGGACGCCAGATAGCATTTATCCTAAGTTTAACTGTAGTGCCAATAGTCGTACAAGCAGCTGCTTATCAAACCTATGTCATTCATACGTATGGCAGTGATGCATTGCTACCTTCCGTTCGTCAGCAGTTAAATGCTAGTCGCGACGGCGGCACGGTATCGACTTATCAAGATAAGCTAGTGCTTCGTACCACTGCCAGCAACTATCAGGCAGTACAAAAGCTATTGGCACAGATTGACCGTCAGTCACAGGCATTGACGGTCGCTGTGCGTGTTGGCAATAATAGCAGTGCTCAGGATAATATTCAGCAAGGGCAGGTCACTATTAGTAATAGCGGTATCCAAGGCGTAGGGATTATTAACCAGAGTAATAGCCAACAACAAAATAACAACTTATACCAAATCCAAACCTTATCGGGTAGCGCGGCAAGCATCAGCACTGGTACACTCTACGCACTAGATCAAAGCTATACTGCCAATAGTTATCCAACCTATCCAGCTTACAACCGTCCAGTAGGAAGGATTGTTATCCAGCAGCAGGTCTTATTGCCAACGAGCCAAGGTATTGCGGTCACGCCAAGACTGTTACCGAATGGACAAGTCGAAGTACAATTGACCCAAGTTGAAGAAAAGCTCGTGCGCGCCAATCCTTCATACAATCGCTATGGTTATAATAGTAGCGTGCAAGGGCAAAGATTGCATAGCACCATTATTGTGCCACGTGGACAGTGGGTGACTATCGGGCAAATCTCTCAAAACAGCCAAAATCAGACCGCAGGTTATGGTGGCAACCAAAATAACAGCCTTAGCAATGATGTGCCAATATCGCTACTAGTACAGTAGCTAATGATAAATACTATAGCGAAATAAACATAAAAAAGCGCGGCACTGTTATTCACAATGCCGCGCTTTTTATAGTAACGATTATTTATCACAAATTAGTCAACATAGACCACTTCTAACGGTGGAAAACCATTGAACTCAATAGATGAGTACGAGTTGGTATAAGCACCCGTAGTTAACCAAAATATCTTGTCACCAATCTCTAGCTCTTCTGGTAGCTGATAACCTGCCTCTTCATACATAATATCAGTTGAGTCACAAGTAGGACCTGCTAATACCACCGTACCCGCGCTGGTTGAGGTTTCCATTTTAGGTGTATAAACAGGGTACTTGATGGCTTCACCTAAGGTTTCAATTAAACCTTGAAATAAACCCACATCGGTATAGACCCAACGTGTCAGATCAGTATGCGATTTACGAGAAATCAATACCACGTCACTAACCAGTACGCCTGAACCGCCAACCAATGAGCGACCGGGCTCTAAAATAATCTCTGGCATATCTTCAGCACTATAGTCATCGCTTAAGTAGCTTTGAATCTCTTCAGCATAGACTTTGATAGGATTGACTTCGCTCAGATAGTTTGCCGGAAAGCCGCCACCCAAATTAATCATTTGAAGCTTAATGCCTTCTTCGTTCTTCATCCAATCAAACATATATTTAACTTTGGCTAAAGCATCATCCCAAGCGGCAACGTCTTTTTGCTGACTGCCCACATGGAATGAGATGCCATAAGGTACCAAGCCCAATTCTTGCGCTTGAATCAATAGTTCAATCGCCATATTGGGGTGACAACCAAATTTGCGTGACAATGGCCATTCAGCGGTATCTGAACCTTGTACCAAGATACGTACAAATATTTTTGAGCCAGGTGCATGTTTTGCGATATTTTTTAAATCTGCTTCTGAGTCGGTTGCATACAAATCAACCCCTTTTTCAAAGGCGTATTTGACATGTTCAGGCTTTTTGATGGTATTACCATAAGAGATACGTGAGGGCTCAACGCCGCAGTCAAGCACGCGATCAAGCTCATAAATCGATGCACAGTCAAAGTTTGAACCAAGCTCAGCAAGCAGATTGATGACTTCAACAGCAGGGCTTGCTTTCATCGCATAATGGATTTTAGCATGAGGAAAAAAACCAACCATTTCATGATATTTTATTTTAATGCGATTAAGATCAACCACCAAAAATGGTGTTTCACGACCTTCAGCCGCTTTAGTAAATTTCTGCCAGCCGGCAGGGTCAAAATATTGGTCGATTTTAATCATAGTAAGACCTTTAATAAAAACAGTATTTAATGAGAACAAGGAATGAAGCTAACAAGGAGTGATGCTAACCAGAACTAATAATAAAAGCCAAACTCTTTACGCTAAAATCTAAGCGTTCAATCGTCGCCTTATCGCTGCGCTATGTGCAGTATCTAAAACAGACAGCGTTTAAAACGTAGCATAAGCCATGACAAAACCACTTGACGATAAACGTATGTAACAATCAGCTTATCAAAGAAATAGATTAATAGTTTGCTGGCTGTGGCTCTTTTTCCGCCACTTGCTCACCTTGTTTTTCACGTATTTTAAGGACTTTACGCACCTTATCACGCGCACGTGTCTGTTTCAAACGCGACAAATAATCGACGAAAATCACCCCATTCAGATGATCCATTTCGTGTTGGATGCAAACGGCAAGTAAGCCTTCTACTTCTTCATCAATCTTATCACCATTCTCATCTAGTGCTTCGATACGCACTTTGTTTGGACGCTCAACCTTGTCATAGACGTCTGGCACGGACAGACAACCTTCTTCATACGGCTGCTTTTCTTCAACCAATGGCGTCACTGTTGGATTGATAAACACTCTTGGGCTGTCTTTATCTTCTGATAAATCTATCACGATAAGCTGGATATGGTGATCCACTTGGCTTGCAGCCAGACCGATACCTTGCGCATCGTACATGGTCTCAATCATATCGGTGATTAAGGTTTTGATTTCAGCAGTGACTTCCTTGACAGGCGTTGCAATCGTACGCAGACGCGGGTCGGGATAGCTTAAAATAGGGAGTAACGCCATAAGGCTCACCTCAATGATAAAGATAAAAAATAGGTTTGATATTATAAGATAAATGGGGACAAAAGTAATGCTTATCAATAGCTAAAGAGAGATATCCTGACTGATAAATATAAGAAAAATATAGTAATAATGTATTGATAGAGGAATTTGAAACAATAAAAAAGGCCTTGATTGCACAAGACCTTTATTTTATGTATTCGTTATTGAAATATATTAGCTATTTAGCTGTGTCCAATTATACGCGACGTTTACTCATAATCATCTCATAGATGAACAGTAATATAATCGCACCAATTACTGAGAAGATTAGACCAGTGAACCCGCCATCAGCATTGATACCAATTAGGCCAGCAACAAAACCACCAAGCATCGCACCAACGATACCCAATACAATGGTCATAATCCAACCCATAGGATCGCTACCTGGCTTAATCGCACGTGCCAATAAACCTGCAACCAGACCAACAATAATCATCCAAATAAAGCTCATATCAATTCTCCTAAAGTGTCTATCATTTATAATGGTTTACTTATTTTGTTGAATCCATTGTAAACATTATCGAGATCGAGAAATAAGCAAAAAATGTTACCTATGTATGGGCTCTGTGAGGAAAAAGCGATATTTGCTATTTAGCAGGGGAAATAGGTAAACGGGGTGTTACAAAGGTAGTAAAGTCGCTAATGAAATGACTATATCTCTCTATAAAAGTAAAAATATTTTTTTATAGGTATAAAAAGAAATAAACAGGCGTAGCTCATTATTAATGAGCTACGCCTGTTATTCTACAGGGTTATAGAGCCAGACTAACTATTAGCTAAAGCGGTTACTAAACGCTGATGAATACCTTCAAAGCCGCCATTAGACATAATCACAATCGCATCACCAGCCTTGGCATATGTGCAAATATGAGTAATGATATCTTCTACGCTAGAGAGTACCTGTTGGCTGCCAATATCTGGATTTGCGATAGTGGCATTATTAATGACTTCTTTTAGACCCCACTCAAGTCCGGTAGGCTCATACCATAAGGTATGATCGGCGAGAGCAGCAGACTCAGCCAAGCTGTCTTGATGAATGCCCATTTTCATGGTATTACTACGTGGTTCAATAATTGCCCACAGTCGTCTATCAGCTAGCTTTTTCTTAGCACCATCCAAAGTAGTGGTAATTGCCGTTGGATGATGAGCAAAATCATCAAAGACCAAGATATCATTTACATTACCTATAAGCTCCATCCGACGTTTAATACCCGCAAATGCTGATAACGCCGCGCAAGCAGTTTTGACACTGACGCCGATGTTATAAGCCGCTGCGACAGCAACCAAGGCGTTATTCACATTGTGAATGCCGCTCATCGACCAATCGACGACTCCCGTGGCTTCTTTATCAGCAATATCAGCCGCAAAACTAACCGCAAATTGACCACCATCTGCGCTGATAAGTTCAGCTTGCCAATCGCTACTATCTTTTGCGTGGGTATTATTTTTTGCATAGGTATTATCTGTTGCATAGGTATTATGTGCCGCTGAGTCCAATACTGCTGTCCGCCAAACGGGTGTCCAAACACCTTTCGCTAACGTTTCCTCTAAGCTGGCAGTCGCTGTGGGCATAATGATTTTGCCAGTGCTTGGAATCATGCGCACCATATGATGAAATTGGGTCTGAATAGCATCAAGATCCGCAAAAATATCCGCATGATCAAATTCAAGGTTATTTAAAATAGCCGTACGCGGACGATAATGTACGAACTTTGAACGCTTATCAAAAAATGCAGAATCGTATTCATCTGCTTCGATAACGAAATAGCCAGTATTTGCCGAATCGTCATTATCAATTTTGTCAGCACCCAAATAACTGCTGTGTGCAAAGACGTGCTGCAAGTGTGCATCAGCAGTATCAACCAGTGGCACACCACCGATTAAAAACCCCGTGTCGATACCGGCATAATGCAGTATCCAAGCGAGTATGGTAGTCGTCGTGGTCTTACCATGAGTACCTGCCACTGCGATGACATGGCGAGATTGCAACACTTGCTCAGATAAAAATTGGGGTCCAGAGGTATAGCGTAGACCTGTGTCTAGCATATATTCGATGACATCCATACCGCGCTTCATGGCATTACCAACCACGACTAGATCTGGTGCTGGTTGCAGATGCTCTATAAGATAGCCTTGCTCAATGGTCACGCCCGCGTTTTCCAGTTGGGTAGACATCGGCGGATAAACGTTGGCATCTGAGCCCGTGACCGTATGTCCAAGCTCACGCGCTAGCAATGCCAGTGAGCCCATAAAAGTACCACAAATACCAAGAATATGAATATGCATAGACGTTCCGTACGAGCTTGAATAAGAGGAATGAAAATCTAACGTAAGCCAATAAAAGAGATTGCTATATTTTGGCTGAGCTAATATTTATCTTAGCAAATTACTATTTAAGCCAGTACTCTTTTATGTTGAGCCAACGACCGTAGCACAGCAGGCAAGCGCTCATTGTAAAGTAATCATGGTTCATTGACCAATAAAAAACGCCTAGTAAATAGGCGTTATCAAAATTATAAAGTAGTCGGATTTAGTGTCATCTCAAAGATGCTATATGGCGTTGCCATTCACGCATTTATTGACGTGCTAAAGCATAGTTTTCATCAGGATTTTTATACTCATCCATCATGATCAAGTGATTGTCTTGAATTTGATAGGTTTCGATATTTTTTTTCTCATAAACGATAGTAATTACATCATTGTCTTGACGATAGACACCGGATTCTATCAAAGGCGGTTGCGGCGTTTTAGCCTGATTAAAAACACTGGTTTTCAATACTGAACCGTCAGCGAATAAGTTTAGCGTGAGGTCGATACTGCCACAAGATGGGCAAGGGACAACGCCACCATAATCGCCCATCAAGGTCGCTTGCAACATACTGTCGCTATTTGCTGCTGAAATCATCGGTGAACGTGCTGAATTATCATTCGAGTTTGCTGTTGCAATAAGTGCCTGTCCTTCTTGATCACTGTCTTCATTAGCTGATGCTTTAGCACTATTGTCTTCTAAGGCAGGCTCATCATTATTCGAAACGTTACTTTGGTCGCTGTTAATCGGCGCACCTTGGGTATTTTTATTTGTAGAAGAAGAGGCACTGTCACAACTCACCAGGGCGATACAGACCGGTACGGCTAATAATAGGCGTAGACAGCGGTTGTTAAGCGAGGAAGCAGAAAATACAGGCGAAAAATTTATCATAGTATTACCACAGAGCAGATTTTTAAACAATATTGCTAATTACAACTGATGTCATTTTGACTCTAAAATCAGCGTAAAAACCACATAGAACGAAAACGACTAGAGTAACGACAATAAGCCCGCGTTGCGAGCTTGATTTCGTTAAATTATGTGATAAAAATGGAGAAACTATGAATAGCGCGCCGTGCGTTATTTATCGAGCGAGAGGCTTAGGAGTAGCAGGACGTACGATACGCCACAAGATTAGCAAATGGGTCAGTATGAGAATACTAAATAAAATCAAGGATTGTTCAGGGATGCTTAAGCCCAGAAACGTCCAGTCAATAGAGGCGCATTCACCAGAGCCCGCAAATACTTCTTTTAATACCTGTTGCATAGGCAAGGTATCAAGCCAATAATCCAAACCCGGACCACATGACGGGACTTGATCTGCTGGTAAATGCTGTAGCCAGACATGACGTCCTGCGACTATCGCCGCCCAGCCGATACCCGCTAAACTACCAAGCCAAAGTAGTAGTCTGATAACCATCGATTTTGGATGAAACAAAGCGGCGATTAAAGCAAACCCGCCCATGATCATCAGACCAATCCGCTGAAAAATACAAAGCGGACAAGGTGAAAACCCCATATAACGCTGTAAGAAAAATAGTGCAAAGCTCATGCCTATCGCGGTCATTATGACTAAAAACACTTGCAGATTGCGGTAAGTGGTTAGCTGTAGCATGGGGCAGATACTCTTATAAAGTGCTTGTTAATAAAGGACAGAAAGATATGAAAGATTAACGATACTGCTGCAAGAAATCCATGAAATCTTCTGTTTCAGCTGCTTCTATCTCCGCTTGTTGTAAGATAGATTTTTCGGCGAGCACTTCATATTTTGCTTGGGTATTTGGACTGAGCGTCTGCTGCAATAACGAGTCGCGATGCTGCTGCGCTAAAGTAAAGCCCAACTGCCATAAACTGCCCAAGCGCTTGCTATCAGAGTTCACTTGCGCTGAAATAGTTGACTCAGAGTGACCAGCTTTGCCTTGCATCAAGGCAACAGCCGCCCGATAATCATTGCCGCCATAGTGGGCATCTAGTAGTGCCGCTAACGGCTGCATACGGTTCAAATGCATTAGCATCCAGCTCTCTAATGATTGCTCGGCACCATTATTAAGGATTTGTAAATTGTCACGGCGACCTTCATTAACGACGCGCTCAAGATTGATAGCGAGCGCATCTTCTTCCTCAGGCATTAATTCAGGGGAATCACTAAGCAAGCAATAAAGCGCCATCACTTCTAAAAAGCAGGCACTAGATAAGCGGATACCGATATCGCTATAAGGGTCCAAATCAATCGCACGAAACTCAACATAAGCGATACCACGACGCTCAAGTGCTTCAGTTGGGCTTTCGCCACTCATGGCTATTTGTTTAGGACGAATAGGGCTGTAGTATTCATTTTCTATTTGTAAAATATGATTGTTGATTTGAATAGGATTGCCATTCTCATCATCTAAGCCGAGTTTCTCAAAGCTTTCGTGCGGGGTTTGAATCGCACGGCGCAGACCTTTGACATATTCAGGCAAATTGTTGTAGCGGATATCAAGGTGCTCTTGCACACTATTGGTGTAACCAAGTTTACCCATACGCAGGCTGGTAGCAGTTGGTTTATAATAGGTTGAATTATTGAACATCTCAAGGTCGTGCTCAATCCCTGAAACAAAGCACGGGCAAACACTCGGACTTGCACCCAATAAATACAGAACCAAACTGGTCAGGCGCTTAAAGTTACGAATCAGACCCAGATATTTATCGTTTTTAAACTCTGTTAATGTCAGAGATTGTGCAGTAGGCGTTTGTGTTTGCCATGCAGTGAATAAATCGTCACCAAATGATAAATTATAATGTAAACCTGCAATGGTCTGCATCCGGCGACCATAACGAACACCAAGTCCACTACGGTACAAAGTTTTCAATTTACCCGTGTTAGAGCTACCATAGTCCGCGAGCGGAATATCTTCATCATTTGATGATAGCATACAAGGCATAGACAGCGGCCACATCAGCTCATCTTCAGGCATACCTTTATAGACCAATAGATGCAGCTGACGCAGCATGTTTAGCGTCTCTTTTGGTGATGACTTGGGGTCGGTAATCAGCTCAAGTAAGCTTTCAGAGTAATCCGTCGTAATAAAAGGATGAGTCAGCTTGGAGCCGAGTTTGGCAGGGTGCGGCGTTTGGGCCAAATAACCATCAGGCGTAACACGCAATCCTTCTTTTTCGATACCACGTAACATGCCTGCTAAATGCTCGCTGGCAAACCAGTTTGGAATATCAAAATCGACAAAGCTACTCGCAAAATTACTCATAAGGATCATCTGTTGTTATTGGTTATTATTGATTAAAAAACCATCAATGGCTAATCGGAAAATAGAGAATAGTGACTTCAGTTTAGCCCAAAGACAGGCTAAAAACCACGCACGATTACAAATACGGTCAGTTTTACTGAAGGTGAATTCCACACTGTTTGGCAGAAAATCTAGCCATAAAATAGCAGTAAAGCCCTAAGAAAGTTGTGACTTTAATTGATCGTTTGTGCTTATTTTCTTGAAAGCTTTTATGGAGGGCAATTCTATTTTTATCAATAGCCAATGCACCCAAATTTTTACAGGAAAAATATCTGAAATAAAAAGCACCTACCAATCGGATAAGTGCCATAGCAAAACAATTCTTTATATAGTCATTGAATATTAAAATATACCAAAGCGAGTATTTAGATCGAGAATGACGAGCCGCAGCCACAAGTGGTCGTCGCATTAGGGTTGGTTACGATAAAGCGTGCGCCTTCCAAACCTTCGGTATAATCAACGGTAGAGCCTTGCAGGTATTGATAGCTTAATGAGTCAACGACCAAGGTCACATCGTTATTATCGAAGTTGGCATCATCTTCATTGAGCTCATTGGCGAAGTTAAAGCCATAAGAAAAGCCCGAACAGCCGCCGCCCGTCACATAGACGCGTAGCATCAAGTTGCTATCACCTTCTTCTTCACGCAGGCGACGGACTTTTTGCGCCGCACTGTCAGTCAGGTTCAGAACCGTTGGATCGACAGGTTGGCTTGAACTTGGATTAAATTGGTTGGCTGGTTGGTTCATATCTACCTCAATTGCTAAAATCAGATGTTATTATTTTCACGTATGCGAGGTCGTCTATTGATACAGGCTAAGATGACTTGCCAGTAGCTTTTCATAGCTGCTATTCATGACCTACCGGCAACTGCACTATTCTTTATGCAAGGTATCGCTATTTTTTGACAACCACTGCGATATAGACAGCATAGTAACTAGGCTTTAATTGAGAATATCAGCACTTAACTGCCTGATGTCAATAGTGTTTTGCTAGTATAACATAGTTGGGCTAATGATTAATTTGTCAAGGGTAACAGTAGCGTTTGCTATTATAACGTACTTATATATGCCCTTTGTTGTTTGTTAATACAAGGGAATTAGTAGCAGTATAAAGGTTTGAATTTAAAATACTTATTTAATTGTTTGCCTATCGGTTATGCGTTTGAAATAATAGCCGCCAGTAAACACGCCAGATAAGTGTTTTTCCTATTGCCTTATGTTTTATATTACCGCTGAGATGAAGAAATTATATGATCGAATTTAAAGACGTTGGTGTTCGCCGTGATGGTCGTGAGTTGTTTGCAGGGGCAAGCTTCCAGCTACATCCGGGCCACAAAGTTGGCTTAACGGGCAATAACGGGACCGGAAAATCGACCTTATTTGCCTTGTTATTGACACGAATGGGTACCGGCGATACCGAAGTGACCCTTGATAGGGGTGAAGTGAGTATCCCTGATAGCTGGCACGTAGCGCACATGGCGCAGGAAGTTGGCGCGACCACACAGACGGCGATTGATTATGTGCTAAGCGGTGATGAGCAGTGGTACGAGATTAATGCTACGTTAAATGATTTGAGCAGTGTCAGTGATGAGCAGATTGGTGTGCTGCATCAGCAGTTTGATGAGATTGATGGCTATCGTACGCCAACCAAAGCCGCGCAAATTATGGCGGGTCTTGGTTTTAATACCAACCAGCACGAACTGCCAGTAGAAGGTTTTTCGGGTGGTTGGCGTATGCGCTTAAACCTTGCTAAGACCTTGATGAGCCGCGCAGATTTAATGCTACTAGATGAGCCAACCAACCATTTGGATTTGGATGCTATCTTGTGGCTTGAGACGTGGATTAATGCCTTTACTGGTTTGGTCATCGTGATTTCGCATGATCAAACGTTCTTAGATAACACCGTTGGTCATATCTTGCACGTTGAGCAGCAAAAAATCACCCTTTATACCGGTAACTATCAGCAGTTTATTCGAACCCGTCATGAGCGTATGGCGCAGCAGCAACAAGCTTTTGAGAAGCAAGAAGCGACCAAAGCACATTTGGATGACTTTATTCGTCGTTTCCGTGCTAAAGCCAGTAAAGCAAAGCAAGCGCAGAGCCGTATCAAGCAGCTTGAGCGCATGGCTGAGCTGTCGCCGATGATGGCAGATAACCCGTTTTCGTTCCGCTTTTATGAGCCTGCTAATATGAGCTCGCCGCTGATTGAGCTGACTGATGCGGATATTGGCTATAGCGACATCCCCCTACTTTATAATGCAAACGTACAAGTCACTCCTGATACTCGTATTGGGCTGCTTGGAATGAATGGCGCTGGTAAATCGACCTTGATTAAAGCCTTGGTCGGTGAGCTTGGCGTATTAAAGGGCAGCTATAACGTTTCTGATACGCTAAAGCTTGGCTACTTTAACCAGCATCAAATGGACATCCTTGATCCCAAGGCAACGCCGATAGAGATGTTGCGTCGTCTGGCAGGCAAAACGTCTGATGCGATGTTACGCTCGTTTTTGGGTAGCTTTGATTTCCGTGGCGACCGTATCGATACCATAAGCGAGCTATTTTCTGGTGGTGAGCGTGCGCGCTTAACATTGGCTTTAATTGTTTGGCAACGTCCGAACGTGCTGGTACTCGATGAGCCAACCAACCATTTAGACCTACAAATGCGTCAAGCCTTGACGATTGCTTTGCAAGGGTTTGAAGGGGCAGTAGTACTAGTCTCGCATGATCGCGAGTTGATTGCCAATGTCTGTGATGAGCTATTTTTGGTACATGATGGTCAAATCGATGAGTTCGATGGTGACATCAGTGACTATGGTAAATGGCTTGCTGAAAAACGTAAACAAGAAAATTCGCAAGACAAAAATACCAGTAAGAAGAAAAGTAAAAAAGAGAGTAAGAAGTTTGTTTCACGTGAAACAGATGCTAATTCAGTAGGTAGCCAAGCAAGCAAGCAAGTGGGTAAAGATGCGCAGCGCAAGCTGGCCGCTGAACAACGCAAATTAACCGCGCCTATTCGCCGTGATATTGAAAATACAGAAAAGACCTTGGCAACAATTGATGGAAAGCTGCTGGTGTTAGAAGAAAAGCTGGCGAATACGGATCTTTATGAAGAAAGTAGTAAGGCTGATTTGATGGTATTGCTGAATGAGCAAACCGCGCTACAGCAACAACATAGTCAAAATGAAGAAAAGTTGCTACTGGCAATGACAACCTTGGAAGAAATGGAAGCCAATATCGGCTAATACCGTGAGGTTTTTATCAATTAGTTTTTAATCGAAACCAAGCGATAAAACTCAGTCATTAAAAAAGGGAAGGCTTACGCCTTCCCTTTTTTTACTTTATTGCCTTACTCTCTACGATATCGACCATCACCATAAGATAGGATTTCCATCGTAGTAGTACAAAGCTGACAGTTTATTTGACCAGCAGCAGCTTTAGATAAATCAAGGATGCGACCTCGTATAAAAGGCCCTCTATCTGTAATTTTCACAATCACACTCTGCTTTGTCTTTTTGTTGGTCACTTGTACCTTCGTACCAAACGGCAGCGTTCTATGTGCGGCTGTCAGGGAGTTCATATTGAAGATACTACCACTTGCCGTACGCTTACCGTGGAACTTGCTACCGTAGTAGCTGGTATTGCCGGCGAAAGCAGTGGCGCTCAATAGTATTGATAAAGTGATGACTAAAGACTTGATTAAATAAGACATTTAAAACCTTTTTGCTATTGAAGAAATAGACAGATATTCTTGCCTATGTTATGCATACTCCCTATGAGTACAAATAATATAAAACATCATACAAGAAATAACTTTTCACATTCTTACAGCTCTGTAAAAAAACTCTTTAGGTCAAAAACGCTGTTTTAACAGTAAGTTATGATATATATACCTATTTTGCTATATTTAGATTGCTGTCAATATAAACAATTTATTGGTCGATTCTCTCATTATAAAATCAGTTAAAAGTAAAAATTTTTCGTATTAAATAGTATGTTTCAGAGAAAAAGATCCCTTGCATACTACTATCCGCCTAGCAGAGACGATAATAATGTATAGCAAGTGCACGGTATCGCTTTTAAGTTGAATCCCCTATATTGGTAATATTTCTATAATGGTATTTGGTTTTTTTAGCGCTATCATTGTAAGTAGACTAGGGTCACAATCTGTTATATCGCCAACCTAATTTCGATTACTAGCGTTTACAATTGGCATTTCATTATTATTAATAGATCTTATTTTGAGGAACATAACATGGCAGAAAAAAACTACTATGACATTTTAGGGGTCAACAAAGACGCCTCAGACGCCGATATTAAAAAAAGATATCGTAAGCTCGTCCGTCAATATCATCCAGATGTCAGCGATGCGCCAGATGCCGATAATAAGATTGCTGAGATTAATAATGCTTATGAAACCATCAGAGATAAGGACAAGCGTGCTGAATATGATGCGATGCTAAACAATCCTTTTGCTGGTCAAGGTGGCGGTTTTGGCGGGCAAGCAGGTGCTGGTCAGGGCGGCTTCCGTTGGGAAGATATCAAAGATCAGTTTGGGGAAGGTGAGGCTTACGGCGATGGAGGTTTCCGCTTCGATGATATTTTTTCGGCATTTGGACGCGGCGCACGCGGACAAAATAGTGGTCAGTCACAGTATGGTGGCTTTGGCAACCAAGATAGCAAAGGTCAAGATCAACATGCCGAGATTACGGTTGATTTGGCTTCGGTATATAACGGTGATGACTATAGTATTAAGTTAAATGTTCCGGTGCGTCAGCCAAATGGCAGTGTGGGCTACGATAATAAGACCCTTAAAATTAAAATTCCTAAAGGCATTACGGATGGCAAGCAAATTCGATTGGCTGGACAAGGAGCGGCTGGCAGCGGTAATGGTAAAAATGGTGATTTATTTTTAAAGGTTAAAATCAGTCATGCTTCAAATATCCGTATCGAAGGCGCAGATATTTACCAAACTGTAAACATCGCCCCATGGGAGGCAGCACTGGGTGAAAAAATTCATGTTAGTACGCCAGCGGGCACGCTGGGTGTAAGTATCCCTAAAAACAGCAAGTCAGGTAGTAATTTACGTCTAAAAGGCAAAGGTATTCCTGCTAAAGAAGCAGGCGATTTATACTTAACCCTAAATATTGTCAATCCGGATATCAATAGTGAAGCGGCGACCAACGCTTATGAAGCACTAAAACAAGCCTTCACTGACACAACTATTGAGCGATAAACAAATAGATTTATAAAAGCTGTTTAATACCCTAATAGAGATGTAGACGATAACGATAAAATAAAGAAAAACGAGGATAATCGCTATGAAACACTCGCCTGAATTTAATGACATTATCATGAGCTTAGATGAGCTGATATCTGCCTGTGGTCAAGAGCGCCAGTGGGTGATCGAGCTGATTGAAGAGAACATTATCGAATATGATGTACCAGAGCGCGAGCAGTTTACTGGCTATCAGCTGACGACTGTGCGCCGTGCGTCCCGCCTAAGTCGCGACTTTGAAGCCAGCGTGCCAGCAATTGGTCTGATACTTGAGCTGCTAGATGAAATCGAGCAACTGCGCCAACTAAAACGCCAATTGAATATGCAAGCACCTGTTATTGAAGTCACGATTGATCAATTAAAATAGTTAAATGAACAGTAAAAGCCGATCATAAAAAAGAGCCCAATCATTGATTGGGCTCTTTAGTATTTAAGCATACGATTTTATAGCAAATTAACGAGCATATTTTGGATCAGCAGCAGCAGTAAATAAGACGTCTGTTGATGAGTTCAGAGCGGTTTCTGCAGAATCTTGTATGACGCCGATGATGAAGCCAATTGCGACCACTTGCATCGCAATGTCATTTGGAATACTAAATAGGCTTGCCGCTAATGGAATCAGTAGCAATGAACCACCAGCAACACCAGATGCGCCGCAGGCACTAATCGTCGCGACCAAGCTTAATAGCAGTGCTGAGGCAAACGTCACTTCGATACCGAGCGTATGAGCAGCAGCAAGCGTTAAAACGTTAATGGTGATTGCAGCGCCCGCCATATTGATGGTAGCACCCAGTGGAATGGTAACTGAATAGGTGTCTTCATGTAGACCCAATTTACGCGCAAGGTTCATATTGACAGGGATGTTTGCCGCTGATGAGCGTGTAAAGAATGCAGTGATACCAGATTCACGTAAGCAGATAAACACGAGCGGATAAGGATTTTTTCCTGTCTTAACTAAGATAATGAGCGGATTGACGACTAGCGCGATAAATAGCATACAACCGACCAATACCATTAAGATGCGTGCATAGCCAGCTAAAGCTTCAAAGCCTGTCTCAGCAACCGTATTGGCAACCAAACCCAAAATACCAAAAGGCGCTAAGGCAATAACCCATTTTACCACTTGTGAGATGGCATCAGAAAAATCCCCGACCACGGTACGAGCAGTATCACTCGCCTGACGTAAAGCAAAACCAATGATAATTGCCCATGCCAAAATACCAATATAGTTGGCTTCAGCGATAGCCTGAACGGGGTTGGCGACCAAATTCATCAGCAAGTTGGTCAACACTTCTTTTAAATTTGCTGGCGGTACTTGCTCAATGACCGCATTGACTAAAACCAGCTCGGTTGGAAATAAGAAGCTTGCCCCTACAGCAGTCAGCGCTGCTAAAAAAGTGCCAAACATATACATGATTAGCACGGGTTTAACATAGACCTCGTTGCCACTACGATGTTGGCTAATGGCTGCCATGACCAAAACGAATACCAGTATCGGCGCGACGGCTTTTAGTGCCCCCACAAATAAAGTACCCAATAATCCTAATGCAATACCAACATTTGGTGCCAACCAACCTATTAATACCCCTAATACTAAACCGATAATAATAAGCGGTACCAGTCCTATACGCTGATACATCGCAATTAATGAACGCATCTATACACCCTCAACCTTGTCAATAAATAAGATATTTATAGCGAAAACAGAAAAATAATCGGAGGATGGTAGCATTTTTTGGGATAAGCGCCTACCTTTAACCCGCATCTGACTGGGCTGATAGAGCTAAAGAAAAGGCGTTATATGTGACAAAAATAATGATTTTACCGTAACAAATAAAGCGGTTTGAAGAATTAAACTTTAAAGTGAGTCAGCTCATAGCCGAGTTGTTGGTAGCTTTTATATTTATGACGACCTTCTTGCACACTAGCTGCATCAGGTTTTATCAGCTCAAGGACGCGAGTAGGTTTCGCATTGATAGTAGCTGTCATAAAAGTGCTTACTGGATGTATAGTGGTATTAAGAACCATACCTTTAAAGTTAGCAGGCATATAATTGCTAAGAAGTACAGGCGCTAACGCTTTATGATTGATATCAGTATCAGCATTCAAAAGGCGTTGATGGGGGATAAAGCTAGTAGCCTCTTGTTCCCATAGCGCCTTATCAAGCGTCGATAGCAATTCATCATCGTCGATAAAAATTAACAATGATTGATTGCTTTTATTAAGCGCGGTTTGGGTCAGCTGACAAATAAAGCCCAAGAAATCTTGGGCTTTATTCTCAGTTAATACATAGAAGCTAACGTTCATAAACTGATTTTCATTAATTGGTTTTCATTAATAAGTTATGCCATGTTTGCACTATTTCTCAGATATTGCATAAATAACGGTACAGGACGACCAGTCGCAGCTTTGTCTTGACCTGAAATCCATGCCGTACCAGCGATGTCTAAATGCGCCCATGCTTGGCCTTCTTCTATAAAGCGCGATAAGAAACATGCGGCAGTAACAGCACCAGCACCTTTACCACCAATATTTTGAATATCAGCGATAGGCGAGTCAATCTGCGCTTGATACTCGTCATCCATCGGCATGTGCCAGATAAGATCACCTGATAAATGACTCGCGTTTTCTAAGTCGAACAATACATCTTCGTCATTACTAAAAACTGCTGAGCGGACGTGACCTAGCGCAACCACACAAGCACCAGTCAAGGTTGCGACATCGATGATGGCTTTTGGCTGATAATACTTCTGTACATAGCACAAGGTATCGCACAGTACTAAACGACCTTCAGCATCGGTATTTAATATCTCAACTGACTTACCGTTCATTGCTATGATGATATCGCCAGGACGCGTCGCCTCTCCTGATGGCATATTTTCAGCACAAGCTAGCGCACCGACGACGTTGATAGGTAGACGCGCTTCACATAATGCTTTTAGGGTACCGAGTACCGCAGCAGAACCGCCCATATCAAATTTCATCTCATCCATCGCCGCACCCGGTTTGATTGAGATACCACCTGAATCGAAGGTGACGCCTTTACCAACCAATACGATAGGCGAGTCGTCATTTGCAACTTGCACATCATCATTACTATCTTGTTTCGCGTTTTTAGCGGCTTTTTTGCTAGCAGCTTTGGTTGGTAACTTATCAGCCAATGCTTTTAAACCACCCGCTACTTTTGCGCTGTTGGTAGTGGCTTTGCTAGTATCGCCATCAGCATTGACACTAAAATTAGACTTGCCACGATATTCCATTAACACCAGCTTGCCCTCTTTGGTCGAGCCTTGCGCGACCGATAAGAAGCAGTTCATACCTAATGCTGACATCTCGTCTTCACCTAATACGGTGACTTTTAAGAGGTCAGGATAAGTGGCTGCCAATTCCTGTGCTTGCTCAGCCATATACGCTGGGAAACAGATATTCCCCGGCTCATTGGCGACATCACGGGTTAAGCTTTGACCAGTAAAGACCGCCTGTGCAAAGTTTAACGAATCCTCTAAAGATGGCTCTGCCAATAAGTAGATGTCCGTTAAAACAGGCGTTTGCTGCTCAGATTTGTACTTGTCAAAACGATAGCTTGCTGCCAGTAGGCTCAGCGCGAATTGACTAAAATGGTTTTCTTCTAAGCTATCGCCCAGCGCAACAGTGATAGAGTCAACACGCTTTTGCGTGCTCTTATAAATGGTATTGGCAATTTTTTCTAGAACGCTATGACGTAATTTATCAACATTACCCACACCGACCAATAGCAGCTGTACTGGATTTTCTTTGGTGGTTTTTTTATCGCCAGCCAGCGCATAGTCAGCAACCGTCTCACAAGCTTTGCCATTAAAGTGCGATACTTCAATCAATTGCTCAATACGGGTTTGATAATCACTTAATACCGACTCAGCTAAGATATTTTTCTTATCATCAATTAAGACGACGAGGCAAGCGGCATCTTTGCTTTTAGCTTCTTTTTTAAGAATTTTTTGTGTATGGGTTTTCGGTAAACTTTGCGTTAATTTAATATTCATATATTGTTATCCTTATTAGATGAATGCATTTTTTTAAAAGCGTGAATACAGTAAGGTGTCAAATTTAAAAAGATATCAAATTTTAACTGCTAACGCATTTGAATCGGTAGTGTATTCTAACTGCTACTTATCTTAAATAGCACGCCTATCAAGCAAGCATAGTAGTGTAGCATATCGGCATACAGTACGCAGTTAGCAAGGGTTAGGTAATGTTTCTGGAGCTATTTCTTGCATTATTTTAGCGTCAGTCATTAGTTGTTAGTCAACTTATCAGTCGCTACTAGAGCGGCAAATCTATCTTGAAGTGCAGCCATCGCACTATCATGCACAGTACTAGCCATTATGACTTGTCCTGCAACACTAGGCAGATCGCGCGTGGCACAAGCATCATGACACACGAAATTTTCAAAACCCAAATCAAAGGCTGCTCTGACGCTTGAGCTGACGCACATATGGCTCATAAAGCCTGCAAAAATAATTTGTTGCTTACCAGCCGATTTTATTAGCGCTTGCAGCTCGGTATCATAAAATGCATTAGGGTGCATTTTAACAATGGTTTTTTCGTCATTAATGGGCTGCAGGCTATTAATAATATCTACTTTTGATGATAATGGATTGAAAATTTTATCATTATCCTGCCCGTGATGAGTAACATGAAATATCGGGATAGCTTCGCTTCTAGCTCTATCGAGTAGCAGGCACGCGTTCGCAGTAGCTTTACTACCGGCATCACCTAACGGCATCGCGCCGTCAACATATTCATTCTGAAAATCAATCATGACGATAGCGCAATTTGACCAATCAATCTCATTAAATTGACCACCAGCTAATCCAAGTAAAGTAGAGGGAATAGACATTTTATGCTCCGTTAATTAGTAAACGATATAAGTGTAGATGCTAAATCTTAAATAATTTTGAATGTTAACTAACGTTAAATACTAACAACTAATGCTGATAGTATTCAGTACGTGATACGTACAGTACACAAATTCAGTTAGAAAGCATGTATGAGAGACTTACTCGTGATGTCTGAGTTAAAGCGCTTATATCTTATATAATGCGATTAGGTTTTAAATAGCGCAGTTACGTCCCCATTTAGCCCTGTTGATGAGTGAGTACTAAATGCGTTATTGGTAACGGCTAGGTAATGTTTCCAAACACATTTCCACGCTATTTTTTCTAGAAATATGCTAGCATTAGCGGTTATGTCTATCGTCTCTGGTCAAGCTTAACTGTCCTTATCAATACAGTCGCGATGAACCGCATGAACGCCAACTTCTACAACCGCTAAGAGTGCCTACTGTGATATTACGCCGCTATATGACCCAACAAGTTGCCTCAACGACCGCATTAGTCTTGGGGTTTTTAGTGGTGATGATGCTTGGCGGACGTTTGATACGCTATTTTGGTATCGCAGCTGAAGGTAATTTAGACATCGGTTTGCTGTTTACCATCATTGGTTATAACCTACCGTATTTCTTAGAGCTTATCCTGCCATTGGCGTTCTTTATTGCCCTAATGCTGGTATTTGGGCGCCTATATGTTGACCAAGAAATGGCAGTGATTAATGCCAGTGGCGTGTCGCGCGGTCGGCTTGGGCGCTTGATGACGCCATTGATTTTGGCATTGTTCGTTGGTGAGGCAGCATTATCCATCGTTGGTAAGCCATGGGGCGTGCGTTCATCTGAGAATGTCTGGCAACAGCAAGCGTTGACCAGTGCCTTTGACTTAATTCGCCCCAATCAATTTATCAGCAGTGGCAATTATCATCTGTATGTGGGCAGTTTAAGTGATGATAAAAAACAATTACAAGATGTGATATTGATTCAGTCTGAGCCTGAAAAAAAGGGCAGTGGGGCTAAAAATAATACTGCTAAAAATAGTGCCATGGATCTTGAAAATAACATCGATGTCGAAACTACCGAACAGCTTAATATTCCAGAATTGCCCACAGCGCTTGCCAATAATAATATTAGCAAAGACACGATTACGCTTGCCAAACGTGCTGAACAAGTAGATACGGGCAATAGTGGCGTAACCCAATTGGATTTGTTCCAAGGTCGCCGTTATGAAGTCGGGGCTGGTAGCTTGAAATACAATCAAGTAGGTTTTGATCGCTATCGTATTACCTTGACGGAGTCGTCTAAAGAAGTCATCACTGAAGACAATATCGAGACGCAAGCGATTGGACCGTTATGGCAAGCGGCAACAGGCAATGCGCAAGTGGGCAGTAATAATGCCATGCGTGCGGCCCAAGGCGAGCTTGGTTATCGTTTATCGTTACCATGGCTGATGATTATTGCGCCGATGCTCGCCGTACCACTAGCGCAAGTTCGTCCACGTCAAGGTCGTTGGTTACGCCTATTTCCCTCTATTTTACTGTTTGTCAGCTGCGCGCTCGGTATCATCTCGCTCAAAAATGCTGTCGGTAAAGGCAGTGTAAGCGTGTGGGCCTATGCATGGCTCATCTTAGGGTTTATGGCATTGGCACTGTATATGAATTGGGGTAGCCGCGTGCAGCACCGATTGCGCTTTCGCAAGCCAGAGAATGAGCTTTTGACGGTTACCGACAATCAAAATAGTAGCTCACAAGGAGGACAATCCTAATGAGTGCTCTATTCTCTAAATCATCGAAGCCGAATTCGCCAAATGCTAAATCGCTACTTAGCCCAAAACCGACTAACCTCAAAGTGCTTAGCCGCTACGTTAAGATAAATGCTTTATTAGCGATTATAGCTGCGGTCATAGGATTGTGGGCATTACAGCTGGTATTCTCTTATTTATCTGAGCTTGATTCGCTAGATGATAGCTATACGATGGGAGAGGCAATCAGATATATCTTTTATCGCTCGCCTTATTTTTTAGAGCAATTTACCCCAACAGGGGCATTATTGGGTGCGGTCGTTGGTTTGGGCTTGCTGGCTAATAACAGTGAGCTGGTCGTCATGCGAGCTGCTGGTATTAGCGTTTATCGAATCGTCAGTTGGGTATTGCAGCCAGCTATGATTTTTGTAGTATTAGCATTATTCATTAACCAGTTTGTGTTGCCGTATTCCAATCAATTGGCAAATGAGATTAATAGTGAGGATAACAGCTCGCTAGTGACTTCAGTACGTGGTTACTGGACAGTGCAACCACGCTTTGAGAATACAAAAGACGGCAGTGCCAAGCCGGATGGTAGTGATATCTTGTATATCGATTATGCTGATGTCAAAGGGAATATCGGTCAGGTAAAGCGTTGGCACTTAGATAATAACGGTAACTTGCAAACCGCCATTCATGCTGAAGGTGGTAAATATATCGGGCGCGAGGCGCTTGCTACCGCTAGCAGCAAACCGAGTGAGCAATATCGTTATGAGTGGCAGCTGAACAATATGACCAAACTGATGATTAATCAAGGCTTTGAAAGTAGCCAAGCCATATCGCCCACAGACACATTGAGTTTACCGTTTGCCCCTGAGTCTGTGTATTTGCTCACGCGTCAAGCTGAGGATTTATCTCTTACGCAACTTTATGAGCATCGTCTGTTTATGCGTCAACAAGGCACTCGCTCTTTAAGTCATGAGCTGGCGTTTTGGCAAAAGCTATTATCACCTTTATCAATTCTGTCACTAGTGATTGTCGCCTGCTCGTTTGTCTTTGGCTCCCTGCGTACGCACAGTCTCGGCTTGCGAATTGTCGTGGCATTATTGTTTGGGCTGCTATTTAGCTATGTACAGGATTTGGTCGGTTTTGTGTCACTAGCAACGGGCTTTTCGCCACTACTGATGGTGATACTGCCAATTATTGCCAGTGCATTGTTGGGTGGATATTTACTGAAACGGCAGATGTAACTCTCAAAATGAGGTAAATCTAAAAGTTTAGCCATAAAAAAGCACGCTAGATCCTTATGATCTAGCGTGCTTTTTATTTGTCTGATTCTAGGATTTAATCTTTGGTTGCCATGGTAATCGTATAAGTCTTGCCCTGCTTTACCTTTTCGCTATTACCAAAGACTTCGGTAAATGAGCGTTTCATAAATTGACGTAAGCCATTAATCGTCACCACGTAAAAGCGTCCACCTTTACGCATACGCGCATGAGCATCTAGGAAATAAAGGTAATGCTGCTCTTTGCCTACTTTGGCTGGTAAGTTTGACATCACAAGGCTAAAGTCTTTGTCTTTGGCCACGTGATTAAAGCCATTTGATAAATGTACATCGACATTTTTTAGACCATTCTTTTCACAATTAAGGCGTGCATATTCTACTGCCATAAAGTCTTTATCAATCAAAGTATGCTGACCATTAGGACATTCGCGCGCTGCTGCCATACCCAGAACGCCGTAGCCACAGCCCAAATCTATCGAGTCATCATCCGCCTGAAAATCCACATAATCAAGTAACATCAAGCTACCGTCATCGAGCTTTTGTGGTGAAAAAATACCCCACGTGGTCGCAAAATCAAACGGCTTGCCGAGTACGTCTTCGCGAAAATTAATATCTTCACGCCAGTATTTGGCTTTTTCTAATAGATCGCTAGGTGGTCTATGGCTCATGGATTTCTCGGATTATAGGTAAGTAAAAGGTGGTGCATTGCTCAAATGAACAGGGTGCACATTATGATGAGTATTGTAACGATAAAAGGGAAGATTTGCAGCTACGTATTAGTGGAAATTGTGATGGGCACTAAAGGAGGGGTATTTGACAGGAACCATTATCAGATTTATGTCAGGTTGAAGTTACCCATTTACGCATTTATATCGTAAATGCTATAGCATCCTTATTGAAGCTATGGAATACTAATAAAGCTAACTAATTGGTCAACTATTTATTGTAGTGTCTTCTTGATATGAAGAATTACGGTCATACTAGGAGTTGTACCAGCTTACTAAGATTAAACTCACCAAGCTTTACTTAATTAGAAAGGATGCTTAAATATGAAGTCTAAAATCAAAACGAAAATAAATCCAGCGCAAGAAACATTTATTCATATCGTGCATAGTAAGCGTATTAAGCCTCTCAAAAAACAGCCGGGTGTCAAATGTGTGGAAGCAGTAAAAACTATCGATAAAGCTTATCTGGCTGAGCTATCTGGTTGTGATGAATATGTGTCTATCGCTTTTTGTTATAAAAACTATAATGAAGAGAGCAAGCCTCGTCTTAGTGAAAATGAAAGCTGTGCTGTGATTAGTGTGGCCAAAGCCAAAGAGCTATTAAATACCACAGAGTTGGCTGAAGAAGCATTGTCTGCTGTCAGTATTATTCTGTTTAGCGCTGTATCACAGACGTTTGGTGGCTTCTTAACGGATGGGGAAACCAGTAAGCGTTATGTACTATCAAAAGGCACAGAATATGCAGGCTTGTCCTCATTATCGCTATAGCATATAAGCAAGCTTACGTTTCTACTAAGTATGAAAAAACGGCAGTATTATTATAATATTGCCGTTTTTTTACTTCAATATATAAGTTTTTATATTGGTAATAATATCTCGTAGATCAGTAAGCTAACCCCTTGGATGATGTTCAGCATGGAGTTTTTGCAATCTAGCCGTCGCCACATGGGTATATATCTGCGTCGTCGATAAATCACTATGTCCAAGCAATAACTGCACACTCCGTAAATCGGCACCGTGATTGAGTAAATGGGTAGCAAAAGCATGACGTAAGGTATGCGGTGACAGCTCTTTATCAATACTGGCAACTTTGGCGTACTTCTTTAGCAGATACCAAAAGTTTTGCCGGGTCATATAGCCACCTTGCGCAGTTAAAAACACTGCTTGGCAATTTCCTGCTTTTAAATGGGCTATCAAATCACCACGTCCATGCGTCAAATAATCTTCAAGCGCATCTGCTGCATATTCCCCTAAAGGCACTAAGCGGGTTTTATTGCCTTTCCCCGTGATTTGTAGCCAGCCTGAGTTTAGATTCACTTGTTCAAGAGACAAGTTAACCAACTCACTAACGCGCAAACCGCAAGCGTAAAGTACCTCTAACATGGCTTTATCACGTAGCCCTAGCGCAGTACTGCTATCGGGCGCGGCAAGGAGATTATCGACGTCAGCTTCTGCCAAATCTTTTGGCAGTGGACGACCAAGTTTTGGGCTTTTAATACGCTCACAAGGATTGTCTTCACGTAGGTTGCTGGCAATCATCCACAGATAAAACTGACGCAAACTTGAAAGCATGCGCGCTTGCGTACGCGGCGTTTTCCCATCTTGAGTAAGAATAGACAGGCAGTGCAGCACATCTTCGGGCTTCCAACGCGTTAATGCCGCGTGATTGGTCAATTCGCAGGAGCGCAAATCACGCACATAGGCATTACGGGTACGCGTGGCCAAACCACGAGCCAGCATTGCTTGACGAAATTCGGTTATATAAGCCTGTTCATCATCTACGGCCAGCGCTTTTGGTTGGCGCTGCTGTACGGCACGGTCGCGGCTCATAAGACATACTCAGTAGTGGTATAAGAAAATCCGAGTTAATATAGACGATATTTTTTATTTTAAACTGATTATCAATTAATAAAATTTGGCAAAGTCATTTTTACCCTTTAAGTATTAACAGCTACTAAACACCATAGAGAAGTGACTTCCGCATTACGCGCTGCAAATAGTGGATCAGTATCGTCTTGGCTTCGACCGTGTTTAGGTTGGGTATCGAGACGGTATTTTACTTCTAAACCAGCATTAGCAAACCAGCCCAATAATTCATCGCGGCTGCGCAACTGCAAATGTTCTGCCAAATCTGACAGAATCAACCAGACCTCTCCTTGTTCAGCTAAATGCTGCTTTGCGCCTTGCAAAAACCCACGCAACATCGTGCTATTGGCATCATAGACGGCGAATTCTAAGGGCGAGGTTGGCTTGGCAGGCAACCAAGGTGGATTACAGACCAGCAAATTAGCCAATGGCGCATCATTCGGATACAAGTCTGCTTGCTGCAATTGCACTGCAGGTAAATCTAAACGTGTAAGGTTGTCACTAGCGCAGGCTAATGCACGCGGATTTAAGTCCGTCGCAATCACTTGCTTCACACCGCGCTGCGCCAGAATAATAGCAAGCAAACCGGTTCCGGTACCGATATCAAAAGCAACATCATAACTTGCTGGCAACGGTGCATCGAGCAACAGCTGTACATACTCATGACGAGTCGGTGCAAAGACGCCATAATGCGGGAAAATTGATAGACCCAAATTTTCGATTGCCACGCCTTTTACACGCCACCCTGCCGCACCTAAGGCACCTTGCAGGTCACGAAATGAAATTAGACATGACTCATTCAACTCACCAAAAGCAGCGGTACAAGCAGCACTGACATCAGGGGCGCGGCGTAACTGGCTGACATAACCTGCATCAAGCTCTAATAATAATCGGCTTAATAGGCGCGAACGCTGAGATTGGACTTGGCGTTGCTGATGAAAAAGATTAGGGATGTCTTTAGAGGGTGCCAAAGTCTCATCTGTAGATTTAGCGGACTTAGCAGGTTTATTAGCTTCTTTATTAATTTTACGCTGCTCAGAACGCTCATTCGCACGGTCAATGCGTCGAGTGATGGCTTGCAGTAGTTGCCTTGCATTATTAAAGTCACCACGCCACAGCATTGACGTTCCAGCACAAGCCAAGCGATAAGCCTCATCGGCTGTCGTTTTGTCGTCGACCACAACAATACGCGCAGGCGGCACATGATTGCTTTGAGACAACCAGCGGGCATGACGTAAGGTTTCATTTTCGTGCCATTGCACGTACTGTATTTCTGTTGCTAACACGCGACCTACCTTTCAGATGTGAATGATGTATTTTTATAACGCAAAGATATTTCTGCATTATATATTGCGCTAAGCGCTCTTTTTCTTGACTAAATAACGATAGGTTGGCGCATCGTTTAGCGTTTCTTGATGGACAAGGGTATGTCCCAAGTGCCGGCAGAAATTAGGAATGTCACGCGTAGTGGCAGGATCAGTGGCTAATATCTCAATCACATCGCCGCCATCCGCTTTACGAATTGTCTTATGTAGCATCATGACTGGCTCAGGACAAATCAGTCCTTGGGTATCTAGATGATGGTGAATAGTCGTGTCTAATATTGAAGTCGTCATATTTTGTTTTATAAACCTAATAGATAAGTTTGGTAGCTGGATACTTGTTTATTACTAATCTTGTAAAGGCGTATTTTCTGCATCAGTAGGGGTAATAATTTTATTATTTTCAGTTATTTCGTCATTCTCAGGTAAGTCGGCTAGGGCTAAGAAATTAAAGAAGCGCTTAAAGCTCACCTTAAATAAAAAAGCCACACCGAGCCACGATGCCAATCCTAACCAAGCCGTATCGGCAAATAACAGCCCGCCGATCAGGATAATACTTGAGACACCAATGGTCATAATAACCATCGAGGTTTGATTGAGACGATAGCGATAGATAATAAAGGCATTATATAGCGTCAGTGGAATGGTCAGCGCCACCAAAGCATAAGGTAAGTTGTAGAATAGTTGATACAGGAGCTGATTGTCATGAAAGGCTTTGATACTAGCAATGGTGCCAAAAACCATAAAAGCGATAATAGCGGCATAAATGAGATAGACGGCTATTTGGTTGACACGTTGGGCGCCTTTGATACGCGCAATAGCAAGCGGTGCAAAACCATGTCGTGAGCTATTGTGCAAAGAGTGGTCTGAGACAGAGGTCATAATAATCAGTCATTTATTCGTTTGGATTGAGGAGGTACAGTTAATTCACTTTTAAAAGGGTACAGAACTACTGGAGTTAATTATTCGCAGCCTCTGTCTGCGTATGCACAGCAAGCAAGGAAAATTAACCCCAATAGTGATTGATAACATTTGTATTTCTTTTATGTAGAACCGACTATATCAGGTATTGATGGGACATTAAAAAGAAAGCTAATGCTCAATTAATCTGCTTTGATGGCGTCGATGGCGATACTGCTATGAGGATCAGCAAAGTAGGTCGACATTAAAATACAGGCAGAGATATCATCAATCGGAGCGCGCTCATGTTTAATCCAGCCATTTTCCCATGCTATCTCACGCGCGGCGACCGATGTTAGGCGCTCATCGCATAGAGATACGATGACAGGTAAATGCTGCTCCATGATTCTATGTGCCAGACGACGGGCAAATTTATGTGCGCGTTTTGACAGCATAGAGCTGCTACCGTCCATATTTAACGGCAGTCCGACTACTACCTTTGCCACGCCCCAAACCTTGATAATACCGAGTAGATTATCCCAATCAGGTTGCCCATTATTCATCGCTAAAATATCAAAGGCACGCGCCGTTTCTGTCAAGCTATTACCGAGTGCCATGCCCATTTTTTTAACCCCATAATCTAAGGCTAAGATAAGGTGTGGCTTAATCGCTGGCTCAGCAACGCTAGTATCAGTACTGTCTTTTATAAGAATGCTATCTACCATAATAAGGGATGTTTCCTATTTTTAGTTCTGTATTCGTTCAGCATATGAGATTAAGCATGACCGATGTCGCTACTTAAATAATCAAAATTAACCCCAATCTTATCGGCGGCCATTTGCCAACGTTCCTCAAATGGTGTATCAAACAATAAGTTTAAATCAGCAGGGCATACCAGCCAGTCGCCGTTAGCAAGCTCACGATCGAGCTGTTTTTTACCCCAGCTGGCATGACCTAAACAGAGCTGATAATGACCAACGCCTTGACCGGCTGCAATACGTTTGAGGATATCTTGGCTGGTAGTGATGCAGACATTTTCTGAAATCGCAAAAGACGATGCCCATTCTGGCTGCCCTGTATGCAGTACAAAGCCAACCTCAGGGTACATAGGTCCACCTTCTAATGCCAGATCTTCCATCACCTGTGCGTCTGTAACCTCAATATCCAGATCTTCTAGCAGTTTTCCCACGCGTGCCTGCTCTAATGGACGATTGACCATCAGACCGAGGGCACCGTGTTTATCATGACGGCAAATATAAATCAGCGCCTGCTCAAACCGTGGGTCTGACAGCTCAGGCGCCGCGATTAAAAAATGATGGGTCAAATTGGCTTTGGACATAGAAACAAATGCAACCTACTAATAAAGGTAAAATAACAGAGCTGACACCACTATATGGCGATAATGAATAAAAAATCAACTAAAGCAAGGATTTAGCAATAAAAAGGTGTTTATGGTGGTCAATCAATGATCATTTAACATCGCTCAATAAACTGCGCGCATGGTCACGAGTGACATCGGTGATAATAACACCACCAGACATACGTGCCAGTTCATCTACTTGCGCGCGCTCGGTTAAGATGACAAGCTCACTTTCAGTTTGCTCGTCATGGTGTTTTTGTACCAAGATATGCTGATGCGCTTGCGCAGCGACTTGGGCTTGGTGGGTAATGGCGAGTAATTGCTGCGTTTGCCCAAGGGCGCGCAACAGCTCACCCACCACTTGTGCCGTACCACCACTGATACCGACATCAACTTCGTCAAAGACTAGCATAGGTTTTGCCGCATTATTATCTGCATTGGTCGCTTGCAATACCTGCATCACTAGCGCCATACGTGATAGCTCACCGCCTGAAGCGATTTTGTGTAGCGGCTGCATTGGCATACCGACGTTGGCGCTGAATAATAAGTCTATATCATAACAGCCTTGTCCATTATATTGGCTGACATCGGTCTTTTTGGTAAAAACGAATTCACAACGTGCATTAGGTAGGGCAAGCGGCTGTAGTTGCTTAATCAGCTGTTTACTGACAATCGGGGCAGCTTTAGCCCGTTTTTTATTTAGCTCAGTTGCTAGTGCTATATACTCTTGCCATGCTTGCTCAATTTGTGCCGCCATTGCATCACTGCTTGGCTCGTTTTCTAATTGTTCTAATTGCGCTTCCCAGCCTTTTGCTTCATGAATCAAGTCGCTCGCTGGCAAGTTATGCTTACGTGATAGGCGATGACCTAAACTGATTAAACTGTCTAATGACTGCAAACGCTCAGGGTCAGGCAATTGCTGCTCAGCATAATCTGACAATAAGCCAGTCACTTCAGTGATTTGCTGCTGCGCCAAATGCAGCTGTTCTGAGGCTTGCTCAAAGGTTTGGCTAACGTTCATTTGATTATCGCATAGTTTAATTGCTTGCCCGAGCAAGGTCATTATATCGGGCTCATCGGTATCATTATCGAGTAAATGCAAGCCATGACTGGCCTCAATCATTAGTGCTTCAATATTGGATAATTCTTCGTGTTCTGCTTCTACTTCTGTATAATCAACGACCAATAACGGTGCGATATCTGCTAACTGGCTTTGCAACAGTTGAATACGATCTTGGCGCTGAGCTTCACGGCTAGCGAGATCGTCAGCGCGGCGTTTAAGTTGCTGATAAGCTTGATAGCTACTTGAGGTCTGCGTAGCAAGAGAAGTTATCTGTGCCATTTCATCTAGCCATTGCACTACAAATTGTGGCTTGAGTAGCGCCTGCTGAGCATGTTGACTATGAATATTGACCAGCAATGCACCCAAACTCTTAAGCTCAGCCAAACTGACAGGTGTGCCATTTAACCATGCTTTTGAGCGCCCTGTATTACTAAGTTGTCGACGAATCAATACATCTGGCTCTTCTAAAGCCCGTTCATTTTTGGCAAACCATTCAGCAATGATACTATTGTTTTCTACATCAAATTGCGCGTAGATATCCGCGTGCGCCGCGCCATGCCGGACCATTGCACTGTCTGCGCGCTCGCCGATACATAAAGACAGCGCATCGAGTAATAGTGATTTGCCAGCGCCTGTTTCACCAGTGATGACATTGAAGCCTTCAGCCACACTCAGCTCATGCTGAGCAATTAACGCAAACTGATTTAAAGTTAATGATACTAGCATCAACGCCTCTCATGACAGACAACAAACCTCAAATACGATGTAATGTCGTACAAGGAGGTTATCTCTACAATAGGTTAAATAAAGGAATGAATCGGTTCAGTTCATACTGCAACATAGATAAATGCAATTGGCAAATAGTATGGTGGCAAATAATCTTAAATACAAATATTAAAGGTAATCAATAACATCACTTAAAGCCATCATAATAAGCGGAACTTTCTTGCCGCTGTAACAAACTTTATAGATATAATGTGGTAGCATAATCTCACATAATGATAAACTCTTACCACCAGATTTTCGTGCATTCTATGACAGATCAGTTAGCTTGTAGAACATGATACAAACCTGTGTGTCAGTAACTATCAGTAATAAATGGTTATTTTTAAACCTATAAGATAAATCAATTCTATAATCAGCGCACAGCAAAGTAAAAATGATTTAGAGTCGATGGTAAAAGGTAGATATAACAACGCTTATCTAAGCATTTGCTTATCTACACATTCAATTTGGTTTTTTAGTTGGCAATAATTATTTGATAAGGAAGCCACTATGACAGCGGCGCAATTTACTAATGTAACAGTCAATGCTCAAGCCACGATATCCTATGATGGTCGTTGCTCAAGCCATACCATTATGTTCGAGGACGGTCGTCATAAAACATTAGGTGTTATCTTGCCTTGTGATAATTTGGTCGAGCATTATCACTTTAGTACCAATACATCTGAACGTATTGAAATCACTAGCGGTGAGTGCGAAGTCAAAATAAATGGGGAAGAGGAGTTCAGCTACTACCGCGCAGGACAGTCATTCGTGGTTGAAGGTAATAGCGGTTTCAATTTACGCACAGAACAGATCGTTCAGTATATCTGTCACTTAGAAGGCTAATACGCCTTAAATTGTCGTTAAATAATTGATGACGCCAAAAAGCCAATGATTCCAAAGAAATAAATCTTATCAGGTTTATTTCTTTTTTTTGCTGACATTATTTAGATGAAGCTGGTCATTAATTGCTACAATTACACATCTCTATTTTTATTGCATGTTTTTTATAACACTGTGCAATACCCACTTTATAATCAATAGGCCTATTATGGCAAAACCTACCTATTTTTATGGCATTCATGCCATTGATGCCTTGCTCGAATACCGTCCTCTTGATGGACTGAGCTTGTTTGTACAGCAAGGGCGCGAGACTGACAGTCATGTACAGTCTATTATGGCGCAAGCACGTGATAATGGCATCAGTATTCAACCAACGCAAAAAGACAAACTTACTCAGCTGTGTGGTAGCCCGCAACATCAAGGCGTAGTGCTGAACGCCCGTCCTTTAGGCTTCGCTGATGAAGGTTTGCTAGATACGCTTGCTGGTCGAGATGATTGTTTGTTACTGGTACTAGACCAAATTACGGACGCCCATAATTTTGGCGCTTGTTTGCGTACAGCAGTAGCCATGGGTGTCGATGCAGTCATTTGTCCGAAACATCATGCAGCTAGCTTGACGCCAACGGTTGCCAAAGTATCAGTCGGCGCGGCTGAAATGATGCCTATTTTTAGCGTGACCAATCTGGCACGCACGCTGACAAAAATTAAAAATGCCGGCGTTTTTGTGTTTGGTACCGCTCTTAATGCCGATGCCAAACCAATCCATGCTGCAGATCTGACTGGTAAAACGGCTATTATCATGGGTTCAGAAGGTGAGGGGATGCGTCGCCTGACAACAGAAAGCTGCGATGAGCTGGTTTATATTCCGATGTCAGGCAACGAGCATGGCAACTTGCAAAGCTTAAATGTCAGTGTGGCGACAGGTATGGCTTTGTATGAGATTAATCGGCAGCGAACTTTAGCTGCTGGGCAAGCTTAAGATAGTCTTGATGGAGCGGCTCTAATTGTACATATAGGGCCGCAAGATCACTCTCATTTAATACCACATCATCCGCATGACGATTGCGCTCTTCACGGCTAAGCTGATTGACCATAATGGCTTCAATTTTTTGCACACTTAGCGCATCACGTTGACTGGCTCGTGCAAGTTGGGTATTTTCTGTGGCATCCATCACCAAAATACGTTGACATAAATTGGCAAGCCCAGCTTCTGCCGCTTCAATCAATAACGGCGCTGACAACACCACATACGGCGAGGTACTCTCTGCCAATTGCTTTTTTGCAGCTTCGCG
This sequence comes from Psychrobacter sp. D2, assembly GCF_013608135.1. Lineage (NCBI taxonomy): Bacteria > Pseudomonadati > Pseudomonadota > Gammaproteobacteria > Moraxellales > Moraxellaceae > Psychrobacter > Psychrobacter sp. D2. Next base: position 173,998 of record NZ_JACDXZ010000001.1, read on the forward strand.
TATCGCGGGATGGGTAATCGCTTCAAGCTCAATTAGAGCATCAGGATAAGTAAACACATGGGTTCGTACAGCGGCGCGGTCCATATTACCATCAGCATTTAGCACCCAATCTCCAAATTTCCTCTGGATTTTGCGCAACGTTGAGCTGCCTTTGACCACCACTTCATGTGCAATGACATCTGCATCGATAATATCGATTCCCTGCTGTGCGAACCAGTCACTGGCGGCTGATTTGCCACTGCCGATACCACCCGTTAAACCCACTACCAATGTTTTACTTTTATGCTCAGGCGTTTGCGGCTGATGCGAATAAGTTGAAGGTGCTGCTACGTATTTTGACATAATGATGACTTATCTGACTGATAGAAGGATAATGACTGTAATCAATGAAAGGTTAAACATAACTATTGGGAAATGGCTACTGCTTAAGTATACATACCTAAATACCAATTAACGATATCTGAGCCGTATAACAATGCCACAATACCAGCAATGGCAATATAAGGACCAAAGGCAAAAGGCTTGCTCTCGCCTTGTTTTTTCATCAAGATAATCCCAACGATAGAGCCGAGCAATGATGATAATAGAATAATCAAGGGTAACATCATAGGTCCAAGCCACGCACCCAGTACTGCCAATAATTTAAAGTCGCCTTGTCCCATACCATGCTTTTTGGTGATTAAATAAAATATCTTGACCACTATCCATAACGATAAAAATCCCAATAACAAGCCCCATATCGACTGAGTAGGGGGCACAAACCAACCTTGTGAATTGACCGCCAGTCCTAGCCCTGCTAATGGAAAAGTCAAGCGGTCAGGCAATAACTGTGTATCAAAGTCGATACCAGTTAAGGCGATCAGTGTCCAGACTAAAACTAATGCCGACAGCCCTACCATGTTGACGCCAAAATGATAAATGACTAGTGCAGATAGCAGAGCAGTGACCAGCTCAACGATAGGATATCGAAGCCCGATAGCCGCTTTGCAATCTGAGCAACGTCCGCGTAGTAATATCCAGCTGATTAAAGGGATGTTCTCATACCATTTAATTTTATGGGTACAGTGCGGGCAGCGTGAAGCAGGATGGCTTAAGGTAATAGGTGTATCAGTGGCAACAATATTAAATAGTGGCATCGTATGCTCACGCGGCATATCTGCTTGCTCATACGTAAACTGGCTACACTCTTGTCGCCAAGCCGATACCATCATCAATGGAGTGCGATGAATTACCACGTTTAAGAAGCTACCGACGCACAGCCCTAATAGACCAAATATGACCAAAGCGATTGTCATATTTTCTTGTAGTAACTGTATAAATTGCATGAATTAGCTGTCCTTTAATTAGCTTTCAACCTACTACTGAGCCCATCTGGAAGATTGGTAAGTACATGGCAATGACCAAACCACCAACTAATACGCCAAGTACCGCCATAATAAGCGGCTCCATCAAGCTGGTCAAACCATCAACAGCGTTATCAACTTCGTTTTCATAATAGACTGCTACTTTATCGAGCATCTCTTCTAAGCTACCAGACTCTTCACCGATACCTACCATTTGAATAGCAAGACTTGGAAATAAATTGGTTGAACGTATTGAGAACTGTAATTGTTGTCCCGTAGAGACGTCATTTTTGATTTGCTGAATAGCGTTATAGAAAACTACATTATTGGCTGCACCAGCAGTAGAATCGAGCGCATCAATAAGCGGTACGCCGGCAGCAAAAGTCGTAGACAGCGTACGAGCAAAACGCGCAATCACCGCTTGGTAAGCGATATTGCCGAATATTGGGGCTTTTAATACTGCACGGTCTAAGACATCGCGAAATTTCTTTGAACGCTTCTTAGCTTCTGAAAACCCAATAATAGCGCCACCAATAAATACAATTAAGATGAACCACCATGCTTGCATCCACTCAGACATACCTACGACCATCTGGGTAAAAGCAGGTAATTCTGCCCCAAAAGAGCCAAATAAATCAGCAAACACTGGAACGACTTTAACAAGCAGAATGATGGTGACAATAATAGCAACTACAACGACTGCGATAGGATACTTCATGGCTTTTTTAATTTTAGCTTTTAACAGCTCGCTTTTCTCTTTATAAGTCGCAACTCGCTCCAGCATGGTTTCTAACGCACCTGACTGCTCGCCAGAATCAACAAGCGAGCAAAAAAGATCGTCAAAATAGCGGGGATGGCGACGTAATGCCGATGCAAAAGTACCACCAGCCTCAATATCGGCTTTGATTTGTAACACCAGATCTTTCATACTTGGATTATCGAGAGAGTCAGCGACAATCTCAAAGGACTGGGTTAATGGCACCCCAGCTTTCATCATGGTTGCCAATTGACGTGCAAAAATAGCAATATCGATAGGCTTGATAGACTTTTTAAAGGTGTATAAGGGTTTTGGCTTTTTCTTGATACCTTTAACCGTAATACCTTGTTTGCGCAACGTGGCTTTGGCAAGCTCTAAGCTACGACTGGTCGTCTCACCTTTTACCTTTTGCCCGCGACGGTTGACGCCATCATATACAAAGTCTAGCAGCATGTCGGTCTTAGCTTTTGCCATGTCCGTTCCTTCAAAAAATGGTCTGATATAGTCCAATATAGATAATGCCTGCTATAAAACGTAGTTAACCCATTGTTTTAAGCGGATATACTTTATTTTAGCGCAAAAAACCAGTGTTTATCTGTTTTATTTTTCCTACTGGCTATTATTGTTTAATAGTAATTAAACAACAAGTTTTACGGACATAATGAAATTTACTCAGAGCAATATCTGTACCAAACTTTTCAGCCAAATATACTATTCAGAAGTTACGCGCATCATTTCTTGAATACTGGTGACACCTTGTAAAACCTTTAAAACACCAGAGCGACGTAAGTCTCTAAAACCGTTTTTTAGCGCCGCATCTTTGATGTCTATCGCGTTACCATCTTCCATGATAATACGTGAAATATCTGGAGTGACTTTCATCACCTCATAAATGCCCACACGTCCTTTGTAGCCTTCACGGCACTCATTACAACCGACTGGCTCGTAGATGACATTGTCTGTATTGTCCAAATCTGCATCTGTAAAGCCAAGCTCAAGCAGACTTTGACGTGGGATACTAATAGGTTTTTTACAGTTTTTGCATAAGCGCCGTGCCAATCGTTGGGCAATGACCAAGTTCACGGAAGTGGCAATATTAAAAGAAGCGACACCCATATTGCGTAATCGCGTTAACGTTTCAGGCGCTGAATTGGTATGTAAGGTTGAAAGTACCATGTGCCCTGTCTGTGCTGCTTTAATCGCAATCTCAGCAGTTTCAAGATCACGAATCTCACCAACCATCACAATATCAGGATCTTGGCGTAAGAAAGACTTAAGGGCGGTGGAGAAAGTCAGCCCCACTTTTGGGTTGACGTTGACCTGATTAATACCTTCAAGGTTAATTTCGACAGGATCTTCAGCAGTCGAAATATTGGTCGAACCCGTGTTCAAGATATTAATACCAGTATAGAGTGAGACGGTTTTACCAGAGCCAGTAGGACCTGTGATAAGAAGCATCCCTTGCGGTTTATGTAACGCCTCCAAGAACATATCTTGTTGGTCAGGCTCATAGCCCAACGCTTCAATACCAAGCATGGCTGATGAGGGATCTAGAATACGCAAAACCAGCTTTTCACCAAACAAGGTAGGTAGGCAGCTTACCCGAAAGTCGATGGCCTTATCTTTAGATATCTTAAGCTTAATACGACCATCTTGTGGCACCCGGCGCTCTGAGATATCCATTTGTGACATCACTTTTAAACGCGCAGCAATTTTCCCCGCGAGTTGTACGGGCGGGTTGGCCATTTTTTGCATGACCCCATCAACTCGAAAGCGCACTCGATAGCTTTTTTCATAGGGCTCAAAATGTAAGTCGGACGCACCCATACGAATGGCATCTACTAGCATTTTATTAACAAACTTGACGACCGGTGCTTCCTCGACGCTATCAGAGATTTTGGTCTCGCCGTCATCTTCTTCTTGATTCTCATCAAAGCCAATATGCAAATCACTATTAGAAAAGCTATCAAAATTTTGCATGCTATCAGCATAGAAGCTTTCAATACGCCTTTTAAGCTTATCTTCTTCGACTACAACGGTTTCAATTGACAAGCGAGAGTTAAAGGCAATCGCATCAATCGCATCGATACGGGTCGGATCGCTCAGTGCCACAAATAAGCGTTGCCCACGCTTAAACATTGGCAAAGCATTAAACTTACGGACGATTTTTTCGTCGACCAAGTCTTTTGGGATGACCTCTGAGCTTAGCGCATCAAGATCAAATAAAGGATCGCCGAATGCTTGCGATAGCATTTGAGCCAATTGATAGGCATTGGCGAGCTTATGCTCTACCAGATAAGAGACCAGTCCTACTTGCTGCTGCTGCGAATCAGTCTGTGCCGCTTTCATATGCGCTTCGCTTACGATACCTTCGCTAATCAGCTGCTGTGCTAAGCCACCGTATTTACTGGTTGTGATAGACATTAAGACTTCTCCTTGCTCGATATCTGGTAGGCGATAGATTTACCTAAATAGCAGGCTATTCACCATGTTTTACTTATTGCCATTTTATCGTTGATAGTTGAGCTAATTATTAAAATAGTTATTTTAAATATGGCTTTGAGATAAAAAAATCGATTGTCTGCACTTTATCCTATATTGAGAAAATCATATAGGGATTTACGTGAGCGCAAAGGTTTTATAGAGTGTAGGGCTCGATTCGCTAATAAAAAATAATTATTCAGCAATAGTTACTAAAGCAACGGTTGAAAGGTCAGTTTTGATTTGGGGCGCACTATACTATAGCACTTGTGAAATATTTGTTATACTTGCGCGCATATTAGCCATATTGGCAGCCATATATAAGACAAGGTAGAGAAGAATGCAAGCTTGGGTAATTGGAAATTGGAAGCAGAATCCAGCAACGAGCCATGACGTAAACGCACTACTGGACGACTTATGCGCTGCTATTAGTACAACCAAGCAAATGAGCCACGATAACTCCGCGCGTTGTCAAATAATGGTAGCACCAAGCTTCATACATTTAGCAGCAGTGAATGGTCGCCTAAAAGACACCTCAATACTGTGCGCAGCTCAAGACGTTAGTGGACACAGTGCCAGTGTTGGTGCTTATACAGGTGAATGTTCAGCGCAGCAGATAGTCGATGCTGGAGCGACTTGGACAATCCTTGGTCACTCAGAGCGCCGTCAGTATCATCAAGAATCTAACGATTCTTTATTGCAAAAAATGATTCATGCGTTGTCACAAGATTTAGGCGTGGTATTTTGCATTGGTGAAAGCCAAGCGCAATATGATACCAAGCAAACGCTTGAAGTCATTGATAATCAGTTAGCAGTTATCAAAGAATTCATTACACAGCAGCCAGAACTTATTGAGGCATTACCGACTCGTCTCATTATTGCTTATGAGCCAGTATGGGCAATAGGTACAGGTAAAGTGCCAACGGTAGCAGAAGTCAGCGCCACTCATAAGCATATCAAGCGAACGTTGGCAGGATTTGCCGACTCATTGTCTAATATGACGGTTTTGTATGGCGGTAGTGTCAATGCTGATAATGCTAATAGCTTTGCTGCTGATCCTATGATTGATGGCGCTTTAGTTGGCGGTGCTTCATTGAAAGCTGACAGCTTTCTGACGATTGCCACTGCTTTTAGCCAAGCCAGTATCTAGTAGATTCTTGATAGATATAATAAAAACGTGAGTCTTTATTGTAATTGTTATTCACAAAATGTCTTTATCAGTTGGCAAAAGTGGGTTTAACAGTGCCCTTGCAATCGTGTACAATACGCCCTATTTATATCATCGATATGGCAACATTTACCGCCAATCTTTATCACTATTACACCATACGATTTGTTTTTCGTTATCAGTCGTCATTACGCGGCAAAAGAGGCCACCATGTTTACGTTTATATTAGCCCTGCATATTATCGTGGCGATTGCCATGATTGGCTTGATTTTGATACAGCATGGTAAAGGGGCAGATGCAGGGGCTTCTTTTGGTGCCGGCTCATCAGGTACAGTATTTGGTGCAGCGGGCACTGCCAACTTCTTAACACGCGCGACAGCCGTATTGACCGCCATCTTTTTTATCACTAGTATGACCCTTGCGGTCCATGCTCGTAAGCAGGCAGAAGATCAGTTTCGTCTAGATGCACCGGTTTCAGCACCACAAACGCCGCGGCCTTTGACACAAAATCCTCAGTAGCTGCTGTTACTCTACTTTTTTAAGTAGGCAGCCCTTGCTATTTGAAAGCGTTACATTTACAATGCTTTTTCTGTTTTTACAAGTCTTAGACCTTTGATGCTTACCTTACGCGTCAACTATAATGGGTATTGAGAATATAGAGAGAACAGTTAGAGTAATGCGATTGTGGTGGAATTGGTAGACACGCCATCTTGAGGGGGTGGTGGCGCAAGCTGTGGGGGTTCAAGTCCCCCCAATCGCACCAAGTTTTAAAGTTGTATCGTATTAAGTGAGTCGTTCATAAATAGCTAAGATTTTTAATTTAAATTATTTTTAAATAAAGATTGACACTACTATAAAACCTCCCTATAATACGCGTTCTAGATTGATGCGGGGTGGAGCAGTCTGGTAGCTCGTCGGGCTCATAACCCGAAGGTCGTTGGTTCAAATCCAGCCCCCGCTACCACTTTTTATACTGATGTTTTGCACACTAAATTTGTCAGTAACAATTAGCCCACCATTATGCTTGTGGGTTTTTTTGTATCTGGCGGTCTGTGTAATCGCGATATCTATCCTACTTATGCTAAGCTCTATGTCTATAGAGTGCGATACCATTTATAGAAGCTTGTCATCACATGTCATTCATGGCGCGATGATACTTAAGCACACTATCTTTTATTCCTCACTCTTTTATCGATAGTACTGCTTTATAAGTAATAAAAGCATAGCGCGGCTGAGCTTGATATTTGTTAAGCTTACCCTGATATAAACACCCGGTAGATATCATTTGTGTTTATGCTTTAAGCATAAGACAATCACTGTGGTTTAAATAACGATAGGTTCTTATTAAATAATGATGAAGAAAAACTTCAGCAGGATTTATTAAGTAAGATAGATAAGTGAATAGGAAAATATAAATAGATTATGAAGCTTTCGACCAAAGTTACAGAATTGACTAATATCATTGCCCCTGCCGTCGCGGCTTGCGATGTGGCACTATGGGGTATAGAGTTTGCACCACAGGGCAATCGCTCTTTGTTACGCATTTATATTGAGGCATTGCCAGAAGAGCAAGCTCAAAATAAACAAGTAACGATTGAAAACTGTGCAGCAGTGAATCACCAAGTGAGCGGTATTCTTGAAGTTCATGACCCGATTTCCGGTGAGTTTATTTTAGAAGTCTCTTCACCTGGTTTTGACCGTGCGTTCTTTTCAGATGAGCAAATGCATGCTTATGTCGGTCAGACAGTGAGCTTGCGTTTGATACAAGCGATTGGTGAAGGTGATAAAAAACGCCGTAAAGCAACTGGTACTCTAAACAGTATCGATGCCACCTCTTTAAAGCTGACTGCCACTGATGGTGAGCAGTTTGAGATTGCATTAAGCAATATTGATAAAGCCAATTTGATTTACGAAGATGCTTAATCTATTCGCTATTAGACACTTTTAGTGTATGAACGCGGTTAGTCTAATAGCTTAGATGACTGATGGTGAAAATATAGAGTAAGTCAAAAATTATAAAATTTAAGTCAATTAAAAAATGATAGGACAGGCATAGTATGAGTCGTGAAATCTTAACGGTAGTAGAAACTGTCAGTAACGAGAAGGGCTTAAATCCTGAAGATATCTTTGAAGCAATCGAAGATGCTTTGGTCGTCTCGACTAAGAAAAAAGTATATACCGATCAGCCGGAAGTAGAAGTGCGGGTCTCAATTGACCGTACAACAGGCGATTATGATACTTATCGTTATTGGACAGTGGTTGCAGATGAAGACCATGAAATGCCTGCTTGTCAGCTTGCGATTACTGACCTTGATCAAGAAGAATGGTCAATCGGTGATATTAAAGAAGAGCAAATTGAGTCGATCGAGTTTGGTCGTATTGCTGCCACTCAAGCCAAACAAGTTATCATCCAAAAGATTCGTGAAGCTGAGCGTAATTTAGTAGCAGATGCTTTTGAGCCACGTGTTGGCGAGATGATGTATGGCGAAGTCAAAAAACAAACCCGTGATGGTTACATCATTGACTTAGGTGATAATGCTGAGGGTTATCTGTCACGTGATCAGATGCTACCACGTGAGCAATTGCGCGCAAAATCGCGTATCAATGCCATCTTATATCATGTGAACCGTGAAAATCGCGGCGCTCAGTTGCTTCTATCACGTACTCATCCTGAAATGCTCTCGGCATTGATGCAAAAAGAAGTGCCTGAGATTGCAGAACAAATTATCGAAATCCGTAACGTCGCGCGCTTACCGGGTACTCGTGCTAAAATAGCGGTTAAGACCAACGATCATCGTATCGATCCGGTTGGTGCTTGTATTGGTATGCGTGGTACACGTATCCAAGCAGTACAGCAAGAGCTTGATGGCGAGCGTATTGATGTAGTGGTTTGGTCAGATGATCCTGCCCAATTTATCATCAGCGCTTTAGAGCCTGCAGACGTAAGCAGTATCATCCTAGATGAAGATACGCAAACGGCTGATATTATCTTTAGTACCAATGATCAGCTAGCACGTGCGATTGGCTCACAAGGTCAAAACGTACGCTTAGCTTCTGAGCTGACTGGCTATAAGCTAAATATGATGCTAGAAGAAGAGTATCAGCAGCGTCAAGCAAACGAATCTAAAGCATTCATCGAACTATTCTATGAACGCCTAGAAGTGGATAAAGACTTAGCACAAGCGCTTGTCGATATTGGTTTTACCAGTATTGAAGAAGTGGCTTATGTACCTGTCGAAACCTTCTACGATATTGAAGGATTAGATGATGAAGCGATTGATATGATCCAAGAGCGTGCGAAAGAAGTCGTTATTGCAGACGAATTGGTCAAACAACAGAACATGAAAGAGCCAAGTCAGGAACTACAAGATCTTGAAGGAATGACAGTCAGTTGGGCTTATAAAATGGCTCAAAAAGACATCATTACGGTGGATGACTTGGCAGAACAAGCCGTCTTCGACTTAGAAGATATCGAAGACTTAGATACTGAAACCGCAGGAAAACTCATCATGAAAGCTCGGGAATCTTGGTTCAATGAATAAGCGGTAACTGCATATCGCTGTCTTTTGGTGATATGCTATCGATAATAAAGTGTTGGTATGAGCAAAATTTATATCAGCCTTACCCCAATCATTTGTAGCCAACAACTGAATTGAACATATAGCAAATAATAGACAGTAGGTGATAATAAATGGCAGATAAGACCGTCAAAGAACTGGCAGATATGGTAAGCAAAACCGCAAGTGCTGTACAACAGCAACTGGTAGATGCTGGACTGCCTGCGCGTGCAGAGGGTGACTTAGTCACTGAGCTTGAGCAGGAAAAGTTGGTGACGTATTTAAAGCAAAGTCATGGACAGGAAGAAAAGCGTCGCATTAGTCTGAAGTCTAAAACGACTAGTACTGCGCGTGTGACTGGCTCTTCGGGCAAATCTAAGAGCGTCAATGTTGAAGTGCGTAAAAAGAAAGTGTTCGAGAAGCCTGATCCAGAAAAGATGGCTGAAGAATTGGCTGCACGTGAGCAAGCGATGATTGAGTCGCAAGCGCGTGCTGCTAAAGATGCTGAAGACCGTGCTGCTACTAAGAAAAAATCTGAGGAGCGTCAAGCTGCTACTTTAGCTGCGATGCGTGCAAGCCTTGGCTCTAGCAAAAAGTCAGACGACAAGAATGACGATATTTCAACGTCAGTGGTTGTGAAAAAAGGCGGCAAGACTACTATTGAAGTTAAGCCGAAAGACCAACCTAAGAAGAAAGTTACAGCGACAAAGCCAAAAGTTGAGACGGCAGTTGAGCGTAAAGCTCGTGAAGTGCGTGAAAAAGAAGAAGCTCGTTTACGCGAGATCGAAACTGAAACACGCCGTACCCAAGCTGAAGAAGCGCAAAAGCGTACGCTTGAGCAAATGCGTAAAATGGCTGGTCAATATACTGATCAGCCCGCAACTGAAGTTCGTAAAGATGAGCCATTGGCAGAAGGTTTGGTCGGTGACGCATTAGAAGAATCGTTTGAGAAAGAACGTCGTGAAATCAAGCGTGGCACCAGTACCACTAGTGCCCGTGGCCGTGGTCGTCGTAAAAATCAAGACGAGCGTGAAATTAAGAACCGCAAAAACGGTCTACGTTCAAGCCAGTCTTCACAGCATAAATTTGAAAAGCCTGTCGAAAAAATTGTTTATGATGTAGAAATCAGTGAGCAAATCACGGTTTCTGATCTTGCCCAGCGCATGGCAGTGAAAGCTCGTGAAGTGACTAAGTTACTCATGAAAATGGGTGAAATTGCTCGCGAATCAGACATGATTGATCAAGCAACCGCTAGTCTAATTGTAGAAGAGATGGGTCACAATCCAGTACCCGTCAGTGATACTAAAGTTGAAGACGATCTACAAGATGCTGTTGATGAGCGCAGCAGTAACGTACAAACGCGTCCACCAGTAGTCACTATCATGGGTCACGTTGATCATGGTAAGACGTCATTACTAGATAAAATCCGTGAAACGAAAGTGGCTACGGGCGAAGCAGGTGGTATTACTCAGCATATCGGTGCTTATCATGTGAAAACAGCACGTGGTGTTATTACTTTCCTTGATACTCCAGGTCACGCTGCCTTTAGTGCAATGCGCTCACGTGGTGCTCAAGCGACAGATATCGTTGTATTGGTCGTTGCTGCAGATGACGGCATGATGCCGCAAACTGAAGAAGCGATTGATCATGCTCGTGCTGCTGGTACGCCGCTGATTGTTGCTATCAACAAAATGGATAAGCCAAGTGCTGATCCTGATCGTGTTCTTAACGAGCTGACTGCAAAAGAAGTGGTATCGGAAGATTGGGGTGGCGATACTCCTATGGCTCGTATCTCAGCCAAGACAGGTGATGGTATTGATGAGCTGCTAGAGCTTATTAGCTTACAAGCTGAGCTAATGGAATTAGAAGCACCATTAGATGGTCCTGCTCAAGGTGTGGTTATTGAGTCAAGACTCGAAAAAGGTCGTGGTCCTGTTGTTAGTGTTCTTGTCAAAAAAGGTACATTAAAACAAGGCGATTTAGTCTTAGCTGGTGAATATTACGGTAAAGTTCGTGCGATGACTGATGAACATGGCAAACGTATTCAATCAGCTGGACCTTCTATCCCTGTAGAGATATTAGGCTTACCTGAAACGCCAGCAGCTGGTAGTGAATTCTTAGTCTTAACGGACGAGAAAAAAGCCCGTGAAGTCGCAGACTTTAGAACCAACCGTGAGCGCGAGCGTCAGCTTGAGCGTCAAAACGCGATGCGTCTAGAGAGCATGTTTGATCAGATGGAACAGGGTAATGTTTCATACCTAAATATTGTTCTAAAAACCGATGTTCGTGGTTCGCTTGAAGCACTACTTGCCGCATTGAATGAGTTATCGACGGATGAAGTTAAAGTTCGTGTGATCAGCTCAGGCGTTGGTCCTATCTCTGAGTCAGATGTGACGCTAGCAGAATCTAGTGAAGCGGTATTGCTAGGCTTCAACGTTCGTGCAGATGCTACCGCACGTCGTAAATCAGATTCTGCCAACATGGATATTCGCTATTACAGCGTTATTTATGGCTTGATTGATGATGTGAAAGCGGCAATGAGCGGTATGCTTGCGCCAGAACATCGCGAGAAAATCTTGGGTGTTGCAGACGTTCGTGAAGTATTCCGCTCTAGTAAGTTTGGTGCAGCTGCTGGTTGTATGGTGGTTGAAGGCACGATTTATCGCAACAAACCTATCCGTGTATTACGTAATGACCAAGTTATCTTTACTGGTCAATTACAGTCATTACGTCGCTACAAAGAAGACGTTAATGAAGTACGTACGGGCATGGAATGTGGTCTAGCCGTTCGCGGTTACGATGTAGAAGCTGGTGATAAAATCGAAGTCTTTGAGATTCAAGAGTTCGCACGTACTATCTAAAGTCACTGGTAAAATTAGGATGGTGCATCATGCAATCCGCTTTATTAACTGCGCATGGCATGATGGATTAGCTATCTTATAAATATTCAGCTGTACTTAGGCCTAACAGGTACATCCTGCTAGGCCTTTTTTAACAAATATTAGGCGTTAAACTTATTAATAAATGATTATATTGATCAATAAAAACAAGGTAATAACATGAACCAACGTTTACAACGTTTAGCTGATCAGATTCAGCGTGAGCTTGCTGTCCTTATCCGTGACGCGGTCAACGATCCGCGTCTGACAGGTTTCGTCACTATCTCTAGCGTTAAGGTCAGCCCAGATTTGGGCTATGCTGATGTGTATGTGACCATTATGGAGCCTGAGCTCAATGATGCCATGACCATGTCAAATCATGAAGAAAGCATCAAGGTACTAAACAAAGCGGCAGGCTTCTTGCGTACTGAGCTGAGTCATAGTTTGAAGACTCGCACAACACCGCGTTTGCGCTTTCATTATGATGAAGTGACTGCCCGTGGTAATTACATGATGGATTTAATCAGTAAAGCGGTTATTAAAACTGAAGAAAATGAGTCTGACGAGCAAGAAAACAAAGAGTAGAAGGGTAAAAGTCATTATGTCTATCGCATCTACGCAAGCGGGTAAAAAGTCTAGTAATCACCCTAACAAGATTAAAGTTTCTGGTGTTATTTTAGTCGATAAGCCTCAAGGTATGACTTCTCAGCAAGTGGTTTCAAAGGTAAAATATTTATTTAAATCGCCTAACCATGACAGCAAGAAAGCAGGTCATACCGGCACACTTGATCCAATGGCAACGGGATTATTGCCTATCTGTTTGGGTGAAGCGACCAAATTTAGCCACTATCAGCTTGATGCGGACAAATCTTATCAAGCAACCATTCTACTTGGTAGTCAAACTGATACCGGTGATGCCGATGGGCAAGTCACTGCTGAGGCACCGATTCCAGCGTTTGATGATGCGCTGTTAGACAAAGTCGCCCAGCAGTTTTTAGGTGCTCAGCAGCAAATTCCACCGATGTATTCTGCCTTAAAGAAAGATGGCAAAAAACTCTATGAATATGCTCGTGCTGGTATAGAAGTAGACCGCCCGCCAAGAGACATTGTCCTTAAAGCCATTGAGTTAAAAGCAATCGATGAGCAGAAAATCCAGTTAACAGTAACCTGTTCAAAAGGCACTTATGTGCGTGTATTGGCAGAAGATATTGCCAAAACTATGGCTACACTTGGACATTTGACGGCACTACGCCGTCTACAAGTAGGTGACTTCAAAATCGATGAGATAATTTCGCTTGCAGATTTAGAAGCATTGCCATTAGAACAACGTCAGACATATCTATTGCCAGTAGATGCCTGCATTGATATTAGTGCTGAGCTGACACTATCGTCAGAGCAGTGCGAGCGCGTACAAATGGGTCAACGCTTGAATGTTATCGATCAGTTGACTGATGATGTGCAAAGTTATATCACAACAGCTATCGATCAGCATTTAGCTGCTAACAATAACAGCGCTGCCGATAGTCAAAATATTGAAGATACTAACGATGATAACGAGCAGCAATTGGTACATGAAATACCGATAGATATTCGTCTTATCGATGAGCAGGGCGCGTTTATTGGTCTAGGGGCAGTGAGTTTAAATGGTCGATTGCAACCTAAAAAGCTGATTCAGTTGTAATTTCAACACGTAAATTTGCCTAGATTTATAACTTAAAAGCGGCAAAACTTACTAAGAGTTCACACAAATCACATATCGTCACATTTTATTGCAGGTTTCACCTATAGTGAAACCTGCTTTTTTTGTATCTTGATTAAGTCAGCTAGGGAAAGCATGACATGGATGAAAATAATAAGAAAGTACAATATAAGAGGGTGATAATAATACAAAATGGATTTACTATAAATTTCGTTGAATAAAATAATAAATTTGAGCAGTAAAACTAAATAAAAATAACAAGATATCAATTCATATAAATTAATTTTTACAATTATAAGAAAGTTATTCAATCATAAATATAATTTATAAATAAATAGGAAGTATTATGAAAACGATTGCTTTTTTACTTCATAACCACTTTGAACAAGCAGAATATGAAGAGGTTAACAACAAACTAAAAGCTAAAGGTTACATCACACTTCTAATAACGACCAATAAAGAAAAAGAAGTTCAAGGTATGCAGCAAGACGTCAACAAAGGCGATACTTTTACTGCTGATATTTTTGCAAAAGACGCAAAACCTGCTGAGTATGATGCTTTAGTTTTGCCGGGTGGTACGGTCAATGCTGATACCATGCGTGGTAACGAAAATGCACATAGGATTATTACTGCTATAAATGAGGCTGGTAAACCGCTTGCTGTTATCTGCCATGCGCCTTGGATATTAATCAATACTGGTATAGCTAAGGGTAAAACGTTAACGGCTTATCATACTTTACAACTTGATTTAGAAAATGCTGGGGCAAAATTCGTAGACGAAAGCGTGCAGATAGACGGTAATCTGATTACCTCACGCAACCCAGATGATATTAATAATTTCGTCGCAGCGATTGACAAAGCTTTAACATAAGTTCCAATCGTTTCAAATTAGAGTAATTTTTATTCATTATCTATAAGGATATAACACGATGACACAGCCTAATCCAAACGATACCAAATTTGAGCAACAACGTTCTGATTCTGCCAAAGCAGCGCTTAAAAGCCAGACGGAAGATAATCATACAGAAGACACTGAAGCTGCCGCAGAGCGTATTGTTGATAACTTGGAAACGAAGGAAGATAAATAGCTTCTTAAGTATGAATATATGAGTTAAATGTAAATAGGAGTTACTATGAGCAATTCAGTAAAAGATATGGATGAGCAAGAACAAGAGATTAATCAACTTGTAGAAGATATCAATCCTCGTGCTGATAACTCTCCTGATAGTTTAGCAGAAGCTACGACTGTGCCTTTAGCAGACGATGAGCTAGGCGGTACGGCTAGCGAAGAAGATATCCAAAAAAATAAATAAGTCTTAGATTATAAGGCTGGTATCTACATTTCATGTTTACTTTTGATGGGCACTAACAATGTAGTCAACTTACTTACCAATAATCAAATATTCTTAAAACCATAACAAATAACTGCTGTTAGCCCAGCAGTTTTTTGTTATAATTGGCGTCATATTTAAATACGGTTTAGATTATTCTAAATGGTTTTAAATGACAGTTATGACTCATTGAGCTTGTCGTACACTAGGTCAACTCTAGTAATGCAGGGTTGTCCTGAATGACGTACAGGCTATTTTATTAACTATTCTATTGCTCCTCGATACTTAAACTTCTAAGATTATCTTGGTGCTCTTAGCATTGCCGGAGAGATTTATGCTAACTAATGCCGATCGCGAACAAATCATTGCTCAATACCAACGTGGTGAAAGTGACACTGGTTCACCAGAAGTTCAAGTAGCTTTGTTAAGTGCTCGCATCAACGATCTACAAAACCATTTTAAAGCACACAAAGCGGATCACCATAGCCGCCGTGGTCTTATCCGTATGGTTAATACCCGTCGTAAACTGCTTGATTACTTAAAAGGTAAAGATCTTGGTCGCTATACCACCCTTATTAGCCAGTTGGGTCTACGTCGTTAATTTGACGACAGTAGTACAAATGGTTGCTAAAACGAGATATGCCTTAACTGGGAAGTATTTTAGATTTTTTGCGCAGCTATTTGGAACTTGCTTGTTGATATCGATAAAATAGATTTTTCTAAAAACGGTGTGGAATAGTTTCACGCCGTTTTTTTATGCTTATCAGTATGGTATGAGTTTAAGTACAGAAACAAAAGCTTATATTTAACTAATTATTAAGAAATAGATAGTAGTGCATTAGGTTGGTCAATGACCATAAATCACTGTAAAATAATGCCTTAGTCGGTTTTTGCACTGTTTATGATAGGTAAACATGCATAGGTAAAGTAGTTAAAAGCCTCCATAGATGGAGTGGTTTTGATGCTATAAAAATCCAAATGATCGTTATAGCAAACCGAATCTTAGCAGCAACCAATATGCAGGGCTAAGCGAGCTAGACAAGCCAGTAGCATAAGATAAATATTTGATAATAATAGTTTCGATAGACAGGATTTATAACTGTAAAGACAGTCGATTAGAAGCTATATACAAAGAATTTTAATGACAGATATCAGTGTTTTTTGTGCTGATATTATTTCGTCAGTCAATATTAGGAAAATTATATGACAATGTTTAATACCATTAAGCGCGAATTCCAATACGGTAACCAGCAAGTTGTTATCGAAACAGGACGTATTGCGCGTCAAGCCAACTCGATTTTAGTCCATATGGGCGGCGTTACTGTATTGGTAGCAGCGGTTGTAAAGTCTGATGCCAAAGAAGGTCAAAACTTCTTTCCATTGACCGTAAACTACCAAGAAAAAATGTATGCAGCAGGTAAAATTCCAGGTGCTTACGGCAAACGTGAAGGTCGCGCGAGCGAGTCTGAAACCTTAACCTCGCGTCTGATTGACCGCCCAATCCGTCCACTATTCCCTGAAGGCTATGTAAACGAGATTCAAATCACAGCGACGGTTGTGTCATCTGACAAAACTCAATCAGCGGATATCGCAGCACTAATCGGTGCTTCAGCAGCGTTAGCTATTTCTGATGCCCCGTTCAAAGGTCCTGTTGCTGCGGCGCGTGTTGGTTTTATCAATGGCGAATACGTACTGAACCCGACCCTTGAAGAGCTTAAAGAAAGTGATCTTGACTTGGTCGTCGCTGGTACCAAGTCTGCGGTATTGATGGTTGAGTCTGAAGCTGCAGAGCTATCAGAAGATCAAATGCTAGGTGCGGTCTTATACGGTCATCAGCAGCAGCAAATCGTTATCGATAACATTGCCTCAATGGCAGAAGAAATTGGTACTGCTAAGCAACAATATACTGCTCCTGTACGCGATCAAGCATTAGAGACCAGCATGAAAGAGCAGTTCGGTACGCAAGTATCTGACGCTTATACCGTTACTGATAAGCAAGCTCGTTATGCGAAACTTGACGAAATCAAAGACGCTGCAATCGCGGCGCTTGCTGGCGATGCTGAATCAGAAGCGTATAGCAATAATGTTGCTGAGCTTAAAGAAATCTATAACGATCTAAAATATCGTACTGTTCGTGACAATATCTTGTCAGGCAAGCCACGTATTGACGGTCGTGATTTAGAAACCGTTCGTGCCCTTGATGTACAAGTGGGCGTATTACCATTTACTCATGGTTCAGCATTGTTTACACGTGGTGAAACCCAAGCATTGGTAACGACTACCCTTGGTAATACTCGTGACGTCAATATGATTGACTCACTAGCGGGTACCATTCGTGATCATTTCATGTTGCATTATAACTTCCCGCATTTCTCAGTAGGCGAAACGGGTCGTGAAGGTATTCCTAAACGTCGTGAAATCGGTCATGGTCGTTTAGCACGCCGTGGTGTACAAGCGATGCTGCCTGATAGCGATCGCTTCCCATATGTTATCCGTGTGGTTTCTGAGATCACTGAATCAAATGGTTCATCGTCTATGGCCTCTGTTTGTGGTGCAAGTTTGGCATTGATGGACGCTGGTGTGCCAATTAAAGCACCCGTCGCTGGTATCGCTATGGGTCTGGTTAAAGAAGGCGAGCGCTTTGCTGTATTGTCTGACATCTTAGGTGATGAAGATCATCTTGGCGATATGGACTTTAAAGTAGCTGGTTCTAAAGACGGTATTACTGCTCTACAGATGGACATTAAAATCGAAGGTATTACCCCAGATATCATGGAGCAAGCGTTAAAACAAGCTCATGCTGGTCGTATCCATATCCTAGATGCGATGAACAAAGTATTGCCTGAAAGTCGTACTGAAATCAATGCTCATGCACCTAACTATGCCGTAATTGAGATCAATCCGGATAAAATCCGTGATGTTATCGGTAAAGGCGGCGCAACGATTCGTCAGCTAACGGAAGAAACTGGCGCGGTTATCGACATTGATGATGCTGGTACCATCCGTATCTTTGGTGAAAATAAAGCGGCAACCAAAGCAGCGATCGCTAAAATTGAAGCAATCACGGCAGAAGTTGAAGTAGGTAAAACTTACGAAGGTACGGTTGCTCGTATCGTTGACTTCGGAGCCTTTATTAACGTATTGCCAAATACTGATGGTCTCGTCCATATCTCGCAAATCGCAGACGAGCGCGTAGAGAATGTATCTGACTATCTAAAAGAAGGTCAAATCGTTAAAGTATTGGTTCAAGACGTTGATAATCGTGGTCGTATCAAGTTGACTATGAAAGGTATTGAGCAGAGCTAATGCTTGATATTTGATAGCGTTAATATTTAAAGAACCGCCTTGAATCACTTATTATGAGTGCTCAAGGCGGTTTTTTTATGGACGTAAAATATAACTAAAATTAGAAAATATGCTATATGGCAACGTCTTTAGGTACATGGATATCAATGCGAAGCTTAGGTAAATTTGCTAAATAATGGGCTATGAGAGGCAATATATCAATATGCCAATCTAATGGAAGCGCGTTTGTTATAAGAGACTCATTCGTCGAAGGATTGGCTTCATTGCGTGAATGGTTGTAGATAAGTGGACGGGCAAGCAGAGCAATGTGACGGATACCTTGATAGCGTATCAGCGTTGTCAGTTGTTGTCGTAAATCTACTAAAGCTGCCGTCAACCAGCGTACTCTTACTGGATGATAAGGGTGATCTGATATAACAAGGTTAGCAATATAACTGGGTTGGTTGCCATTACTACTGACACTAAGCCCAGCTTGCTCACGTATGCGTTTATGCAGCAAACAGCTACCAACCATTAAGCTACCATCACGGCACGCACGATAGTAACGTTGATAATTATCAGGATATAGGGTTTTTGCGCGAGTCAAAATAGGATCTAAAAGGAGACCAGCGCTATTAACAGGAAGTATGAGCAGCTGAGCGCTGCTATTTAGAATAGGATTATGAGTGAGTTGCAAAGATGCCATCATCAACCCCTGAATAAAAGCATACATTATTTAGCGATAACTGCTAATTAGTGTTGGTTTTAACCGCAGTATCAGCCTCTAATTGGGCAATTTGTTGCTCAAGTAATGCGATTTCTTGAGCCTTAAGTTCGGTTAATTGTTTGGTCATGGCAATCTGTTCAGCAGCGAGCTTTTCTTGTTCGGCTAAGCGCTTACGTTCATCTTCTAAACGATCAATTTCTTCTTTGGCTAAGCTGTTCGTTTTTGGTAATGGGGCTTCTAAGATGGCTTTAGCATCTGAGATATCAGAATCCGTTATGTTAGCGCTACCTTGATTTTCATCATCAATAATATTATTAACGTCATCTTCTAATGGTACAGAAGCAATCTGTGTAGGCTTATCTTGTTCGGAAGTCACCGGCAAATTTTCAGCAGAGCTCTGATTAGATTGAGGTACCGTGCCTTTCCAAACGAAATAACCGATTAACAGCACAATTAATAAAATACCAAACCACCATTTTTGACGTGGCTTAGCAGAATGGGTAGATTTTTTTGAGACTTTATGGGAGAAAGGACGCATTTTTTTGCTTTTCATACTACGTTCAATTTAGGTTAAAGATATCCTGCCATACTATAGCAAACTCGAAATAAAAAAGCCCATCTATTGATAGAAGGGCGATTAAATACAGCATTGTTTATAGCAATCATGAGATATGACTGTCTGATCGTCAAATATAAAGAATTATTCTTTGAATTTGACCGTCCCACTGGTTCCGGTAATCATAGCGTCACGAGTTAATTGGTCTTCAAGATGGTTCTTTGCGCTGATCTCATCAGGATCAGGGCGATGTTCAGTATGCCCGCATAGCGTACATTCAATATATTCATCAAGCGCTGGCACAACGATATTGACTTGTACTACCGCATCCATGACCTGACATTTCGGACAGCGAACGCCCGCTAAAAACTGCCGCTTTGGACGCGTTGATTGATAGCGCATTTAAATCACCTCGCGTGTTATTGAGGCATTGGCAGCCGTACTACTTTTAGTCTGGTCTTTAGTATCAGAAAAACCGCTATGACGTAGCAAAGCATCAATACTGGCGCTACGACCACGGAAATTTTCAAAATTCACCTTAGCTGGAAAACTACCGCCCACTGATAAAATAGTCTCACGGAAGGCTTTACCTGTGATGGGATTAAAAATGCCGTCTTCTTCAAATTTACTAAAAGCATCAGCAGACAACAGCTCTGCCCATTTATAAGAATAATAACCAGCGGCATAACCACCAGCAAAAATGTGACTAAAGCCATTGGCAAAGCGGTTGTAATCAGGCGTCTGTAAAATGGCAATATCATTACGTACGCTGTTAAGCGTAGTCAAAATACCTTCATAATTAAGCGCTGGCGTGTGCGCATGGATCAACAAATCAAACAAAGCAAATTCGATCTGACGGAGTGTTTGCAAACCACTTTGGAAGTTTTTGACTGCCAATAGCGCATCGAGTTTCTCTTTTGGTAATGGCGCGCCAGTTTCGACATGACTGCTAATAAGAGCAATACCTTCCGCGTCCCATGCCCAGTTCTCCATAAACTGGCTTGGCAGCTCGACCGCATCCCACTCAACGCCATTGACCCCAGCGACATCACCGACCGTCACTTGGGTTAATAAATGATGGAGACCATGACCAAACTCATGAAACAAGGTGACAACTTCATCATGAGTCAATAAGCTTGGCTTACCATCGAGTGCTGGGGTGAAGTTACCGACCATAAAGCACACTGGTAGCTGTTGGTGGTTTTGCTCTTCATAACTATAACGTGACTGAAAGCCACTCATCCAGGCGCCGCCGCGTTTACCACTACGGGCAAATAAATCAAAATAAAAACCGCCAAGCAAGTTATCATCAGCATCAAATAACTGATAAAAACGCACCTCATCATGCCAGCGTGATACGGATTCATTTTGCTCTTGTACTTTGATACCGTATAAACGCTCAACGATAGCGAATAACCCGCTAATCACTTTTGGTAATGGGAAATACGGGCGAATCTCTTCTTGTGATAAGCTGAACTCGCTTTGTTTGACCTTTTCGGCGATATAAGCACTGTCCCACGGCTGCAAATCTTCAATATCATAATCTTGCGCATATTTTTGCAATTGCGCCAAATCTTGCGCAGCAGTTGGCGTTGCTTGCACTGCTAAATCACGTAAAAAGGTTTCTACTTCTGCCACGCTGTCTGCCATTTTGGTCGATAGCGATACCTCTGCATAGTTATCAAAACCCAATAGTCTGGCTTTTTGTTCACGTAACTGCAAAATCTCACTCATGATATTTGCGTTATTTAGAGATTGACCTTTAGCATTAGTATGCTCATCAAACTCAGAGGCGCGAGTGACATAGGCACGATATAACGTCTCACGTAAGTTGCGATCATCGGCATGGGTCATAATGGCAAGATACACAGGAATATTTAAGCTTGCCACATAATAAGGCGTCGATAAGGTATCAATCTCTGTTTGCGTGAGCGAACCATTTGCAAGCTGGCTTGTTTTGTACTGCTCACCAGCATCGGCTATTAATGCCAAACCACTTTCAGTCAAACCTACTAACTGCCCTGTTTTAAGCGGCAACGCATAAGCTTGAGTGGCGTCTAAAACATGGTCTGAGAAAGTGGCTGATAACGTAGATAGCTTACTTTGAATAGCCGCAAATTTATCTTGCTCAGCTTTTGGTAATGCGACTCCTGATAACTCAAAGCTACGTAGCGCAAGCTCAATAGCTCGTACTCGTGCCGGCTCAAGCGCTGCGAAGAAAGCTTTATCACTGACAATCGCTTGATAACGACTAAATAGCGGCTGATGCTGCCCAACGCGCGTACCGTAAGCTGATAGCTTTGGTAACAGCTCATGATGGACATGGCGGATCTCATCATTACTCATGACACTATTCAGATGCGACAAAATGCCCCAACTTCGATCCAATGCCAAATTGATGTGGTCAAAGTTTTTTATATCAATTAGCGCTTGCTCAGCGTCTATCGAGGTAGACGTATCCTTGCTATCTGTACACACCTTCAACTCATCTAAAAACGCATTAGCCGCATCAATGGCGCTGATTACTTGCTGTTGTAAAGTGCTTGGTGCAGTATCGGCAAAATCGACAAGATGTAACTTTGAAGAAATAGAAGTCATAAAAGGTTCCGTTATAAATAATGGGTTTGACAGATAAAAGGGTTTAATTTGGCGTAATTATTCAAATCGTTCAAATGATTAACAGGCGTTACTGTTTATATTTTAAAGATATATTAAGATCAAGGTTTCTCAAAGTTAAATAGCTTGATGTGAGAGTAATAGATATGGTGTATTGATAACCATTGTTAATAATCAGCATTGTAATATTTAAATAATGGGTCTTCATTAATGAAAATACAAGCTGGAAGCTTGAGCTCTGCTAAGCTGTTAATCAAGTGACCTTTATTAAGGCTACTGTTATTAAGGTTATTGTGGCAAGCGTTGATATTATTTACAAAGCATCATCATTTGCTTGCAAATTAACCCTATAGCTTGTGTGGTCAAGTTGGTAGTGTAATAGGATAACAGGCGTTAATAGTGCTGTAGTATGAATAGCCTGTTAAGCATGCTATGTTATTAAGAGTATGCAGTCGCCTGACCGCAAAAATCTAGAATAAGTAACAGGCAAGGCGTACCAAAAGTAGTATTGGAAATTTATAGTCATAAAACAAGGAGTATTAAATGAAAGCAACTCTTAAAAGCTTACGTGAGACAAAGGCGAATCCAGCAGTCAGTATTTTTGTCAAAACGCACCGCGAACACCCTGCTAATGACAAAGACCCTATTGCCCTAAAAAACCAATTAAAAGTCGTCGAAGAACGTCTAACCAATGAGTATGACAAGCGTACGGCAACCACTATCTTAGACAATATCCATGCTAAGACCAAAGAGCTGAATCATAATCTTAATCTAGATACCTTAGCTATTTTTGCTAGTACTGACGATGTGCAAGTGATCCGTATGCCTATTGATACCACTGAGCGTGTGGTTATCTCACATCGTTTTGCGACCCGTGATTTAGTGCGTGATATGGCAAGCGCTGTGCATTATTATACTTTGGTATTGACTCGTGATAAGGCACGTTTAATTGAAGCCTCTAATGATCGCGTGATACGAGAGTTCGATCTAGACGATACTGCCCAAAATAATATGGAAAACATTCCTTTTCCTATCGACAATAATGGACTTCATACGACAAGCGATGGCGGATCAGATCGCTCAGCGAATAATGAGAGTAGTGCGTTAAAAGAGTTCTTTAACCAAGTAGATAAGAGTGTCCAAGAGCTGTGGGGCGAGCATAAAATGCCGCTAGTCGTAGTCGGTGATAGCAAAAATATTGGCTACTATAAAGATGTTTGTGACCGTCCGGATAATATCATCGCTACGGTATCAAATGCCACCAATCTAGATGAGGGTGGTGCACAGCATGTTATCAACAGTGTACAAGAAGCAGTAGAAGGTTATCGTACCTCCTTACACCAAGCGGCACTGGGCGAGATTGATAAAGCGCGCGGGGCAAACAAACTACAGACTGATTTGCAAGAAGTCTATCGCAGTGCTTTTCAGGGTATAGGCGATACCTTGTATGTCCGCCGTGGCTATATTCAACCAGCCAAAATTGATGAAAAAGCGCAAACGCTAAGTCTTGCGGATGATTCAAGTGCAGAAGGTATCACTGATGATGCTATTGGTGAAATCATTGAGCATGTCATTCATAATGGTGGTAAAGCGGTCTTTATGCCACAAGATATTATGAATGCAGACCAACCGATTGCTCTTGTCACCCGCTATTAATAGATGACATAGGCTCAGTAACGAATTAGCCATTGGTCATTGATAGCACATAGGTATAGTATGAGAGCATTGGTTCAGTATGAGCCAATGCTCTTTTTATATGTATGGTTTTATATAGTTAAAATATCTCAAAAAAGCTACAGTGCTGCTGGTATAAATTTTTTGCAGCCTCTGTCTGCGTAGGCACAGCAAGCAAGAAAAATTAATATCAGCAGTACTTGATGTATCGATATTACTTTTTCCTGACTATGGTGCCTCGATTATATTTTAAACGATTATTTTTTATTTTGAGCTGACCACATTTAAAACCCAATATCTACTCTATAAATACTGAGTTTATGACTACTACCATTATGACTAATACCACCTCTTTTGTACTCACAAGCTATAACATTCATAAAGGCATGTCGCCGATGAATCGCCAAGTCAAAGTTCAGGGTATTGCCCAAGCACTTGATATTATTGGTTCGGACATACTCTGTCTACAAGAAGTACAGGGGCAAAACCTTAAGCGCAATATTCAATACAACGAGTACCCTGACCAGTCTCAGCACGAATGGTTTGGTGAATATCTGCAACTAGAAAACAGTTATGGCAAAAATTCAGAGTACGATAACGGCCATCATGGCAATGCGGTGTTGAGCCGATTTCCACTTGATCCCAAGCACAACGTCAATATTACGGTCAATAAGCTTGAGCAGCGCGGGGTTTTGCACTGTGAAGTGCAGCCGGTAGGTTGGGAGGTGCCAGTGGTGGTTTTATGCGCCCATTTAAACCTATTTGAGCGCGATCGTATCAAGCAATATGAAGCGATTTCTAACTATGTCCGAGATGAGATTGCCCCTGACCAGCCACTAATTTTGGCCGGCGATTTTAATGACTGGAAAAAAATGTCTTGTGATAGATTGGCATCAAGCTTGGGTATGACGGAAGCTTTTAAACATTGTCACGGCAAGCTGCTGCCTACCTTTCCAGCAAAGCTACCTGTATTGAGCTTAGACCGTATCTATGTCCGTAATCTCAGAATAAAGGATGCTTGGGTACATACGGGTAAACCGTGGTCAACTCTGTCTGACCATCTGCCTTTGAGTGCAGAACTGGCGTTGCTATAGAATAAAAATTATTAATGGAATAAAGAACGCTAAACTAAAATAAACAAGGATGATAAACAATGTCTGATAAAAGCATACCAATGACTCAAAATGCCGTACTCATACGTGAGTTTGGTGAACCTGAAGTCATGATATACCAAGATGATGTTGCCGTACCTGAGTTGACAGATGCTCAAGTGCTGGTAAAAGTTGCTTACGCCGGTATCAATCCAGTCGATTATAAAACTCGTCAAGGCAAAGGCTGGGGCGCTACTAATATCCAAAAAGATAAGTTTGATCATAATCAACCAGCGATTTTGGGTTTTGATATGTCAGGCACAGTGGTTGACAGTCAAAGTACGAAATTTGCCGTTGGTGATAAAGTCGCAGCATTAACTTTTAACGGTGGATGCTATGCTGAATATGTCGCTGTTGATGCTAAAATGCTGGCACGTGTACCTGAAGCTGTCACCTTAGAGCAGGCAGGCGCATTACCTTGTATCGGACAAACGGCGCTACAGTTTGTTGAGTTTGCTGATATCAAAGAGGGCGAGCATGTAGTGATGAATGCCCCAGCAGGCGGTGTTGGTCATCTATTGATACAGCTTTTGATGAAAAAAATCGCTAAACATAATATTAAAGTTACGCTTATTTGCTCAGCAGAAAAGTATAAAAAACTGGATAGCTTGATAGATACTAGCCAGCTTACAGGCTGGATTGACTACACCAAAAATGATCCGTTCCCTGAGCTGCAAGCCGACGTCTTATTGGATTTGGTCGGTGATGAAGCGGGTGTAAGGGCGCTAGACGTTGTCAAAGAGTCTGGACGTGTATATGTACTACCAACAATTTGGGTAGATAAACTCAAAGAAGCAGGCAGTCAAAAAAATCTAAGCGTTGAAGGTTATGCGGCTCAGCGTAATGGTAAAGATATGGCACGAGTGCTACAGCTGGTAGCAGATGGTCAGCTAACTTTACGTTTGCAAAAGACTTATCCATTGTCAGAAGTCGTTACCGCCCATCATGAGCTGCAAAAAGGCGATGCTTTTGGTAAATTGGTATTGAAAGTCAGTTGAGCCGAGGTTGATTGGATAATAGATTTAGCTAATGATTAGCTTCGATTATTTGGATATATTTTCCGAAAAGTTAAGCTAATGCGTCCTGTGGTTACCTTTTTAGTCTTGGTAATACTGTGCTTCCAAAAGCTCTGGGTATCACCATGCATGACAATTAGCTGACCTGACTCAAGATAAAGCTCAACTTTATCTTGAGTTTTTTTATGCTTAAAGACAAATTTACGCGTAGCACCAAGGGATAATGAAGCAATAACTGGTTGCTCACCAAGCTCTCGTTCATCATCGGCATGATAGCCCATACCATCCTCACCAGAAGGATAATAGTTAAGTAAACAGGAATTAAAATTAACATCAATTCCAAGTATTAGTAGCTGCTGCTCAACATGTTGTTTCACATGAAACACAGTATCTGTCCAAGGTATGGTTTGACGCGTATGACCAGAGTACTGATAGTCAATATCGCTATCACCCATCCAAACGATTTGACGCGTTGTGACATGTGTCTTGCCAAATAAAGTAACGATATCTTCTTGCCAAGGTAACTCAGTCACCAAGTTATAAAATAAGGGGCTGGGATAATCGATCACAATTCCTAAGTCATTTACCTGACCGTCATAAGGCAACAGGTTGTCAGTCGGTTTGGGCGCAAAAAGGTCAGTCATAGGTCAGCTTATTTATTGCTCTGATAATGCTCATTGATAATTTGAGCGCAGATTTCTGGCGCCTCCATGGGTAATAAATGTCCATACTCTGGTAAGGAAATAATACTGCTATCAGGAACAAATTTGTGCCATTGTTTACGTACTTTTGGATTGATAAATAAGGTGGGCTTGCCAGTAATCAAAGTGTAAGGGCAGCTTAATTTCTTAAGTGCAGCATCAATATGAGGGGCACCAAAATAATTAGCTAACTCTTGTTCTGGTGAGAATAGCAGAGTATAGCTACCGTCATTATTGATGCTCAAGCTTTGTGTAGCAAAGGTTTTCAGGTTTATATCGCTAATACGCTGATATGCCCGCTGCGCACGCAGATGCTCATAATATTCTTGAGTACTTGCCCAAGTGGTTTGCTTAGTTACTGTACTTTTAAAGGGTTCTTGGCTTAGTAAAAACTGCCGCGGCAACAGATTATATATTCTTGCTTGTTTTTTGGTAAAGGTAACAGGCTCGATAAGATAGAGCTCTGAGAAAAGCTCTGGACGCTTTGCTGCCGCTATTGCAGTAGCAGTTGCACCCTGCGAATGTCCAATGCCAACAACTGGTTTATCTTGGGTTTTTTCTAAAAACTCAATCAGCATCTCAGCATCTTGCTCACGCGTTAGGCGGCGTGCTTGCGGTTTATCGTACCAATAGCCGCGTAATGCCAATGAGCTCAGCTCAAAGCTGGCTGCCAGCTCATTTAACAATGGCGTATAGGTACCAACGGTAAAGCTATTACCCCCATAAAAATGGGCAGGCGCACGTTTGTAATCAGTTTGATTGGCTGACCCTAGTTGCTGTAAGTCATAATAGCGAGCCTGTCTACCAGCAAGGTTGATGCGATTTGTATAAGCTTCCATAAAATAAACACGTCCGTGTGAGAAGTTGCTCTTAATAAAGCGCTTTTAATTAACTGTCTTCACCTAAGAAGCCACCACTTTGGCGATGCCATAATCGTGCATAGATACCATGTAGATTCAATAGTTCATCATGGCTGCCTTGCTCAATAATTTGGCCTTTATCCATCACAACCAGTCTATCAAGAGCGGCAATGGTTGATAAGCGATGGGCGATGGCAATAACTGTCTTGCCAGTCATAATATCGTTCAGGCTTTCAGTAATTGCAAATTCGATCTCAGAATCGAGCGCACTGGTGGCTTCATCTAACAGTAGAATAGGCGCGTTTTTTAGCATAACACGTGAGATGGCAATACGTTGACGCTGCCCACCCGAAAGTTTGACGCCGCGTTCACCAACTTGAGTATCCAGCCCCATGTTGCCTTTATCATCATATAAATCTTTGATAAAGTCCCATGCCTGAGCTTGTTTTGCTGCGATGATAATCTGCTCGTCAGTAGCATCAGGACGACCATAAGCAATATTTTCGCGTACGGTACGATGTAATAAAGAGGTATCTTGGGTCACCATGCCGATTTGCTGACGTAAGGACTCTTGGGTCACCTCATCAATCGCTTGACCATCAATGAGGATTTTACCTTTATCGACATCAAAGAAGCGTAAGAGTAGATTGACCAAGGTGGATTTGCCGGCACCTGAACGTCCAACCAGACCGATTTTTTCGCCGGGTTTGATGTCCAAGTAAAAATTATCGAGAAGTTTGATAGTAGACGTGGCTGATAGGTTGCCGTCGTTTAAATTTCCACCATCATTATTGTCTGCATCATCGCTGTCATTCTCATAACTGAAATCGACATGATCGAAGACGATACGACCTTCTGTGACTTTTAAAGCTGGTGCATGGGGTTTGTCAATGATGGTTTGCGGTGCAGATAAGGTACGCATACCGTCCTGTACCGTACCGATACTTTCAAACAAACTTGCCGTCTGCCACATAATCCAGCGCGTTAAACCATTCAAGCGTAGCGCCATGGCAGTTGCAGCAGCAATAGCACCGACACCAATGGCTTCTTGTTGCCATAAATACAAGCCGATACCGGCAGTACTACTGACCAAAACAACACTAATCAAATGCGTTGAAAACTCAAGATAGCTGACCCAGCGCATTTGTGCATGGACGGTACCCAAAAACTGCCCCATGGCGTTTTTGGCGTAACTGAGCTCACGGCGCGAGTGACTAAACAGCTTGACGGTCATAATATTGGCGTAAGCATCAGTAATGCGCCCCGTCATCAAGGCGCGAGCATCTGCTTGTACAATAGCCGTTTGTTTGAGTTTAGGTATGAAATACCACATTGCAAGCCAAACTAATACAAACCATGCGATAAAGGGGATCAGTAGCAAGCTGTCAAGGTTGAAGAGAATGATACCTGAAGTAATAAAATAGACAGCGACATACATAAACATGTCAGTAACTGTCATAACGGTATCACGTACTGCCAATGCCGTTTGCATCACTTTAGCAGAAACGCGACCGGAGAATTCATCTTGATAAAACTGCATCGATTGACCAAGCATACGCTGATGAAAACGCCAGCGCATCTGCATGGGGAATACCCCTTGCAAGGTTTGAAAATGGATAAATGAGGATAAGGCAATCCATAATGGGCTGACAATCATCACCGCCAGCATGAGCAGCAGCATGTCACCTTTTTCTAGCCACAGATTTTGCGGGGTATAAACCCCAAGCCAGTCAACGATATTTCCAATCCAAGCAAAGAGCATGGCTTCGTAAATACCGATACCGGCTGACAAAATCATAAATAGCAGTAGCCAGCCGCGTAAACCATTGGTGCACGCCCACAGAAACTTTAGCATACCATCACGAGGTGAGGGTAGTGGCATCGGTGTTTCAGGGAAGGCCGGCAGGCGATTTTCAAAAAAGCGAAATAGAGCGTTCATAGGCAATAGCAATACGTCAAGAAAAGCGTGAATAGACGCAATCTTGAGCAATTATATAGGTGAGTGAGTAGTGTGCTATTTTAGCAAATCTTGACCAACACGCTTACAGGCTAATTGTAATTTGAACGCATCAGACACTCATAGAACCATCTGATGATACATGGGCATAAATAGCTTGCTGCATAAGAAATATATTGTTACATTCTATGGTTTTTCTCCTTTTAAATTAACACTGATATATGCCCTCGATATAATGGATGACTAAGGTAAAGCGTTATGATGTATTTAACGATAGCAGTGCTGTGTAGCGTTGCCGTCTCTGTGTTACTTAAAATATTGCGCCAACGTGATATTGATATTCGTCAAACCATCGTTGCCGGTTATCCGGTCGCCTTTTTATTGACTTGGTTTTTATTGAAGCCAGATGTCAGTGACATGAGTGCCCTTGGCGGAGCATGGGCAATTATTATCGGCCTTGGTGTACTACTGCCTGCGGTATTTATTATACTCGGGCGCGCGATTGAGGCAGTCGGTATGGTAGCTACTGATGCCGCTCAGCGACTGTCCTTGATCATTCCTATTGTCGCCGCCTTTTTATTATTTGGTGAAGTGCTCACCGGCACACGCATTTTTGGCTTATTGCTCGGGTTTTTGGCGCTCGGGGCGCTGATTTATCGTCCGCAGCAGGGTGAGATTAGCAAACAAGCCAAACATACACCGCTATGGTTGTTTGGCGTCTGGGCAGGCTATGGCGTTATTGATATTCTATTTAAACAAGTTGCCAAGCAAGGTGCTGCCTTTCCACTGACATTATTTGTCAGTTTTGGGTTGGCAGGTCTGCTATTGTTGATTTATCTGCTCATCATGCGCGTACGCTGGCAGGGCACTGCACTTGCAGCAGGGATATTACTTGGTGCGCTAAATATGGGTAATATTTATGCTTATATTCGCGCTCATCAAGTATTGTCAGAATCGCCAAGTATCGTCTTTACTGGGATGAACGTTGGTGTAATTGCTGTTGCTACTCTTATAGGCGTTGGAGTATTTAAAGAATCACTCAACCGTATCAATATATTGGGTTTATTATTGGCGATTTGCTGTGTCGCAGTCTTGTTTTTGCCGTAGATATCTTTGGCGTAATATAGGTATGACAATAATTTTATAAATGCTTTTGCCGTTCAGTTATAGGCACATATAGCATCCTATGGTAAGGTTATCTACGAACAGTTAAACTAATATCAGCTAAAAATATCATTTGTGACACTTGACCTCAATAAATAAAATAGGATGCTCTTTCCATGGAATACCAAAAGCAATTACAACGTATCAAAAATGGTTCAGGATTTATCGCAGCCCTTGACCAAAGTGGTGGCAGCACGCCAAAAGCGTTAGAGAATTATGGGGTTATGGGCGATGCCTATGACAATGACGAAGCCATGTTTGACCAAGTGCATGAGATGCGAGCACGTATCATGACGTGCGACTGCTTTGATAATGAGCGGGTACTTGGCGCAATTTTGTTCGAAGATACCATGGAGCGCGCGGTCAATAGCAAGCCCACTGCCAACTATTTATGGGAAGACAAGCAAATCGTCCCGTTTTTAAAGGTGGATAAAGGCTTAGCAGAGCGTATGAATGGCGTGCAAGTCATGCGCCCAATGCCAAATCTAGATCTATTATTGGACAAAGCAAAAAACTATCCAGTATTTGGTACTAAAATGCGCTCCGTGATTTTTGAGCCAAGTGTTGATGGCATTGAGCTAGTCGTCCAACAGCAGTTTGACGTAGCAAAGCAAATCCTATCAAAGGGTCTAATGCCGATCGTTGAGCCAGAAATTGATATCAATAGTGAGAAAAAGCATGATTGTGAGCTGATTCTTAAAACCAGTATTTTGCACAATCTTGAGCGCTTAAATGATGAGCAACAAGTGATGCTCAAGCTGACCTTACCTGAAGAAGCCGGATTTTATCAAGAACTGATTGACCATCCAAAAGTACTTAAGGTCGTCGCATTATCGGGCGGCTATAGTCGCACGGATGCCTGTGCAAAATTGAAGCAAAACTCAGGTATGATTGCTAGCTTCTCGCGTGCCTTTACTGAAGGTTTGAGCAAGCAGCAAAGCGATCAAGAGTTTGCTGATACCATTTATACCTCGATTGATGAGATTTATCAGGCGTCGAAGGTTTAGGTTTAAATAATTTAAGTTAAAGAATAAATTATAAGTATAAAAAAAGCTTGAACCTAATTTAATTAGATTCAAGCTTTTTTGTTTTATAACTATTTACATACTAAAAAGTCGTTTGTAGGGCGATGCTCGCGCCTTGCTCATCGTAGTTATCACGCCATTCTCCGCGATAGCCCGCTGAGATCTTCATATTAGCAGTCGGACTATAGCTAAGACCGATACCAGCGATACCAATCTCGCGACCAACTTCCTGACCAACGGTCGTGAACTTGTCATTCGGCATACCAATGAAACTGGCAGTAATATCAGAATGTTGATCGCCGTTTTCAATGGCGGCTGCTAATTGACCAGTCAAAGCAAGTTTTGGCGTTAATAGTTGTGATAAACGCAGACCCGCTGTCCAGCGCATTGATTCATATTTATTTTCATCGACATTCAAGTTATAGACACCAGCACCTGTTTCTTGGTAACTATCACTTTTCGCTTGTGCGTAGTTAAATTGAGCAAATGGTGTTATATGACGCTGCTCAGTACCGACGCGATGACCAACACCCACTCCTGCTTGCAAGGTATCAACAGAGTAGTCAGAGGTAGCAACAGCATTGGTTAAGATAGATAGATTGCGTTCGCCTTTCACATCACTGCTACCAGCACCGGCATGGAAGTTTACATTCGTCGCTTCACTCGCA
This sequence comes from Psychrobacter sp. D2, assembly GCF_013608135.1. Lineage (NCBI taxonomy): Bacteria > Pseudomonadati > Pseudomonadota > Gammaproteobacteria > Moraxellales > Moraxellaceae > Psychrobacter > Psychrobacter sp. D2. The sequence goes on from NZ_JACDXZ010000001.1 coordinate 206,613, forward strand.
GCATAGTTACCGTAACCGAGAATTTGCCAGTTTTTAGCGGTCAAATCATGATCTAGATTACTGCCATCGGTATTTGCATCAGTATTGATATAAGAAACCGCAACACCTAAGTTGAGATTGCTATTAATCGGTGTATCTAACCCAACGATAGCACCATAACCTTCAGTCTCATAGCCAGTAATACCATTTTCCGCTTCATGAGTGCCGTTATTACCGATTATTTTTGCCCAAAGATTGCGCTCAAGCGTAGTTGTACGATGTTCCGTAACTGCTTCGCTAACGGCATAGTTAGTATCGGTAATGATACGATTGGTTGCACCCATAAACAATGGCTGCAATTGGTTCGCTGCTGCCGCCAGTTGAGATTGGTTAAAGTTAATGGTTGAGCTAATAAGGTCATCAGCTAAATCATTGTTGCCATTCGCTACACGATCTTGAATAGCTCTATCTAAGACGTAAGCAAGGCTTAGATCATTTCGGTTAAATTGGCTCAGTACCGATTGAGCAAAGGTGGTGTCAACAACTGGCGGTGTAACAACTGGCGGTGTAACAACTGGCGGTGTAACAACTGGCGGTGTAACAACTGGCGGTGTAACAACTGGCGGTGTAACAACTGGCGGTGTAACAACTGGCGGTGTAACAACTGGTGGTATGACAACTGGTGGTGTGACAACTGGTGGTGTGACAACTGGTGGTGTGACAACTGGTGGAACAACAACTGGTGGAACAACAACTGGGGTTATTCCCATTTTTAGATTTACAGCATTTGGATTGCTATAATCTGCATAGAAGCTTACCAGTGGGCTATTATCGCTCACAGTTCTAAATTCACCTCTGCGAGTATTTGCCTTTATGACATCTTTAATTAAATTATCTGTCTTTACTTTAGAGATATCTTCAGCATAAACATATAGGTCTCCTTCACTAATATCAATATTACCATTAACAATAAGCTTGCCATACTCATTGTTATCAATGATGCCGTTGCTATTATTATCATATACGCCAATGGTAAGTGTTTCATCTTTTGCCATTGAGTAATCACCGTTAATTTTAAGTGTACCTTCTGCCACACCTAAATCTCCAGTCCACTGCTTACTGCTCATAGAAAACTCGAGATTACCTGAGCCTGTCTTTACAAAACCGCCACCGTCCTTAAAAGAAATCTTGCCAACGTTTCCTGTAATGACTGCATTTGGATTGATGACCACATCAGTTGCAATATACTCATCAGGCTTATCAGCACTAAACACAAAAGCTTCAGTATCAAAAACGACGCCCTTATTACCTAGCTGAATAATATTGTCCTTAGTGAAATTTGCAAACAAGTTTGGTTGATCTGCTTTGATTTCAACAGTTGTACCATCTAGATAAATATCAGACTGCTTTGATGCTATATTTCGTTCTATACCTTTGACAGATAAATAGCTATCTATTCCGCTAGCCTTGAGTACACCGGAACCAGTATTACCAATTACAAGATTACCTGTTCTAAATGAGGCATTATTAATATTTAACGCCCCTTTAGCTTCTTGAGCGTTTTCACCAAAACCTCCAACGTAAGTAGTGTCGCTGATACTGACTTTACCAATACTGTCAGGCTCATTATTCACATTCAGCGTACCATTACCTTGCTGTCCTACAATCATGTTTGCACTGTTCAAACGTGATGCGCTTAGCGTGACATTTCCTACAGCGCCTTTGTTTTTTCCGATCACAATGTCATTAGAAAACGTAGATACTGAACTATCTCCTTCTAAATTCACATTCGCAACGCTATCTACACCATTAGCGATAATGATATTCTTATCAGACCGCAAACGTGAATCCGCGCTCAAAGTAACGTTAGCGACCGTACCATCGCCATTAGCGAGAATAAAATCATCTTTAGAAGATACTGAGCCATTATCTAAGTTAAGACTCCCTGAGCTACCCGTTTGATTAGCGACGATAAAATCACTATTGGACCTAACACTACCAGAAGTGGAGATTTTTAGAGCACCTTCACCTGCATCACCTATTATAATTTTGCTAGCATTAATAAATGAATGAGGTCCACTCCTGCTTGGTGTTGACACTTCAACTAGGTTATTTTTGCTACCTAATTTACTACCTACGATAAGAGCTTCTTCGATATTCACTACGCCTATATTTTTGACGGTGAAATTTCCAGTACCTTCATTTCCAACATATACGTTTTGTCTAAAAATTACATCAGCTCCGTCACCATCAATCACTACTTTACCATCACCCGTACTCTTATTCCCTATATAAGCGTCTTTGTAAATGAGAAGGGTACCAGTACCACCTGGTTCTGCATTCGGGTCATCATTTTTTAATGTGAACAAACCTTTACCAGCATCGCCAACGGTCAACGTATCATCAAGATAAAGCCGAGATTTGTCTTTAATTAAAACCTCACCATTCGCGCCTTCGTTTTGGCCAATAGTAAGTGTAAATGTGTTTAAAACCCCATCATCAACTAAGGTTAATTTACCGTTGCCATCTTTACCTACAATCGTTGGAAATTTGGCTTCTATTTCAGTACCTTTACCACTAACAATAACATCTTCCGAAATAACATAAGGGTTATCATCAATTACGTGAACCTTGCCATCATCATAGGTAACTGCCATTGCGGTTCCTGATAATCCAAGCATAGATATAGTCAGCGGGGCAAGTATAAGCTTAGTAGCAACTTGAGATTTGCCTGAGGATTTCCCGCGTGATTTAGCAAGCTCAGACACGCACTGATAAACACCTAAAGAATGATTGAAAATGACACGGTAAACATGATTCATACAGAGACCTTAAGGATAGTTATTTGTTAAGTAACACTTTATTACGTATTTAGCATTATCTTACCCTAAAATATTTTCCTGTCTATCTTTCTTTACACAATTGTTCATATTCCAAAGAGAGCCATTATCCTTCGAAATTTTCCTTTGACAAATATGATTTAGCCGCTATATCAGAAGCTTGGATAACTAATTAAATATTCACTTGTTGAATGTTATGGTCAGCAAAAAATAGATTGATTTTCGTTTTGACAAGATAGTGTTAACTTTGAATTCAAAACATAAAAACCCCTGTTAAATAAGTATTTTTTACTTAAATAGCAGGGGTTTTCTTTATATGAAAATAACGTAGTGTTAACTAATCTAAGTGCTGTCTATAAAAATCTACGCTTCTTTGCTTTTTAGTCCTTTGGCATACTCACGAACATTCTGAGTGATTTTCATTGAACAAAACTTTGGACCACACATGGAGCAAAAGTGTGCCGTCTTGTGTGCATCTTTGGGTAAGGTTTCATCATGAAATTCGCGCGCGGTATCAGGATCAAGTGCCAAATTAAACTGATCATCCCAGCGAAACTCAAAACGCGCTTTGGATAACGCGTTGTCACGTGCCTGCGCACCGGGGTGTCCTTTGGCAAGGTCAGCAGCATGAGCGGCGATTTTATAAGTGATGATGCCATCTTTGACATCTTTCTTATTCGGCAGACCCAAATGCTCTTTTGGCGTCACATAACACAGCATCGCCGTGCCAAACCAGCCAATCATCGCCGCGCCTATCGCACTAGTGATATGGTCATAACCCGGTGCGATATCGGTGGTTAAGGGTCCTAGTGTATAAAAGGGCGCATCAGCACAAACTTCAAGCTGCAAATCCATATTCTCTTTAATACGGTTCATTGCCACGTGTCCCGGACCTTCAATCATGACCTGTACGTCATGCTTCCATGCCACTTGCGTCAGCTCGCCAAGGGTACGCAGCTCACCAAACTGCGCTTCATCATTGGCATCTTGCAAGCAGCCCGGACGTAAGCCATCGCCCAAACTAAATGCCACATCATACTGTTTCATAATCTCGCAGATGTCTTCAAAATGAGTATATAAAAAGCTTTCTTTATTATGAAACATGCACCACTGTGCCATGATAGAGCCACCACGCGAGACGATACCGGTTAAGCGTCCGGCAGTTAGCGGAACGTATTCAAGCAATACGCCAGCGTGAATGGTGAAATAATCAACACCTTGCTCGGCTTGCTCAATCAAGGTGTCACGGAAAATCTCCCACGTTAAATCTTCGGCTACGCCATCGACTTTTTCTAACGCTTGATAAATCGGCACCGTACCAATCGGTACAGGTGAATTACGAATCAGCCATTCACGGGTTTCATGAATATGGTTACCAGTAGACAGATCCATGATGTTATCTGCGCCCCAACGCGTCGCCCATGTCATTTTCGAGACTTCTTCATCGATAGAAGAACCCAGCGCTGAGTTACCGATATTGGCATTAATTTTCACCAAAAAATTACGCCCGATGATCATCGGCTCAGATTCAGGATGGTTGATATTGTTAGGGATAATAGCGCGACCAGCAGCCACTTCACTGCGTACAAATTCTGGGGTGATAATCGCTGGCGTGTGCGCACCAAAAGTCTCGCCTTCGTGCTGGCGCATATCAGTCAGCTCATGCTGTTTTTGGGTTTCGCGGATAGCTATATATTCCATTTCTGGGGTAATAATGCCACGGCGAGCATAGTGCAATTGAGTAACGTTACCTACTTTCCCATCAACAGCTTTAGCACGGCGAGGCTTGTCAATATGAGCAAAGCGTAAGTTTGCAGTACTGATATCACGTGCGCGCGCCAGACCGTATGAGCTTGATAAACCAGCTAGCTGTTCGGTATCACCGCGCTCATCTATCCAACCTTCGCGTAGTTTTGGCAGACCTTTGGTCAAGTCAATCGTGGCATTGGGGTCGGTATAGACGCCTGAGGTGTCATACACATAAAACGGTGGATTTTGCTCCCACTCGGACTCGGACACGCTTTGGATAGGAGTAGGGTCTAGGGTAATCTCGCGCATTGGCACTTGAATATCAGGGCGTGAGCCTTCGATATAGACTTTGCGAGAGGCAGGCAAAATGCGATGTAGATCGCGGGCGTCTTCTTCAAAACGGGCGTCAGTTTCGCTGCGATGGGCGGGAGTTTTTAGTGCGTCTGCTTTGCTTGCTTTTACAGGGGTATGTGTGGTGGCTTGCGAGCCAATATCTGAAATAGTCATATGCTGTCCTAGCGTGTTGGTTTTTGAATAAAATCAACACCGCCAGTATCTGCGGGGCAAGCCTATCCCATATCGATAAATTCAATCACGAAACAATAATGCTATCAAAATTTATTTTGATAGCTTATCTATAAAGGATTGGTGGGCATCATTTTATTTATTGGCATACAGCAATATAAAGCGCTGCTAGATATGAACAATAATAAAAAGGCATTTCCGCGCGCCCTTTGTACGATACAACATAAGCTTAAGACTTCCCTGCGTCGGTACTAACCGCATCAGGTTCGGCGGGTGGTTTCTCAGCGACCATACGTCAACTGCATATTAAGCAGTCAATATATATCGCACCCCGAGTCTGTCAGTGTTGTGAATCTTCTTAATACTATCAAACTTCGACGACAAGTCCTAGTCATTTACCGATTTGTTAGTACCGTTTCAATATTAACTTTCTGGTGTCCAGCCCTGAGCACGCTCATAATCTTCATTATCTAAAAATTTATCACGCTGCTCAGTCAAAAATTGCTTCGCTTTTGGATCCAGCATACTAAGATGGTTTTCGTTAATCAGCATGGTTTGCTGCTCAAGCCACTCTTTCCAAGCCTTTTCAGACACGGTTTCTTGCAGTTCTTGACCTTTTTTATTCGGAAAAGGCGGATGCGGCATTTTTGGTAACTCTTGCTGATATTTGCGGCAAAAAACGGTATTGGCTTGTGGGTTAAAGGTTTCGGTCATGAATGACTCCTGTTTATAATGGCTTTTTTAATGAGGTTAATAACAAATGATATTACCTAATACTGTACCTGATTATGCTCAAAAAAACACCCGCAACAAAGGCGGGTATTTTTAATAATGAAGCGCTAATACTATTAAACAGATATTAAGCGAATAATTCCAATCGAGTACGACCACGGCTGATAGCTTGTTTAACCTGATTAGGTGCAGTGCCGCCCAAATGGTCACGTGCGGCAAGTGAGCCTTCTAAGGTCAAATACTCAAACACGTCTTCACCAATCGCATCGCTGAACTGCTGGAGTTGCGCAAGAGATAAGTCGCTTAAATCAACGCCCTCAGCAATGCCCAAAGCGACGGCATTACCGACCACTTCATGAGCATCACGGAATGCCACGCCACGGCGCACCAGATAATCCGCTAAATCAGTTGCAGTTGCATAACCTTTCATCGTGGCGGCGCGCATATTTTCTTTATTCGGCGTGATATTTGGTAGCATATCAGCAAATGCTAGTAATGAACCGGTCAAGGTATCAACACAATCAAATAGCGGTTCTTTGTCTTCTTGATTGTCTTTATTATAAGCAAGCGGCTGACTTTTCATTAGGCTAAGTAGCGTCATCAATTGACCAAATACGCGTGCGGCTTTACCACGAACCAACTCTGGTACATCAGGGTTTTTCTTTTGCGGCATGATAGATGAGCCGGTACAAAAGCGATCAGGAATCTGCACAAAGTTAAATTGCGCTGACATCCAAAGAATAATCTCTTCGCTCATGCGTGACATATGCATCATTAAAATAGATGCTGCAGAAGTAAACTCGATGGCAAAATCACGATCTGATACCGCATCTAGCGAGTTCTGGCAAATACCTTCGAAACCTAATAGCTCAGCGGTAATGGTACGGTCAATTGGAAAAGTCGTACCAGCAAGTGCCGCGCTACCAAGCGGCATTTGGTTAATGCGGCGACGGGCATCGACTAGGCGCTCGGTATCACGGTATAGCATTTCAAACCATGCCATGACATGATGACCAAAGCTGACCGGCTGCGCGGTTTGCAAATGGGTGAAACCTGGCATGATGGTATCAGTATGTTGCTCAGCCAAATCTAGCAAGCCACTTTGCAAGCGCACCAATAGCGCAATGATATTATCGGTCTCTTCGCGTAACCAAAGACGAATATCAGTCGCCACTTGGTCATTACGGCTGCGACCCGTATGCAGCTTTTTGCCTACCGCGCCCACGATATCGGTCAGGCGCGATTCGACGTTCATATGCACATCCTCTAACGCAATCGACCAGTTAAACTCACCGGCTTCGATTTCGCGTAGCACTTGATGCAAACCATCAATGATCGTTGCAACGTCATCAGCTTCCAAGATACCGCATTCTCTGAGCATGGTCGCATGGGCAATTGAGCCTTGAATATCGTGGCGGGCAAAGCGCTGGTCAAAGCCAACCGATGCGGTAAAGGCTGCCACAAAGCTGTCGGTCGCTTCACTAAAGCGTCCTCCCCACATCTGCTGACCCTGACTACTAGTAGTAGGGCTGTTCTGTGCGGCAGCGTTTGTTATAGAAGCATCTGTGCTAAACTCAGAAGCAGATGAATTTTTATTTGAATCGGGATTACTAAGGTTTGAAGAATTGGCGTTCATATCAGTCTAAGACAAGTCAAGAGAATAAGAACTCAAGTATAGCAAATGATGAGGTTGCCTTACTAGCGGAGCGCTTAGAGTTTTTTATACCCAAGCTCATGGAAATCATGAAACCTTGGCAATGGCTGCTGGTAATATTTTTTTGGTCGCTTTTTTTAGCGATTGTCGATCGTCATAGCGTTGTCAATGAAACACAATTTGCCATAAAAATGACGGCAAGATTTATCCAAACCACCTTAACACTACTGCCTTCCTTTTATCTCATTGACTATCTACGCCCTGTTTTTAAACGTATGCGTACATTGAAGGTGAGCTTATATGTTCTGTTCATCATTACTATCAGTGCCATTATCACGTTGATACTGGTTCTATTATTGATGATCAATACAGGCGCCTTTACCTTTACTCTCACTGCTTTTATTTCAACCGTTATCTTTAATACTTTAATTATTGCAGGATTTACTATTACGGGATTGCTGATCTTTTTACGTCGTTATCGTGAGATGACGGCGTTGAAGCAATCGTTTGAAAAAAAGCTTGCCGCACAAAATGATGTATTAAAAGCGCGTCTGGCACCGCATTTCTTTTTTAATACCATTAATACCTTGATGTCACTGATTGAGACCAATCCTTCTCGCGCTGCTGATTTATTACAACACGTTTCAGTATTATTTCGTGCCAGCTTTAATGGTGCGCGCGAGATCAGTTTTGCAGAAGAGGTGGCACTTTGTGAGCATTATTTGGCCATTGAGACGATTCGATTGGCAGACAAGTTGGTAGTAAGTTGGCAGCTGCCTGATGAAAATATCATGTATGACATGGTCATCACCGCTTTGAGTTTACAGAGCGTGATTGAAAAAATGCTGCTGAATGTGGTTGAGAGGAGCACTGAGACTGTATATATCGATATTCATGTCACGTGGCTGCAGCACCGTGTGGCAATCACCATTAACGTGCAATTACCTAAAAATAGTTTAATGATCCATCATGATTTGCGCCAGCATATGGATTTTCATATTCAAGCGCAGCGCTTACAAGCGTATTTTGGTCAGAGTGCAGATATCCAAAGTAAGGTGACAAGCAAACAGATTATGACCACTATCGATTATCCGCTACAGGACGTTAGCTTATAGCTTTTTTAACCGTGGCATATTTATTGCAGCATTTATTATATCGCACGAATAGTATGGACAGATGATAAGTCTGATTAAGGTAAATCTATTATCAAAAACCATTATTTCCCTATACTAAATGATAGGTTATAAGTGCTAATATATTATTAATATTTTTAAATATATGTTCAAAGTATGCCCTTGAAAGGAGCTTGCATGCGGATCGTAGTTTGTGATGATGAACCATTAGCTCGTGAACGTTTGGTTAGGATTGTTAAAGAGTCAGGTCATGAGGTGGTTGCCCAAGCAAAGACGGGTATCGAAGCCATTAGTGCCGTAAAATCTCAGCAGCCAGACATCATATTGCTAGATATTCGTATGCCTGAGATGGATGGCGTACAGTGTGCGCAAGAGCTTGCTAAGCTGCAACATCCGCCCGCAATCATCTTTGTGACGGCCTATGATCATTATGCCATTGCCGCTCTAAAAGCCAATGCTATTGGTTACTTGCTAAAGCCTGCCAATAAAGATGAGTTGCTCGAAGCCCTAGAAAAAGCCACCAATCTCAATGCTGCGCAGCTCAATGAGATTCGTAAACTTGAAAGTCCAACGTCTCGTCCAGTGCGCGAACATATTGCAGCGCGTACCCATCGCGGTGTTGAGCTGATAAAACTCAAAGACATCTACTATTTTACGGCAGATCAGAAGTACGTCAAAGTACGGCACAAGGATGGCATCGTGCTCATTGATGACACCTTAAAAGAGCTTGAGCAAGAGTTTGAAGACAAGCTGTTCCGGGTACATCGTAACGCTATCATCAATATCAAATATTTAGATTTTTTAGAGACTTTAGAGGCTGGCCAATATCAGTTACATTTTAAAGGAATTGATGAGACTTTGGCAGTGAGCCGCCGCCATTTACCAGGGCTGCGCGAAAAGATTCAAAACATCTAAGTATGCCTCACTTTGTCTTCTAAAATAATCACGCCATATCATCAAACCCTTATTTATGCTTAAATAGGGGTATTTTTTTTGCATTATTATCGTTATAAACCATTTTTATGCCCCATCTTGGTCGAAAAACTCACATTATCGTCGAGCAATGACCGTTTAGTATTAAAATTATTGAGGCCTTTTATGAGCACCATGCAGCAACCTGCTTTGACTACCTTAAATATCGCTACGCGCCAGAGCCCACTGGCATTATGGCAAGCTGAGCATATTCGTAATCGATTACTAGCTTTGTATCCTGAGATGACAATTAATCTGCTAAAAATCGTCACTAAAGGTGACAAAATTTTGGATACGCCACTGGCTAAAATTGGTGGGAAAGGTTTATTTGTTAAAGAGCTTGAGCAAGCACTGTATGACAAGCAAGCAGATATCGCGGTGCACTCACTCAAAGACGTGCCAATGGATTTACCAGAAGGGTTGACGCTAGGCGTTTATTGCAAACGTGCTTCACCAACCGACGCTTTTGTATCGAATACTTATCATAGTATCGATGAGTTGCCACAAGGGGCGGTAGTCGGTACTGCAAGTTTGCGTCGTCAGTGTCAAATCAAAGCTTATCGTCCCGATTTGCAAATTAAAACCCTACGCGGCAATGTCGGCACGCGACTAAGCAAGTTAGATGCGGGCGAGTATGATGCGATTATTTTGGCGACTAGTGGTCTAAAGCGCATTGAGCTTGATGCACGTATTCGTAGTGAGTTGGATATCAATATTTGCTTGCCAGCGGTTGGGCAAGGCGCGTTAGCGATTGAATGTCGTGAAGATGATGCTGACGTATTAAAATTATTGGCACCACTCAATGACGACAAAGCCCGTATCCGCTTAATCGCTGAGCGCGCATTAAATCGTCATCTGCAGGGCGGTTGCCAAGTACCTATCGCCGCTTATGCTGTATTACAAAAGGCAGAGGCATTGGCTGCTGATAATGATAGCAATTATAATGATAATGACAATGGTAACAACGATGCTGGCGATACCTTATGGCTGCGCGGTCGCGTTGGTCAAGAAGATGGTAGTGAGCTGCTTAAGGTGGACAAGCGCCAGACGTTGATGGGCAGTCAAGCTGAGCAAGAAGCCCAAGCAAACCAGTTGGGTATCGAAGTTGCTGAGATGTTATTACAAGCAGGTGCTGGTGAGATTTTATCAGCGATCTATCATCCTGAGTAATAGCTAGTCTGTATAACACTGGATCACCATTATCAACTCAGTCATAGAGTTATCATGGTTTAGATGACTCTATGATGGTGCTAACTCTATTTGCTTTTTTCACGGTATATTTATGTCTTGGTCATCATCTAAGTCCACGGATTCAAATCAACCAATTAATACGCCATTATTGCTGCCGCAACTTGTCATCAATACGCGCCCAGTCGAGCGTGCCGCCCCACTGACGCGACATTTACAAGCGGCAGGTATGTCGGTTGTTGATATGCCGATGTTGACACTGCAACCGCGTTTGACCACTGATAGTGATATGATACTGATGCGCCAGTGGCTAGCAGGCGAGTATCAAGCATTGGTCATCGTTAGCCCGACAGCGGCAGCCTCAGGTTTGGCTATTTGGCAGTTGCTTGAGCGTGAGCACCAAGCTAATGGCGCGACTGATAAAGCAGTAGAGGCTATAGAAGGTAGCTCTAATATTTCAGTAGCGCCAAGCCATCTGATTGCGGTTGGTGAAGCGACTGCTGCTGTGTTAAATGAGGCAAAGTTATCAAACGCCAGTTATCAAGTACTGCAGCCTGTTATTGCTAATAATGAAGGTATGCTGGCGATGCCTGAGATTGATAGCCTGCAGGCGGGGGATAAGCTACTCGTGTGGCGAGGTCTTGGTGGACGACGATTATTGGTTGATACTTTGCAAGCGCGCGGTGTGCATATCGATAGCATTGCTTGGTACGAGCGCAAAATGCCTATTGATGCCATGATGCAGTATCAGCAATGGCTACAAGATTTCAATAATCGAAATGCGACCGTTGGCATAACCGCGTCACAGCAAGGAAAACCCATTGTCATTGTAAGTAGTGGTACCGCATTTGAGCATTGGGAAAGTATCGTTCAGGCTGCCAAAACATTCGATGTAGCAGCAGAACACCAAGTAATGTCAGTCAATGCGCCACTTAAACTATCAGACTTTTCTTATGTGGTATTGGGTGAGCGCTTAGCCAATATGGTTGCTGAGCAAAATTTAAGTTATTGGCGCGTAGAGGATTTGGCACCAGAAACCATTCTCACTGCTATTAAGACAACCAGTTTATAATATTTAACATATAGTAAATTTGAGATAAAAAAGAGACGTTTAGCGTAACGTGCTACTACTCTAAAATTATTTAAACTACTTGCTCAACTGTTTACGCTTAACCTTATCAATCATGAACGGTGTGGCCTTATGCCAATGAATTCTGAATCGTTATCGAAAGATCCTTCTGCTCTTCAGCAGCGCCGGCAAGCAAATATGTTCTTGTTACGCTTGCAATGGGTGGTTATTTTATTGTTGATAGGCGTCTTACTGTGGCTATATATCAGTCAGCAGCGTTTTCAGCATACGGTCAATGAGCGCTTGCAAAGTAATGAGCAAGTTGTCAGCCGTTTAAATGAGATGGACGATCGCTTATTTGCGATGAGTCAACAAACGCTGCCAGCGACTAGTACAGCGGTCAATAGCCAAGCTCAAAACCAGCTGGATTTATTGCGTATCCAGATACAAGCTGCTGATAGGTTGTTGGCAGACAGTAATGGCAGTGCGGCGATTGATTTATTGCAAGGTCTACATTGGCAGCTTTCACAAAAAAGTAATGAGATTGCGCCCGCGCTAACGGTTGTTATTAAACAAAGCTTGGTTAAAGATATTGAGCGCTTGCAGGCGAGAAGCGCTCAGCCAAGCTCTTGGCAGCTGCAAAATCTTGCGATTCAAAATATCCAAGATTTTTTATATCGCCATGAGCGTGCTGCTAATACTGAGCTCAACAGTACGTCCCAGAAAAACACAGCGACGATACAATCTGCTGACAATAGCCGTTTAACGCGTCGGCAGCTAACGATTCATGAAGCCATCATGACCTTAAATCTAGCCAGCCAAGCCAGCAACATGCACGATCGTGATCAGTTAGTCATGTATTTAAATCAAGCACGTAAGCAGCTGCAAACGCTGATGCCTAAACAAGCAGAATCACAGGCTTCTATCGATAACAAGCAACAGTCAGACAAAAATGACTTGCCGACCAAATCCTCTCCTAAGAATATGCCAGAAGTGATCGAAGGTTTGGATAGACTGATTGTTAATGCACCAAAAACATCGCCATTATTAACCTCACAGATTTTAAATAAGCCGCAACGTTAATGCACTACGGATTTATAAGATTGTTTTAAAGTATTTAAAAATAAGAGACAGGCAGTTATGGAACTTTTCAATCAAACATCTATCATTGATAATTTGGACAATCATCGTCCTGAAGAGCTAGCGCATTATCCTATTATCCATCAGCAGCCGATTCATTGGGGTGAAATGGATGCCTTTAATCACCTAAATAATGTGGTGTACTATCGCTACGCTGAGTCAGCCCGTATTGGCTATTTACAAACGCTGGGCATGTTTGATGGCAATATGGTTACGGTATTGGCACAATCAAGCTGCCAGTATTTGCGCCCAGTGATTTTTCCTGATACCTTGTTATTAGGCGTTCGTTGCCAGCGTTTGGGTACCACCAGCATAGTAATCGAGTACAGCTATTATAGTATGGCACAAGCTGCCATCGTTGCGACCGCTGAGGCAGTGATAGTGCGCTTAGAGAGCAATGGTCAAGATAAAAAGCCATGGACGAATGAGGAGCGTGAACGACTACTAGCTCTAGAAGCAACATTCGGTCATATCCCACAACTCTAAGTATGATGCTTTGTGATTGAGCTTTGAGCAAATAAGAAAAAGGCGCATCAATCTAAGCTGATGCGCCTTTTTTATTGATCATAAGTTTTTATTAATTAAGCCTATTAATCTTGCTTTGGTGCATGGACAAAATCAACCACGTTCAAATCAAAACCTGATAAGGCATAAAACTTCATTGGTGATGACAAGAGGCGCATATCACGTACCCCTAAATGACGCAAAATCTGTGCGCCAACACCAATACTGCGATATGGTTGCTGTGTGATGGTGGATAGAGCTTCATTCAATGCCGCCTTATCCAAGGCATCACCTAAGTCAGTCGGCTCATGATTGCCAATCCAAACCAAGATACCACGCTCTGATGCACTGATCTCTTCTAATGCTGAGCGTACGCTCCAGCCGCTACGACCAGTGGTATCATTTTTGGCAGCAAACAAGTCGCGTAGAGGATGGAAACCATGGACGCGAACAGTGCTAATACCTTGGCTCACATCGCCTTTAACCAAGGCTAAATGGGTTTCAGTCGCACCGAATTCACGGAAACGATGTAAGGTAAAAGTGCCATACTCGGTCTCAAACGGATGCGAGGCAATCTCTTCGACAGTTTGCTCATTAGCAATACGGTAGTTAATCAAATCAGCAATCGTACCAATTTTTAAATCATGTTCCTTTGCAAATACTTCAAGATCATCACGGCGTGCCATTGTGCCATCCGCATTGATAATCTCTACAATCACCGCTGCTGGCTCAAGTCCGGCAAGACGTGCCAAATCACAACCTGCTTCGGTATGTCCGGCGCGGTGCAAGACGCCGCCATTCTGTGCCATGATTGGGAAAATATGCCCAGGCTGAACGATGTCTTCTGGCTTTGCTGAAGAGGAGACAGCTGCTTGAATGGTACGCGCGCGGTCAGCGGCTGAGATGCCTGTAGTCACGCCTTCAGCCGCTTCAATAGAAACGGTAAAATTGGTACTAAATTTTGCCTCATTACGGTCAGACATGAGTGGCAGTGCCAACTGCTGGCAACGTGCTTGTGACAAGGTCAAACACACTAAGCCACGTGCATGAGTAATCATAAAGTTGATATCTTCAGGGCGCACGTGGGTCGCTGCCATGATAATATCGCCTTCGTTTTCGCGGTCTTCATCATCCATCAAGATGACCATTTTACCTGCACGAATGTCTTCGATAATCTCAGGAATAGTATTTAAACTCATAGGATGTCTCAATATTTTATTATATAAATAGGTGTCAATATGGGATATAAAGCGTTATCTGCCTATTGTAGCAGTAGATGCGACAAAGCGCTGTTGTGGTCAAGCAAAACGCGCTGGATCAAATTGATCAACTGTAGACGTTATCTAATCATTGCTTATACATCATTATGAGGACATTTTAACGCTTTTCATCCCACTGTGCTGCCTCATCTCGAAACTATATAGGCCAGTCTGTCTAAAATCGTGATTAGTATCACTAATGATAACGACAATTGATAGATCAGTGCATATAATCAGTCATATTTTGAGTGATTAGTCATTACTGGCCGCTTGGTCTTTCAGCCAATCGATAAACTGCTTGCTATGCTGCTCACGCTGATTGTCCGCAAATTCATAAAAGCGCGTATCGATTAAATTGTCTGGTAAGTAGCTTTGCG
The DNA here is from genome assembly GCF_013608135.1 of Psychrobacter sp. D2. Classification (NCBI taxonomy): domain Bacteria; kingdom Pseudomonadati; phylum Pseudomonadota; class Gammaproteobacteria; order Moraxellales; family Moraxellaceae; genus Psychrobacter; species Psychrobacter sp. D2. The sequence goes on from NZ_JACDXZ010000001.1 coordinate 221,734, forward strand.
CATAATAATGGTTGGGATAATCGTGAGGATAGACATAGTCCTGACCATAACCTTGATTACGCATCAGTTTGGTCACGCCATTACGTAGATGTAGCGGCACAGGAGAGGCGTCTTTTTCTGCCAAGCTCATCGCAGCATTGATAGCGTTGTAAGTGCTATTACTCTTGGCACTAGTTGCCAGATAGACCACCACTTGCCCCAAGATAATACGTGATTCTGGCATACCGATGGATTGGACACTGCGCAATGCCGCATCAGCAAGGAGTAGGGCATTAGGGTTGGCATTACCGATATCTTCACTGGCTAAAATCACCAAGCGCCGCGCGATGAAGTCGGCAGGCTCACCGCCCACTAGCATGCGCGCCATCCAATATAGTGCCGCGTCAGGATCTGAGCCGCGCACTGACTTTATCATCGCTGAGACCATATCATAGTGCTGCTCACCATCTTTATCATAGCGTACGAGTGCAGTCTGGGCGACACGAGCGACTAAGGTATCGTCGATAATGATCGGTGATTGCTTGGTATCAGCCGTTTGAATCGCTAGCTCTAATAAATTAAGGGCTTTTCGTGCATCACCATGTGCCAACTGGCTAATCGTATCTTGCGCCTGCAAATCGACCGATAGGTTTTTCAGTATATTATCTTCTAAAAGCGCCCGCTGTAATACCGCACTGATTTGCTCAGGTGTCAATGGCTCTAGGCGATACACTTGGCAACGTGATAACAGCGCATTATTGACACTAAAAGAAGGATTTTCGGTGGTCGCGCCAATCAAGGTGATATCGCCAGACTCTACTGCACCAAGTAGCGCATCTTGCTGAGCTTTATTAAACCGATGAATCTCATCAATAAAGACCACCGGCGACTCAAAACTCAATGAATCCTTAGTGTCTAATACTTCACGCAACTGCTTAACCCCAGTATTTAAAGCAGATAGTGCATGGAAGGGTCGTTCAACGGCATCCGCCAAAAGCATAGCGATGGTTGTTTTGCCAATGCCTGCTTCTCCATGCAAAATAATAGACGGCAGGTGTCCTTGCTCTACCAAGCGCCGTAATGGAGCACCTACTGCTAACAAGTGCTCTTGACCAATAATGGCATCAAGCGTGGTCGGGCGCATACGCTGGGCGAGGGGTGTATCAGCATGAAAATTAGGTGGCATAAAATTCTCTATATCTTCTGTGATTCAAGGCTTTTTATTGTAAGATTAAACAGTTATCCACAGTATTCAAAGTCAAATTACTGTTTTCCATATTTATCTTTGTAATGCTGTCCTTATTGCGATTAAGCAATTAGTCATAAATAAGGTAATAATTCATGATGTTTTTAACATTATTATAAAAGCTAGGCTAACGCAGATTCACGTTAATAAAAGTCAGCTAAATGTACAGCTTATGTCTTTAACGCTTTATTTATATCTATATTATCCCTATTAAGGTGTTAACTAACTTTACGAAAATGATAGATCACAGATAAAGGATGATAGTAGTCATGTTGCAGTCGATTTTTAAGCGTCTATTAAATCGTAGTTCGGTATCTGCTAACTTAGGAACTGCTAAACAACAAGCGCGGTCTCTTACTGAAGGTGAAATTACTCTTGCACGTTCGGTTTTTGGTGACAGCCTCAGACTTGATGACGTTCAGCTGAAAACAGCATGGTGGGTACTCAAACATTACGCTGTGAGTCCTAATGGTCATATTTATTTTCATGCATCAGATTGGATAGATGATTTCAGCCAAGCGCCATTGGGCAAACAAGGTTGGCTGATACATGAGTTGACACATGTGTGGCAGCTGCAACAAGGCTTGAAGGTGGTACGCGGTGCTATTATCGATCGTCGCTATAATTATGTACTAGAAATGGGTAAGCCTTTTTTTAAATATGGTATCGAGCAGCAGGCACGCATAGTACAAGACTATTTTGTTCGTCGTCAGCGCGGACAATACTGTCAAGATCTTGCAGGCTGTATTCCATTTTTAATGGTTTAATTAGCGACTAATCTTGAGCCTAGTAGACCATACCGCGACTGATTCTTAACCTCTATATAGCTATGTGATATTTTTGTTTTTAACACAGGAAATAAATTCAGATGTTTAAATTTTGGCTAGTAAAACATGATAATGGTGTCTATGGTAACCTTACCAATAAAGGTATTGAGTGTCCACAGCACTCAAATGCCTTACTGGCGGCGGCATTGACTGGTGTCTTATTGTTAAGCGGATGTCAGCAGCAAGCAGCAGAAGAAAATGTAGCGGATAAGCCCCAAACCAGTGAGCAAACAAGTGAAGAAGACAGCCAACCGATGGCGCAAAGTGATTCTGCTGCCGCACGTATTGAGCAGTTCCAACCTTTATATGTTACCCAGTTTCAGGCATTGCAGGGGCGTCTGCAAGCAGAGTACGAGTCTCTACAAGCTGCTGATATCGCAGACAGTGAAAACGCTTTATTAGTCGATGAGCCTACTGTTGCAACTGGCAATAATCAGCCAGCTAACAGCGATCAAGGAGCTATAGCTGCTACGCCACAACTAACACAAGATCCGGTAGCAGCTGTAAAGGATGCAGAAAATGGCAACTCTGGGACAGATACTGACACAAACGATGAAATTAACATCAGTACCGAAGTTGGTGAGCGCGATTTAACGGTATTAAAGCGTATTAGCTTAGAGCCACGTAAGCCTATGATATTAACTGAAAAGCAGATTATAGAACGCTATAAGCAAGCAATGGAAGCGCTTTATCAGCCAGTGACCACGCCACTGAATGCGCAGGATACGGATACTTTGATTAATATCGCCACTTTAGTACCACAGCTTTTTGAAGATGCAGAAATTGCTGGCAGAGTCAGTGCTAAAAGCCCTGCATTGGCACGTTTAATTATTCAGCATCAAGTTTGGGAGCAGATAGAAGCCCAGCAAGTACTAGATATGCAAAAAATGAAACAAACCCAACAACAAGAATTTGAGATGCTAATGGCGAAATTCAATGAAACGATTGAAGGGTATGATGAACAAATCGCTAAATATGAGCAAACGCTAAAAGAATTTAAGTAATCCGTTAAATTTAGCCATAAAAAAATCTCGCACATGGCGAGATTTTTTATGGCTGTTTATTTTTACAAATGCTTAATTACTATTTACGATCTTCAACTTTAACAAAATCGCGCTGCGTTTCACCAGTGTATAACTGACGTGGGCGACCGATTTTGAACGGTGCGCTGTGCATCTCTAACCAATGGCTGATCCAACCAGAAGTACGAGCTAGTGAAAAGATAACGGTAAACATTGACGTTGGGATACCGATGGCTTTAAGGATAATACCAGAGTAAAAATCAACGTTTGGATACAAGTTACGCTCAACGAAGAACGAGTCTTCTAAAGCGATTTTCTCAAGTGCCATAGCAAGCTCAAGCTTAGGATCATTGATGCCCAATGCGCCTAGTACTTCGTCACAAGTCTCTTTCATCACTTGTGCACGTGGGTCAAAGTTTTTGTAAACACGGTGACCAAAGCCCATTAGCTTCACTTCACGGCTTTTCACTTTTTCCATAAACTCAGGAACGTTTTCTACTGAACCGATTTCATCTAGCATCTCAAGTACGGCTTCGTTAGCGCCGCCATGTGATGGTCCCCAAAGGGCGGCGATACCAGCAGCGATACAAGCGTAAGGATTGGCGCCAGTAGAACCTGCTAGACGTACGGTAGACGTTGAAGCGTTTTGTTCGTGATCAGCATGCAAAGTAAAGATTTTGTCCATAGCACGCGTGATAACGTCGTTGGTTTTATAATCAACATCAGCAGGGGTTGCAAACATCATGTATAAGAAGTTTTCCGCATAATTGAAATCATTACGTGGATACATGAACGGTTCACCTTGTGAGTACTTATAACTCATTGCCGCAAGTGTAGGCATTTTAGCAATGAGGCGAATCGCGGTAATTTCACGATGTTCTTCATTGCTGATGTCTAAATCTTCATGATAAAACGCGGATAAGGCACCAACGACACCAACCATAATTGCCATTGGATGGGCGTCACGACGGAAGCCTTCAAAGAACTTACGCAATTGATCATGAACACCAGTATGCTTACGAATTTTTTCAAAGAAATCGGCTTTTTGCTCAGCGTTAGGCAGATCACCATGAATCAGTGCATAAGCCACTTCTAGATATTCTGCATTGTTTGCTAACTGGTCAATAGGATAGCCGCGATGCAATAGCTCGCCTTTACCACCATCAATGAAGGTAATTTTCGATTCGACAGGAGCAGTTGCCATAAAGCCTGGATCATAGGTCCAGTAGCCAGCTTGTTGGAAAGCAGCAACTTCGATAACTGACGGCCCTAAAGTACCTTCAGTAATAGGAAGTTGGTAGTCCTTACCATCTACGGTCAATGTGGCTTGATTATCAGCCATAATTTAATCTCCATTGTTTTAACTTGTTAGAACAAAAATAATAGTGACGCACACCCTCGCGTCATAAATAGTCAAATGGCCAAAATGAATGTGACCTATTTAATATGCAGGCTATATTAGCAGTTATTACTTAAGTTTTGAAAAGACTTTTACTTGCTAGACCACCAATAGACGTGCGCCAATAGTGCTTATCGGTTGTAAACTTTGTATCAAAATATGTCTAGTAGGTAATTTGACTGTAAACCATCTTATTTATCATAGCGTAATGATTATTATTAACCTAGATATAAAGAGACAGTTTTAACCAAGTACTCTGTTGAGATATCTTCTAATATTTACTATAAAACAGACAGAGCATCATTAGCTGATACATTCGTTTGGCTTTATAGGTCACTAAGCCTGAGTAATACTAATGAATTCATATTGCAAATAGCCAGTTTTTTGTTAATAAATCTCTAATAACCACTATTTAGGGGATAAATTTGTAATTAGGGCTCAGTCATTTTATAATTAGAGGGATTTAACTGGCACTAGCTTTGCGCAAATTGATGACTTGTCCTAATAAAGTAGGTAAGGGGCTTTGCTCCACTCATACTTTGTTACGATTGAATAATCACTTTGTAGACCAAGACCGAGCTTATCGCTTGAATATTCTTGTTAACTGTTCTATTTTTAAATAGCCTACAGTGAAGTTTACCTTAACAAAAAAGGATAACATAGAGATGACTCCATGGCGTTGTCTTTTTTTTGTTAATGGGAACCAGTAAAAATAGAATAGTTAATCGATTTATCCCGTGCTTCGTTTTGTGGTCTGTTAATATGTAGAAAGCTTATTGTTGAAAGGGTTTGTTGAGCGATAGTTGAATGCCCATAATGACCCTGTCAATCTTCGTATGCTTTCAGATTTAGCGCAAATTAAATGACGTCAGCTAGCTCTTCCTTCCTTACTTTATTCGTCTTGTGTGGTGCTCAGTGTATTTGGCAGACGATTGCTAAATCATAAGTAACTACCAGACATAACCGCAAAAAGGATGCCCGCTGTGAAAAGCAACCGACCTATTGATCTGCCCCTCAGCCAAGTGATTAGTGTTAATCGATCACCGATTGCGATTGCTTCAATCTTGCATCGTATCTCTGGCATCATTTTATTTTTACTTATTCCAGTCATGCTGTGGTTATTGCAGAATTCTTTGGCATCGCCTGAGAGTTTTGAAACTGTTTTTGACAATGTTTTAGTGCGCTTTTTGGCATGGATTTTCGTCGCCGCCATCGCTTATCACTTTGTGATGGGTATGAAGCATTTATTTGCTGATATGGGCATGAATGAAGAGCTGAAATCTGGCCGTGCCGCCTCTATGATCAGCTTTGTAATTGCAGCGATATTAATAGTCGCGTCATTTGTATGGGTGATGTTCTAATGAGAAACGATTCAGGAATCAAAAGCGCAACCAGTCTAACCGGCTCAGGCTCACGTGATTGGATAGTCCAACGTATCAGTGCGGTGGTTTTAGCAGTTTATAGTGTGGTGCTATTGGGCTTCTTTTTGACCCATGGCGATGTGAGCTACACGGAATGGTCAAATTTTATGACCAGCTTACCGATGCGTCTATTTAGCTTAGTAGCAGTTCTGGCCCTTGCGGGTCATGCATGGATTGGCATGTGGACCGTATTCACAGACTATATCACTACCGGTAAATTGGGCGCGAGCGCAGCTGGCCTACGCTTGGTCTTACAGACATTAATGATTATTGCCGTTTTTGTATTTTTATTCTGGGGCATCATGATTTTTTGGGGTAACGGCTTCGGTGTCGTTGCTGTTTAACGCTCAGATAGATATGCACATTTTAGTAAGTGGTTGAAGGCGGCTTAGATACCCAGTTATATACAATTACATCATCCATATCCGTGCTTTGAGTCGATGATTCAGCTCGGAGTGTATGACTGGTTAAGCAGTCCTTGTATTTACTTCGCAAGTATTAACAGGCATTAGGAAAACCGTAATGGCAACTAGACAAGACAATACCATTAGCAATATCAAAACCCTAAACTATGACGCGGTCATCGTTGGTGGTGGTGGTTCAGGTATGCGTGCATCATTGCACTTAGCTGAAGCCGGCATGAAGGTTGCAGTCTTAACCAAAGTATTCCCAACCCGCTCGCATACCGTTGCAGCTCAGGGTGGTATCGGTGCAAGTCTCGGTAACATGAGCAACGATAACTGGCATTTCCACTTTTATGACACCGTTAAAGGGTCAGACTGGTTGGGTGACCAAGACGCGATTGAGTACATGTGCCGTGAAGCGCCAAAAGTAGTATACGAGCTTGAGCACATGGGCATGCCGTTTGACCGTAATGAAGATGGCACAATTTATCAGCGTCCATTCGGTGGTCATACCTCAAACTATGGCGAAAAAGCCGTACAACGTGCGTGTGCTGCTGCTGACCGTACCGGTCATGCACTATTACATACCTTATATCAAAAAAACCTGCAGCAAGGTACTGAATTCTTTATCGAGTGGATTGCGCTTGATTTGATCAAAGATGAAGCTGGTAATATCAATGGCGTTATCGCGATTGAACAAGAAACTGGTACAGTTGCTGTATTCCAGTCACCAATTACTGTCCTAGCGACAGGTGGTGCTGGTCGTATCTTTGCCGCATCTACCAATGCTTACATCAATACTGGTGACGGTATTGGCATGGCAGTTCGTGCAGGTATTCCATTACAAGATATGGAGTTCTGGCAGTTCCACCCAACTGGCGTTCATGGTGCTGGCGTACTATTGACCGAAGGTTGCCGCGGTGAAGGCGCTATCTTACGTAATAAAGATGGCGAAGCCTTTATGGAGCGTTATGCGCCAACCGTAAAAGACTTGGCACCACGTGATTTAGTATCGCGCTCTATGGACCAAGAAATCAAAGAAGGCCGTGGTTGTGGTCCAAATGCTGACCATATCGTGATGGATATGACGCATTTAGGCGTTGAAACCATCATGAAGCGTCTACCATCAGTATTTGAGATTGGTAAGAACTTCGCCAACGTTGACATCACTAAAGAGCCAATTCCCGTTATCCCAACCATTCACTATATGATGGGTGGTATTCCAACCACGATTCATGGTCAAGTAATTGTTCCGGATCTAGAAGCGGGTACGGATGAAGACGGTTTATATGCTAAAGGCAACGTGGTTAAAGGTCTATATGCAATTGGCGAATGTGCGTGCGTCAGTGTTCACGGTGCCAACCGTTTAGGTACCAACTCATTGCTTGATTTATTGGTATTTGGTCGCGCTGCAGGTAAGCACATCGTTGATGAATTCCATCATGCGGATCATAACTATAAGCCACTTGATCCTCGCGTCCTTGATTACACAGTCGGTCGTTTAGACAAGCTGCAACAGTCAACTTCAGGCTACAATGCGCAAGACGTTGCCGATGAGATTCGTGCAACTATGCAAACGCATGCCAGTGTATTCCGTACACAAGCGATGATGGATGAAGGCGTTGCAAAAATCCTAGCGCTAGGCGAGAAGATTGATCAGATTCATTTGGCTGATAAATCACAAGTCTTTAACACTGCTCGTATTGAAGCCTTTGAAGTAGGCAATCTTTACGAAGTAGCAAAAGCGACGATGATATCGGCGGCCCAGCGTCATGAAAGCCGCGGCGCGCACAGTGTCTCTGACTATGATCGTCCTGAAGATGATGAATACGCACCAAACGGTCGTAACGATAATGATTGGATGAAGCATACCTTATGGTATTCTGAAGGCAATAAGATTATCTATAAGCCGGTTCGTAAAATTCCATTAACGGTTGATTATATCGAGCCAAAGGTTCGTGTCTACTAATTCAGACGCCTTGCGCCTGATGTGTATAGACAGCATAAACGTTTTATCCTTTATTCATTTATTAAAAAGGTGACCGCCAGCTACAAGCTCATGCCAGCGCCCTATTAATCAGTATTTGATCATTCTTGTCAGTACAGATTAATAGCCAGCGCGACTATGTTGCAGTCCTTGTATGCCCGCCATCACCGACGTGTGGAGTTTAGCATTATGAGCCGAGGTACTCGCACCATCGAAATCTATCGCTACGATCCTGATCTGGACGCAGCGCCGCGTATGCAAACTTATACGATTGAGCTATTAGACTCAGATCGTATGTTGCTTGACGTGTTATTACGCCTAAAGAAGGAAGATGAAACTCTTACCTTCCGTCGCTCGTGCCGTGAAGGCATCTGTGGCTCTGATGGCATGAATATTAACGGTAAAAATGGTCTAGCATGTTTGATCAACATGAATACTTTGCCAGAAAAAGTAACCGTTCGTCCGTTACCAGGTTTGCCAGTGGTTCGTGATTTGGTCGTTGATATGAACCAATTCTACGAGCAGTACGAAAAAGTACATCCATTCTTAATTAATGATCAGCCAGCGCCTGCGACTGAGCGCTTGCAGTCACCTGAGCAACGTGACAAGTTAAATGGTTTATATGAATGTATTTTATGTGCCTGCTGTTCAACCAGCTGCCCATCATTCTGGTGGAATCCTGATAAGTTCTTAGGACCATCAGCACTACTGCATGCTGATCGTTTTGTTTCTGACAGCCGTGATAGTGATACGCGCGCGCGTCTGGCTCGTTTAGACGATCCATTCAGCTTATTTCGTTGCCGCGGTATCATGAACTGCGTATCAGTATGTCCAAAAGGCTTGAATCCAACCAAAGCTATCGGTCATCTGCGTAATTTGTTGCTTGATCAAGCAGGTTAATATACCTTTTAAGCTCAATTAGCTTTATAATAGCGCTATAAAAAACACCACCTGAGATAAGGTGGTGTTTTTTATTCGTTAAAATAAGCAAAACAATAGCGTAAAGTAACCATGCTTTTTAAGTTGTCTTAGAACAATATTTGAATTTGAATCAGAATAATGATGACAAGTAAGGCCATACTAACAATACGTTGCTTATATGTAAGACAACCTGTTATCTGCTCCATCTGCCTATATAATTATAAGTAGTAATGGCTAAGCATAAAAAATGCTTGGTTATTATAAGATTATAGGGGTGAATGACGATGATAGAAGGTATATAATACTGAGGTTAAAACGGATGCATAGCAGTGATGTGTGAATATGCAGGAAGTCAATCACCTATGAATGGCTTGAAGCGATCATAGATATTCATTGTGTAAATACTTAGTATTGAACAAACAAACTATGGCTGTAAAGGTAGGCATGTTACGCTATACAGCAGTGCATAATTTGTCAAATAGCCATTGTAGAGCTACAATAGCCAAGTTATCCAGCAGAAATGGCTTGTAAATAAGCCAGCTGAACAAAAAAATTTTGAAAAAAATGCTATAAATAACGATTTAGTTATAACTGACAGCATTATATATAAATTAATGTTTTGCGACGAGCGACATAAGAAAACTGAACGTTCACAAATAATTTGAATGGTGTTCTATGTCGATTGTTGATTGTTAAAAAGCTATTTATTCAATAGCTGAGCCGCCTATATCTAACAGATTTCACAATAATAAGCACGATTCCATTCATTTATCTATCAAATAGACGATTATTATGAATAGTATAACTAAAGAAGCAGCGAGCGTAGATCAAACAGAATTGGCCGCTGATAATGCCAATTATATTGATATTCTCTACGAGCAATACCTAGAAGATCCTAATAGTGTTGGCAGCGATTGGCAAACGTATTTTGAACAATACAAATCGCCAAATGATGCGCCGCACAATGCCATTAAAGACCAGTTTTTATTATTGGCCCGTAATCAGACGGCTAATAAGGTCAGCACCGACACCAGTAGCGCGACTACTAGTCATAGCAACAATGTTGGTGACAATAAGCAAATGGGTGTACAGCAACTCATCTCAGCTTACCGTCGTCGCGGTCATCGCCGTGCGCAGTTAGATCCATTAAGTCTACACCCACGTGCGGAAGTAGAGGATTTGACCCTTGCCTATCACAATCTTTCTGACGCGGATCTAGATACAGTATTTCCGACTAATGATCTAAATATCGGTAAAAATGAAGCACCGTTACGTGAAATCATTGAAATCATGGAGCGCGTCTATTGCCGTTATATCGGCACAGAATATATGCACGTGACCACCAGCACAGAAAAGCGCTGGATGGAAAAATATCTAGAAACCAATCTAGGTCATATCTCTTTTGATACAGAAAAACGTTTGTCTATTCTTGAGCGTTTGACGGCAGCAGAAGGCTTAGAAAAATATCTTGCTCGTAAATATACGGGTGTGAAGCGTTTTGGTCTGGAAGGCGGCGAGAGCTTTATTCCAGCGATCAATGAAATCATTCAACGTGCTGGCGGTTATGGTACCAAAGAGATGGTAATTGGTATGGCTCACCGTGGGCGTTTAAACTTATTGGTAAACATCTTGGGCAAAAACCCTGCTGATTTGTTTGATGAGTTCGATGGCAAAGTTCAGCCAGAAAAGGGCTCAGGCGATGTGAAATACCACAACGGTTTTTCATCGAACGTGATGACACCAGGTGGGGAAGCGCATTTAGCGTTGGCATTTAACCCGTCACATCTTGAAATCGTTGCGCCAGTATTACAAGGCTCAGTACGTGCACGTCAAGTACGTCGTAACGATCAGCCACTTCATGAAAATAAGACGGGCAATTCAGTATTGCCAATCGTCATTCATGGTGATGCAGCGTTTGCTGGTCAAGGCGTGGTACAAGAGACATTCCAGATGTCACAAACCCGTGCGTATACGACGGGCGGCACCATCCATATTGTGATTAATAACCAAGTTGGTTTTACCACCAGCCGTCAAGAAGATGCACGCTCAACTGAATACTGTACTGATGTGGCAAAAATGGTTCATGCGCCAATTTTGCATGTTAACGGTGATGATCCTGAGTCTGTGGTATTTGCTGCGCAATTGGCGTTAGATTATCGTCATGAGTTTGACAAAGACATCATCATAGATCTCTTTTGCTATCGCCGTAACGGTCATAATGAGGCGGATGAGCCTTCAGCTACTCAGCCACTCATGTATGCAGTGATCAAAAAGCTACCGACGACTCGTACTATTTACGCGAAACAGTTAATCGAAGAAGGTTTGCTGAGTAAAGAAGATGAAACGCGTTTAGAAGATGAGTATCGTGAATCGTTAGACCGCGGTGAATATGTTGCTAACTCATTAGTAAACGAGCCTAATGAGCAGCTATTTGTCGATTGGAAACCTTATTTGGGTCACGATTTGGTTGATGATTGGGATACCAGTGTCGACATCGAAATGTTGAAAGGCTATGGTCGCCGGATGGCACAAATGCCTGAAGGTTACAAGCTACAGCGCCAAGTACAAAAAGTGGTCGAGCAGCGCTTAGCGATGCAAACTGGCGAAGAGCCCTTAAACTGGGGTGCAGCTGAGACATTGGCATACGCATCACTGGTTGATAACGATAAAGTGCTGGTACGTATTACTGGTGAAGATGTAGGGCGTGGTACGTTCTCACATCGTCATAGCGAGCTATATAATATTGAAGATGGCGGCATGTATGTGCCACTTGCTCACCTGAGTGAAGATCAAGCACGCTTTGCCACTTATAATTCATTGCTATCAGAAGAAGCGGTACTAGCTTTTGAATATGGTTATGCGACCACGGTGCCAAATGCATTGGTTGTTTGGGAAGCACAGTTCGGTGATTTTGTTAACGGTGCTCAAGTAGTTATCGATCAGTTTATCGCCAGTGGCGAGACCAAATGGCAGCGCGTTTGCGGCTTAACCATGTTATTGCCGCATGGCTTCGAAGGTCAAGGTCCTGAGCATTCATCAGCCCGTCTTGAACGCTTCTTGCAGCTATGTGCTGAAGACAACATGCAAGTCATCACACCAACGACGCCTGCACAGATTTATCATGCGCTACGTCGTCAAGCGGTTCGCCCGATTCGTAAACCGTTAATCGTGATGTCGCCAAAAAGCTTGCTACGTCATAAGCTTGCGACTTCTCAATTAGAAGAATTGGCAAATGGTAAGTTTGAAACGGTATTGCCAGAGATGGATCAGCAAAATCCGGACAACGTGACTCGTATGGTGCTATGTGGCGGTAAAGTTTATTATGACTTGCTTGAGCAGCGCCGTGCTTTAGGTCTAGACCATGTAGCAATCGTTCGTATTGAGCAGCTCTATCCTTTACCAGAAAAACGCTTAATTGCTGAAATTGAAAAATACAGTAACTTAAAAGAAATCGTTTGGACGCAAGAGGAGCCGTTGAACCAAGGCGCTTGGTATTACTTAGCACCACATATGTTCCGTATTGTTGTACCGCATCCAACCAGAGCAAAAGTGATGGAGCCAGTTGCACGTCCTGCCAGTGCAGCACCTGCAACAGGATCAGCAAAATTACACGTTAAGCAACAACAAGATTTAATCGCTGGTGGTCTTGGTATCAGTGTAGATGAGCTGTCTATTTAATAGCTTATCTAAATAACAGATTGTATGTAATCAATGAATCAGGCGATGACAGTCAGTACCCAGTAAGACAATTTAAATATCACATTTTAAATGGCACTGACTGCCTATCACGACTTAATTATAAATAGTAATATCCAAATCTAAGGAGTATATCGATGGCTGAAATTAAAGCCCCCGTTTTTCCAGAATCGGTTGCCGATGGTACAATCGTTGAATGGCATGTCACTGAAGGTCAGCAAGTAAACCGTGATGACCTATTAGCTGAAATCGAAACTGATAAAGTTGTATTAGAAGTGGTCGCGCCTGATAACGGTGTTGTAACCCGAATCGTTAAGCAAGTAGATGACACCGTATTGTCTGATGAGCTGATTGCCGAATTTGAAGCTGGTGCTAGCGCCAGTGCTGAAGCTGCTCCTGCCGTTGATCCAGATCAACCAGCTGCGCCAGTACAACCTAAGCAAGCAACAGATGGCGGTGAGCCAGTACAAGCGTCTGCTGAATCTGATCATAAAGATCAAAGCCCTGCGGTTCGTAAAGCAGCCAAAGAGTCTGGCGTAGATCCTAAAAACGTTGAAGGTAGTGGTCGCGGCGGTCGTGTGACTAAAACTGACATGTCAAACCCAACGTTGAAAGCGGATAGCTCAATCACTTCTGATAGTGGTCGTCCTGTTGCTGAAGCAGTTGGCGAGCGTACTGAAAAACGCGTACCAATGACACGTCTACGTAAAACAATCGCGAATCGTCTACTAGCTGCTTCTCAAGAAACGGCAATGTTAACGACGTTTAATGAAGTCAACATGAAACCGTTGATGGATATGCGTACTAAGTATAAAGATCAGTTCGAGAAGCGTCATGGCACACGTTTAGGCTTTATGTCTTTATTTGTAAAAGCGGCGACTGAAGCTCTAAAACGCTATCCAGCTGTGAACGCGTCATTAGACGGTGATGATATCGTTTATCATGGTTACTATGACATCGGTGTTGCCGTATCTTCTAACCGTGGTCTAGTCGTACCAGTACTGCGTGATACTGATCGCATGAGCATGGCAGATGTTGAAGCCAAGATTCGTGAATTTGGTGGTAAAGCACAAGAAGGCAAACTTGGTCTAGAAGACATGGTTGGCGGTACATTTACCATCTCAAACGGTGGTGTATTTGGTTCACTGATGTCAACACCTATCTTGAACCCACCACAAACCGCTATCTTGGGTATGCATGCCATCAATGACCGCCCTATGGCAGTTAATGGTGAAGTTAAAATCTTGCCAATGATGTATCTTGCACTGTCTTATGACCATCGTATGATTGATGGTAAAGAAGCGGTACAATTCTTAGTAACACTGAAAGAATTGGTTGAAGACCCTACTATGCTACTTTTAGATCTTTAAGTTTTTAGGCTTGTATCAGTATTGACTGGTACAAGCTTTTTAGCTTTGTATAGATTATCTTTTAATGCCTTTTAGCTTTTTCAGTTCTATCTTATGAGCAATGAGCTAAGCATACTCAGCAACTATCTTTATCGTCTTTTTAAACGCATCTATTATCTAGCATTTAGATATCGTATTGGTTATCGAATGGATAAGTCGATGGTTTACTAACGAGATAAAATTGGTTTATATGATACCTAACATTAAACTAAAATTAAAATAGGAACGTATTATGAAAGACAGTTACGATTTAGTCGTCATCGGCGGCGGACCTGGTGGTTATGAAGCAGCAATCCGTGCAGGACAGCTTGGCATGAGCGTCGCTTGTATCGAAAAACGCGTTTATAAAGGCGAGCCTGCACTTGGCGGTACTTGCTTAAACGTCGGTTGTATCCCATCAAAAGCATTGCTTGATAGCTCACATCGCTATGAAGCGACTAAGCACGACCTTAATGAGCATGGTATTACTACTGGTGACGTTGCTATCGATATCGAGCAAATGATTGCTCGTAAAGAAGGCATTGTTAAGCAGTTGACTGGCGGTGTTGCTGCGTTATTGAAAGGTAATGGGGTTGACTGGCTACAAGGCTGGGGCACATTAGAAGATGGTAAAGGTACTGATAAAAAAGTTAAATTTACCGCTCTTGCTGATGAAGCAGAAACGACTATCACTGCTAAAAACGTGATTCTTGCAGCTGGTTCAGTACCGATTGATATTCCAGTTGCCAAAACTGACGGCGATCGTATCGTTGATTCTACTGGCGCGCTTGACTTCACTGCTGTACCTAAGCGTTTAGGCGTAATCGGTGCTGGCGTAATTGGTCTTGAGCTTGGTTCAGTATGGCGTCGTCTAGGTGCAGAAGTTGTCGTATATGAAGCACTACCTAGCTTCTTGGCTGCTGCTGACAAAGATATCGCTAAAGAAGCGGGCAAAATGCTGAAAAAGCAAGGTCTTGATATCCGTGTTGATACCAAAGTGACCAATGCTGAAGTGAAAGGCGATCAAGTCATCGTTACTAGTGAAACCAAAGGCGAATCTAGTGAAGAGAGCTTTGATAAGCTGATCGTTTGTGTCGGTCGTCGCGCTTATTCTGAGAAACTACTTGGCGAAGACAGTGGTATTCAATTGACCGAACGCGGTTTGATCGATGTCAATGATCAGTGCAAAACCAATCTTGATGGCGTTTATGCAATTGGCGACTTGGTACGCGGTCCTATGCTTGCGCATAAAGCCATGGAAGAAGGCATGATGGCTGTTGAGCGTATTCATGGCGAAAAAGCTCAAGTTAACTACGACACTATTATCAACGTCATCTATACGCATCCAGAAATCGCATGGGTTGGTTTGACAGAGCAAGAAGCAGAAGCCGCCGGTTATGAAGTCAAAACAGGTTCATTTAACCTAGCTGCAAACGGTCGCGCTCTTGCTCAAAGTGAAGCTCAAGGTTCTATCAAAGTCGTTGCTGATGCCAAAACAGACCGTTTGTTAGGTATGCATGCGATTTCTGCTGGTGCAGGCGACATCGTCCATCAAGGTATGATTGCGATGGAGTTTGTATCAAGCATCGAAGATTTGCAGTTGATGACGTTTGCGCATCCAACGATCTCTGAAGCCGTCCATGAAGCAGCATTGTCTGCGGATGGTCGTGCTATTCACGCGATTCAGCGTAAAAAACGTAAATAATTTTAACGGCTAAAAATATTTGTATAAAGATATGTTAAGTGTCTTAAATGGTTATTAGATGATGGCATGACCATCGCATTGTTCGAATAGCTATTTTGAATGACTATTTTGAATGCTGCGTTGGTCTAAAATACAGTAGAGCATTCTACAATGTATGAGTTTTCATTTTTTATTAATGGTAAAAATAAAGGATTCAATCAATGAATTTACATGAGTATCAAGCAAAAGAGCTATTGAAAAGCTACGGCTTGCCAATTCAAGAAGGCATCATTGCTTACAGTGGCGACGAAGCAGCGGCAGCTTTTGACAAAACCCCAACTGATATCGCAGTCATCAAAGCGCAGGTTCATGCTGGTGGTCGCGGTAAAGCGGGCGGCGTGAAACTGGTTAAGACTCGTGAAGAAGCGAAGCAAGTGACTGATGAGCTTATCGGTAAAAACCTTGTAACGTATCAAACCGATGCCGCTGGTCAGCCAGTTAACTTCGTATTGGTTGCAGAAGATATGTATCCAGTACAAACCGAGCTATATCTTGGCGCTGTTGTTGACCGCTCTTCACGTCGCGTGACGTTTATGGCATCAACGGAAGGCGGTGTTGAGATTGAGAAAGTTGCAGAAGAAACGCCAGAGAAAATCTTTAAAGTAAATATTGATCCATTGGTTGGTTTATTGCCATTCCAAGCGCGTGAAGTCGCGTTTAAATTGGGTCTGGAAGGCAAGCAAATCAATCAATTCGTTAAATTGATGTCTGGTGCTTATCAAGCATTCGTTGAAAACGACATTGATTTACTTGAAATCAACCCATTAGCGGTTCGCGAAAATGGCGAGATCGTTTGTGTTGATGGCAAAATTGGTATTGACTCAAACGCTTTATATCGTTTGCCTAAGATTGCTGCGCTACAAGACAAATCACAAGAAAATGAGCGTGAGCTTAAAGCAGCTGAGTTTGATCTAAACTATGTTGCCCTAGAAGGCAATATCGGTTGTATGGTAAACGGTGCTGGTCTTGCAATGGCTACGATGGACATCATCAAATTGTACGGCGGCAAGCCTGCTAACTTCTTGGACGTTGGCGGCGGTGCAACTAAAGATCGTGTTGTTGAAGCATTCAAGATTATTCTTGAAGACAGCAGCGTTGAAGGTGTTCTGATCAACATCTTCGGTGGTATCGTACGTTGTGACATGATTGCAGAAGCTATTATCGCTGCGATCAAAGAAGTTGACGTCAAAGTACCAGTTGTTGTCCGTTTAGAGGGTAACAATGCTGAGCTTGGCGCACAAATTCTAGAAGAATCTGGTCTGAAATTGATCTCAGCTCAAGGTTTATCAGACGCCGCTCAAAAAATTGTTGACGCTGTTAAAGCTTAATTGCTCAAGAGTATAAGGCGTTTGCTGTTATTCTACCGACGTTAACATTTAACGTGGCAGGATAGGCAAGCGCCTACCAGACAACCGCATACAAGGATAAGATAATGAGTGTATTAATTGATAAAGACACCAAAGTATTGGTGCAAGGTTTTACCGGTAAAAATGGTACGTTCCACTCAGAACAAGCCATCGAATATGGTACAAAAGTTGTTGGCGGCGTAACCCCTGGTAAAGGCGGTCAAACGCACCTAGGTTTGCCAGTATTCAACACCATGTCTGAAGCAATGGCAGCTACTCAAGCAGATGCTTCTGTTATCTATGTACCAGCCCCTTTTGTACTAGATTCTATCATCGAAGCAATTGACGCTGGTGTGAAGCTAATTGTTGTGATCACTGAAGGCGTACCAACGCTTGATATGCTTAAAGCCAAACGCTACCTTGAAACAGCAGGCGATGTACGTCTAATCGGTCCTAACTGCCCAGGCGTTATCACCCCAGGTCAGTGCAAAATCGGCATCATGCCAGGTCATATCCATTTGCCAGGTAAAGTGGGTATTATCTCACGCTCTGGTACTTTGACTTATGAAGCCGTTGCTCAAACTACTAAACTTGGTTTTGGTCAATCAACCTGTATCGGTATCGGTGGCGATCCGATCCCTGGTATGAACCAGATTGATGCATTGAAATTGTTCCAAGAAGATCCACAAACTGAAGCAATTATCCTAATCGGTGAAATCGGTGGTACTGCTGAAGAAGAAGCAGCCGCTTATATCAAAGACCATGTCACTAAGCCAGTTGTTGGTTATATTGCTGGTGTAACTGCTCCTGAAGGTAAGCGTATGGGTCATGCCGGCGCTATCATCTCTGGCGGTCAAGGTACAGCTGAAGATAAATTTAAAGCGTTCGAAGCGGCAGGTATTGCTTACACGCGTGACCCATCAAAATTGGGCGAGAAGCTAAAAGAAGTGACAGGTTGGTAGTATCAGCAGCTAACTGACTGTTAATACTCAAATGACGTTGAAAAATAATGAAGGCACCCCTACAATGGGGTGTCTTTTTTTGTTTGAAAATTGCTTTGGATATCAATATGGAAAATTATAAAAATAAAATATTAGTGACTGGAGGCGCAGGATATATCGGTTCACATACTTGTATTGCACTGCATGAAGCAGGCTACGAGGTGGTGATATACGACAATTTATCCAATAGCAGTTTTGAGGCAGTAAATCGTGTTTCTAGCCTTATTGGGCAGCCTATCGACTTTATCGAAGGCGACATACGTGATGCTAATTCACTCAGGCAAGTATTTTCCGCGCATCAATTTTTTGGCGTGATTCATTTTGCTGGCTTAAAAGCGGTGGGCGAATCTGTAGCTAAACCCTTGATGTATTATGATAATAATGTGAGTGGTACGATTACCTTACTTAAAATTATGGCTGAATATGAGGTTAAAAAACTAGTCTTTTCTTCATCAGCTACGGTCTATGGTGATCCTGAAATTCTGCCAATTAATGAAGACTCTCCACGTTCCTGTACCAATCCTTATGGACAGAGTAAGCTTACGGTTGAGCATGTTCTAGAAGATTTAGCGCTATCAGATAACAGTTGGAGCCTTATTCCTTTGAGGTATTTTAATCCTGTTGGCGCGCACCCATCTGGACAAATTGGCGAAGATCCCAATGATATTCCAAATAATTTAATGCCATATATCTCACAAGTCGCGGTCGGCAAGCTTGCTCAATTAAGCATTTTTGGCGATGACTATGCTACGGTAGATGGTACGGGTGTGCGTGACTTTATACATGTAACTGACCTCGCACAAGGTCATGTCGCCGCGCTCAATTATCTAAAGCAGCAAAAGCAAAGCTTAGGTTTTCTTCCGATCAATTTAGGATCAGGTAAGGGAACGTCTGTATTAGAGTTAGTTAGAGCGTTTTCTGCCGTATCAGCTAAAGATATTCCTTTTCAGTTTGTTGGGCGACGAGCTGGTGATATTGCCAGTTGCTATGCTAGTGCTGATAAAGCACAAGAGTTATTAGGATGGAAGGCAAGCTTATCTATTACTGATATGTGTCAAGATACATGGCGTTGGCAAAGCATAAATCCAAATGGTTATAACTCAATATAAGTGTTATAGAAAATAAACCCTTATCCATTCTTATTAAGTATGTATTAATCCTTATGAAAAAAATTACTCACGCGGTGATACCCGTTGCAGGCTTTGGTACTCGTATGTTGCCATTGTCTAAATCCGTACCTAAAGAGCTATTGCCGCTTGGCAATCGTCCTGCCATCCATTATGTGGTGGCAGAAGCCATTGCTGCCGGTATTAAGCACATTGTCTTGGTTGGTCATGCACAAAAAAGTGCTATTGAAAATTACTTTGATCTCAATGCCGAGCTTGACAATCAATTGCGTGTTAAAGGTAAGAACGAGCTAGCAGATAGCTTAAACTGGCTACCAGATGATGTGACTATATCGATGATACGTCAGGGTATGCCATTGGGCTTAGGCCATGCGGTGCTTGCCGCACGCCCAATCATTGGTAAGCATGATTTTGCAGTACTGCTGCCAGATGTGGTGCTTGATCCTTTTAATGGTGATATGTCTGCTGACAATTTGGCGTTTATGATTGACGCTTTTTCTGAAGATAACCATTCGCAAATATTGGTCGACAAGGTCGCCGATAAAGACGTACATAAATATGGTATCGCTCAATTAAGTGAAGCGCTTATGGATGAGGGCGATATAGATGATAAAACAGATGAGAATGTCAGTTTTAAAGTGGCAGGTTTTGTAGAAAAGCCAAATCTCTCTGATGCGCCATCAAGACTCGCTGTGGTTGGTCGTTATGTCTTTAGTCATCATATTTTTGATTATCTGGCTAATACCCAAGCCTCAGTTGGCGGAGAGATCCAATTGACTGACGCTATTGATGCGCTTATCAGTGAGTATGGTGTCAATGTCACGACCATGCGTGGTAACAGTTATGATGCTGGCGATATGCGCTCTTATATGCAAGCTTTTATATATTTCGCTCAGCAGCAACTAGCCGATGAAGAGTAGTTAATGAACGATACAAAAGACAATAAAGTCTATAGCAGTGCCCGCCATTCTAAATATTGGCAGAAGCTGAAGGCATTAGCTGAGTCGAAGTGGTCATTAGCTGCCTTGTTTGCACAGGATAATACACGTACCCAACGTTTTAGTGCTCAGAGTGGGGCGCTGTATATGGACTACAGCAAGCAATGTCTAGATGATACTGTGCTAGAAAGTTTATTAAGTCTGGCAAATAGTTGTGAATTGTCTGCTCGTATTCAGTCCTTGCTACAAGGGGCGATGGTGAATACCAGTGAAGAACGTGCCGCTTTGCATACTGCACTACGATTGCCCACCACAGCAAACTTACAACTTGATACGCAAGATGTGGTTGCTGATGTCCATCAAAGTTTGGGGCAAGTTGAACGTTTATCTGAGCGTGTACGCAGTGGGACATGGCGCGGGTTTTCAGGTAAAGCGATTACAGATGTTGTTAATATCGGTGTAGGGGGTTCTGACTTAGGGCCACTGATGGCAACCACTGCCCTTGATGAGTGGGCAGATACCTGTGTTGAGGTCCATTTCGTCTCCAATATGGATGGCACGCAGCTGGATAATTTGCTAAAACATCTAAATCCTGAAACCACTTTATTTATTATCTCATCTAAATCCTTTGGTACCATTGATACCTTATCCAATGCCAAAACGGCACTATCATGGCTGCTTGCAACCGCAAAGCTGCGTGCGGGCACTGAAGACAGTGTATTACGTCGTCATTTCATCGGTATCTCGGCCAATAGTGAAAAAATGAGTGATTGGGGTATTCATCCTGAGCACCAGTTGCAGCTTTGGGAATGGGTAGGGGGTCGTTTTTCTTTATGGTCAGCGATTGGTCTTGCCATAGCTATTCGTATCGGTATGTCTGGGTTTAAAGAGCTGTTGGCAGGCGCGCATAGTATGGATGAGCATTTTGCGCAGGCGGATTTTGCAGAAAACTTGCCAGTATTATTGGGCTTAATCGCAGTTTGGAATAGCACCTTTTTGCAGGTAAATGCTCATACTGTGCTGCCTTATGATGGGCGCTTAAGCTATTTACCCAGTTATTTAACTCAGCTAGAGATGGAAAGTAATGGTAAATCGGTGACCCAGCATGGTGATCGTATTGATTATGATACCTGTCCTATTCTTTGGGGTGAAATTGGTTCCAATGCCCAACATGCTTTTTATCAGCTGCTACATCAAGGAACGCAGCAAGTCTCTTGTGATTTTATCGCTTGTGTACGTCGCTACAGTGATGAGGCAAAAAATACGCCACTACAACAGCAGCATGAACTGTCTTTAGCCAATTGTTTGGCTCAAAGCCGTGTACTGGCTTTTGGTAATGCTGCTATCGCTGAAACGGATGGTCAAATTGCTTGTGATGCTGATAAATATAAATACTACCGAGGCAACCAGCCTTCTACAACCTTGCTGATTGATGAACTTACTCCGCATAGCTTAGGGGCGTTAATCGCGCTTTATGAGCATAAGGTTTATGTCATGGCCAGTATCTGGGATATCAATCCATTTGATCAATGGGGCGTTGAGATGGGTAAGCAGATGGCAGAGACCGTTCATGATGCGATGCAGCAAGAGGGCAACGCACCATTCGATACCTCAACCAATCAGCTATTAAAACACATCAAACAGCTTTCTTGAGAGCGCTGCTATATTAATAACGACTAAAGGTACACTCATGAGCGCCGAGACTATGGATAAAAATATACCCCAATCTGAATCCAATTCGTTTAGCGATTTGGCGAAAAAATCTGCTGTCTGCGTACTTATTGGTCATAGTATTGAGGCGGTGACCAGTGCTGTCGTACTGGCAAGTCTTGGTCAGCAAGTGCATTTATACGCAGACCAAGAGATATTGGCGCAGCAGCTACATCAATATGGCTTTGAGCATCATTTGCAGGCACTATGGCAAATGTATACGCAGCAACAGCACATTATGAGTTTTGCACTGCCTGACACCGCTGATAAGCTTATACAGCTTTATGAAGTAGCGAATGATAATGATGAGAGAAAATCAGTAATCCTATATTGGTTGTTTTTAGACAGTATCGATTCGGTATGGGTAGAGGATGATTGGCTTACCGCTTTTAATCACAGTCAACAGCAGACACAACCGCTCATGATGAGTGGCATTAAGCAGCTTTGCACTATAGATGCATTGTCTCAGCGCTTAAAGCGTGCTTGGGTCTATTATCTACCGTTCGTTTTCTTAAAAGATGGCGACGCTTATAGCTCGATGTTAAATCCGTCACTATGGCTACTTGGTGAAAAAACCTCTAATAGTCGTCATCATTTGGGTATGCTACAGCCATTAATGCAGCATGCGCGTGCTACTCATTATGCCAATATTGCGACTATCGAATTTGCTCGTAGTAGCATCATGGCGATGCTAGCAACGCGGGTCAGTTTTATGAATGAGATGTCGCGCTTGGCGGATAGTCAACAAGTCGATATCCAGCAAGTCAGCCATATCATGGGGCTTGATGAGCGCGTGGGCAGTAGCTACTTGCAGGCGGGCTGGGGATTTGGTGGTAATACGCTACCGACAGAATTGCTTCAGCTACAACAATCAAGTCAAGCACAGAGCTTGGCCATGCCGCTATTGCAATCGGTTATCCATATCAACGAAGACCAAAAAGAGCTGATATTCCGCAAATTTTGGCAATATTTTGACGGTTTTATCGATAATAAAACAGTCATGATTTGGGGTGGTAGTTATAAGGCGGGCTCAGGACGGACGGCAGAGTCGGCGATTCATCCTTTATTGGCATTATTGTGGTCTTATAATATTCGTACGCTGGTTTATAGCGATAAAGCGCAAACGGAGCTTGCCGCACTTTATAAGCAGCAGTCATTACTGGAGTTGATAAACAATCCTTATCAACAGCTTGATGAGGCGCAAGCAATCTTTATTATCAGTTGGTTACCAGAAAATAGACTAGATATTGCTAAGCTTAATGAGCAAGCGATGCCCGTATTCGATGCGCAAAATGCCTTGTTACGAACGCAGATAGATGGTCTAGTCGGCGACTATATGGGGATTGGTCGCGCTAAATAAGCGCTTTCTATCAAGTATAAAATAAGCTCAGTAGACAAACAGTTGTTAGATTAAAGCTAAATAAAAGCGCCGATTAATATAAAAATTAATCGGCGCTTTTTTTATCTTTATAAGTTTAGAATGTCTTTATTTAGCATTGCAGCTATTGAAGTTAAGCAGGTACAGCACCTTTACTGGCAAGCCATTGTTGAATCTCCTGGGTCTTGGTCTGTAGTAAATCTTCATCACCGCGACTTTCAATATTTAACCGAACTAATGGTTCAGTATTTGAGGCGCGTAAGTTAAAACGCCATTCGCCAAAGTTGAGGCTTAAGCCATCAAGGGTGGATTTAGCTGGATTGTCGGTACTAAACTTCTCTTCGATAGCGCTAATAATCGCCTGCGCATCATAAGTGGTCAGATGAAAGTTCAGCTCGCCTGAGCTTGGATACGCTTTAATATAACCGCTGACCAATTCTGACAAGGTTTTACCAGTAATCGATAATAACTCAATGGTTAGCAGCCAAGGAATCATGCCGCTATCGCAGTAGAAAAAATCGCGGAAATAATGATGCGCTGACATCTCGCCGCCATACACTGCGCCAGAATCACGCATGACTTGCTTAATAAATGAGTGCCCAGATTTACTAATAACCGCTTTGCCTTTATGCTCATGAATGACTGCTTCAGTGTTATAAATTACCCGTGGATCATAAACAATCGACTCGCCCGTATATTTATTTAAAAAGGCTTGTGCCAGCATGCCAACGACATAGCTACCATCGATAAATTCGCCGTATTCATCGAATAAGAAACAGCGGTCAAAATCGCCATCAAAGGCAATCCCAAGATCGGCTTTATGTGCTAAAACAGCTTGCTGAGTGGCGGTTCTATTAGCCAAAATCATCGGGTTAGGGATGCCGTTTGGAAAGCTGCCATCAGGGGCATGATGTAATTTAATGACTTCAATCGGTGCGCCAGCTTGTGCTAACTTATCGATTAATAAATCAACCACTGGCCCTGCGCTACCATTGCCTGAATTGATAACCAGCTTAAGTGGTTTTAATTTATCCGTATCAATGAAAGTCATTACATGATCGATATAGGCGCTCTTGTCCGTCAGTAATTGTAGGTTGCCTAACGTATTGTCAGTGTTGAATTGCCCTGATTCTGCCAATGCTTGAATCTCTGCCAAGCCATCATCGGCGCTAATCGGTTTTGAGTGCTCTTTGACTAATTTTAAGCCATTATAATTAATCGGATTGTGACTTGCTGTGACTTCGATACCGCCCAACGCCTGATAATAGCTAGTAGCAAAGTAGACCTCTTCCGTTCCTGTCATACCCAAATCGATAACATCGACGCCAGCATCTAGCATGCCTTTGATAGTCGCTTGTTTTAACTGTTCACTTGAATGGCGAATATCGCTACCAATCACGATAGCTGGTTTTACGTCTTGTAAGTCAGAGGGGGCATCAGCTGTGCTATAACGCTCGAATAAAATCTGGGCAAAGGCACGGCCGATACGGTAGGCGATAGCTTCATCGAGATTGACACCAAGCTCGCCGCGGATATCGTAAGCTTTAAATGAATCAATGTTAATCGGTGCGAACTGGGTTTGAGTCGCATAGCTGGCATTATTCGTATCGGATGTGGGCATAACGATAAAATCCTTGCGTTTAAGCAGTGAGATGATAATTAAGTAGGTTACCCAATTATAAGCTAATCAGTGTTCAATGCTACACTAACGACAAAATCGTTATAAACTTAATATGGTTCTATTTAATAACCAATAAAAGTATAAGAGTGTTTTTTTATGAGTAACCCAAAAAATAAAGTTAAAGTGCCAACACCGGTACAAGGAACGCCAGAAGCAAGTGGCGAATTAGCGGATTTGTTGTCCTTAATGGCGCGGTTGCGTAGCGATTGTCCGTGGGATAAAAAGCAAAGCAATCATAGCTTAATTCCGTATGCGATTGAAGAAGCCTATGAGCTCGGCGAAGCGGTACAAAGTAATGATGATGAAGACATCAAAGGCGAGCTTGGAGATGTGCTGCTGCAAGTGGTTTTTCATTGTCAGATGTACGCTGAACAAGAGCGCTTTGATATGAGTGATGTGATTACCACTTTACAAGAAAAGCTGATTCGCCGGCATCCGCATGTGTTTGAAGCAGAAACGCTTAAAGATGAAGCAGCGGTAAAAGAACGCTGGGATGAGATTAAAGTAGAAGAGCAACAAGCCCGCGCCGTACGTGGCAAACCACAGCGTCGTTTGGACAATACCAAAGCAGGTAGTGCGCTGATGCAGGCGCAGGATGTGCAAAAACAGGCGTCAAAATTGGGTTTTGATTGGGAAGGTGTAAGTGGCGCATTTGATAAACTCGATGAAGAAATTGCCGAGCTAAAGGCCGAGATTTTAGATAAGCCAAAAGATGCTGCTAAATATAATATAAGCAAAGCCAATATCAGAGAGATTGAAAAGGAGCTTGGCGATTGCATGTTTGCGCTGGTCAATGTGGCACGCAAATTAGACCTTGATGCGGAAACAGCAACGCTGACCTGTGTACATAAATTTAAATCGCGTTTTGGCTATATTGAAGATCAACTAGCCGCTGCTGGCAAGCGCTTAGAAGATAGCAATATTAATGAAATGGACGCATTATGGGAAGCGGCTAAACAACATGAACGCACCTAGTAAGTATTTACTCGCTACCTTGCTCCCTAAATTACTCCAAAAAAGGGGTTTCTATTTAGTGGGCATACTTTCTATGATTTTTACGTCAATTAATACTGCTAATGCAGCACCGTGTTTTGATAATGCCCAAAGTGCTTATAACTACTTATTGACGCAAGAGACAGCGCAAACTCAAGCACGTATGCAGTCAATCATTAATATTAATCGAGCAACAGAAGGTGAGCTTACGTTGCTACATGGTATCGGTAGCAATAAGGCGCAAGCCATTATCCTATATCGTGAGATGTTTGGCAGTTTTAGAACGGTTGATGAATTGACAAAGGTAAAGGGTATTGGCGCAAAAACCGTTGATAAAAATCGAGGACGTTTGACCGTGCAAGATTAATCGCTGTATTTTACTTTAATTAACCCCAATATTGACAAAATAGCATGTAAGTAACTGTCTAAATACACCCACCATGGTCAAAATTTGTTAAACTAGCATGTACATCCGCCTGATTGACGCTGTGTTCGTCAGGGTGGTTAAGAATAAAGGCAAGGAGTAGATGCATGGCCGAGCGTGCCGCCAAGCAGTTAGAACTGAATAAATCTGAATTACCCAATTCTATTACCGAAGTAATCGCAACCCTAACCCGAGCTGGGTTTGACGCCTATATCGTCGGTGGTGGCGTGCGTGATACCTTGCTAGGACTGCGTCCAAAAGATTTTGACGCGGTCACTGATGCCAAGCCTCATGAGATTAAAGACGTCTTTGGTAAGCGCTGCCGTATTATCGGTCGCCGTTTTCAGTTGGCGCATGTGTACTCTGGGCGTGAGCTTATCGAAGTAGCCACCTTCCGTGGGCCACCTATTAACGATTCTAATACCAATCAAGACGGTATGATTCTGCGCGACAATGTCTGGGGTGATATCAAACAAGATTTTGCCCGTCGTGATTTTTCTATCAATGCCCTTTATTATCAGCCGCTTAAAGGCATAGTTCATGATTTTTGCGACGCGCTTGAAGATATTGACAATAAAATTATCCGTTTATTAGGCAATGCACCGATTCGTATCGAAGAAGATCCGGTCAGATTGCTACGTGCCTTGCGTTTCAAAGCAAAATTGGGTTTTGAGTTTGATAGCGAATTAGCCGCACAGTTCCATGATGGCAACTGGTCATTACTTGAACAAATCTCTCCGCACCGTCTGTATGATGAAACGCAAAAGATGTTTACCGGTGGTTATTTAGTACCATTATTACCGTTATTGTTTGATTCAGGCGCGATTGATAGTCTCATCATTTATCCGCCTTCTGAGCCAAGTGCCTTAGTTAAACAAGTCGCTATTAATACCGACAAACGTATTGCTGCTGGCAAAAGTATCAACCCAGCATTCTTTTATGCCGCTTTGCTGTGGGAGAACTACTTACATCAACTAGAAAAAGCCAAAAAGCGCAATATGCCTTTTGCGGATGCACAAATGCATGCAGCAGGCAAAGTGATTGATCGTCAACGTATCAAGACTGCCATTCCAAAATTTGCTGAACAGTTTATTCGTGATATCTGGATATTACAGCCAAAACTGGCCGCGCCGCGTAGCAAACAGATTGTACAGCTATCTGAGCATCCACGTTTTCGTGCCGGTTTTGATTTCTTATTATTGCGCGAGCAGTGCGGCGATGCAGAGCATCCACTTTCTGAATCGACTAATGATATGGGCGAGTGGTGGCAGACCTATCAAACCTTGACTGAGCAGCAGCAGGATCAAGCGATTGATGACTTTGATGAAAATATCCGCCGCGGTGCTTATAAACAAGGTCAGCGTGGTCGTGGACGCAATCGTCAAAAGCAGCAGAACTCGAACGACAATGCTAAGTTAAGTCAGTTAGATAATGACTATCAAGGTAAAGCGCTGAGTAATGGTCATGCAAAACCAGCAATGGTTAATGATGCCTCAAATGTGCCATCACGTCGTCGCCGTGCCAGTCAGCATACTTCTGCTAATAGTAAAAGTTATAGCCCACAGCAACTCACACAAGACAATAATGAGCTGGCACAGTTGCAGCAATTGTCTTTGGCGAGCAGTAATAATGGTAGCAATCAGCAGCACACGCCGAAACCTGCCCCATTGTTTGTCATAGAACAGGGCAACGTCGTACCGCCTTTGAAAAAGCAGCTATCTGGTTCAGATAAAGCACTGCCTAAAGCGACGCAAAAAGCGCCTATTCAAAAAGTGCTTGAGCAAGCAACAGTTAGTAAAAAGGCATCGGCAGATAGTCAATCGCAGCCGCAAGAAAAAGCTGTTAATAAAGCGAGTGACTTAACTAATAGATCGCATGCACCAAAAGAGTCAGTGAATACTCAGGTGTCTTCAAACAATGCTCGTAGTACTATTTATAAAGAACGCAATGCTGCTCAGTCTCCAGCACTTGTTAGTATGAATAATGAGCCGATACCGCACAAGCGCCGTCGTCGTCAGCCTACTGTGATTGAAAATAGTGATATTGTCGCAGAGGTTAGCAGTGCTAAAGAAGCAACGACATTAGACACCAGTAGTAATGAGAAATCATCTGGGAAGTACGCAAAAAAAGTGCCTAAATTAGCTGTTGGCTCTACTGATAACACCATTGCTAAAGCGCCTAAACCCGCTAAAGCATCAAGTACTAAGTCCACTAAGGCCAAACGAGACGCTAGTAATCAAAGTGCTACAAATCAAAGTTCTAACGAACGGCAAGATACTAATAAAGTAGTTAACAGTAATATGAATGCCAATAAAGGCCCTGTCCCATCGAAACGTCGCCGTCGTCAGCCAAGCGTCAATGACGTTTAACGTTGACAGCGAATATAAGAGTAAAGTGATAACGATGAACACGCGCTTTAATGATACTGATTTTGATAGCAAATCTATCGCCATTTGCTCTTGGGTCACTTGTTATGTTGGCTTGGGTAGCAATCTGGCAAATGAGCTTGGGGCGCCTGTTGAGCATTTACAGCACGCGTTTGAGATGATGCAAGAGCAAGAAAAGATACGCACTGTGCGTATTTCTTCATTTTATGCCTCGGTACCGATGGGACCGCAAGATCAGCCAGATTTTGTGAACGCCGTTGCTGGCTTTGAAACTATATTTACGCCGTTTGAGCTGCTGATATTTTGCCAACAGTTGGAGCAGCAAGCAAAACGCGCCCGCCTGCGTCATTGGGGTGAGCGTAGTCTTGATGTGGATATATTGTTATACGGCAATGAGCGGATTTCTGAGCCAACATTAACAATACCGCATGTGGGTTTGCATGAGCGTAATTTTGTTTTGATACCGTTACGAGAGCTCGCACCTGAGCTAATGATTGTAGGAAAGCCGATAATCGACTATCCCCAAAGCAGCGATTGGATAGGTTTGAAGTTGTTAGAACATGATGCGTCAAGTCATAAATAAAGAGACATTCATTTAAAGTGAATGACAGTTGATTGATATTCAGAAGTATTGAGGATGATATAACGATATGACAACGTTATCTACTTTAAATAAGTTTAAAAAAGACGGTACCAAATTTACTTGTCTGACCTGTTATGACGCCATGTTTGCGCGCATGATGGAAAAAGCGCAGATTGATACGATTTTAATCGGTGATAGCTTGGGTATGGTGGTGCAGGGTCATGATTCAACCTTGCCTGTTACCGTCGATGATATGGCTTACCACACTGCTAATATCTCCCGTAGCAATAAGCAGGCGCTTATTTTAGCGGACTTACCTTTTATGAGCTATGTGACACTGCCTGAAGCCGTTGCTAATAGCCGCAAGCTGATGCAGGCAGGCGCTCATGTGATCAAAATTGAGGGTGGTCGTGAGCTTTGCGAGTTGATTAAAACATTAGCGCAAGCAGGTACGCCAACGTGCGTGCATTTAGGCTTAACACCACAGTCGGTAAACGTTTTTGGCGGTTATAAAGTTCAGGGTCGCGGCAATGAAGCAGGTCAAAAACTCCTTGACGATGCAAAAGCTGTGGTTGACGCTGGTGCAGCGCTTTTGGTACTAGAATGCGTCCCTGCTGAGCTTGCTAAAGCGGTAACGGGAGCCGTTGCTGTGCCAGTGATTGGTATTGGGGCAGGCGCTGATACTGATGGTCAGGTATTGGTCATGCACGATATGCTCGGTATGGTTCATGGTCACGCGCCGCGTTTCATCCATGATTTTCTGACTGATGAGCGCAATACTGAGCACAGTATCGAAGGCGCATTTGCCTTGTATCAGCGGTCAGTAAAGGAAGGTAGTTTTCCAACAGAGCAGCACCAATTTAGCTAAGCAAATATAGAATTTCAGTAATTAGGTCCATCAGTAAAAGAGCCGTTAACCATGCCGACGATTCATTACCATATCTCAGACTTACGCGTTGCTCTACAGCCTTACCGAACAGCGCAGCGCATTGCCTTAGTACCTACAATGGGCAATCTACACGATGGTCATCTGGAGCTGGTAAAAATCGCCAAACAGCATGCAGATATCGTGGTGGTTAGTATTTTCGTCAATCCAACGCAGTTTGGGGTTGGTGAAGACTTTGATAGCTACCCTCGTACCTTAGATGAAGATGTCGCGAAGCTTGCCACGGTTGGCGCTGACTATGTTTTTGCTCCTGCTATTGATGAGATGTATCCGGTACTACCGCCGCCGACCACTATTCTCGCTGGGACTATTACTGAGCAACTATGTGGCAAAACCCGCCCCAATCATTTCGATGGTGTCGGTATTGTTGTCTCTAAGCTCTTCAATATCGTGCAACCTAACATAGCCGTATTTGGGCAAAAAGATTATCAGCAATTAGCCATTATTAAGCAG
Source organism: Psychrobacter sp. D2 (assembly GCF_013608135.1). Lineage (NCBI taxonomy): Bacteria > Pseudomonadati > Pseudomonadota > Gammaproteobacteria > Moraxellales > Moraxellaceae > Psychrobacter > Psychrobacter sp. D2. Next base: position 252,735 of record NZ_JACDXZ010000001.1, read on the forward strand.
TTGGTTCGTGATTTGAGCTATTCAATCGATATTATTGGCGCGCCTATTATTCGTGCTACTGATGGCTTAGCGTTATCATCGCGCAATCAGTATTTAAGCGAGTCTGAGCGCCAAACAGCGCCTATCTTACAGCAGGAGCTGCAGTATTTAGCCAAACAGATTAGTGATAATAAACAGCCGTTAGAGGTGCTTTTGACAGCAGCTCATGAGCGTATTACTAGTGCGGGGTTTATGATTGATTATCTAGAAGTAAAAACAACTGAGTTGATAGCTGTTGATGATGAGAGTATCAATAACCATCAAGTCTTGGTTATTTTAGTGGCTGCATGGCTAGGTCGTGCACGCTTGCTAGACAATCGATTGGTCACGATTAATAAAGTTTGATCACACTGCTATTTATAATATTGTAATTTGCGGGATGCAATTTATAAGGATGACGGAACATGCAGGTAAATCAAGACACCCATAATGCTCAATCAAAGCTAACAGATTCTAACGAATCCACTGGTGATAAACTGAGTATATTGGTAGTGTCAGGACGTTCAGGCTCAGGGAAAACCTCGGTACTAAATATCCTTGAAGATCTGGGTTTTTATTCTATTGACAATTTGCCTTTGTCTCTTGTGCCTGAAGCGGCGCAAAAGCTGGTCTGTGATAGTGGAATTAAACGCATTGCCCTTGGGGTGGATATTCGTACGCCGCGCGCAGATTTATCTAACTTTGATGCAATCCATGACAGTTTAAAGCAGACCTATGGCGAAGAGGCGGTCACGGTGATGTATGTGACGGCGCAAGAAGAGACGCTGGTTGCACGCTTTAATGCCACGCGCCGCATCCATCCGTTGATGGTGTTAGATACCAAAGGCGTAGAAAATAACGTTTATAATTTACCAGCAGCTATTGAGAAAGAAATACAGCTTTTGCAGCCGATATTTAAGCATGCCGATATCAAGATAGATACCAGTATGCTCAATATTCATCAGCTAAAAGAGCGTCTGCGTGATTATGTGGGTGTAGATAATCAAATCGTGATTAATTTGCTGTCGTTTGGTTTCAAGTACGGCAGCCCTATCGATGCAGATTTTGTCTTTGATGTACGCATCTTACCCAATCCACATTGGAATCCGACACTGCGCTCGGCGACAGGTCTTGACGCCGAAGTGGGTGCGTTTTTTGCCGATTATCCAGAGGTTGCTGAGATGACGGGAGATATCGCTACATTCTTGAATCGTTGGTTACCTGATTTTTTACATAATAATCGTCATACGGTAACGGTTGCCATTGGCTGCACTGGTGGCAAGCACCGCTCGGTATTTATCACCAAACACTTACAAGACAGATTGCAAAATAGCTTGCCAGAAGGTTTAACCGTGACGGCGAAACACCGTGAAAAGCATCGCTGGTAGCGTTTGCTAAACCTTTTATACCTAATTTTTTTATACCTATTATTTATTTTTAAACATGGAAAGCTTTTATGATTGACTGGTCAGAACAAGATATGCGCGTCTCACGCACAGAGCTCAAAAAAGCTCATGAGCGCCTGCAACAGTTGTCGATACCGCTTGCCAGCTTATCGAAGAAACAACTTAAAGCTTTACCTGCCAGTGATTATTTTATGGCGGAATTAATGGCGCTTGCCGATATCACCAGCGCCAATGCGCGTAATCGTCAAACCAAGCGCGTTGGCAAGCTTATGATTGAAGAAAATCGCCATGAGCTGATAAAAGCATTATTTGATGCCTATTTTCCTAAAGAGCAGGTTTCTAAGATAGAGAGCTGGTATGAGCGTCTAAATATCAATGATGAAGGTACGCTTAAGCAGTTTGTCAAACAATATAAAGCCTCTGAGCAGCATAGTATGTATCAGCTATTGCTCTGGATTGAGTACGCTAAGCATACAAATGATGAGGAGTTAATGGCGGAGTCAAAAGCCGATTTGGCCAGTTATATCCGTGAAGTGGCTATTTTAACGAATCTAAAAAAATAGCGATAAGAGATATAGGCAAGCGAATTTGGTTAGTGGGTACCTATAACACACTAAAGATAGAATACTAAAATACAAAAAAGCCAATCAGTAAAGATTGGCTTTTTTAATGGATCAGAAATAGCATTTTTATATTTTTTTTAAAAACTAATGCTACTTTTTCTCTGCGCGTACTTTGTCGACTAGGAAATCAACTACTTTAGGTACGGTAGCACTTTCACCGGTTACCACGTACTTGCCTTGCACGACAACGGCTGGCACACCTGATAGCTGATAACGTTTGGCACCTGCTTGTGAGCGACCGATTTTGGTACCAACAGCAAAAGAGTTATAAAGGCTATTAAATTTCTTTTCGTTCACACCTTTTGAGGCATACCATTTGCTTAATGAAGACTGGTCAAATAACTGCTTACCATCTTTATGTACGGCATCAAATAAAGCGTCATGGGTCTTGTCTTCAAAACCCAGTAATTGCGCGGCATAAAAACCACGGGCACTGGCTTCCCAAACAGGGTTTAATGCTGCGGGTGTTTTAAAGAATGCTACATCTTTATCTTTGTTTTTTGCCCATTTTTCCATGTGTGGATTAAGGACATTACAATGCGGGCAACCATACCAAAAAAACTCACGCACAATGATAGCATCACCGCTGATTTTTTCTGGATTATCTAACACACGATAGTCTTTTCCTGCGACATAATTGGCAGCTTGTGCACCCATATTAGCAAATCCAATAGCGCAAGCCAAGCCAGTTAATGCGATGATACGTTTCATACTTATTCCTTGAAATAACGACATTCAGAAGTTTGCTTTAATAGTTATAGCTTTGATAGTCATATAAATACCAAAGCAAATAAGCAATGACAAAGTCAATAGACGACGATAGGTCGACTGAGTCGACCTACTATAGAATAGCAACTATAATAGCGTAAAATGCGGCAGTTTGTGAACCGGATTCTTAACTAATGGTTGTAATGCTGTCAGTCATTATTTAAGGTATCTTACTTATAGCCTGTTATTCTATTTTTATTGACCTTTAGAGCATCAATAAAGCAGTTCACAATCGGTGACGATGTACTTACGGCAGCTTTACGGCTCGCATGTTAATATTGAGTCTTTAGTCACATACTATAACAATAAAGGAAAAACTATGAGCCAAGCATTATTTTCTGGGCAGCCTTTGCACACTCAAGCAAATGATAGTGGCATGGCTAACGATACCATAAACGCTATCAATGTCGATCCAAGCGAAGTTGAAAAATTTAATAAACTGGCGGGTGAGTGGTGGAATAAAACCGGTGCCTTTGCTACCTTACACGAAATCAATCCGCTGCGTCTAAACTGGATAGAAGAAAATGTGAAGCGTGGCTACGTGAGTACTGATAGTCAAAAAACGGCAGAGAGGGGCTTGGCGGGTAAAAAGGTTCTTGATGTCGGTTGTGGCGGTGGTATCTTGTCAGAATCAATGGCACGTCGCGGCGCAGATGTGACAGGTATCGACCTTGGGACAGAAAATCTCAAAGCAGCAAGCCTCCATGCTGAACAAAGCAACTTACAAGATACCTTGCGCTATCAGCATATTCCGGTTGAGCAATTGGCTGCTACCCATGCTGGTCAGTTTGATGTGGTTACCTGTATGGAGATGCTAGAGCATGTACCAGATCCAGCCGCTATTGTAGATGCTTGTTTTAAGCTGTTGGCGCCAGGCGGCGTATGCGTACTATCAACGATTAACCGTAATCCAAAATCTTATTTGTTTGCTATCGTGGGTGCAGAGTACGTATTGCGCTTGCTTGATCGCGGTACGCATGATTATGCCAAGTTTATTACGCCAGCTGAGCTCGATAAAATGGCAATTGATGCAGAGTTTGCGCGCCAAGATATCATTGGACTGCACTATAATCCATTGACCAAGCGTTACTGGCTAGCTCAAAAAGTCGATGTCAACTATATGATAGCAGTACAGAAACCTCTCGCTTAATACCCTTTTATCACCTTAATTAAGAGCCTTCGTAATGAGCCAATTTGTAAAAGCGGTCTTATTTGACCTAGATGGGACATTGATAGATACTGCTGCCGACTTTGTACGTATTATTGGCAAAATGAGCCAAGAAAACGGCTGGCAAGCGCCGTCTGAGACAGAGATTCGTGAGCAAGTATCGGCAGGTGCTTCAGCGATGGTGCAGCTTATGCTACGTCATAATGAGCAAACAGACTTTAGCGAAGAGACGTTGCTTGAGTTTCGTCAGCAGTTTTTAGACGATTATGAAGCGGATATTTGTGTAGATAGTCATGTTTTTGACACGCTTGAGGACGTTTTAAGTGCCCTTGAAGAAAAAGGTGTACCGTGGGGTATAGTGACCAATAAACCGCGCTATTTGTCAGAGCTGTTATTAGAAAAAATGCAGCTAGATACGCGCTGTGCGGTTTTGGTTTGTCCTGATGATGTGTCACGCCCTAAACCTGATCCAGAGCCTATGTATGCGGCGCTAGAGAAGCTTGGTATCCCTCGCGGCGCTGCTGCAAGTGTGATTTATGTTGGCGATCATATCCGTGATATCGAAGCTGGTAATGCCGCTGGTATGCCCACGATTCTGGCCGCTTATGGTTATATTCCGCCTGAAGATCAAAACAACCTGAAGAAATGGGGCGCAGATTATATTACGGAAACCCCTGAGCAGTTGAGTAAGTTACTGCTTTCTTCTGGTAAATTCGACTATTTATAACTCCAATGAGCCACAAGATCAGCGTGTTATCAGTCAATATTTAACAACATAGCATAATGGTTAACCATCCCATTTATTAAACGATAAGTAGTGAGTAACGCCATGAGTGACAATATCAACCCATTAGCGAATCAGTCGGCAAACCATCCAGCCGATAATATAGCCAATAATATTGCAAGCCAGCAGACTGAATTGCAATCGTCTGCAACCGAATTAACCCACGGGGATATTCGTGACTTTGTACCCTCTGAAAACTGCTTAGATGGCAAGACCATTTTAGTCACAGGCGCAGGTGATGGCATTGGTCGGGTCGCTGCTTTGACCTATGCACGCTATGGCGCAACGGTGCTGCTATTAGGACGTACCAGTAGTAAGCTTGAATATGTTTATGATGAAATCGAGAGCTTTGGTGGCAAGCAGCCTGCTATGTTACCGATGAATCTAGAAGGGGCTACCTATGCAGAAATGCAAAAGCTAGAAAATTTGATTCATAGAGAAGTTGGTCAGCTTGATGGGATATTGCATAATGCTGGGATGCTTGGTCCATTGACGCCACTTGAGATGTACGATGTAGATATGTTTGCTCAAGTTATGAAGATTAACTTCACAGCGACCTTTATGCTTACCCAAGCGCTACTACCGTTACTCAAAGATGCACCGCATGGTTCTATCGTATTTACTTCTAGCAGCGTTGGTACGCATCCTCGCGCATTTTGGGGTGCTTACGCGCTGTCTAAGCAAGCGGTAGAAGGAATGAGCGATATCTTTACCCAAGAGACACAAAACACCACCAATCTGCGTTTTAACTGTATCAATCCGGGTGGTACTCGCACCAATATGCGCGCCCATGCTTATCCAGGTGAAAATCCGATGAGTCTGAAAACTCCTGAAGATATTATGGCAGGTTATGTGTGCTTGATGAGTGATGAGAGTATCGGGGTACGTGGACAAGTGGTTGAGTTACAACCCAAGGATTGAGCGACAATTTGTCTGCGCAGGTAGATTGAAATTGCTGATATTTAACCCCATCTATTTGTTATCAAAGACCTTTATGCTTAATTAAAAATACGCATAATTAATAAAAATAAATAGGATAATAATATGGCAGGTGGTTGGTCAAGAGATGGTGCTGAGCATGAGCAAATGGATGCCACCGTTAACGATGCGCTAGAGCGCGCACGCCGTGCATTACCGACAGGTAAAAGCGCAGAGTTTTGTGATGAATGTGGTAAGGCGATTCCAGAAGCTCGCCGTATCGCAGTACCGGGTGTGCAGCATTGTGTTGGCTGTCAATCTGAGCTTGAGCAAGAAGCAAAAGCTGCGGAATTGTTTAATCGTCGTGGCAGTAAAGACAGTCAGTTACGCTAATAAAACCAATGCTGCTCAATAAAAAAGCCTCCACTATCAAAATAGTGTGGGCTTTTTTATTGGTTCTATTTTTATCAACAATCTTTTTACCACTACAATAGATGGCTATGCAATCATTAACTATAGTATCAACGCCATGAGTTTACGGTCATAGGCTTCCCAATCTAGCTTAACCTCTATCGCATCTTCTTGCCCAGTACTTGTTCGCAAAATAATCTCTAGTCGGCTGTCGGCTTGTACGCTCACTGTCTTTGTGGACAAGCTATCAGGCGTAAAATTGATTTGTAGCCAGCCATTAGACGTATGCAATACGCCTTTGATGCGTTGCCAGTTTGGTAGCGTTAGCAGCCAATCCTGTAACTTATCAGCATTTAATATATAATCCGCTGGTAGTCGCCAACCTGCAACTACGATATCTTGCTGTATTTCATGATAACGATAGGGCAGCTCGATGTCTTTATCTGCCTGAATATTATTATCGTTTGTGGAAGGGTCGAATAATGACTTATTCGATAATGAATGACTCAGCGGCTGCAAGCTAATCACAGATTTTTTATGCTGAGCAATATTAACTGTCCGCTGTTGTGAGATAGTCTGGCTAGGCTTGGTCAGCTGCGTGCTTAACACTGCTGAATAGTCATTTGATGTGCTTATATCGTTAATTGTGGTCTGATCATCAGATTCTGCCCAAATAATAGTGATTTGCGCATTTAACTCTGCTACCCAATCTTGTAATGCTTGCTTATCGTCAGTACTTAATTGGGCATAGCGATTAATGACCAAGACATCGGCATCACGAATATGCGCTTGGAACCCTTCGTGAGCACGATATTTTTCTCGTTGCCACTGCAGAGCGTTAAGTACAGTTATGACCGCTTGCATTTTTAGAGCCGTCTGCCAATGCGGCGCGCTCAGCTGCCGTATAAGCTCACGTGGATGAGCAAGCCCTGTTGGCTCAATAAGCAGGCGCTGCGGATGATGGTCACTCAGAAGGCGACTAATAGCGATTTGTAGAGGTAACTGGCTGGTACAGCAAATACAGCCGCCGCTAACTTCACGAATGGCGAGATTATTTTGAGCGGAATTGCTATCTTGTGAGCTTGAAACCAAGGCTGCATCGATGCCAATCCGACCAAACTCGTTAATCAATAATGCCCAACGCTCATCAGTGGATTTATCGGCAATCAATTGATTAATAAGTGTGGTTTTGCCAGAACCCAAAAACCCTGTCACCAAAGTGCAGGGTATATTTTGATGAATAATAGAGGATTTCAATGTTGCGCCCGTTGTATGAATAGGATTACCCATTAATAGTATGATATATCAACGGACACAAGCAATACTTAGAAATTTAAAGTGATTCGCTCTTAGCTGCTTCGACTTCTGCTTCGTCAGGTACGAATACATAGCCTACGCCCCAGACAGTCTGGATATAACGTGCTTGTGAAGGATTGTCTTCAATTAAGCGGCGCAGACGTGATACTTGAACGTCAATTGAACGCTCCATCGCGCCCCATTCACGACCACGGGCAAGGTTCATCAGCTTATCACGGGTCAATGGCTCGCGTGGATGCTGAACCAATGCCTTTAGTACCGAGAATTCACCCGTCGTTAAGGTGACAACATTGCCGTCGCGTTTGAGCGTACGTGTCGATAAATCAAGTGTCCATGGACCAAATTCTACTACTTCAAGCTGATGACTTGGTGCCCCTGGTAGCTCACGATTTTGACGACGGAGTACTGCTTTGATACGTGCTAATAGCTCTTTTGGATTAAATGGCTTTGGTAGATAGTCATCCGCACCCGCTTCTAGACCCGCGATACGATCAGCGTCGCCACCTTTAGCCGTGAGCATAATAATAGGGATGTCGCCATTATCTTCGCGCAGACGCTTACAAATACTGATACCGTCTTCGCCTGGTAGCATCAAATCAAGTACCACTAATGAAAAAAGCTCACGCTGCAGCAGCTTATCCATTTGACTGCCATCGTGGGCAGTACGGACAACAAACCCATCGTCTTCTAGAAAGCGCTGTAACAAAGAGCGCAATCGTGCATCGTCATCAACGACTAGAATACGCTGAGTTAAGGTATCGGGGCTGTTATTTTCAGACATACAGGCATCCTCTTATAAAAATTATTATTAGCAAAAATTATTGTTAAAACGCACCAGTCAGTATATTTACTCTCAATAAAAACAGTGTGAATACCACTTTTACCATTTATTAGTGCAACTATTTAAGCATCATTCCATCGATTGGCAAAAAAATATAAAAATGAGAACTATTGTTCAGTACGTTGGTACACAGCAATATTTGTGCTGATGAGACTTTAGTGTATAAGATTGCAGTCATAATTGCATCACTGATAAAGGCAAATGCTGTAGGTGTTTGTTTAATAAAGCGTCAAGAGTGTGCTCATTAAACGATTTTTGCGATAAATAACACGATAAATAACGAAAAGATAAAAAGGATTTCTATTCATGCAGCTTTTGCTATAATGCAAAACTACATTTCTCAACGATTGATACGTCTATGAGTAGCACTGATACCTTAACGCCATCTCAAACCTCGACAAATGCACAGGTTTTGGATGCAACCACACACGCGAATATTCACGACAAGCTTGCTCGCGCGCTTGGCATTAAGACTGCTCAAGTCAATGCGTTTGTCAAACTGTACGATGAAGGCGCGACCGTTCCGTTTATTGCCCGTTACCGCAAAGAAAAGACGCAGAATCTCGACGATGCGCAATTGCGCGCGCTAGAGAAGTCTCTCAATTATGAACGTGATATGGCAACCCGTCGCCTTAAAATTATTGAATTACTGAGCACACAAGGCAATTTGACCGACGAGCTGCAGACACGTATTGATAATGCAACCTCAAAACTTGAGCTTGAAGACATTTACTTGCCATATCGTCCGCGTCGCCGTTCACCAGCTGCCAAAGCACGTGCTGCTGGTCTTGATATTGCTGCACAAGCAGTGTTAACGCAAAACGTGACGCCAACCGATGCATTAGCAGACTATCAAGTACAATCAAGCATTACTGATGAAAGCGGTAATGAGATTGAAGTTGATTTTAGTGATATCGAGAAGCAATTTGCTGGTGTACAAGCCATTATCGTAGATGAATGGACGCAAGCATTAGACTTGTTAGATCATTTACGTAGCAGTTTTGCCAAAACAGCCAGCATCGTATCGAGCGTTGCCAGTGAAGAAAAACGTGAAGTTGGTGAAAAATTCAAAGATTACTTTGAGCATAGCGAAAGCCTTGCACGTTTGCCAAATCATCGCTTATTAGCGATGCTACGTGGTCGTCAAGAAAACGTCTTGGGTCTAAAAATTGAAGGTGAAAATGCGCCTTTTATTGAAAAAATTATTAAGCATTTTGAGATTGATGCTAAAGCGCCAACTGAGCGTCAAGAATTTTTGACAGAAGCGGCGAGCAGCTTATGGAAAGACAAATGGCGTCCACATATCGAGCATCGTTTATTGACTGAAAAGCGTCTGACTGCAGAAGCGGCTGCGATTGATGTTTTTGCCAATAATTTACAGCATTTATTGATGTCAGCACCTGCTGGTCGCAAAGTTATTTTGGGTGTTGATCCCGGTATCCGTCATGGCGTTAAGATGGCGATTGTTGATGCTCAAGGTCATGTAATGTTAGATGCCGAAGACAAGCCTGTTATCGCAACGGTTTATCCATTTGCGCCTGATAATAAAATGACTGAAGCCAAAGTGGTTATCGATGAATTATTAAGTACTTATAATGTGGATCTAGTGGCTATCGGTAATGGTACGGCAAGCCGTGAAACAGATGCGATGATTAAAGAGATTTTGGCAGCAAATGATGCGCTAAAAGCCAAAGCAGTCATCGTGAATGAATCTGGCGCGTCAGTCTATTCTGCCAGTGAGCTTGCTACTGATGAGCTTGGTAATTTAGATGTCTCTGTACGTGGGGCAGTGTCTATTGCTCGTCGTCTACAAGACCCGTTGTCGGAGCTGGTCAAGGTAGATCCAAAAGCCATTGGTGTTGGTCAATATCAACATGATGTCAATCAAGCTCAGTTGGCAGATAGTCTTGATAAAGTCACACAAGACAGCGTTAACGCTGTTGGTGTTGATGTGAATACGGCAAGCCCCGCTATCTTGGCGCACATTGCTGGCTTAAATAAGAATGTTGCGCAGCAAATCGTTACCTATCGCAAAGAGCATGGCGCTTTTGATAGCCGCGAGTCATTGAAAAATGTGCCGCGCTTAGGTGCTAAGACCTTTGAGCAAGCCGCAGGCTTCTTACGCATACATGATGGTAGCAATCCACTTGATGCAACTGGTGTACATCCAGAAAGCTATGCGCTGGTCGACAGCTTACTTGCCCAAACAGGTAAAGCCTTGCCAGAAGTTATCGGTAATGATAGTGTGTTAAACAGCATCGATACCACAGCGCTAGCTGCTAATGATGAAAATGTTAGCGTAAAAGCGATTTTAGATGAGCTTGCTAAGCCTGCTCGTGACCCACGTCCTGAGTTTAAGACGGCTAACTTCCGTGAAGATGTGAACAGCATTAAAGATTTGAGCGAAGGCATGACACTAGAAGGGGTTGTTACCAACGTGACTGCTTTTGGTTGCTTCATCGATGTTGGCGTGCATCAAGATGGTCTGGTTCATATCTCGCAAATGGCCAATGACTTTGTCGCAGACCCGATGAACCGCGTCAAGCCCGGTGATATCGTCTCGGTCCGTGTCATCTCTATTGACGAAAAACGCGGTCGTATTGGTTTTAGTATGAAACCTGAAGCTGAAAAACCTGCACGCCCAGCAGCGAAACCTGCGACGGCAAATGTTACTAATAATGATGAGAATACCAGTCGTCCGCGTAGCAATCGTCCAGCTGGCGATAAGCGTCCGTCTAAGCCTAAGCGTCAACCTAGTAGCAGCAATAATAGCGACAGTCGCAGTAAGGCGCCTCGTGCAGAAAAAGCAGAATCGCCTAGCAAAATGGGTACTCTCGGCGCGCTATTGCAAGAAGCAGGTGTGACTAAAGTTAAGAAATAAGACGTCTTATTCTAAATAGAAACAAAAAAGGCAGCCTAATGGCTGCCTTTTTTATTAAATCAAATATATCAATGGTGCTTTTTAATCACTATATTTATTTCAAGAATCGCCTTAGTATAATTACTTAGGTATTTACTTATAGATCATCTTCTTCTGAAACTTCTGCTAAGTCTTCTTCTGCATCTAGCGCTACATCTTCAGAGATAATCTCAGTTGTTTGTAATTCTGAGTTTTGTAAAGCTTCTGCTGGCGCTTTTATTTCGGTAGTCATCGATTGTTGAGCGTTGGGCGCTTTTATCTCAGTAGTCATTGGCTGTTGACCAATATTGCTATTGACGCGTGCGCGCGAAATCGTTTGAGTTTCGCTAATCGCAAACGGCGTCATTTTGCTTGTTTTAGAAGTATTTGCATCAGTCTCATTGCCTGTGCTTTCAACTTTGGCTTCAACAGCCATCTCAGCAGTGGCGGTCGTCTTTTTAGCGGCTTTAGTATCAGATGGAGCTGCCATTGCCGGAACAGTAAGTGCCGCGCCAATCAGTAATGATAAAGCTAGAGTATGGTTTTTCATCTATTTAATCCTCAATTTATATTTTTATAATGTCAGCTAAAATGCTCGTAGAGAAAACTTTGATTAAATGCAGTCTGATATGATACTTATCTATGTAGAATACAGAATATATATATTTAAAATAACTAATATATAATCTATAGAAAAAATAAAATCATGATAATCAATAGGCGACTATCATGATTGATTCGTATAAAAATTCTGGTCAGTGCATAACGTTATCTATAGATATAAAAGGCGTTGTAAACACTAGGCGCAATAATAACAATTTAAATACTAAACATTCAGTGGTACATCCATGAAAAATCTAACAGACTCCTACTAATAAGTGATATCGTGCAATTATTGTAGTGTTATTGTTAGATAAGAACCGCACCTTGTGACCAAAATGCGGTTATTTTAATACTACTAATTGATATTATAGAAACTGCTTTTTAAGACATAGGTTTAGTTATCAATCACATCAAAGCTCAGACCAGCGTGTTTCTCTAAACGAGCAAGTAGCTTGTCGCCCATTGCTGAAGCAGGTGTCCAAAAACCACCCTTCACTTCTTCTTTGCTGATATCTTGCGCTAGACATAATGCCGCTTGCGACAACATACGTGAAGTGCTGCCATAGCCTGGATCTTTATCACCCGTTACTTTGGTAGTAATACTGTCTTTGTTAGCTATTTGCCCAAAGAGACGAATATCAAAATAGCCGTTTTCTTGCTCTTCTTTAGAAGGTCCTGAACCTGATTTGGGCAACACGTGCTTGGATAATAACTCGCGGCTTGGCGTAATCATCATAGCAGTGGCAAAGCCGAGCAAGCCTGCACTCAAGGCGTAACTCGTCAGCTTACCTTTGAGACCATCTTTCATCCACATTGCTTCATCATATTTAAATTCGCGTCCATATTCATAACCAAGCAATTGATTACTGCGATGTACAATGCGCGTATTGATACTTGCCATCACAAAAGGTGCAAGCCAGCGCTTATGTTCGCTATCGTATTCTGGTTTACTGACATTGCTCTGACGTACGTTTGGCGCATTTTTATCATCGTTCAGTAAATAAGGATTTGCCACTTGCTTACGACGAGATTTATCTTGTCCAACTTCCTCAAAGATGGTTGCCATTGAGGCAATCGTACCGCCTGATAGTCCGCCTTTCGCGGCTTTCACGCGCATATGAATGACATCACAAGCACTGTCAAACTTCGCTTCTGCTTGCTTTTGCGTAAAGTAGACGCCTAAGTCTGATGGAATAGAATCAAAGCCACACGAGTTGACGATACGGGCGCCGCTTTGTTTTGCCGCCTCTTGATACTTATTCATCATATCTTTGATAAATATTGCCTCACCAGTGAGATCAACATAATCTGTGCCATTATCAACACACGATTTGATAAGTGGTTCGCCGTATTTAAGATAAGGTCCAACGGTTGAGATAATGACTTGTGTTTGCTCGGTCATGGCATCAAGGCTTGCCGCATCATCGCTATTGGCAATGATAATATCTACTTTGCTAGTAAGTTTAGATTGCAACTCGTTGAGCTTCTCTTGATCACGACCTGCTATCGCCCAATTAATTTCAGAGCCGCTCTTATCTTTGTTAGCAGACAAAAACTCTGCCAGATAATGAGCAGTGATTTGCCCAACAAAGCTGGTTGCCCCATATAAAACCACCGCATAAGCTCGTTTTTCACTACTAGATTTTTTGTTATCACCTGATGAGTTAGTACTCTTTGATATATCCGTATTCATCGTTATCTTCCTTGTTAGTGTGCTTTGTCAAATGATTGTTATAAGAAAATGATCATTAAGTTCAATTGAGCTTAAAAAAGCATCATAAATAATATTTATAAAATCGAGCGTAAGATCTTTGAATAATTTTCTCATAGACTTAGTAGTACTTAAGTGCTTATTTACCGTTTCCACACATAAGTACTGAAAATATCTTTAAATGGTAAGATTTGCTACAAAGTTTACATAACCTATCGACATTATTACCAAAATGAACCTTTTAGATTGAAAATCATTGCTACTCTATATTCCTAAGCACTATCTACAGCATTATCTATATTTTTAAACACTAAGAGCTGTAAAAAAATAAAAAGCAAAATATCGGATGACTGAGGTTGGTAATGTAAGAGTTAGTTGGTTAGCAATTACTATAGCAACCTTATTATTTGACTTTTCAATTACTATTTTAGGAGAATTATTATGTTTCGTTGGGCTATTATTTTCGCCGTAATCGCATTGTTAGCAAGTTTCTTAGGATTTGGTGGTGTTGCTGGATTGTCTGCAAACTTCGCCTATATCTTGTTAGCATTAGCAGTCATTCTATTCATCGTGGCATTTGTTAGCCGCCGTATGTAATAGGAAAAGTATACTCGTCCTATAAAGACATTAGCCAGTTGGAAAACTGGCTAGTAAAAAAGACCTCAGATACTATCTGAAGTCTTTTTTTATGGCTAAAAAATAGCTATCTGCTAAGTGATACGTAGTAAGCACACAGCTTAATATTTATAGGCGTTTGGGCTGGACGATATGTTCCATGCGTTTTGCTAAACGAACATCGTGGCTGGTGATGCCGCCAGTATCACCAGTAGTTAGGCGAACTTCTACCACGTTATAGGCATTACTCCATTCAGGATGATGCTCTAACGCTTCAGCATGAAAAGCGGCTTGATTCATAAAGCTCATGGCTTCAACAAAATCGCCAAAGTGGTAGGTTTTTACGATCGCATTACCTTCGCGCTGCCAGCCTGGTAATTCTTCTAGCTGCAAATCGACTTGTTGATTAGATAAACTACTCATGGTGATATCCTTTATTATTATGGTAGATAGAAAAATCATTATTAACGATAAAATAGTGTGGCAACTACTGTAATTTTTATTTGCCTTCACGAATGTAATAAACGCTTATAAAAAGTCATAGGACAAAAAACCCACCTGTCACTGACATTTTATTATATATTTGGCTAAAAAAATATAATAGAAGTATCAAGAAGATAGGAGGGCAATGACGTTATTAGTGAGAGTATATAGCGCTAGTATAACGGTTAATAGAGCAAACTATCGTAGCTATTTATCGTCAAACATACTTATTCAATAGTTTGAACTATAGTAGATCTTTGTAGTCAGGATTTTTATCAATATACGAGGCAACAAACGAGCACTGCGGTACTACTTTCTTATTGTCTTCACGAGCATAGTCCAATGCATGTTTTACCAATGCCGAGCCAACCCCTCGACCACCTAACTCCTGTGGGACGATAGTATGATCATATACCAGCTTATCCTCACGCTCTTTGTAACTGATATAACCTGTCTGCCCATCGATCGAAGTCTCAAAGCGTCTCGCTGCCTCATTATGGACGATATTCATATCTGATTTTGTACCGACGTTACTCATAAAAACTCCCTATTTTCAAATATTATAATTATTTCTACTCTTGTTATTGTGCAGATTTCTAGTTTACATCTCTAGGCTGTTAGCGTAAGAGTAGATAGGGCAAATGTTAATATTTTTAACAGGCTTCTATTCTAAAGGTTCTGTTCAAGCTTAAAAACTATGCCAGTCTCGTTAATAAAAAATCAGGCATAAAACATAGCTTGGCGCACAACCTGAGGGAGAAACCTTCTAAAACCACGTAACGTCTCAGTAGCGTTGTTAGAGGCATGGTTATTACTGCTTTTGTTGGTAATGCTTCTATCATTATTTGATATCGATTGTGTGTAAGCGCGCCATTCATCGCTATTTGGTTTACTAAAATGGCGAATGCGTCCAACTACTTGCTTAAATTGATGACTAAAGTGCCCAGTATTATAGGTTAAATTGTATTTATCGCAGATGGCCTGTACGTTTGGTGCAATCTGCGCATAATGCCTAGCAGGCATATCGGGAAAGATATGGTGCTCAATCTGATGCGATAAATTACCGGTCAGAATATGAAACCATTTATTACCCTGAATGTTGCTAGAGCCGAGAATTTGGCGTACGTACCAATCACCTTTGCTCTCATTGGCATCAAGCTGGGTATAAATATGCGCCTGCTCAGTAAAGTGACCACAAAATATCACTGCCCATGTCCATAGATTGCGAACGATATTGGCAGTGATATTACCGCTTAAGGTTATCATTGCACTACTACGACCTAACGCTACAGCTGCCACTGCGGGAAAAGCAATATAATCTTTACCCGCTTGCCGGGCGATTTTACTGAATAGGGCACGAGATTTTGGCTGCATTATTTCTGCCAGCTGCGGCCTATCTGCGTATTCGTCAACACTGATTTGGATATCATGGAAAGCGACTGCCCATTCAAAGCCTAATGCCAATATCATCGTCTTAAATAAGTTATAACGATCGCTTGGCGTCCAAGGCTGTTCATCAGTCACACGAATCAAGTGATAGCCGACGTCATGGTCACGACCGACGATATTGGTAAAAGTATGATGCAAGTAGTTATGCGAATGCTGCCATAGAGGCGCAGGGCAAACGATATCCCAATCGAAATTTTGGCTGTTAAGGTGAGGGTGCTGCATCCAATCATACTGACCATGCATGACATTATGGCCAAGCTCCATATTGTTTAAAATTTTACTAAAACTCAGTAAGGATGTGCCCAGTAGCCAAACGCTAAGTTTGCTACGTTTTGATGATAATTGCCCAGAAAATGCCAGTAATGCCCGTGAAATTACCTCGCTATATACTACCGTCCCATAAACACGCTGAATATAGCGCGCATCATCGCTGCCTAGTGAGTCCATCACGCCTTGATACAGTGTATTCAATTCATTAGCGAGCGCTTCGGTTTGCACTTTTGGTAACGGCGTACCCGTTAACGTCGGATATCGCGTGGTTTTGAATGGTGCATCGATTAACGGAGTTATAGCAGAGACTGCAGATTTAGCTTTAAATATAGGGGGTAACAAGCGCATAGATAGTCCTTATCCGAAGGTGAATCAATAAATCGCAAGCATAACGTTCGGTTTAATCATCGGTGTCAGTTTTAATAAACATTACAAATAAATGTTTATGCAAGGCTGTCTTATCCTTGATAATATTTTTTAAATATCCAATATGACATCAGTCATTGGTACATTAATGCAGGTTTGAATAGACTCATAGCCATCATTACTTATCTTACCAGTTTGAATGTTTTTGACCCTTCCGCTGATCTTATTACAGCGACACAGTTGACAGATACCTTGTCTGCAGCCGTGGCTCATTCGAATACCAGCGCTCTCAGCACCTAATAGTAAGGTCGTACTACTGTTATATTGTCGTTGCCGTCCACGTAAATAGATGGTTTTTGCTTCGCTAGTAACGGCTTCTTCGTCTGCTTTATCTATAGCAGGCAAGATATGATCGAAGCTTTCTATGGCACTAAAGCTTTCTATCGTAATATTGTCACGCAGCTGCTTGTTATCTGGCAAATCAATCTCATCGCAAGCGCGGTACAAACCTGCCAATAACGCCGGCGAACCACAGGCAAATATCTGTGTATCCATCAGTGGTAATTTTAATGCTGTTAAAGTTTCTACATTTAAGTGTCGTGAGCCGGCAAGGTAAGTATGGGGGTCTCCCGTATTAATAAGATGATAAATGAACGTTGGATATTTAGTAGCTAACTGCTGCCATTGATCTTGCAATGGGGATTTATAGAAGGTTGTACGATTGTAATGTACCAGCGTTACTGGATGTCCATTTTGCAGCGCCTGCGTAATCAAACCTAGCATTGGCGTAATACCACTGCCGCTAGCGATAAACAATAGTGGCAGTGGTATAGGGGTAAGGGATAAGGATTTGCTTATTTGACTTGCTTGCTGTGCTAACACTGTATGAGCTAGAGTAAATTCGCCACTGGGTAAACTGCTATTAAATATAGTACCCAGTGCTGCACGTTTACTTAGATAATCTGATACTAGACCTTGCGGCTTAACAGCAATAGTTATCGTAGAGACAATAGTTTGCGGTTGCGACTTTTCATCAAGGCGATCTCTATCAAAGCCGTTTTTATCAAGGCTGTTATTAAGGTTATTTTGATTTCGATTAGAATTTTTATCGCCGTCCTCATGCCACCATAATGGTTGCTGCGCTAGACCAACCAATGAATAGTGGCGTTGATGATAAACACCATCAATCAGTATGCTTAAATTAATATGCTGTCCGCCATGCCAACCATTGTGTGAGCTATTACCTGAACTAAAAGCTTGCTGCTTAAAGGCGCGGTTAGGCTCAAATTGTAGCGCTATCAAGTCATTACTGAGTGTACGGCGTGCTATAAGACGCAATTTAGGCACAGTTAATGACCAAAAGGGGTGCAGCCGCGTACTGATGAAATCAATAAACACGCGTTGGATTAGTTCAGGGCGATAGCCAGTCGTCATGGAGTACCTTTTCTATCAAGCCGTTTTTACAAAGCTATTTTATTAAGATTAGCTAATATAATATCGTCTATTGATTAATTTTGCGAAATGTTTAATGCTGTTTTTTGTGGTTTTTATAAAACTGCCATGAATAAGAAAGATACATCAGTAAGCTGAATGATAATTTTAATAGAAGCTTTTATATAAAATGCGCTCAGCTTTGTGTCAAAAGGTATGAAACAAGCGGTAAAACAGCCAGTTAGCTTGCAGGGGTTGCGCCACAATGCGATAATGACAGTCAATGAATACCCCTGATTTTGAGGTGCAGCTTACTTGGTAGTATTGCTAAGTCTGTTTGTTTGCCTCTTTTATGCAGTCTATCGGAGTGTTAATGGCTCAATATATTTACACGATGAACAACGTGTCAAAACTTGTTCCACCTAAGCGTGAAATCTTAAAGAACATCAATCTATCTTTTTTCCCTGGCGCCAAAATTGGTGTTTTGGGTATCAATGGCTCAGGTAAATCAACCTTGCTACGCATCATGGCGGGCGTGGATACTGAATTTAGTGGTGAAGCTCGTGCGCAAACGGGTACCAAAATCGGTTATTTGCCGCAGGAACCGCAGCTCGATGACAGCAAAGATGTCCGTGGTAACGCCGAAGACGGTATGCGTGAGGCGTTAGATGCGCTTGCTCGTCTTGATGCCATTTATGCGGAATATGCTGAACCCGATGCTGACTTTGACAAGCTTGCTGAAGAGCAAGGTAAGATGGAAGACATCATCCAAGCATGGGATGCGCATAACTTAAATACCCAGCTTGAAAAAGCGGCTGATGCACTTCGTCTGCCACCTTGGGATGCGGATGTCAGTAAACTGTCTGGTGGTGAAAAACGCCGTGTGGCACTATGTCGTTTGCTATTATCACGCCCTGATATGTTATTACTTGACGAACCAACCAACCATTTGGACGCTGAGTCCGTGGCATGGTTAGAGCAGTTCCTGCAGAACTATAGCGGTACTATCGTTGCCATTACCCATGACCGTTATTTCTTGGATAATGTCGCTCAGTGGATTTTGGAGCTTGACCGCGGTCATGGCTATCCGTATGAAGGCAACTATACTGAGTGGCTAGAGCAAAAGAACACTCGTCTAGAGCAGCAGAATAAGCAAGAAGAATCGTTTGCTAAAGCGTTGAAAAAAGAGCTGGATTGGATTCGTAAAAACCAAAAAGGTCAACAAGCTAAGTCTAAATCTCGTGTGCAGCGTTTTGAAGAATTGAACTCACAAGAGTTCCAGAAGCGTAATGAGACCTCTGAGATTTATATTCCACCGGGTCCTCGTTTGGGTAATAAAGTCATCGAAGTCAACGATATCTCCAAGTCATTTGGTGACCGTTTACTTTATGAAAACCTTAGCTTTAACGTCCCAGCTGGTGCCATTGTTGGTATTATTGGTCCAAATGGTGCGGGTAAAACCACACTATTTAACATGATTACCGAACGCGATACACCGGATACAGGCTCAGTCGATTTGGGTGAAAGTGTCAAAGTTGCTTATGTTGGTCAGGTACGCGACAATTTAGATGACAGCAAAACAGTTTGGGAAGAAATCTCTGACGGGCTTGATATTATTACCGTTGGCGACTATACGACGCCAAGCCGCGCTTATATTGGTCGCTTTAACTTTAAAGGTTCAGACCAGCAAAAGCACGTCGGTCAATTGTCTGGTGGTGAGCGTAACCGCTTGCAGTTAGCTAAGACCTTGAAGCAAGGCGCAAACGTATTGCTCCTTGATGAACCATCAAACGATTTGGACATCGAAACCTTACGTGCGTTAGAAGATGCGATTCAGGTCTTCCCAGGTACTGTCATGGTCGTATCGCATGATCGATGGTTCCTTGACCGTATCGCGACTCATATCTTGGCGTTTGAAGATGAAGGTCCAGTTTGGTTCGATGGTAACTATTCTGAGTTTGAAACGTATCGTAAGAAAACGATGGGTGATGATGCCAATCCTAAGCGCATGAAATATAAAAAGATTTCAACTTAAGATAGCTACTCGGAAATTTCAAATGTAAAGTAATAAAAAAGACCTCTAATATTAGAGGTCTTTTTTATGAGTATTACTTCAGTAGACTGTTTACGTCTATGACCTAAAATTGTTAATTAACGCTTACGCCCAAATTTACGTTGCTTTTTATTACTAATCTCAGTAATAGCATGGGCAATCTCTTCTTCATTGAGACTGGCAACTTGATGCAAGATTTGCATCATTTCGGGTCTCAGCACATATTTTGCATGATGAGCAATATCATTGATACGTTGATCAAAGGTTAAGATACCGGTTTCTGCATCTTTTTGCAGATAATCCAAACGAGTCAATGCACCGAGGAAACTGGTGAATAGCGCACGATCAAAGAAGTCAGGAATATCATCAGCATATAACACTGATAAACGTTGACCAAGCAGATGACATAAATCAACTACTTCGTTTTCGGTTAAGTTGCCTGAGCCTTGTTGAGCGAGTAGAGCTAAGGTCATAAAGTAGCGTTCAAGACTTTGCTCAACAGGTGTAGCAAGTACTTGCAGCTGTTGGTAGCATCTGCTATTGGCTTCAGGGACGCTGAGCATGCCATCGCCCAATTCTACAATCAAACCATGAGCAATCAGACTGTCAACTTTTTTGTTCAGGGTATCCGCCAAACCATGTGCAGGATAATATAAGAATAGCTCGCTTTGCAGAAATGGATAGAGCTGCATGGCGATATTGTCTAGACGGCTACGTTCGATACGACCATTACGGGCAACTAAAGCCGCTAAGAAAGACAGGAGAATAAAGACATGAAGAATATTATTGCGGAAATAACTCAACAGTGCTGCTTGTTTACCTGCAATCTGAATGATATCGCCCAAGATATGAGGGATACGTTCAATAAGTTTTAACTTAATACCATAATCAATAATTTGCTGCGGCGACATGTCGGTAACGACCGTATCACTTGAATACGGCAGCTGTTGAGCCAAACCTTGATAAAGGGCAATTTGCTCGCGGCAAATATCTTCATCGAGCGCCGATTTTGGTGCAGATAGTAACACCAGTGACAGCAAGGATACCGGAGTAACCACTGCTGCTTTATTGATATGCTGCATGACTTTGACACCGATATTATCAACCATGGCGCTGGCTTTATCATCGAGCGGCGTATCGGTGCGATCAGCAGGTAAGCTGTTTTCTGGTACATCAAATTTGGCCATAAAATCGGTTAAATGTAGCGGTGTACCAAAACTTAAGTGCACATTACCAAAAATACGTTCAATCTTGCGACCGACTTTGAGGAGTCCAAGTAATGATTCAGACTCTTTTGGCTTACCTTTTAGCTCACCGATATAGGTGCCACCTTCCATGATGCGCTCATAGCCGATATAAGTCGGAATAAAGACCACTGGCTTGTTACTCTGACGCAATTGGCTGTGCACTGTCATTGCTAGCATACCCATTTTCGGTGGTAGCAAACGTCCTGAGCGTGAGCGCCCGCCTTCGATAAAGTATTCAATCGGCGTATTACGAGTAATAAGCGTGTGCATATACTCGCGTAAAACTGCGGTATAAAGCGCATTACCACGGAAACTACGACGTATATAAAAAGCCACTGCACCGCGTAATATTGGACCTAAAACTGGCACATCTAAGTTATCACCCGCCGCGACATAAGGAATACTCAAGCCGCGTTTATAAATGACATAAGACAGTAGTAGGTAGTCAACATGGCTACGATGACAAGGTACATAGACCAGCTCATAATCTGCTGCAAGTTCACGTACGCGCTCGAAGTGATGTACTTCTACACCATCATACAATTGCGTCCATAACCACGTTAAAAATTTATAAAAACCGCGGATGATGGCATGTGAGTAATCATTAACCATCTCATTAGCGTAGCTCTTTGCGAGTAGTCGCGCTTCTCGAGGGCTAGTACCGGTCTCTGCCGCTTCTGCCTCTATTGCATGTTTGATGGCAGGCGAGTAAACCAGTTTATCTACTAAGTTACGTCTGTCTGACAAGTCAGGACCGAGCATACTGGCGCGTTGTTTGTCCAAATAAATATTAAGCTGCTGCTGCAATGAGCGTACAAGCTCACGATTGCCATCAGCCGCAGCTACCACAGTATAATTTGGCGCTACACCGATTGTATTCTCAGTGTCGCTATCTGTAGCATCACTGGCATTCGTATCAAGAGTAGCAGATTCAAAGATAGCGGAATTTAAGTCAGTAGGCTCATCATCATCGTCTTTAAGGCTATCATTAATAAGGGTACGCAAATCTTGCGGAGGATGGAACTGTATAAACGTATCGCGTCCCATCACACCGATATTAAATAACTGCTTGGTAATGCTAGGATCTTGCCAGTTATCAGCTGTTAGCAGTTTAAATAAAGAATCCTCTTTTTCTGGCGCGCGTCCCCAGAGAATAGATACTGGTACCAAGCGCACTTTTAATTCTGGATACTGCAAAACAGCAGAGACCAGACGTGATAGGCGCGGCGATAGTTGGTTTTCTTTAGCATGGGGGTGATGTAAAAATATAATGGCAGCATTTTCTTTGATATTATGAGCACTGTCATTTACCCCAACCAATGCTGGCGGTAATTTATGTTCTTGCGTTTGCAGGTCAATCAAAATACTGTTGGAGCGCGAATAATCTTGCAGCACATAAAATCTTAACGTCTGATCATCCTGATCAAACTCAGGTAACTCACCTAAAAGCTTTGGTTTTACCGCCACATCTAGCATCTGTCCCGAGATTTTACGGTACAATTGATTAATTGGGGCATTAGTATAAGGCGTGGGTACAATAGGGCTACCATCAATTTTTGGCGTGTCTGACGGTTCAGTGGCTGGCGTATTACCACTGACCACTGGTGCTTTAAAAATCCGTTTTTTTAAGAACTTCGGTATCATAATCGGTATCAAAATTAGTCAAATGTATTGCCCTTATAATGCCATAAAAGCCATCAAAGCGATATATAGTGTCTGTAGATACTACCAATATTAATAAGCTCTGGTTATTGTGCAGTAAGATACGCGCTGCATAAGCTATTCAATAATTTGAAAAGTAAAGTATTTAGGGTAAAAATAGTTTTGTACAAGATATACTATATTGTATTTCTGCTTACTCATTAACGTCACTTAATTCAGTGAGAATATTATGACGCCAGCTATCAATCTCGCCAAACAACGTGGTCTTGATTATCGATTACATGAATATACTCATGACAGTAACGCTGCCTCTTTTGGGTTAGAAGCGGCCGAAAAGCTGGGTGTTGACGTGACACAAGTTTTTAAAACCTTGGTCGTATTGACCGATAAAGATGTGCTCGCCGTTGCTATCTTGCCAGTGGATAAAACCTTAAACTTTAAAAAAGTGGCTAAGGCGCTATCTGTTAATAAAATGCTGGCCTGCAAAAAAGTCCAAATGGCAGATCCCAAACAGGTCGAGCGTAGTACCGGCTACGTATTAGGCGGTGTCAGTCCATTGGGACAAAAAAAACGATTGCCAACTGTTATAGATGAGTCAGCGCAAACACATTCAACCATCTATGTGAGTGGTGGTCGCCGTGGTCTAGAGATTGAACTGCCGCCAGCACAATTAGCGACGACACTTACGGCTCGCTTTGCCTCTATTACCGATGATTGAGAACTGCTGATTGTCAGATACATTAGCTTTGCGAATCTATTCACTTTTCGTTTTTTACCCGTATTGTATAAGGATATAATCATGCCGCATTTAACCATTCAAGTGACACCCAATGTCAGTATTGCTCACGAAGAATCATTTCTTAAAGCGTTGAATAAGATCCTGTGGGACAGTGGACACTTTGGTAAAGCAACAGATATTAAAGCACGCATTATTCCTGTTGAAACGTTTTTAGTGGGCGTTGAAGATGATGAGCAAGTCAATGGCTTTATTTATGCACATCTAAAAATCATGAGCGGTCGTGATATAAGTATACGTAATCAGCTTGCTGAGCAATTGGTGACTACTATAGAGCAAACGCTGGGCGCTGAGCAATCAGGACGCGCATCGTTACAAGTATGCGTAGAGGTTGAAGAGATTAGTGCGGTGTATCATAAGAAAATGTTAAATGCGTAACTGAATTTATTAGTTACTTGCTAATACAGTATAAAAAAAGCGCCTAGTTATTTAACTAAGCGCTTTTTTATTTATAACAGTCTTAGACTAGCTTTTAATCAATCCTAGTCTAAGAAAGCAAAGTTATCAATGTCCATTGCTGTCATGCTGCTGCTTGGTGCAACCATGCCTTCGGCGTGACCTGAAGTACGTGGTAACAGCTTATCAAAATAGAATTCTGCCGTTTGGATTTTGGCTTTATAGAACTCTGGTGATTCTGTACCGCCATTTTCAAGCTTGTCATACGCAACCGCTGCCATACGTGCCCAGTGGTAGCCCATCATCACATAACCTGAGTACATTAAGAAATCATCAGATGCTGCTGAGATGATTTCACGGTCTTTACGTGCCATCAACATCAAGCGTACTGTCAGAGTGTTCCACTCAGCACAAAGCTTAGTCAATGCCCAAACAAACTTGCGCATGTCTTTGTCTAAGGCATACTCGCCACACCATTTCATGATGCTTGAGGTGTAATCGCGAATGATTTTACCTTTAGACTGCAAGATAACTTTACGACCTAATAGATCCAATGCTTGGATACCGGTCGTACCTTCGTACATGGTTGCGATACGAGCATCACGAGCGATAAGCTCCATGCCCCATTCTTTGATATAACCGTGACCGCCATATACTTGCTGACCGTGTTTGGCTGCTTCAATACCAAGCTCAGTTAAGAAACCTTTTAGGATAGGCGTATAGAAGCCAAGCTTATCATCCCATTTTTCAAACTCTTCATCATCGCCATTGATGATGCCTTGTGCCATTTTATCTGCATAGCGTGCTGAATGATAAATCATTGAGCGACCGCCTTCAGCAAAAGCTTTTTGGGTCAATAGCATACGGCGTACGTCAGCATGATGAATGATCGCATCAGCAACTTTTTCAGGATCTTTCGTACCCGATAAAGTACGCATTGAACGACGATCTTTGGCATATGGTAGGGCGTTTTGGAATGACAATTCAGTGTGCGCCAGACCTTGGATACCAGTACCAATACGGGCAGTGTTCATAAAGGTGAACATGGCTTTTAGACCTTTGTTCGGCTCACCAATTAAGTAACCAACGGCATCATCAAAGTTTAGGACACAAGTGGCTGATGAGCTGATGCCCATTTTGTGTTCAATAGATCCACAAGAGACGCCATTACGCTCGCCAATTTCGCCTTCAGCATTTGGCAAAAATTTCGGTACGATAAACAATGAAATACCACGGGTGCCTTCTGGCGCATCCGGTAGACGGGCTAAAACGATATGAATGATGTTTTCAGTTAAGTCATGCTCACCACTTGAGATGAAAATCTTAGTACCGCTAAGCTTATAGCTGCTGTCGTCTTGTGGAATAGCTTTTGACTTTACTTGACCCAAGTCTGTACCACATTGTGGCTCAGTTAGACACATAGTGCCTGCCCAAGAGCCTTCGACCAATTTATGTAGATACGTCTCTTTTTGCTCATCCGTACCATACTGCATAATGGTATTGATACAGCCGGTTGATAAACCAGGATACATTGCCCAAGGCCAGTTAGCCGTACCGATCATTTCAGCTTTGATAAGGTTCAATGAGGTCGGTAAGTTCATACCGCCGTATTCTTCAGGGTAAGAAATACCTTGCCAGCCACCATCAACAAACTGCTGATATGCTTCTTTAAAGCCTTTAGGCGTAGTCACCACACCATTCTCAAAATGACAACCTTCTTCATCCGCTGGCTGATATAAAGGTGCCAAAACGTTTTCGGCAAAATCTGCCATACCTTGAAGAATCATATCAACGGTTTCAGGATCTGCATTTTCGCCATTATCCAAATCTTTATAATGCGTTTGGTAGTCAAATACATCATTAATTAAAAACTTGATATCACGTAAAGGTGCTTTGTAAGTTAACATAGTCGTTCTCTTTAGTTGTTCGCTATCATAGACGGTTGACTTAGTTTTTAAGCCAGAGTTTATGGAAACGATTTTAATTATTTGGAATAAAAACAGAGAATATCTTGAGTCAATGGGTGGATATGTTAAGGCTAGCTTTTCTATTTTGGAAACTGTTAAGTTATCCTTGATAAAAAACAGTCTTTGCGCATTGATGCAGTATAAATCTTATATAGCGACAAATATATAACTAATAACTAATATTCATAGTTTATTAGTATAATTACAACATTAAGTTATTATTGTGTCAATGAGCTTTTTAACCTCATATTTTGCTAAGCCATTATCTATTATAAGAATAACCGTATGATCAAGGCGAACGGTAAGCCCATTATTCTAATGCATTTACGATATAAGGAAGGCTTTGTATGAGCGTACCAAAGTCCAAGGCAAAGCGGGTGTCTTGGCTGACAATATTATTGACTCGCCTGAAGTTTTTGATAGATGGTGAGCTTGCTCATTTGCTCACCGTCAATCAAAGCAAGAGACCGTGGCATATGCCCATTATCGCTGCCATTACCATCAGTTTCCCCGTATTTGTGGGCGCTTACTTTGAGGCTTTGCCATCAGGTATCAAGGCGTCTTTGGGGGCAATGGTCATCTTGAATTTGCCTTTAATAGGCAAACTGCCTTATCGTTTAGTGACTTTGATGGCATGGGGCTTTGCCATGTCGTTATGCTTTGCATTCGGCTTGGCAGCACAGCAAGTGCCTATTCTTAGGCTGCCAGTGTTTATGCTGATAGCCTTTGGTGTGGTTATGTTTGGACGTTATTATCGCCAGCCGCCGCCAGCTGGCTTGTTTGTAATGATGGCTGGGGCGCTAGCATTATTTATACCACTGCCATTAGAGAAAATCATGTCAGCCACTGGGCTTGTGATGCTGGGCAGTGGCTTTGCCTTAATCATGGGGTTGCTGTATTCACTATTTTTATTAGCGACGCGTCCTGCTACGCCGACACCAACTTATAGCTATGAGCCTGATACCATTAGTGAAAGCATTATTGTCGCAGGTTTTGTCAGTTTAGCGCTCTTGATTCCCTTAATGCTAAATATGTCTAATCCGTACTGGGCAGCGGTTAGCTGTTTTCTGATCATTCAGGGTATCCACTTACGGACGATGTGGATTAAGCAACTACATCGTTTACTAGGGACATTGGTAGGCGCGGGTCTGGCGAGTTGGATGCTATCTTGGGGGCTGTCGATATGGGGTATCGCTATTTCAATATTGGTTATGATGCTTTGTATTGAATCCTTGGTAGATCGTCATTATGGACTAGCCGTTGTATTTATCACACCACTGACGATATTCATTGCAGAATATGGCAGTGGGTTGCCGCTTACGTCAGCGGTCTATCAAGAGGTCACGCACACACGCTTGTTGGATACACTACTTGGCTGTATGGTGGGTCTTGGTGGCGGGGTTGTCATGCATTCAACGAATTTGCGTGTACCGCTGCGCCGTATAGAAAAATGGCTGCTAACACGATTTGGCTAGTATAAAAACGTAGATCGTTTTTTTTCATTTAGATAGATGGTAGCTGCACTCGTGCACCGTTTATTATGTTGATACGTTTTCTAATGCGGCAGTCGCTTGCGCAACATCAATAGCGCGTCCTGTCCAACGCTCAAAACTTAACGCCGCTTGCCCGATCAGCATGCCGTAACCGTCCGATGTCTGAGCGCCACGGGCGGCGAAATGTTGTAAAAATGGCAGCTCACGTCCATACATCATATCGTAAGCATATTGGCAGTTTAGCGTATCGGCTAATGGCAAGGCTTCACCTGATAGTCCTATGGATGTGGCATTGATAATGATATCAAAGTCGCCACTTAAATCAGCCGTCGCACAGGTATGAATGCTATGTTGATTTATCTTTTCGCTTGCGGTGCTAAGTTCATTGACTAAAATTTCTGTCTTGCTCACTGTACGATTGGCGATGGTCAGCGTTTCAATACCAGCCTCTATCAGCGGCAATACCACGCCGCGCGCTGCACCGCCTGCCCCAATGATTGCCACGCGTGCACCATTCAATGGCCAGCCTAAACGCTGCATGTGATTGACCAATCCTTGACCATCAGTATTGTCACCACATAACGCCTCTACGGGTGATACACCTTTTGCCAATAGTGCTTTATCTAACAATAAAGTATTGACCGCGCCAGCCACTTTGGCATGTTCAGATAAGCCGCCTCGTGCTGCACAGCATTCATATGCGACTTGTTTAAAAGGCACAGTTACATTAGCGCCCACGCCGCCACCGTGAAAAAACGCTTCTACCACTGCCGTAAAACTTGCCACATCATCTGGACAATATTGTCGCTGATAACAGATATCAAGCCCTGCTTGCGTACCAAATAACGTATGGATTTCAGGAGACTTGCTGTGGGCAATCGGATTACCAATAACAATAAAATTCTGGGTCATAAAGGCTCCACTGGCGGTACAGGGCATAAGTAAGGGTGATAGAGTAAAGGTATCAAAGCGTACTTATCATAAGGGATAACGCACCGTTTGACAAACCTGAAGCTATGGATATAACTAGCTGAGTCGGGGTAAATTTTTATGACGTTAGTGTCTTAACAAATCTGTACTCTCTGCGAGTGTTATCCGTAAGGTAAAGGGTGGTCAAGCGCTAAGCAGTTGGGTAAACTAGAGAGCATGAAAAAGTAACCATATTATTTTTCCCTGTGCTTTTTTAATGTGATTTATAAAATATTTAAACAGAAAAAGTGTATGTATAAAAATTCAGTGATAGAAAGATTTCAATAACAGACACTATTCATTATCAGCGGCATACCTAGCTGCTTGTTAATACCATTTTCAGAACTATCTTAAAGTGTGAGTAAGTTGCCCATGTGGAATAACACCCTACAGACCCTTATGGTCAGTACGATAATGGCAGTTGGCGTGTCGTTAAGCGCCTGTGATAACAATAAAAGCAGCAAAGTATCAACAGAGGAGGTAAGTGCGGATAAGCAGACCGTCTCCGATACACCAAAACCAAAAGACCCTGCGCCAAATGCTGATTTAGATGGCGCTACTGCGCAAGAGGGCACCCCAGTCAAATATGATGTCGCGTCATGGGGTCCTAAGAAAGTCGAGCCGCTTCGTGTCGATCAACTAGACGATATCAAATCAACACTTGGTAAAGTGGTCAGCACCGATGAAAATAGCTTGGATTATGCCAGTAATCCTGCGTCCAAATACCGCTTTATGAATACCGAAGCACCTTATTTAGATCTTATCGATTCTGAAAAATATCTCGAGCTTGGCTGGTACTTTGCCAATCCTACCGACTCGGATAAAGAAAAATCACTCAGTCAAGGTCATGCCAAAAAATCCTATCAACTTGCTCGTCAATTAATGGGTGATGAGGGCGGTAAGCTGGTGGCTGATATGCTAAACGGTCAAATTATCAAAAATAAAGTCATCGGTGGGCAAAAAGTAGAGCTGGCAAAATGTGAGTTTTATAGCTGTATGCTGGTTATCAATAAGTCTGCTAGCCAAAAAAATCAGTGAGCCATGCAGCCATCAAATAGCTGGGTTTGTTTAACGGCATTAGACAAGCAGACCACAGCCAGTAACGCCACATTAGACAATCGCGGATTGGCATACGCCGATGGTTTTTTTACCACCATGGGCGTTATCAATGGGCAGATACTGTGGGCGGAGTATCATCATCAGCGTCTCATCTCTCATGCGACTGCCTTGCAGCTTGATTTAGACCACTGCTCGTTATTATCTGCCTTGCAAGTGCATGCGCAGCAGCTACAACAAGGTATGCTAAAGCTTGTCATCACACGCGCCGCACAAGATATCCGTGGTTATGGCTATACGCCAAGTGAGTGTGGTAGCAAGTGTGAGACTTGGCTGAAATCCTTAGCGATGAAGGTTAGCACTACTGAGCAATTGCCTTTAGCTGATGATATTTTTGTTCCGATGCAGCCTATGAGCACTGCTGTTTGTTTATCTTCGCAAATCGCTTGTCTGCCGCCGTCTCTTGCTGGACTAAAAAGTCTAAATCGTCTTGATAATGTGTTAGCGAGTGCGGAGTTGCAGGATATCAAAGCTCGTTCATTAAACTCTAATGGATCGCAAGATATCAGTGAGGGCTTGCTACGTGATATGACTGGGTGCTGGGTTGAAGGCACGATGAGCAATATGTTTTATCAATTATCTGATTGCCGACTGGTAGAGTCGCCATCTTCAGAGATGATAAATACGGCTAATGATGATAAAAATAAGGCTGCTAAAGGCAACGCAAATTATTTGACCCAAGGTCAATGGTATACGTCATCAATGGCGCAATCGGGCGTCGCTGGGGTGATGCGGCAAGTAATCATTGATGAGTTATCTACGACGAAATATCCAGTTGTTGTGCGGTCATTACAAGATAAGGATTTGCTACATTTAAGCCAGCTTTTCTTTTGCAATGCGTTACGCGGTATTATGCCAATGACCAGTCTGATGTTATTGTCGGGTGAGGTGGTGGGTTTTTAATCTGTTTCATCCTATTCAAAAATATTAAATTTGGTGTCAATAAAGTCGTCAGGATACAAAACAACTTCTTCATTGCGATACATATCTTGCGCTTTTAACAGTGCTTCTTGCTCGTTCTCTGCATTAACTTCCACGATATTACTCAATGTTTCAACAACCTCTATCTGAAAAACTCTCCTTAATTTCTTATCTATTTTCATCATTACTATTCCCGATATACGCTTACCAAAATTTCTTTAGTATTTATATCCGCTATAGTCAAAATACTCTAAAAACGCTACGGTGCTGCGAGTATAAATTTTTTGCAGCCTCTGTCTGCGTAGGTACAGCAAGCAAGAAAAATTGATACCCGCAGTACATAATATGTCGATATTACTTTTCACTGACTATAGGTTAGCAAAGGTGCTTAAAAAGAAGTGATCGTCTTTTGTTACGTAGACTTGTGCGATAAGGAAAATCGATCAATGATAGTGTTTTGATAAGGAGAGAAATCAATGGACTACGTCTACGAAGATGAACGTATACCTTTACAAATCCGTCGACTGTTAATTTTTGATGAGATTTGCAAATTAGCAAAAAAACAACCTGATGAAATTATTCACTTATCAAGATTCACGGAATTATCGCTCGGTGTTATGTATTTGAAAGACTTTAAAAAGTTTATTGCGTTTGGCGGTGTGTTTGAGTACGCAGAAACAAGAGAGGAAGTTATCGAGCAACGTATTAGAGTTTTTCCTAACGACGAACCAGTCACGCGTGCACTAACAGTCAATTTGAAACAGTTTACTCAGCCCGCGCGCACAGCTATCCAGCTGGTTTGGTATTGGAATAACTATGTTAAAAATAGAATGCACGCTTACGTCGATTATCGTGAAGAAGTGTTTTTTCGGATTAATGATGAAATTGACTCAGACTACCCACCGCATAAGTTTCATGACCGTCTCGTTGCAACGGCACGTTTACCTTTATGGGACGATAGAGAGGAATTAATTGCAGATGTATACCGTGATAATAAAGGGCAACCGAGACCTGAACGCTTTAATGAGAAACGCTTAATATAATTTAAAATACGTAGAAATTGATCGTACCTTATTAAATATTATTGAACAGGAGATAACAAATGCGCACTGCCTATGAAGAAAAACGTATCCCACTACAAATCCGCCGATTAATGCTATTTAGTGAAATATGTCGTAAAGCAAAAAAATATCCTGATGAAGTCGTTCACTTAGCTGGTTATTCAAAGATAGCATTCAATATTGTTTACTCTAAGAAAGATAAAAAATATACAGCATTTGGTGGGGTATTTAAGTATGCACATATACGCCAAGAAGTCATAGAGCAAGGCGTAGACAAGCTACCTCATGATGAACCTGTGATGTGTGCGCTTACCGTAAAAAGACAAGCTTTTACCAAGGCTTCTCGTACGCCATTAGGACTATTAATAGGCTGGAATAAACAGGTAAAAAACAAATCCTCTAAATGTATTAAAGACAATATGGACACTTTTTTTAAAGTAAATGATGAGTTGGAAATGGATTATCCTCCGCACAAATTCTATGAACGATTGGTAGCAAGCGCTTATTTGCCACTTTGGGATGATAATCAAACTTAGTATACTTTTCGATAATGACCACGCTGAACAAACTCAATAATGCCTCTATCGCGTAGTACTTGTAATTGCTGACGGATTTTATCTTTAATGTGGTTGTTTTCAGGATATTTGAGTTTTAATAAGTCAGCAAATGCATAAACCTGATTGAGAGAGAAATTAGCCTCTAGCTTATCAATACATTGCAGTACATCTAGTGTCCAGCCGCGTGAGGCGATAGATTGTGTACGTAAAAACAAGGTTTTTTGAAATTGCTCAGTGACATTATCTCGTGGTATGACTTGCTGGTCTTTGACTAAAAATACTTTTCCTGATTCGGGCACTTTACGCAAGTCAATAGTACAGCCAACCCAGCCCGCACGTTTGGCAGTGACTGATAATGGCTTACGTTTTATGATCATATCGGGTTTAAAAAAATGCTTGGGAATGATTAAGAAGTTGTTGACGCTCAATGCTTGAGAATAGGTCAAAAAGAAAAAGCTGGGATTATTGTCACTGTTGATACGTTCAATCATGGTGTCATAAGCGCCATCATTAATAATGTTACTTAATTTTGCCTTCTTACTTTTTAGTTCGTATTCTTCTTTACAGTTTGCACAATAAAAATCAGCGACAGGTTTGCCGTTCGTAAATGCAGCCAATGGTTCGGCATTACAATTAGGACAATAACTTTGGTTGGCGACCCAATCTTCACTTAATATTCTAATGATTTGACTGGGAGATTTATAGTCTGCAGCGAGATTTTGATTAAAATTAAAGTTCATAGCCCGTTTTCTTATTAAAGGAAAGATTTAAAGTGATACATAAGCGATACGAGTATTAAGCCATATAATTCACTCTAAACATCAAGTTAATTCACAAGCTAAGCGAATGCCATTGAAAAATAGGCGTTTCAATGCTAAATTCTAGCAAACTTCTGCCTCGCGAGTTGCCATGAGCACGCCAACACCTGAAACGCCTCCTGAACGTCCTGATGACACGCTATCGAATGACCAAAAAGGTACTGCTGACGAGCGTATCGACGGGGTACCTTTGAATTCAAAACCAGTCGATGTGACAGGTGCAGAGGAAGTTCCGCCTACTGATGTCTCGCTCATAAGCGGTAATAATAAACCACGCCATTATAAAGCCGACAACCCGTCATTCTTTATGCAGCGCGGCTATCAAGTGTTGTTGGTGCTTGGCTTAATTGCCGCATTTTTCTTAGTCATGGTTTATCAGACCTTATTTGGTCGGATTGAACAGCCGCAGCAAATGGTAACGATTGAAAAGGGTCAGACCTATTACGGGTTGCTACCGCAGTGGCAACAGGAAATCCCGCTATTTTCTGCCACGATTGCCAAGCTTTATATGAAAACGCAAGTCGATGGTCCATTGCACGCAGGTATTTACCAATTACCGGAAAACCCTACCATTGCTGAAGCGCTACACGTGCTTGGGCAAGGGGTAAAAGCGGCGATGGTTAAAGTACAAATTATCGAGGGCAAAACCTCAAAAGATTTGTATCAGGCGCTACGTGATAACAAAGGTATCAAAAAAGAAGTGCTGACCGCTGACAGTACGAATGCTAGCATCGCAGAAGCGTTAGATTTGGTTGGCATATTGCCGGATGCAGTTACCAATAGTAATGATCCTATCGTCAATCACAATCTTGAGGGCTGGTTTGCCCCTGATACCTATTATTATGGGGAAGGCACTACCGATAAGAAGGTATTGACCGACTTGTACAAACGCCAACAGCAAGCGCTGACCAAGGCATGGGAAAACCGTGCGCCAAACCTCCCTTATCAGACTCCTTATGAGGCACTGGTAATGGCGTCTATTATCGAAAAAGAAACCAGTGTGGCAGCAGAGCGTCCTTTGGTCTCAGCCGTTTTTAATAATCGCTTGAACAAAAGCATGCGTATGCAGACGGATCCTACCATTATCTATGGTATGGGCAGCCGCTATGAAGGCAATATTCGCCGTAAAGACATCGATGAAAAAACAGGCTATAACACCTATCAAATCGATGGTTTGCCGCCGACACCCATTGCACTGCCGTCAGCGGCTTCTATCGAAGCAACCTTACATCCTGCCGATAGCGCAGCGCTATATTTTGTGGCGACAGGCAATGGCGGGCATAAATTTACCAATAGCCTAGCTGAGCACAATCAAGCAGTTAAAGAGTATCTCGGTGTCATGCGTGAGAAGAAAGCTCAAACGCCGCCGCAGTAACACTATTTTATGTTGCTATTTATATTGCTTTAAAAAACCATCATTTATTGAGCATTATCGTTATAAAAATAAAAGTAATGATAACGCTCAACAATGACATAAGGTCATATCATGTCAGCATCCATACAAGCGCCGCTTTCTCAAACCATCACTACGCGCATTCAAGGGCGTTTTATCAGTTTTGAGGGTACAGAAGGCGTTGGTAAAACCACGGCGATTGAGCAACTATGTGCGCGTCTGCAAGCGCGCGGCATTGATTATCTGCGCACCCGCGAGCCGGGTGGTAGTCCGTTTGCTGAACGCTTGCGCGAGATATTGTTAGACCCGAATACCGCTATCAATGATGATACAGAGTTACTACTCATGTTTGCTGCGCGCTGTGATCATATGCAGCAAGTCATTTTGCCAGCGCTGCAACGTGGTACATGGGTAATATGTGACCGCTTTACCGACTCAACAGTGGCTTATCAAGGCTTTGGACGTGCAGATGGCGATGCGATTGTCCGTGCCAAAATTGACATGCTTATCGAGCAGTTTGTGGTGCAATTACCCGAGCTTACACTGTGGCTAGATCTACCAGTATTAGAAGGCATGGCACGTGCTAATAAACGCAGTGCCGCTGACCGCTTTGAGCAGCAAGCGACGGAATTTTTTACCAGAGTACATCAAGGTTTTAGTGTCCTTGCTAGCGAGCAGCCTGAACGTATCCAGCGTATTGATGCCTCAGGCAGCGCTAATGAGGTCAGCGCACGAATATGGCAGACGATCGAAGAGAAGTTGGATATTTAATAGACATTTTCATAAAGAAATAATCTTGTTCCAGTAAAAAGCCCCAACTAACTAGTTGGGGCTTTTTATTGATAGGCATTTAATAAACACTATTTAAGCGTTGTTTATTTAGGTTTTATCTATATGACCAGTATCTCAATCATTTTTACCTATATTTTTACTTAATATAACTTCAGCAGTATTACTCTTGGCTGCTTTATCTTGGCCTGAGTCCGGTAGACGGTTGGGGTCTAGAGAGCCGTTTTTATTTTTAGGCGCACTGCCATTACCGTTACCACTGTTTTTATTACTGCTTGCTGTTTTCGGTATTATTGGCGTATTGGGATTCGCAGGCAATACTTCGGGATTGACCTGACTAGTACTGGCAGATTCAGATGTTGCTATTTTTTCGTTAGCTGCTTCATCATTTAATGCTGTTGGCATGGTTGAAGATGGATTAGACGCTAAGCTAGCATCAGCTGACACATCATTAGGTAGATTTTGTTCAGCGTCTTTGTCGTTATCTATCAAAGATGCTTCCTCTACATCACTATCATCGTCCGCCAGCTCTATTTCTTGGCGTTTTTCAGGCGCTTTAGAGTCGGACTCAAAGCTTGCGTCAGCTGCAGCGCGCGCTTGCTCTTGTTGCGGCGTCACATCGACCGGTTTTGGCTGTACGTCATCATCGACGACCAATGAAACAAGCTTGCGATCACGCGGCACCGTACCATCGAATTTGTCAGTAATTACATGTAGCTTGCCTTCTTTATCGACCGTATAAAGCGGCACAAATTGCTTATTATCGGCTTTATATTGCTCAAAGCTATAGCTGTCGGTGATATTGGTGATTTTAATACGGGCTTTCTTGGACAGCATACTGGCAAGCTTGGTATAGGTTACATCTTTGCCAAATAGCCACTGCGAATGGAAGTTTCCTTGCTTGTCATCGCGCTCGCTTTTGACTTTTTCATCGCTAAACTTTAAGCGGTACAGTTTGCGCTCACCGAACTCATGACGATAGTGAATCTCGGATAAAGTATTCAGCTCTTTATCCATACTCATAGCAAATAAACGTCCGATACCGATGAGATCCAAATGATGGTCAGCGTGGTCAGAGACAGGATTGCCAAAGTAAGTACGCAAGCCACTCATGCGCGCGCTAGCGATATTGGTATAGTTATTATGAGCAACGATGACATCAAAGCCCTGATCCTTTAGCGAGGTAGCGACCAACAAAGCGACAGGGTTTGAGCCAACGACCAAAATACCGTTGGTTTCAGGTTCACGGACACCCAAAAAGTTCCCTACCATTTTTGCGCCCAAACCCTGAATCATCACCGTACCAATAATGACCAAAAACACCAAAGGCACTAGTAGCTCAACCCCTTGAATATCATACTCTTGTAAACGAATGGCAAAGAGTGATGAGATGGCAGCAGCAACGATACCGCGCGGACCAATCCAGCTGATCATCAGCTTTTCTTTGGTCTTTAGGTTAGAGCCGATAGATGATACCCAAACCGATAGGGGGCGGGCGACAAACATTACAATCGCTAGTAGCACTAGACCTGCAAAGCCGACGCTCAATAAGCTTTCCAGCTCAACACGCGCTGCAAGAATAATAAATAAGACCGACACCAATAAGATGGTGAGCGATTCATTAAACTCTAAAATTGTATCACGTGGGAATTTTGGCCAATTAGCCAGCGCAACCCCAAGTACAGTCACCGTCAATAAACCGGATTCATGTTCCAGATGGTTGGAGATTGAAAACAACACCAGTACAAAAGCAAGGGTAAAAACATTGCGTAAAAATTCAGGAATCATATGGCGACGCATCAAAAACGCTAATGCCCACGCGCCAGCTAGCCCCATTGCTACTGCCAATACCACAATCTTAGCAAACAGCAAAATACTACTGGCTTCACCACCTGAGATAATATATTCATAGACCAATACCACCGCAATCGCGCCGATAGGGTCGATAATGATACCTTCCCACTTTAAGATATTGGAGATGGTTTTATTGGGTCGTACACTGCGCAGTAACGGCAT
Source organism: Psychrobacter sp. D2 (assembly GCF_013608135.1). Classification (NCBI taxonomy): domain Bacteria; kingdom Pseudomonadati; phylum Pseudomonadota; class Gammaproteobacteria; order Moraxellales; family Moraxellaceae; genus Psychrobacter; species Psychrobacter sp. D2. Next base: position 290,070 of record NZ_JACDXZ010000001.1, read on the forward strand.
AATGACCGTTGGACCAGTCACGCAGACCAATGCCCCAAACAACAAGGCAATAATAGGGTCGATATCAAAGAGCAAGTACGTCGACAGCGACACGATAGCGATAGTGATTAGCACACCGACGGAAACCAGCATCTGTACTACAGAGCCGTGTTGTTTAATCTCCTCAAACTCTAAGGTCAGCGATCCTTCAAATAAGATAATCGCTACGCCTAGTGAGATAAAGGGAAACATCAGTTCGCCGAGTACTAAGTCAGGATCGAAGACCCCTAATACTGGACCAACTATAATACCAATTAGTAATAAAAACAAAATGGACGGTTGCTTTAAATACCAAGCCAACCATTGGGCGGCAATGCCAATCCCAACCACGCCGGATAACAATAGGGCGGTATCCATAAATTAATCCTTTTATAATAATATAGTCATGCTGTAGAGCGATTCGAGGCTATAGCATTTAGCATAGACGGTTTTTTAGTTCATGATTCATTCACATCATTATCAAAAATCGCTATCGACGGTTACCGCAAGAGTCACAGCAAGAGTCATGTATACTATATATTAGCAAACACAGAATAATAGCAAAGATGAATACGCTTCTAGATAAAGTCGCGGAGCTTTAGAATATAAGATCTAATAGCCAGAAGTGCAAAAGATAGAAGATACGGTAAAATAATAGCCAATTTAAACAATGAAACATTAATAAGTTTCAGCGCTAACTTTTGTTTGTTTTAAATGTGTTTTACTGGTTATCATACCATGATTTTATTTTATATAACTGAGTGCTCACTGTCACCCAAAGCGTTACAAGACTCTTAAAAAGACAGACAGCATAAGTCATTTTGGTTATGAACTAGCGACTGAATGCTGCAACGATGTTGTTCACTAGCTATGGTTGGTCAGTGATTCTAATAGCTAGCATGATAGCTCGATGAAGTACTTAAGTGACGTCGCAAGTCATAATTGTATTCAGATGATTCTGAGTTTGCAGTGTGTGGTTTAGCGTATAGTGCAATTAGCATATTCAAGTTAACTTACCGTATTGAGATAGATGCTCAATAGATGACAAACTAAGCTGCAGTCAGCAAAAATACTCTATAAACTAAGATAAAAGTACTAGTTATTAATCATGAATTAAAATGCCAAGCCGTGCTATAAGTTAATAGCATAGCCACTCACAAAAATTATAAAAATCACTTGGATGAGGAATAAGATGCCAATCGACATATCTAAATCGAAAATCACCATAGCTACCATGCAGCGCTTGCTTCAACGCAGCACCTTGGCAATCGCTGTCGCTACTACCATGGTTGTTGGTATTAATCTCAACACTATGCCAAGTGCGCAAGCAGCTGTCACCACAGCGGATTTTTCAGGATTGGTACAGCAAGTCACGCCAGCGGTGGCACGCGTCAATGTGACCAAAACTGTGAGTGAGGCTGAGCTTGCAAAAGCCCAAACGGCTGAGCTGTTACGGAAATTCTTTGGTGATCGCCTACGTATCCCTGATCAAGCCGCGACGCCAGCGATTGAGCATGCATATGGCACGGGATTTTTTGTGACCGATGATGGTTATATGCTGACCAATCACCATGTAGTGGCGGGCGCAGACAAAATTACAGTGACTCTCAATGACAGAACTGAGCTGGATGCGACCTTAGTTGGCAGCGATGAGCGCTCGGATGTGGCAGTATTAAAGGTCACAGGCAAAAAATTCCCAGCGCTACCGATTGGTGATTCTAATAGCCTAAAAGTCGGTGAACCAGTACTGGCCATTGGCTCGCCATTTGGTTTCGATTATTCAGCATCAGCAGGTATTGTCAGCGCCAAATCACGTAACTTTTCGCGTGAAACCAGTGTGCCATTTATTCAAACCGATGTGGCATTGAATCCTGGTAACTCAGGCGGACCTTTATTTAACCAGCGCGGTGAAGTGATTGGCATTAACTCACGTATTTTTAGTGGCACCGGTGGTTATATGGGATTGTCGTTCTCCATCCCAATCGATGCGGCAATGGATGTTTATGAGCAGCTCAAGACCAATGGCAAGGTTGAGCGTGCTTATTTAGGTATTTATCCGCAAGATATCGATCGCAATCTCGCCGAAGCCTATAACCTAGCGCGTCCGCAAGGGGCGTTACTGACACGCGTGTCGCCTGATTCACCTGCCCAAAAAGCAGGACTAAAATCAGGGGATATTATTTTACGCTACAATGATGTCCAAATTATGGAAGCCTCTGATTTATTGAACCTGATTAATCGCGCGCGTCCCAATGATGGCTTTCGCATGCAAATCCAGCGTAATGGTAAGCAATCGCTTGTCACTGGCAAGCTGAGTGATGCCTCAAATGACATGCAATCACAAAGCCGTGGTCAGCAAAATAACGAGATAAGTCTGGGCTTAGCCTTACGTAATTTGACCCCAGAGGAACAAGCAGAGCTGGCGTCTGATAATAAAACTGGTGTCTTGGTCACAGCGATTGAACCAACTGGATTGGCAGCACGCTCAGGCATATTAGCAGGCGATATCATTACCAACCTACATCAAAAACCGATTAAAACCGTTAATGATGTTTCGAGTGCGGTGTCGGTATTGCCTAAAAAGGGAGTGGTGACGATCGAAGTTATGCGTCAAGGTATCCCCGGTATTATTGGATTACGGATAGAGTAGTTAAAGATATTGCTATTACTTGTGGCACAAAAGGACATAAGCGTTTGTTTGCTTGTATCGGCTAGCCAACGATGTGTTGACGATTGGTTAAAAGGCTTAAAAAGGTTTTATCGACCCTTGGCAATTACGCTAAACTGACGGTTTGGTTTAAAAGTTAGATTTTATCCATTTTACTGTATATTAATGGCAAATGAGAGTGAAGCAGCTGGGCAATTATTTTCAGAATGGCTTGCTTTGGCATTAATTGATTGATAGCGGTCAATCCAAAATATGCTACACTAGCAGGCGTTTTTATAGCGAGATAATCATCCTATTAATGTCAGATAAAATGGCGTCAAGGACGGTATAAGACATACGAACATTCAGTATTAACCTCGAGCAAGATCTTACCAATGATGTTTATGAGCATGCATATTATTTATAGTATCCATGCAGCTATTTGACAATGAATACTTCAAAATATGCATTGGTACTTGCAAACGACCTATCATGTGATAGCTTTAATCAAAGCTAGGATACGAGAGTAAGGCACAGTTATGAGCACAGCATACGACGATATTAAAACCCGACTACAAGGCTCAATGGTAGCTTTGATAACGCCCATGCTTCGTGACGGCACGGTCGATTATAAACGTCTGGCAGACCTCATAGATTGGCAGATTGAACAAGGCACACATTGCCTTGTCGCTGTTGGTACGACTGGCGAATCTGCAACCTTGTCAATGCAAGAGCATAGCGATGTCATTCGCTATTTTGTACAGCATGTTAAAGGTCGTGTGCCGGTGATTGCAGGTACTGGTGCGAACAATACGGTGGAAGCCATTAAGCTGACCCAAGATGCCGCAGATGCCGGTGCAGATTGTGCATTATTGGTCGCCCCTTATTATAACAAGCCGCCACAAGAAGGCTTATATCAACATTACAAAGCCATTGCTGAAGCTGTTAATATCCCGCAAATGCTGTATAACGTCCCTGGACGCACCGTCGTTGATATCGCGCAAGAAACAGTCGAGCGTTTAGCGGATATCGATAATATCGTTGCTATCAAAGACGCGACAGGTTCTGTTGCTCGCGGTGAACAATTAATAAAAGCAGTTGGCAATCGTCTTGTTGTCTTGTCTGGTGATGATGGTAGTGCCCTTGAGCTGATGAAATTTGGTGGTAAAGGGAATATCTCTGTGACTGCCAACGTCGCACCAAAAGCAATGAGTGAAACCTTTACAGCAGCCTTGCGCGGTGATTTCGATACCGCCAATCAAGTACATGATATCGTTAAACATTTACATCGTGACTTGTTTATCGAATCAAGCCCTATTCCAGCCAAGTACGCTTTGCACAAAATGGGTATGATAGATCAAGGTATTCGCCTGCCGCTGGTATGGCTAGCCGAGCAACATCACGCGACGATTGATAGTGCTTTGGTTCGTGCAAACTTATTATAAAATGATGCGTGTAAATGCTAACTCAGAGAGATAATATGATGAAAGTATCATCAATGACTGCAAAAATATTCCCTGCTGTAATGACGGTCGTGTTGGGTAGTACGTTAGTATTAAGCGGCTGCCAAGCGACAAAAGAATTTATTGGTAAGCGTGACAATGGTAGCCTAGAGTATCAGCAAAGTAAAAAGTTGGCGCCGCTACAGCTGCCAGCTGCTCAAGAGACTGCACCCTTTGTACCGCTTTACCCAACCCCTAATGCAGGCGCCAATACGCTCACATTACAGAACGAGTCTGGTAAACAGTACCAGCTACCAAAACCGCAACGCGCTGTTGCGAGTCGTACTGAATAAAGTCTTTTTTAACCTTATCTATGCCGCTGATGCTTTTATCAATACCAATGTATCTTATTGGTTTTATAAGTTATCAGCGGTCGCTGCGCGTTTTTACCACATAAGCTTGAACGAACAGGAAACCTCCTAATGCAAAAGCAAGAACTGCTCTATAAAGGCAAAGCCAAATCTGTTTATGAAACAGAAGACAACGACCTACTGATTTTACATTTCCGTGATGACACCTCAGCGCTTGATGGTAAGCGTATTGAACAGCTTGCACGCAAAGGGGTGGTTAATAATCGCTTTAACGCGTTTATTATGCAAAAGCTTGCTGACGCTGGTATCGAGACGCATTTTGAAAAGCAATTGTCTGATGATGAAGTGTTGGTCAAGCGTTTGGATATGATTCCGGTTGAATGCGTTGTGCGTAACTTTGCTGCGGGCAGTTTGGTACGTCGTTTAGGGTTGGAAGAAGGTCAGGCTTTGACGCCACCGACTTACGAGCTATTCTATAAAGATGATGCGCTTGGCGATCCGATGGTTAATGAGTCAATCTCAATTTCTCTTGGCTGGGCAAATGACGCACAGCTTGTTAAAATGAAAGAGCTGAGTCATCAAGTAAATGAAGTTTTGACAGCGCTGTTTGATGCTGGTGATTTGATACTAGTAGATTTCAAACTAGAGTTTGGTGTATTTCATGACCGTATCGTCTTAGGTGATGAGTTCTCACCAGATGGCTGCCGCATTTGGGATAAAGCCACCAAGAAGAAGCTCGATAAAGACCGTTTCCGTCAGTCATTAGGTGATGTCATCGAAGCTTATGAAGAAGTGGCAAGCCGTATCGGTGTACCACTGAGCTAAATGTAGAAAATTAAAACCGTTAAAACATAAAAAAACTGAGCCATGGCTCAGTTTTTTTTGCACTTAAATTTATTAGCTGTCTTTACGAGCGTCTTTGATTTTCTTAGCAGCAAACTCCATGGCATCTGCCGCTTTATCTGCTAATGTACCGACCACTTCTTTTGCCTTTGTAGTAGCAGTATCAGCTAAAGAAGAGTCTTTATCGCCCTTACTTTTAGCATTTTTATCTGAAGACTTACTATCTTTACTATCGTCTTTATCTGATGCTTTGTTGTCCTTGTTGTCCTTGTTGTCCTTGTTGTCCTTGTTGTCTTTGTTGTCTTTGTTGTCTGAGCTATTATTTGAATTCTTACTGTCAGAACCTTTGTCAGTATTCTGATCTTTAGTGTCATTGGCAGTGTTGTTGTCTTTTACATCATTTTTTTTGTCTTCTGTTTTATCACTACCATTTTGCTGCTTATTGCCTTGGCTATTAGAGTTACTCATTGTTATATCCTTTTAATTTAATTATGTTTTTTAGTGTGGTATATCTGGGATCAAGATTACTATCATATTGAGTTAACTGTCTGTATAACATCAGTTGCAATAAGTAATGGTGGTCGCTATCAGACAGCCTTTGATGGCTTTTTATGTTAAATTTATGCTGCTGTGATAATAGAGTGTAAATACAAACCCTTATAAAAAGGTTATGACTGATGTTAGCGTCTCAAGTTGTATCGAGTGTTTTGGAGCCATCTTGGTTTGCCCGTCCCACTTGCGTGGTGGCTGCCGACTTAATTGGCAAGGTGTTGTGTCGAGAGCTGACAGACAGCGATGGTCAACAAAAAATCTTGCGTATGCGTATCTCAGAGACAGAAGCCTATATTGGCGAGGGGGATGCTGCGTGTCATGCGCATGCAGGCACACGTACGCCGCGTACAGAGATTATGTACCATATAGGTGGTGTTTTTTATGTATACCTGACTTATGGTATTCATCATATGCTCAATTTGGTCAGTGGACCAACAGAGTCGCCAGAAGCTGTTTTAATACGTGCTGGATTTTTAATAGAGGATAGCGCTCGCTTAATGAATGAGCAATTATTAGACGTTAATAGACAACTTAATCATATCAAACAGCTGGCAGGTCCTGGCAAGCTGACCAAGGGCTTACAGATAGATAGAACGTTATACGGTAAGCCAATCACGCCTGCTTCAAAAGTTTGGGTGGAGGATGATGGTTGTCAGCCGCTAGTATCATTACGGCCCCGTATCGGCATTGATTATGCTGGCGACGCAAAAGAGTGGTTACTGCGTTATATATGGACTGATCACCCTTCTTTGTCAAAAAAGTAGAAAATTTTTTATAGTTTTAACTTAATTTTCAAGTATTTGATAAGGCGATTAATTTAATAAGGTTGCTATTTAATGAGGCTAATATTTAATGAGGCTGAGACATGTATAAACTCACCGTTTTTGTACCAGACTCAGTATTAGAGCAGGTAAAGTCGGCGCTATTTGCAGCAGGTGCTGGCAAAATTGGCGATTATGAGCAATGTTGTTGGCAAGTGCAGGGGATAGGGCAATTCATGCCACTCGTAGGTAGCACGCCACATATTGGTACACAGGACAGTTTAGAGAAAGTCGATGAATGGCGGGTAGAGATGGTGGTTGCTAAGGTTAATATTGGTGATGTCATTATCGCATTAAAGCAGGCGCATCCTTATGAAACACCTGCTTATGATGTGATTGAAGTCTTAGATTTTTGATCGCAGTTTTCAATGCTTCTTAAAACAGACTATTAGTCTTCTTTTATTTTTAAGACATTATAGCCGGGATAGCCAAGCTCGATTTTATAATCTTCACCACCGCGGTATGCTTTTACTTTTATTTTGTTGTCGCCTTTTTTGTATTTAACGTCTTCAACACGGTAACCCATACTACGGACTTTATTTGCTGCTCTTTGCTCGATAGCAGGACGGTAAATATCTTTATCAACGTTATTGATGGTTTCCTTATGTTTCTTATAGACGCTACTGTCTTTATAAATATCTTCATAAAGGTCGCCATAAGGGTTATATCCAGGTGTCGTAACACAACCTGTGGTTATCGTTAATAGCACTGCTGCCATACTGCCCGCTGCTGTGGTTTTTAGTAAAGAATTAATGTTCATAAGATGATCTCAGTAATGATATGAAAATTGCGTATGAAACGACGATAAATAGATAGTATACGATAAACAAGAAAAAGCGATAAAAAATGGCCAAATAAACCAAGGGCTGGCTTATTTGACCACGGACATCAAATACTAAATGATGCCAAAATTTGATAAATAATAAAACGAATAAATGTTATTCGGATACTATGGCTTTAACATTAATCTTTTTTAATCTTGATTACATTCAAGTTTGGATAGCCAAGTGTAATCTCATACTCTTGTGAGCCACGTTTGGCCTCAATCTCAAACACGCCACGATTGTTCTTTTGTTCAAACTCGATATCTTTGACTCGATAACCCATACCCTCAACTTTATTGATAGCACGGCGTTTAATCGCTGGATAACGTGATTCGTTTTTGATGCTATCTTCATTTTTATAATGTTTATCTTTGTATTTGCCATTATCTTTATAGTCGTTTTTATCATCCCAGACATTAGACCAAGGTTTTTTGGTCGAGCTGATCAGCCTGAGATCTGGTGAGCTATATTTTAGTTCATACGCTTGATTATTTTTCTTAGCAAGAACCGTCAGCACACGGTTACCGCGATAGTTCTCTGTTCTGACGTCCATCACGTTATAACCTTTACGGCGTAAATCCTGACGCAACTGCTGAATGGCACGGCTATTTTCAGCGTGGTTATAACCGCTATTGTCATTGTATATCGGATAATTGTCATAACCTGGACCGGCGACAGCGCAGCCAGCAGTAACGCCGACGAGTGAAAATGCAAGTGAGGCAGAAAGGACAGTTTTAAATGAGAAAGGTTTTAACGTTTTCATGATGGAATCTCCTAAGATATAAGTTGACTTAAAAAGTGCTTATATACAGTTGCAAAATTTTGTCAATATATAATGCAGAATAACGCTAACAATCATGAATAATACGCAAAATATGCTTATAAACTATGGGTGTTTGTTCTTAATTATCGTTATTCTTGAAATATTTTCTTACATACACATAGTAAGACTTAAAGCTCATTAATACGTGTCGTTGATGTTAAGAAGTTGTAAATTTTGCAAATAATTGCGTAAGCATTCGATACTTTGAGTGACTAAGGTATTGCTTAGAACAGCAAATATCGCTAACACTTAGGTGGTTTGTATTAATTTTTTCTAGCTTAAAAATAGATATTCATATTAAAAGCTATTAATATCATATGGTTAATCCTATTAACCTTCTGAATTTAAACTGATGTAAGCATATGCTTACACGCAATGACGTTTACGCGACTTAACAGTAGCTCAATAATTTGACACTATACACACACGGCATAAGGGAATGTGACTCAAGGATTGAGTTGACCGTATTAAGGATAATATTTCAACGGCTAGCATCAGGATGATAATAGCAATTGGATTAAGGACACATAACCCGTGTTGCAGGCAGATAATGCCACTAGTAGTAAAAAGGGCAGGATGCCCAACTGTCACAATATGCTCAATATCTTGCAAGGATGCAGCGATTAGAGCCGTGGTGGGTAACAAGGATAGTTAACAATAAAACCGCATAACAATTAATTGCTATGCGGTTTTATCGTATCTGAGGTTTGAGTTTTGTCCCTGATAAGTATCTGCTGATACACCGAGCATAAAAAAACCGCATTAGTTTCTAATGCGGTTTTCGTTTAAATAATCTGCCTACAAAAATTTTATCTTAACTCTTGTTACAAGCATCACTATTTACTAGTATTTATTTTCAGTACGCCATGCATCTACTTCACGCTCAGCATCATCTTTACTGTGACCATAACGCTCTTGTACTTTACCAACGAGCTTATCACGGCTACCTTCAACATGTAATAAATCGTCATCAGTAAGGTCAGCCCATTTCTGCTTTGCTGAGCCTTTTACTTGGTTCCACTCGCCTTTTAGAGTATGTTCATTCATTGCTATTTTCCTTGTTTTAGTTATTGCGTCTTTTACAGTAGCTGTTATTTAAAAGTTAAATCAACAGGTTGCATCACGCTTTAATATTCAAATTATTATTTATGATTCTTATTGCTAGTACAGTATTGCTGTTAAATAGCCTATTTCTTATATAGCGTATCTTAAATCACTTAACTACGTTACAAATAGCCAATGGCTAACTTGTGCTACTAATATATGAATTTCAAAATGCTTTGTCTGTATGGACAATGTTGATACTGTTGCTCAATTATAAAAAAAATCGTGACTGTGTTATGAGCAGTCTAGTTATGTAATCATTAGGATGTTTTGTCAGTGAGGTACGTAACTAAGGTGCATAACTACAGTGCACACATTTGACTATGAGTTACAGCATCAGCGAGATATAGTAGGTAATAGACTGTCAGTGATCACAGTCTTAAAAAGGAATTCAGTATCGATTTATTAAGAATGACAATATGAAACAGGGAGCGTGACCGTGGCGACTGAACAAACCAAATCCAAAGAGCAGACGCATTTTAGAACCTGTACTCTGTGTGAGGCAATGTGTGGTATCGAGATAAAGCACGATGGCAAAAAGGTTTTATCGATTAAAGGGGATAAGAGCGATCCATTTTCTAAAGGGTATATTTGCCCAAAAGCGACTGCCTTGCAAGATTTGCATGAGGATCCTGACCGCCTGCGTCATCCTGTTGAAAGAACGGCTAAAGGCTGGAAAGAAATTAGCTGGACTGAAGCGTTAGATAAAGTCGCAGCTGGTATTGGCGCAGTGCAAAAACAACATGGCAAAAATGCTTTTGGTGTTTATTTGGGCAATCCCAACGTACACAATCTGGGTGGCATGCTGACGATTAAGTATCTGCTAAACAGCCTCAAAACGCGCAGTCGCTTCTCTGCCACTTCAGTCGACCAACTACCGCACCATATCGTTAGCATGCATTTATTTGGGCATATGCTGCGTATTCCTGTGCCTGATGTCAACCGTACTCAGTATATGCTCATCATCGGTGGCAATCCGCTAGCGTCTAACGGCAGTATCATGACAGCACCAAACATGCGCCAAAAACTAAAAGACATTAAAGCACGTGGTGGCAAAGTCATCGTCATCGATCCAAGACGTACTGAAACCGCTGATATCGCAAGCGAGCATCACTTTATTCGTCCAGCGACTGACGTGTTGCTATTACTAGCGATGCTCAATGAGATTTATTTGCAAGGCTATGCTGATAAAGCAAGTATCAATAATAGAGCAGCAGCACTCGCGCCAGAAATAGAGCGACTGGCAGATTTTGCCAAAGACTATAGTGCAGAGTCAGTTGCTACTATTACGGGCATAGCCGCAATCGACATCAAGCGACTGGTCACAGAATTTTGTGAAGCAAAAAGCTCGGTTTGCTATGGTCGGATGGGTATATCAGTGCAGGAATTTGGTTTATTAAGCCAGTATTTGTCTATGGTTATTAATATCGTGACGGGGCGCTTAGATGAAGTAGGCGGTTTGATGTTCCCGAATGCTGCAGTCGATGTGGTGAATAATTCTGGTCCAGGGTATCTGGGTAAGCGTCATAGTCGTGTCAGCAAGCTACCTGACTTTAATGGTGAATATCCCGTGGTTGCCATGAGTGATGAGATATTGATCGAAGGTGAGGGGCAATTAAAAGGCTTTATGACGGTAGCGGGTAATCCTGTCTTGAGTACACCCAATGGCGAAAAATTAGATCAAGCCTTTGAACAGTTAGATTTTATGGTCGCCATTGATTATTTTGTTAATGAAACCAGTCGCCATGCTAATATTATTTTGCCACCAGTCTCACCGCTAGAGCGCGACCATTACGACGTTACCTTTAATAATTTTGCCGTACATAACGTCGCTAAATATTCAAAAGCGTTGTTTCGTAAAGATAAGGACGCCAAGCATGACTGGCAAATCTATCTAGAGCTGGCAAAGCGCTTGGATAAAAAAGCGTCTTTAGCAACCAAAACCGAACGGCTATTGATAAGGCGAATAGGACCGAAATTCGTACTCGATCAGGGATTACGGCGTGGACCTTATGCTGGCATGACACTGAACAAGCTCAAGAAAAATGCTCATGGTCTTGATCTAGGACCGCTCAAAACCATGCTGCCGCAAGCGTTAAAGCATAAAGATAAGCAGATTCATCTGAATGTCGATTTTTATCAAGCAGATCTTGCCCGCGTGCAAGCGATGATGCAAAATTATGATGACAGCGAGATTTTATTGATAGGTCGTCGTCATGTCCGCAGTAATAATTCGTGGCTGCATAACAGCTACCGCTTGGTCAAAGGTAAGCCGCGCTGTACGCTCATGCTGCATCCAGATACTGCTGCGCAATATGGTATTGAGGATGGTCAAGACGTGAAAGTCACCTCGCGCGTCGGTAGCGTGATTGTTGCAGCAGAAATCACTGATGAGTTGATGGCGGGGGTAGTGAGTATTCCGCATGGCTTTGGTCACGGCCGTAAAGGCGTTAAGCAAAAAATCGCCCAAGCGCATGCAGGTGTCAGTGTGAATGATCTGACAGATGATACGTTGATTGATGAGTTAAGCGGTAATGCCGCTGTAAATGGCGTCCCTGTGCAATTGGAAGCTATACATGCAGGAACTATATTCTCAGAAGCTGCTGAGTCAAACAGTTCGAACTCTTCGTCACATTCAAAAGCCGAGTCGGGTAGCACTGCATAAAATAGTTCTAGAATAAAAGTCTCTCATGTAAATAAAAAAGGCGCTTATATCAGCGCCTTTTTTGGCATTTCTACACCAACAAAATCAAAATCGACTGGCGGTGTCTCACCCTGTATCAATAAGCTAATTGCTTTAGCCGAACCACATGCATGCGTCCAGCCAAGCGTGCCATGACCAGTATTGAGCCATAAATTATCAAAAGTGGCGTCAATATTTCGACTACCATGTCGGACTTTACCCATATGCGCGCGCCCTATTAACGGTACATTTGATGGTGTCATTGGTCGTAACCCTGTCCAATATTGTACAGAGTTGGCAATGATGCCTTTAGGAAATAACTGCTGCACGCGGCGAGTGATGGCTTCACAGCGTACGGTATTCAAATCTAAGTTGTAGCCGTTAAACTCTGCTGTCCCCGCCACTCTCAATTTATCACCAAGACGCGATGTGACCAGCTTAAACTCATCATCAATGAGACTGACAAAGGGTGCTAGATGCGGGGCGCGGGGGTTGATTTGATAAGTGGCCGAGTAGCCTTTGGCAGGGAAAATAGGCAGATGCATACTAAGAGGTTTCATCAAAGTGACGCTATGGCTACCAAGCGCCAGTACATGGCTATCTGCACTAAAGGTTTGTGCATTTTCGCCATTAGGTCGAATGGTAATGCTATGTACGTGCGGACGCGCAGAGTCAGCATCCATATTAATCGCTAAGATCTCAGTATCGTATAAAAACTTAACGCCAGCCTTTATACAGTGCTTAGCTAAACGCTGAGTAAATAGATGGGCATTGCCTGATTCGTCACGGCTAGTATATGTCGCGCCTTTGAGCTTATGCGCAATGGGGTAGAGTGCTGGCTCGAGACTAACGGCATTATTGATGTCAATCACATAACGCTCGCAGCCAAGCGCTTGCATACGCTCTGTAGGCGCTATAGCAGCATCAAACTCAGCTTGATTGGTATAAAAATGCATGATACCGCGCGTTTGCTGTTCATAATCAATGCCAATATCCGTGCGTAATTGTTGTAAAGCATCGCGTGAGTACAATCCTAAACGTACCATTTGTACTAAATTTGCATCAGCACGATCTGCGCGGCACTCTTGCAAAAACTGCATCGCCCATTTAATTTGCGTCTTATCCGCACGCAATCGATAAAGCAACGGTGCATCCTCGCGAAACAACCATTTGAATGCTTTTATCGGTGCAGTAGGATTTGCCCAAGGGGTCGCATGCGAGACTGATATCTGTCCGCCATTGGCAAATGAGGTTTGCATACCTGCCGCTGACTCACGCTCAATCACGGTCACATCATAGCCTGCTTGGCGGAGATACCATGCGGTGGTCACGCCCACCACGCCTGCTCCGAGTACCGCAATATGGGTCATAGATTACTCTGCTGCGATTGATGAAATTAGATGAGAGCGTTGTTATCTGGTATTACTTAGGGCGAGCAACATCCGCTTGTAGCGCCAATGGTAAGCCCAATATGGTCAGACTACTTTCAGCCAACTGTTCTGGACGAGCCACGACCAATGCCTCAAAGCCTTCACTAGTAGTAATCGCATTGACGACTTGTACTTTATCCAGTTTTTCACCAGCGGCAGGAGTTGTACCTGAGCCTTTTAAATTTGTTCCTTTTACATAGTGCAAAAACGCTTTCGGCGCTGATTTAAAGTAAATACGGGCGATGACTTCTTGACCCAAATAACAGCCTTTATCGTAATCCATGCCGCCGCGCTGATGCAGACGCAACTCTTGTGGTTGGAATTCGCCTTGCGTTGCCGCTACTATCCAATAGTTACCAGTTGCGATACTAGACTGCATCCAAGCTTGAATATTCTTAGATGTATTGTGGTCGTCCTGATGGCTAAAAGTCGGCACTTCATCAATAACACAAGGATAAATAGGTGTCGGGGCACTAGTATCAAACTTTGAAAAGGCACCGAATTTTTTTAAATGTCCTTGGAAAGCCTCAGCGCAATCTGCACTGATGACCATGTCAAAATGCTTTTCCGCTTGTTTTTTAATCCAAATACCGAATTCTATGCGACCTTTTAAATTCCCAATGGCTGCGGCTTGATAACTGAGTCCGAGCTTAGTGACATCACAAGTTAATTGTCCTTGCAAAAATTTTTCGGCATCCTCACCTTGGATAGATAATTGGGAAAACTGTGGCAATGTCGCCGCATTGATAGATTGAGTCATTGTTATTATCCTTCTAAAAAGAGGTTTTTTATAAAGCACTAAATGTTAAGAATAAGTATCAAAAAATGATAGCCCAGATTTTTATGCCAAGATAAACAATTATAAAATCAGCTGAGGCTAAGAAGAGTACCACAAAAAACACCCTCATAAAAAACGTCATCGTTAAGATAGTTATCAAGCGTTAAATTGGGCACAGCCAGCGGTTTTCAAGCGTACAAATTGGTTAAAGAGTGCAAGTTACGGTACAATGTGAGCTCTGGAATAAACCTAATATATGATGGCTGCCGAGGGAATTATGAGCTTACCAAATTGTCCGAAATGTGATGCTGAATATACGTATGAAGATGGCGCGCTGCTGGTATGCCCGATGTGTGCTCATGAATGGACAGTGGCAGAAACCGACGTAGCACAATCTAAAGATCAAGACGCGGTCATTCGCGATGCCGTTGGTAATGAGCTGCAAGACGGCGATGCCGTGACCGTGATTAAAGATTTGAAAGTCAAAGGCTCTTCAACCGTCATCAAAGTAGGAACAAAAGCAAAAAGTATTCGTCTATTGCCAGATGCGACCGATGGTCATGATATTGATTGTAAGCTTGATGGCTATGGTCCGATGAAACTTAAATCATCGGTAGTTAAAAAAGCTTAAGCCACACACTTATTGTGAAAAAAATAATACAAATTACTGAATAGACGATCCCTAATTATAAAATCACTAAATAAAAAACGATTAAATAGAGAATAACTATGAGCACTAAAAATGAACAACTATTCGCGCAAGCACGTAAGCATATCCCTGGTGGTGTAAATTCACCTGTCCGAGCTTTTGCTGGTGTCGGTGGCACGCCAATCTTTATGCACCGTGCCAATGGTAGCAAAATCTATGATACCGAAGACAATGCTTATATTGATTATGTTGGCTCTTGGGGTCCAATGATTTTGGGTCATGCCCATCCAAAAGTTATTGATGCGGTCAAAAAAGCGGCTGATGATGGTTTGAGCTTTGGTACGCCAACGCCATTTGAGACCACCGTTGCCGATAAAATTTGCGAAATCGTCCCGAGTGTTGAGATGATTCGTATGACCAGCTCAGGCACGGAAGCGACCATGAGTGCGATTCGTTTGGCACGTGGTTATACTCAGCGTGACAAAATCGTCAAGTTTGAAGGCTGCTACCATGGTCATTCAGACAGCCTATTAGTAAAAGCAGGCTCAGGCATGCTGGATATTGGTGAGCCTACCTCAAAAGGTGTACCAGCAGATTTTGCCAAGCATACTATTACGATTCCATATAACAATCCGCAAGCGATTAAAGATTGTTTTGAAAAATGGGGTGAAGAGATTGCTTGCGTTATCTTGGAGCCGATCGCTGGTAACATGAATATGGTCATTCCAAGCCAAGAATTCCATGATACCTTGCGTGCAGAATGTACTGCCAATGGCGCAGTATTGATTTTTGATGAAGTCATGACGGGCTTTCGTGTTGGACTTGGCGGTGCGCAAGCGCATTTCGGTATCGACCCTGATTTAACCTGCTTTGGTAAAATCATCGGTGCGGGCTTACCAGTGGGTGCTTTTGGTGGCAAAAAAGAAGTCATGTCTTGCATCGCACCACTTGGCGGTGTCTATCAAGCGGGTACGTTATCCGGTAATCCGCTGGCGATGCGCGCCGGTATCGCCATGTTTGAAGACTTAACGGCAGACGGTTTCTATGACGAGCTATCAGCGAAAGTAGATCATTTGGTTGATGGTTTCCAAGCGGCTGCTGACAAGCATGGCATCAATATGCGCACCAATAAATTGGGCGGTATGTTTGGTATGTTCTTTGTCAAAGACAGTGCGACGACTGTACCTCAAAACTTTGATGACGTGACTGAGTGTGATATGGAGTTATTTAATACTTTCTTCCACGGTATGCTTGATCGCGGTATTTATCTGGCACCGTCCGCTTATGAAGCAGGCTTTATGTCTATCAAGCATAGTAACGAAGATATCGAGGCGACTATTAAAGCCGCTGATGAAATATTTGCAGAAATGGCAAAAGCGTAACACAGCAGTTTTAGGCGTTTAAAAAAACCAGCATAGTGACAAGATTACTGTGCTGGTTTTTTTATGAATAATAAAGGCAGTTGTATTTATTGCACTTTATCAAACTTACGGTCTCTCAGACTTAAATTACCTCGCATTACGTCTACATACATACGAAAATCACTAGCAAAGCTTTTTAAAGGAAATTTAAAAGAGGCGGGTTTATTTTTTTCAAAGAAAAAATGTCCGACCCAAGCGCAAGCGTATCCTGCGGCAATACCTTTAAGTAAGGGTTTTGCTGAGCGATTCTTAACAGATTTTGCCAGTCCAATTAACCCAAAGCTACTGCCTGCAAAATGCAACCTACGGCAAGCCATATTTTGATGCTCATCAAGATAAAAGTCATAAAATGACGGTTTGTCTGAGCTATCCATTTTTATCAGATTGTTCTGGCTGTCTTTTTCGGCAGTAATTTCTTTAGTTTGTGACGTTTGCGTAGGGGTGTTATTCATTGATTTGGCTTCCTTGTAGGTTATGTCTCATCTATCCGTAATGAGGCTTTTCAGTAGAATGAAATAGCTTGATACCATAAAGCTCATAGGTAAGTACTTGTTCTCTATTATAATATAGACAATAGTGGTGGTAGCAAGCCAATATTAAACAAATAATGGCTAAGGACAGAAGATGTTTTTTGTTTCACAAAGTATCTATCCTGTTTTTAGCCGCTGTTTAGCGGTTGTCTTCGCTTACTTGCCAGCGTTTGGCATAAATGTTTTAATGGCAAAACTTGCCATCATTTATGTGATTATTATCTTTTTTATATATGGTAGTCCTGACTTTAATCCAATGTACTTTCTATTTTAAAAGCCTAAACCCTTTTAATTATCTTTTGATCTGACACGGTAACGACCTTACTTATGCCCAAAGACAACCTAAAAAATCCACCACTCGCAGAAGATGAACTGATGGCAGCCATTGATATTGGTTCCAATAGTTTTCATTTAGCCATTGCTCGCCTCGATCATGGTGAAGTGCGAAAAGTGGTGTCTATGTCTGAAAAAGTTCAGTTAGCTGCAGGACTGGATGAGCATAATATTTTGGGTGCAGCAGCGGAGCAGCGCGGTTTAGACTGTCTCAGCCGCTTTGTGGCGCGTCTAGATTCGGTGCCTCCTGAGCGTATTCGTATTGTTGCGACCAACGCCTTACGCCAAGCCAAAAATGCCAATGATTTTATCAGCCGTGCCAATAAAATTTTACCCAAGCCTATTGAGATTATCGCGGGACGAGAAGAAGCGCGTTTGATTTATCTAGGAGTCTCGCATACCAATGCCAGTAGTGACAAGCGTCTGGTTATCGATATTGGTGGCGGCTCAACAGAGTTTATTATTGGTCAAGAGTTTGATCCATTATTGACTGAGAGCTTACAGATGGGCTGTGTTGCCTTTACGCAGAAGTATTTTGCTGATGGGCAAATTACCAAAGAAGCCTTTAACAACGCCATATCGGCTGCGCGCAAAGAAGTACTGGCGATCAATGGGCGCTACCAAAAAGTAGGCTGGAGCAGCGCCATTGGATCGAGTGGTACGATTAAAGCGGTACGTAACGTCCTTGTTTCAAAAGGTTGGGCAGACGAGCAAGAGCGCATCACTTATAAAGGTGTTAAAAAGTTAGAAAGATTATTGCTTAAAATTGGCAACGTTGATGACATTGATTTAGAAGGCGTCAAAGAGCACCGTAAAGCCGTATTTCCAGCAGGCGTTGCGGTATTACGAGCAGTCATGAAGGTGTTGGGCGTAGATGCTATTACTTACTCAGATGGCGCGCTACGCGAAGGTGTCATGTACGATATGCTTGGACGATTTGCCAGTGAAGACGTACGTGACCGCAGTGTATTGGCACTGATTAAGCGCTATTCAGGCGATAAAAAGCAGGCTAAGCAAGTAGTCAAAACCAGTCGACACCTTTTTGGGCAAGTGCAAACTAAACTTGGACTCAGTACGGAAGATGGCGATCTACTCAGGCGAGCTGCATTTTTACATGAGATAGGACTGGCGATTGCTCATAGTAGCTATCATAAACACAGTGCGTATTTGATGGAACATTCTGATATTCCAGGGTTTTCACAAGTCGACCAAAAACGTATGGCACAGCTGATGTTAAATCATCGCCGTAAGCTCAAAGCAGATATGTTAGAGCAGACGTGTACTATCGGCGGTGATCAGCTCGTTTATCTGTGCTTGCTGTTACGTTTGGCAGTACTGGCACATCACAGTCGCAGTGATTATGAATTACCAACATTAGAATTAAAAGTAGATGATGACAATCATTGGCAAATCATGGTTGGTGATAGCAGCGAGCACTACGCTTTCTTATTATCTGATTTGCAGACTGAAATAGAACAATTTGCCAAATGGGGCGTCAAACTAAGCGTCATTGAGGTTTAATTTTTTTATCAGCTAAAACTGTTAATAGATTACTTGATTAATGCGGTTAGAAATAACATAACAAAAGCGGTGTTGTCGGTAATGTTATGGCATATAAGATGTGCTATTATAGTTTTTATTGAGTTTACAACTGTACTTTCATTATCCTAAAGCCGATAACGATGTTATTATTAAATATAACCATATTGAACATAGCTCTATTAAGTATAACTAAGAAAGGGAAGCGTCTATGAGTACCGTCTGGGATAGCGTTCAGCTTGCACGGCATGCCAAACGTCCATTGTTTATGGACTATGTGAATCAGCTGTTTACCGAATTTGATGAGTTGCACGGCGACCGCGCTTTTGCTGATGACAAGGCAATCCTGGGTGGACTTGCGCGCCTAAACGGTATGCCAGTGATGGTCGTTGGTCAACACCGTGGTCGCAGCACACGCGAGCGTATTGAGCATAACTTTGGTATGGCAAACCCTGAGGGCTATCGAAAAATCATTCGTTTGGTCAAAATGGCTGAGCGCTTTAATATTCCGGTTATGACCTTTGTCGATACCCAAGGCGCTTATCCGGGTATTGGCGCAGAAGAGCGTGGACAAGCACAAGCCATTGCTGAAAGCATTGCTGTGTTTTCTAGTTTAAAAGTGCCTATCATCGTCACCATTATTGGTGAAGGCGGCTCAGGTGGCGCATTGGCGATTGGCGTTGGTGATAAAGTGAATATGCTACAAAATAGTATTTATTCAGTCATCTCTCCTGAAGGCTGCGCTTCTATTCTATGGAAAACTGCCGAAAAAGCGCAAGATGCCAGTGAAGCCTTAAAGTTAAATGCTATCAATCTGTATCAAATGGGCTTGATTGATGCGGTCATCGACGAAGGTGAAGGTGCTCATATTCAGCCACAGCCAGTAATGACGGCATTAAAAGCTCTATTGGTTGAGCAATTGGATGAGCTGAAAGATTTAGATACCCATACGCGTTGTGAACTACGTTATGAGAAATTCAAATCGTTTAACTCAGAAGTCATGTTGCCTTGCTAGTATGTCCTGTGTCTAAATAGTTGACAATCAGCTTTTAGCACTAGAGGCTTACGCTTAATGTTAAAATAAAAACGTGTCATGTTATGGCGCGTTTTTTTTTGTCAATTAATTCATATACTAACTAATGAGATAAGGTCAATGATGAGCAGCAGTGCAATCCTACCACATCCTATTGAGCCAATAGCTGAACTGCCGATTGACGATAATTTGGCAAAGGCATTATTGACCAGTATGGCTGAGTATGGCGAGCAGCTACAGGGTCGGCGAATTTGGCTGGCCTGTAGTGGTGGGCGTGATTCATTGGCACTGGCAGCGCTATGTGTGCAACTCTATCAGCAAGGTCGACTGCCATTTTTGCCGCAACTATTGCATGTCAACCATGGCTTGCAAGCGGATAGCGCTATTTGGGCTGCGCATGTTGCTAACTGGGCAAAGGCTCAAAAGATACCATGCACTATTTTGCAAGCACACGTAAATGGACATGATGAGCAAGCCGCACGCCAAGCACGTTATGATGTAATGCGTGCGCAACTCAATCAAGATGATGTATTACTATTAGCCCATCATGCTGATGACCAAGCTGAAACTGTGTTGATGCGATTGATTCAAGGCGCAGGAGTAAATGGTCTGTCGGGTATGCAGCCGTGGCGTGTACAAACGCAGGACGCGCATCGCATCATATTATGGCGACCTTGGCTCATTATACAGCGCGCCAGTATTAGCGCCTATGCTCAGCGCCTAAAGCTGCCTTATATTGATGATCCCACCAATGACGGCGGTGATAACGTCCGTAGTGGACTACGCCGTGACATTATGCCAGTATTAGCGAAATACAATCCTAACGTTATTGATAACATAGCACGTAGCGCGCAGCTACTAAGCGATGCGCAATTAATGGTTAATGCACAAGCGGCAAAAGATTTACAGTGGACAGAGGTAGCATCATTACAGCTATCATCTGCGCAGCGTGTGCTAAATATAGATGAACTACAAAAACTACCACTTTATCGCCAACGACAACTATTGCATTATTGGCTTGGTCAAGATGAGCCATTACCGCCTGCTAAGCAGCTTGTCGATAACGTATTGAGCCTAAGCCAACGTGATGATAATGACCATCAAACGGAACTGTTTTGGCAAGGACGCAAACAGTCATATACTATTCGCCGTTATCGTCAGCAGCTTTATCGTCTAAGTAGCGACTGGCTAGCATGGCTCAAAATCCCGCTTCTTGAACAAACGCAAACCTTACTCAATCTTACTGTGGCTGATAAAGCGGATAGTGAATCATTTTCAATGACCTTACGTAGTGATGATACATTTGCTTGGCACGTGCAGATTATGCCAAATGACGTAACGCGACTATTGGAAAGCGATAAAGATAAGATTGAGATCACTTTTGCGCCATTAAATCGCAATCAGCGTGTGCAAACCGCATTGGCGTCGCGTCCACAATCGGGCAAAAAGCTCTATCAAACCTTAGGTATTCCATCATGGATGCGTGAGAGTTTAGTAGTCGTTAGCGTGACTTTGATAAATAAAGAAAGTAGTGAAAACGAGCTTTTAGAGAACGATTGCCCGATAGAACAACCTATTTTATTATTATCACCTCTTGAAAACTGGGTGTTGGATGGTGCTAAGCGGTTAACTAATACTGTAAATAATTCTTATAGTATAGAAAGTGCTATTAGCAGCTGTTTAACCGTACCTAGCTCGTTTTGATGTTTGTTACTCAAAGCCTTGAGTAGGGTAGATCTTCATTTTTTTGATCATTTTGATATCTACTATTTGTGTATCTTTATAATCTTCTTCACTTTCTTCACCATTACAGACAAAGCCGAATTTTTTATAGAAATGAATGGCAGGCGCGTTATTCTCTAATACCCATAAATAAAAATTTGCATTGATATTAAAACTCAATATGGCTTGTAATGACCTTTTCATCAATTCGGTGCCTATACCTCGCCCATGATATTCTGATAAAACATAGAGAGTTGTAATTTCATAGCTATTATTTTTAGTAAAATACCCAATAAATCCTAAACTCTTATGATTAGCATCATAGGCTATCCAAATAATGACATCAGGATGATTAATCAATTCCTGCCACATTTTTGTTTTTTCACTAAGGTTGTTTTTATTGTTGATATAAGACTTAGGTAGCAGATTCAAGTAGGCGTCATGCCAACTTTTGCAATGGATATGAGCAATATCCGCAAAATCTTTTGAATGAGCTTTACGAATGCAAAACATGTTTTTCCCCTGTACCACTCTACCTAAATGACTTTTTAATCTAACAGGTAAGCTGTGTGATATTCGATGTTAATTTAGTATCTCAATTAAAAGGTAGTACTATTAGTTAGCGTTTGAATTTCCCGAACAGCGCCAGTAGCAGTATGGTAAACTGAGTGTCATTTTACCTATCATTATGTTAGTTTGAATACCTTTGGATTTTTGAATAGGAGACATGTATGTCAGTATTAGATAATAAGAAAATCAGCTTTATCGGTGGCGGCAATATGGCGCAGGCTTTGATTAGTGGGCTTGTCAGCTGCGGTGTCAAACCGAGTTTAATTACCGTTGCTGATCCTAGTAGTGAGGCGCGCGAGCAATTGGCTGCTAAAGGATTGAACACAGTTGATCCAACTGCTGATGCAAAAGCTGCCGTTATCGATGCTGACATTGTGGTACTGGCGGTCAAACCGCAAGTGATGAAAGCAGTGGTCAGTAGCTTTGCAGATGCCTTAGACAAGCAGCTGGTGATTTCAGTGGCAGCAGGTTTGTCGACTGAGCTTCTATCTGACATGTTGGGTGGCTATAACAACATCGTCCGTGCGATGCCAAATACCCCTGCAATGATTCAAATGGGCGCAACGGGTCTGTACGGTACTGATAATATTTCTGCTGAACAGAAGCAATTGGCAACGGCGGTCATGGAAGCATCAGGATTGGTCATGTGGGTCGATAATGAAGAACACATGCATGCGGTAACTGCTGTATCAGGGTCAGCGCCAGCGTATATGTTTTACTTCATTGAAGCTATGGTTGATGGGGCAGTGGCTCTAGGATTGGATAAAGAGCAGGCCTCCGCGCTTGCAATGCAAACCATGTTGGGCGCGGCAAAAATGGCAATGGGTAGTGAAGATGCGCCAAGCGAGCTACGTCGTAAAGTGACCTCACCAAACGGCACAACTCAAGCTGCGATTGAATCGATGCAAGCCAATGACATTGGTCGTCAAATTGGTGAAGCCATGCAAGCGTGCTACGATCGCAGCCAAGCCTTGAGTGAAGAGATGAGCAAGTAATCATCTTTATAATAGAGGTAGTATTTTATAAAATGCTGCCTCTGACTGGTTATAATAAATGCCTGATAATGACATTCGTCATCCTAAAACCTGTTAATAATGTCACATTGAGTAGCGCTTCATGAACAACATGTTATTGCAAATTTTTGATTTGGTCACCACCTTCGCCATGATGTTGGTGTTTATTCGTTTTATGCTACAGTTTGCAGGGATGGATGCCAGCAATCCTATGATTGCGCCTGCCTATAAAGCGACCCATATCGTCGATGTCTTTGGACGTATTTTTCCAACCGTTGCACAAGGTCGTATTAGTATCGCTGCCATCGTCCTGATGTTTTTGATTCGTCTGATTGATATCGCAGGAAAAGCAGCATTAACACATAAGGGTATTGCGCCAGTCCCATTGTTTTTTACTGGTACTATCAGCTTGGTTTTAGACTTTTTACGCATGTGCCGCTACTTGGTGATTGGTTCTATCATCGTTAGCTGGATTGTGGTTTTTACACAGTCTCAGCATCCGCTTATTGGTATTATTGTTAATTTAGCAGAACCTATTTTGGCACCGTTTCGTCGTATTACGCCAAACTTAGGGATGATTGACCTATCACCGATGATTGCCTTTTTTGCCTTTTACCTACTCGAAATCTTTATCGGTGGTTTGGCATCAAGCTTTATGCCAATGTTGGGTTAAGCCAGTTAAGTTAAAAAGGTTTTCGAGATAATAAAATTTCAAATAAAAAAGGCGCTCTATACAAGATAGAGTGCCTTTTTTATGTTCGTTATTTAGATAAAATTATATGATAAATACTAAGTGCTAAAAGCGCATAAAGCGGTTGGGTATCAATTGCGCTTTAGCATCCTCAGGGTGCGGTGCATCAGCGGCACGCAGCGTTTTGGTAATCCAGCTATCCGCCGCTTTTACTGCCTCGATAAGCGCATCACCCATCGCTAAGCGCCCAGCGATAAAGCTCGCTAGTGAACAGCCAGAGCCGTGAAATTCGCCTTTTAGGCGTGGCAAGATACTTTTATGTACCATCTCGCCTTTTATGTATAAATACTGCTCAATATCACCGCTATCGAAGTCGTGTGAGGTTTTGACCAGTACTGCATGAGTGCCTTGTGCACATAACTTCTGAGCACCTATATGTAAGTTTTGTTCAGCACTCAAGGCGCGCAGCTCATGAGTGTTAGGGGTAATCAAGGTGGCATAGGGTAGCAGCTGTCTAAAGGCGGCGACTAGCGTCTGCTCATCGCCTAAGCTACCACCACTGTTGGCGACCAATACTGGGTCCAATACAAAAGGAGTACCCTTAACAATAATCTCGTCAGCAAATAACTGGGTGAGCATAGTGATATTATCAGTCGTACCAAGCATACCTGACTTAATGACACTGACAGACAAGTCATTAAGTACAGCGCTGGCTTGATCTTTAACTAAATTTGCCGCGCACGCATCAAAGCCAAAGACCTGTTGCGAGTTTTGTATGGTAATAGCCGTACAAGCGATAGCAGCATGAGCGCCTGCTTGACCGATGGCTTCTATATCCGCTTGTAATCCAGCACCACCTGAGGGGTCTAAGCCTGAAAAGCACAATACGACTGGTCGCATAACACATCCTTTGATATCTTTTATAATAAGTGGTAAATACTATAGCCATCTACTGTCAAAAAAGCCATAAAGACCGATAAATCGATAATTATGCAAAAAGCATGATTAAAAGGACAGACAATGCTTGCAATTCGTTTTGGCTTTGCTATAATACTCGCCCACGGCATAAGACGTATTGTTAGCATCAATACTATGTTTAAAGAGGTATTTTTATTAAAAATACTTTAATAAGTGTCTTAAATCGTTAGGTGAAGTGGGTGAGTGGCTGAAACCAGTTCCCTGCTAAGGAACCATACGTGTAAGCGTATCGAGGGTTCGAATCCCTCCTTCACCGCCATTTATTCGTTGTTATTAGAGTAATCACGCGAAAACAGCGTTAATTATCTTCTGTTTTGTTAAAACAAAAATTAATTTGATTTTAACGAAAAAAGGTGTTGACACAAGCGAAATTATCTATATAATGACCAACCTAATTTACTGTAATTGTTATTAACAAAGCAGTAAATGATGTGTAAAGTACGCGCTTGTAGCTCAGTTGGATAGAGCACTTGGCTACGAACTAAGGGGTCGGGAGTTCGAATCTCTCCAAGCGCACCATTTTACATCATCGCCTATTTACTAAATCAATCGCCTGTCTTATGACAATTTGGCGGTTTTTTTACGTCTGCGATTTCTTTATATCCAATCGACTATCCTGAGTATAGTGTACGATAAGTGCCTGAATTACGGTACAATAGCACTATTATTCATTGCTTGCTATGAGCTGGTACCATGTCAAAGAGTTTATCTAAACGCCCGTCTAAATCCGCTGCTAAAGCCAAAAAATCTGCACCTCATACCTCTGAGGTTGAAGAGCTAGCGATTGCTAAACCCAGCACCCGCATGGCAGCGATTCTTTATGATGGTATGCTGATTTTAGCATTATTATTTTTGGTAGGGACGGTGCTGACGGTGATTGGCACCTTGTTGACGATGGAGACGGGTAACGAGTCGTCACAAGCTCAATCACTGCCAACATGGTATCAAAACGTTATTATGACACCCTCTTTTATCCTGACGTTGGTAGGGTTTTATGGGTTGTTCTGGCGTCGCGGTGGGCAGACATTAGGTATGCAGACTTGGCGGCTTAAAACCGTTAATAACAGCGGTCATCTGCTCACGTGGGGGCAATCCTTTAAGCGTGTTCTAGCAGCCAGTATCATGCCACTTATATTTGGCCTCATTGGTAGTGTCATCGGTGGCTCGCGCGCTATTTTATTGACCAGTGTCTTTCTGGGCTTTGTTTTTAATTATGCTTTTTGCCTATTCAACTCACGTGGTCTCGCAGTGCAAGATATGCTCTCGAATACCATTACCTTAAAAATGCCAAAAACGGAGAATGAAGGACTATGGCGAGTGATTAGAAACCGCAAGCAAGGAAAATAAACCGCATTATCCTTGCCATAGTCTGTCAACATGCTTTAAGCCTTACATATTGGCTGTTTGCATCAACCATAAAGTATAGCCGACAAAGAATAAGACCAAAGTCGAGCCAGAAGTGCGACTGAATGGACGCTTACTCATAAAGGCAAAAACCGCCATAGCTACCAGTAAGAGCGTGACCAGACCCATCGCCAATATATCACGTGATAAGATAATTGGGCTGACTGTGATTGGCGCTATAAGCGCTGCGAGACCAACGACGCCCAAGGTGTTAAATATATTAGAGCCGATAATATTACCCAGTGCCATGTCGTGCTCACCTTTACGTGCGGCTGATAAGCTTGCGACCAATTCAGGCAGCGAGGTTCCAATAGCAACAATAGTCAGACCGATAATCAGCTCGCTCAATCCCCAAAACGTTGCCAGCTCAACGGCGCCCCAGACGATGGCTTGCGAGCTTGCTACCAGCATTGATAAGCCAATGACTAAACTGCCTAAACCGCGCATCAAGCTAGGATGATTGTCCTCTGTACCGCTCAAATTTTCTGTAGTAGCCTCTTCATCATTTGATTTGCTTTCACGTAAACTAAGAATGATCTGAATTCCCAACACAATAACCAATGTTGCCAATAGTACCAGACCATCAGTTAGGCTTAATAGCCCGTCACGGAGCTGCCACGCTGCCAATGCAGTGATGACTACCAGTATTGGCAGATCGCGCTTGATGACACCTTTATGAATGATAATAGGGCTAATGAGTACCGTTGCACCCAAGACCAAAGCAATATTGATGATATTAGAGCCATACGCATTACCCAGTGCTAGCTCAGGGCTGCCTTCCAATGCTGCCAATGCAGACACGACCATCTCAGGGGCAGATGTGCCTACTCCTAATATGATAACGCCAATTAAGAAGCTGGGCGCATTAAACTTTTTTGCCAATGCTGTTGCAGCATCAATGAAGACATCGGCACTCCAAACAAGAATCGCAAGACCGATCAATATTGCAATAACTGCCAACCACATTTAGATAACTCCTTCGTTAGAGATAAAAAACAGATATTGGATTTTGAGCAAGCTTATGTCATATAAAAATGGCATAAAAAAAAGCTGAATCACAATCTGGATTCAGCTTCGATATAAGTACAAGTATTTTAATGGGATTTTGACAGAAATGGCAACCGTGTGACCACGTATTTACTCATAGTTTATGTAACAAGTTCTTAAATGATTTTCTTAGGCCACTTGTACTGGAATAATATTTGCGGTGTCTTTAACCGTGTTGTCTTCGTTGCAATAGACCAGTCTTGGCTGATACGTTGACGCTTCAACTTCATCAAAATGTGCATAGGCACAGATGATAACGATATCGCCTAGGTCTGCCATATGAGCCGCTGCACCGTTTAAGGAGATAATACCAGAGCCCGCTTCAGCGCGAATAGCATAGGTGCGAAAGCGTTTGCCATTGGTGACGTTATAGATGTCGATAGATTCGTTTTCACGCAGACCGGCAAGGTCTAACAAATCACCGTCGATACCGCATGAGCCTTCATAGTGAAGTTCGGCATGAGTAACACGGGCACGATGTAATTTGCACTTGAGCATATTAAGTAGCATAGATTGCTTCCTTAGTGTAACGGATATAAATGAGTCAAATCAAAACGTTAATGGGGATTAACTTGCTAAAATAAAAGGCTATTATAATTGAAACACCATTCATTCAGGTAATTTAAAACCATTAATTTGCGAACGTGCTTTTTCGATATCACCGCCTAATAGCAAAGGCAGGGCGTCAAAAGCAGCAGATAATGCACTATCAATAGCAATCTGCTCATCTGGCGCAGCTTTTGAAAGCACATGACCACTGACTTTAGACTTGTGACCCGGATGACCAATACCCACACGCAGACGATGGAAGTCGTTACCAATATGGGGGGTTATGTCACGCAGACCATTATGACCGCCATGACCACCGTCAGTTTTGAGTTTGATGCTGCCAGCGGGAATATCAAGCTCATCATGGGCGATTAACAGCTCGTCATTATCAATGCCATAAAATTTAACCATGGGCACGACCGACTGACCTGATTTATTCATAAAAGTCAGCGGCATCAATAGACGCACGTCATGCCCATGAATCTGCCCGCGTCCTGTCACTCCATGGAATTTTTTGTCGGGGGCGAGAGTGATATTAAACTGCTGAGCCAAATGAAGGACGAACCAAAATCCTGCATTATGGCGCGTAAACATATATTCCTGACCCGGATTACCAAGACCGACTATAAGCTTTATGGCCATAAAAACACCCTGCTTGACTATAATAAATGAGTGGTCAGGTCTGATTTCTCAAACCTTACTTACAAAAACAGCAGGAGATATTCATCACCTGCTATTTTTTTGACTGAACGAACCTTACATTATATAGACAACAATAAGTCGCTATATAAAACCGGTTTATTACTCGCCGTCTTTACTTTCGTCAGTACCTTGCTCAGTCGCAGGTACGTCAGCAGCATCCACTTCAGCAGCTTCGTCAACTTCTTCAACCGTTGGTGGCTGCATGTTCACGATCGTACGGTCATGACCATCTTCTAATTCAAGCTCAGCAATAACCACGCCTTCAGGAAGAGTGATGTCTGATAAACGGAACAAATCGCCAATTTCCATACCAGATACATCTATTTCTAGATATTCAGGTAACTGTGATGGTATGCAAACGATTTCGATGTCAGTTACTAGTGTTGATAGAACACCACCAGCCTTAGTACCAGGCGCTTCTTCACGACCAGAAAAATGAACAGGAACATTCATGTTGATTTTCTGACCTTTCACAACGCGCTGGAAATCAGCATGCATTGGGAAACCTTTAGCAGGATGGCGTTGCAAGTCTTTAATAACTACTTGATGCTCTTCGCCATCTACATTCAAAGTCAAGATGTGTGAGAAGAAAGCTTCAAATTCTAGTGATTTTACTAGCTCATTGATTTTGATAGAGATAGCTGTTGGCTGCTCACCACCACCATAGATGATAGCAGGAACTAGGTTCTGCTTACGTAGGCGGCGGCTCGCACCTTTACCTTGAAGCTCAGCAGAACGATCAACTGCGTTTAATGCAAAATGATTAATAGTCATGGATTTAATCCTATAAAAAAATGATGAAGTGTCTGGTCATAAAAAAGTGGATTTGCGACCAATCCACTAATACGTGATGATAGCTAGTATTTGTCGTGCGTGATAAACGCCGATAATCAAATCTAGCCATGTGCTTAACCTAATGATTGCCATGATAAAAATTATCAAGAAAATCATTATTTTAAACGTGATCAGCACTTTTAATAATACCGACTGTTTTAAATCATAAAAAACGGTCAGCACAGGCGCGCATTATACGTGATTAGCTAATAATAAGAAAGACCTACGTAAAATAGCTGGGCAAAACCCTTATGCAAGATCCTTATGAAAAACACCTATACAAACAACAGCGCAAAACTGTTAATTAAAATCATTAAACAAAAAAAGCGCCAAGTAATGAAACTTGGCGCTTTTTTCAATCTATGATAACTATTAAGCGTCAAACATCGCGCTGATAGATTCTTCGTTATTAATACGGCGTAAGCTTTCAGCCAACATTGGCGCGATGCTCACTTGACGAATCTTGCTACAAGCTTTGGCAGCATCAGACAATGGAATGGTATCAGTAACGACAATCTCATCTAATTCTGATTCACTGATGTTCTTAAGCGCATTACCAGATAATACAGGGTGGGTGATATAAGCCACTACGCGGCGTGCGCCATTTGCTTTAAGCGCTTCGGCAGCTTTACATAGCGTGCCAGCCGTATCGACCATATCATCAACGATGACACAATCACGGTCACGGACGTCACCAATAATGTGCATCACTTGCGACTCATTGGCACGGGCACGACGTTTATCAATAATCGCCATGTCAGTATCGCCCAACTGCTTAGCCATCGCACGTGCACGAACCACGCCGCCAACGTCAGGAGAGACAACCATGATGTTATCATAATCTTGTTTTTGTAGATCGTTAAGCAATACAGGCGTGCCGTAGATATTATCGACTGGGATGTCAAAGAAACCCTGAATCTGATCTGAGTGCAAATCAACGGTCATCACACGATCGATACTAACGATGTTCAACATGTCAGCAACGACTTTAGCAGAGATAGGCACACGAGCTGAACGAGGGCGACGGTCTTGACGGGCATAACCAAAATACGGCATGACTGCTGTAATACGACCAGCACTAGAGCGACGCAAAGCGTCTGCCATCATCATGATTTCCATCAAATTGTCGTTGGTCGGTGCACAAGTAGGCTGCATGATAAACACGTCTTTACCGCGCACGTGTTCTTTGATTTCTACGGCAATTTCGCCATCAGAAAAACGCGTGATGTCAGCTTTACCAAGAGGTATATGGAGATGATCGGCTACGGTTTTTGCTAATTCTGGGTGGGCATTGCCCGTAAAAATCGCCAAATAAGGCATGACAGAAGTCCTATTGATTGACTCAAGCAGCGACCGCTAAGCAGTGTCAAACTGCTCAAATTCAGAAAAGAGTGGTGAAAAAGATTGATGACTACTATTACAGTAAAAAATGGCAGGGGTAGCTGGACTCGAACCAACGGATGTCAGGATCAAAACCTGATGCCTTACCAACTTGGCTATACCCCTGTAATGTCTAGGCTGTGTACGTCGATATCTAAAAGCAACTTTTAATAAAAGTCATTATTAAAATAGCGTCACGACCTGTTCGTTATCTGATAAACGGAAAAACCGTCTAAAACATAACTTTTCCCTAACGGTGTTCATTGCGAACTATACCGAAACTGGGATAACATTGTCAATGTCAATAAGATAAGCGGCTGTCTATAAACTGCTTATAATAAGTACACATCTAATGCTTTGAGCTTAAAAATGGCAGGGGTAGCTGGACTCGAACCAACGGATGTCAGGATCAAAACCTGATGCCTTACCAACTTGGCTATACCCCTATTGAGGCGACCTATTATAATTAAATTTTCAGATTTTGCAAGTCATTTGCGCCTTTTTATAGCTTTTATTAAAAAATAGGTCAAAAATAAAACGGGTATTGAACCCATAAAACTTTTTACGCTGTATTTATAGTTCTCTTATTTTCACACTATAGCTCAAATCTAACTCATAAATTACGAACTAAATAGGCAGGACAGGGCGCCTCTTCAATCCACTTTGCCAAACGCGCTTTATCAGATATCACACCTGCATCCAATGGCAAAAACACTGTGCTGCCTGAGCCAGTCATACGAGCTGTGCCCAATGCTTGAGTCTTTAACTCTTGCAAATAGCGTAGTGCTTCATTGACGGCAGGAGCAAGGCTAGTGACCACTGGGGTAAAGACATTTTGATAAGGCGTGTTTAAATGTTGCACATAGTCATTAGTCTGGTTTTGAATGGTCTTAATTGATAGCGGGGCGATATCTCGCTGTAGCTTGGGGTGCGCAAAAAGCTCGGCAGTATTAGCGTGAGCATTAGGAGTCAATACTAAATACTGTTGCTCAGGTAAATCAATCGCTGTCAGCTCTTCGCCAATGCCCATCGCAATAGCATCTTGTCCAAAAATAAATATCGGCACATCAGCGCCAATGCTTGCGCCAATTTTTATAAGCCTATCTTGATCAAAATTAATCTGCCATATTTTATTTAAGACTAATAATGTCGTCGCGGCATTGGACGAGCCACCACCTAAGCCTGCGCCCATCGGTAAGTGCTTATCTAACCTCACTGACACTTTCGGTATATTCTTAGGTAGCGAATTTGAGTCTATGGCAGCTGTCAGTAGGGCATTAGCCGCTTTAAAGATCAAATTGTCCTCTATGCTGCTGGTTATGGTGTTGGCACCACTTAGCGTGAGTAGCTGACCACACAGGCTACTATTATCTACAGCGCTATTGTCTGCTACGCTATTAATAGTAATTATTAGTTCATCTGCTACTGAAAAATGCAAATAATCGCCCCAATCAAGCAGGCGAAACACTGTTTGCAAATTGTGATAACCATCAGCGCGCTTACCGGTAATATGCAAAAATAAATTAATCTTTGCTGGTGATAAGCATGTGATGACAGATGAATTAATAGCGTTTTTAGTCATAAATGATGGTCACAATTCTCAGGTGCAATTTTAAAACGCAAACAGCCATTTATAGAAATGGCTGTTTGCAGTAGCGATCAAATCTATTGGTGCTATTACTTTTGATGATCAATTGTCATAACAACTTTATTACCTTGCGATTGAACGGCACTGATCTTATTTGGTAATTTATCATTGCCTTTGTAGCTAAAGCTGGCACGCCATTCGCCATTTACCGAGCTAATTAGACGGTTTTGGGCATCAAGCTGCGGTGCGCTGTCTGAAGGCGCTGGGCGTCCAGAAATCCAGTAAGGCATCTGAGAGATAGGTGCTTGCCAGCCGGTGGCTTTTTTAAGCAGGGTTTCAGGGTCAGCCGCATTCAAAGTACCGGTTTTTTCGCTCACCAAAGTCGCAGATTGACCATTGTATTCGATATTGGTTTTACCAATGCCTAACGCACCAATGAGTTCAATGGCAAAGCGATCATTCTGTTGACCCCATGCATAAAATGCACTGCCGCCTTGCGCCCCTGTTGTATCACTCGCAGCCGTTGTAACACCAATCTTACCTGTAATATTAAAGCTCTCAAGTTTCTTTGGTTGCTCAGTATTTTGACCTTGAATGGTTGTGCTAGGCTGGTTGGTTGCGTTGGCGCTCTTCATAGACTGACAGCCAGAGGTAATTACCATTGCTGCTGTCATAGCGGCAAATAGGGCCAATTTATTAGGTTTATAAAAAGATCGCAGGGTATACATGATGTTTCCTCAAAAATGGACAAATTTGCAAAATTTTTGTTTCGAGAGCAGGTTAGCTTAAGTGTTATTTGTTACTCAGTTATGCGTGGCTGTTAGCTTCTTATACATGACTTGTAATAATAGGATGTCGTATTCGAGGACTTAGAAGCACTATGCCATTGCTTATTAATTATATCGTTTGTTATTAATACAATTGTATACGGTCATTGATATTGTGTTGCCCAAATGAGAAGCGCTGCTGCAAGTCGGCAAGTAAAGCGTCCACTTTTTCATTGTCGCCTAAGCCTTGATAAGCGCGTAATAGCAATGTCCCTGAGCGTAAAGTAGGGAGCACATCGTAAGGCGTTTGCAGATAGTCGATCACTTGCTGATAATTCTCGTTTGCTAGTGCATTACTTGCCAGTACATTGAGGGCTTGCAGATGCAGCTCATTGTCATAGCGAGGGTCATCGTAGCGTATTTGTATGATCGCCGTCGCCAATGCCAATCCTTGCTCAGAACCACGCTCATTGGCCAGCAATAACTGGGCGTAACTCAGCTGATAAGCAGGATTGCTGGGGTCAAGCGCTTGCAAGTGATTGAGCAAGGTACGCTTGACGATATAGTCCTCTTTGTCATCAAGGAGCTGGGCGCGTGCAAAAAGCAGCATCTCATTATCAGGGTATTTACGAGCAGCCTTAGTTAATAGGCGTAAGGCTTCTGCAGGTTCATTCTGTTGCCATAAGATATCGGCTTGTAGCACAAAGCTATCAGGAGCGAAGACGCTAAAGTCTTTACGCAGCTTTTCTAACGTTGCGATAGCGGCATCAACATTATTATTGAGTAAGTCTAATGCGACCACTTTTCGTCGAGCTTCCAATACCAAGTCCTCTTGCATGACAGCATTGAGGTAGTATTTGGCTTGCTCAAAGTTTTGCTGACGCTCGGCACTGATGCCCAGGTAATAATAAGATTGATCTAAATAAGCGGGATTTTTGGCAAGCGTATTAAGCAATTGATCGGCACTAGTATATTTTTCAATATCTAAGCTAACCAGCGCCGCTAATAAGGTAATCTCAGCATCATCGGCAAAGCGCTGATGAGCGCCTAACAACAGCTGCCACGCTTGCTCATTCTGTTTTAAATCAAGCAAATAGCGAATCTCATACAAGTATAGATTCTTACTGTCAGCATTACGCAAGCGTGCTTGGCTAAGATACTCAATGACTGCTTCTGGCGTTTCGATTTTGCGCAAGATATCTGCTTTTAAGGTAATAAAAGGCACATAATCCGGCTGGCGCTCAACTGCTCGATTGATATGAACGATGGCAATCTCAGGTTCATTAAACTGATAAAGCAAGCCAGCTTTTAAGACTGATAGCGAGGCGTTTTGTTCACTGGCGATAGGTTGCAGAGCGGCGAGTAACTCTCGCTTATCATCATCGCTGTTTGGGTAAATACCAATCAGAATTTCACTAAGGTCGGCGCGAGGATCATAGCTCAAGATGCGATTTAGAGTTTCGCCTGCCAACTCATAATCGTGCGCTCGCAGTGCCAAATGAGCAACATAAAACCAAGCAGGCACATGGTCTGGGTTTTCATCTTGCCATGCTTTGGCAAATTGTAAAGATTCTTCGACCCTGTCATTACGTAATGATAAGCTCAATGCTCTTTCA
Organism: Psychrobacter sp. D2; assembly: GCF_013608135.1. Lineage (NCBI taxonomy): Bacteria > Pseudomonadati > Pseudomonadota > Gammaproteobacteria > Moraxellales > Moraxellaceae > Psychrobacter > Psychrobacter sp. D2. Next base: position 324,772 of record NZ_JACDXZ010000001.1, read on the forward strand.
AATACGGCTGTGGCATCTTGTTTAAATGATTGCTGCTTATAGATGACCAGCGCACGCTCGGTATCATCACGATTTGCAGAAAATTCTGCATCTAATAAGGCATACAAGCTTGGTTCATTGCTTATTTTATTGAGGTCAGATGACGGAGTACTTTCGGTTATCGAAGCATCAGTTATCGAATTTTTATTAGCCATGCTTTTAGTCACTGGTGTGTGACTGTTAATAACTTGACTAGAGGCATTAATGGTTCTGGTAACGGTGGCACTACTAGTGTTAGTGGGAGAGACTTTGGGCAAAGCTATGTTTGGTGAGACAATAGCATGGTCAGCATGGGCAGGGAATCCTAGGCACAAACAAACCGCCAACGAAAACGCTAGCTTATAACGTTGGCATAGCCGCTCAATGAGAGCATGCAATAAAGCACTAAGGCTAGATTGAGCATTATGCATAGATTGTCGTCTAAATGAGGACCCAAAAAAGACCATAGCGTGCAGTATTTACCTATTCTGACCTTGTTTCTATGCCTAGTAAAAGGATTTGCAGCATAGAAGGCTGGGTTTATTTTAATCGTTTTAAAAACAGATATCTGTGAAGAATAATGATGTCAAACATTATAAGAGTAGCATGAAGGGATACACAATAGCAGCCGTGTTACTTAGGCATCAGTAATAGTGTAAATTTATTCTATTGACAGTCCTAAATAAAAGAAATACAAATGTTATCAACCCCAGTAGTTCTGTATTCTTTTAAAAGTGGATCAACTATAGTAGCACCCGAGTTTAAGGGTAACATTGTTAGCTTTAAGTAAACCTATATGCAAGTGTTCGAATGTTAAGCCAGTAATCGCAGTTGATTTGTAAGCCATGCGCCCAGATACAGACAAAATGCTGGCTTATAGAGGTGAGTATTAAATAAAGCTATCAATAATGATATAATAAACGCTTTTTATTATTTTACTTTCAAAGTTGCCTATTAAAAGCTATTTTTCAAAGATTTCTTGTCAAAAGCTGTCTTTGAAAAATAGGATTTTAATTTTTTAAAAACCGCTAAAGGTGTTTGGTTGGCGAGTGAATATCATATTTATGGTCTGTCAATAATGAGATTAGTGGTCATTGGGGTCAATCACAAAACTGCACCAGTCGCTCTACGAGAGCGCTTGGCGCTTGTCGGTGACGAGGTCAGTATCGCACTTGCACAGCTACAAGGCTTTAGCGACGGTAGTGTGATAGTCTCTACCTGCAACCGGACAGAGATTTATGCATTGGTCCCAGAAAGCATATTATCACCACACACGTTATTGCCAAATTCAGCCTCAGCAGTTGTAGAGACTTCAGTTATAGAGTCTAGTGTAACGGCTAACAATAGCGCCAACCTCTCATCGACTATCATCAGCGCTCACATCCTAAAAATTAAAACTTGGCTTGCAGGTTTTAAGCAATTATCACTGGATGAGATTGACCCTTATTTGTATGTCCATCGAGATACGCATGCCTTAACCCATTGGCTACGAGTGGCTGCAGGTCTTGACTCTATGATACTCGGTGAGCCGCAGATACTGGGGCAAATCAAGCGCGCTGTGCATATGGCGCAAGATCAAAAAGCGCTTAGCAATCAGCTAGGTTGGATTGTCGATCAGGTATTTGCAGCGGCAAAACGAGTACGTAATGAGACCCAAGTTGGCGCACAAGCCGTATCACTTAGCTATGCTGCTGCCAAACTGGTGACGCAAATCTTTGATGATTTGCCAAGTCGTACTTTGCTGGTGGTAGCTGCTGGCGAGATGAACCGCTTGGTAGCCACGCATATCGCAGGTCTTGGAGTCGGTCGCGTTATTATTTGCAACCGTAATCCTGAACGCGCAGAAGCGTTAGCGGCTGAGCTGCACAATCCCAATCGCCGGATCGAAGTCAGAACGCTGCAAGAGCTGCCACAAGTATTGGCAGAAGCCGATATTGTGAGCAGCTGTAGCGGTAGCATGGACATATTGATTGATAAAACCATGACGCTGCGGGCACTGAAAAGCCGTCGCTATCAGCCCATGCTGATGATTGACTTGGCGGTGCCGCGTGATATTGATTCGACTGTCAGCCGGATAGACGACGTTTATCTATATTCTGTCGATGACTTACAACATGTGATAGCCGGTAATATCGAACAACGCCGGCAAGCAGCAGTAGACGCTGAGCTGTTGGTCAGCCAATTGGTGGTTGAGATGGATCGCCGCTTTCAAGTACGCCAAGTAGGCAAGGATATTCAGCAATATCGCATGCGTACTCATGAGCAGGTCAACAAACTATTGCAAGCCTCTATCGCAGAGCTGCAAGGCGATAGTGCTAACCCTGAAGATATTATGATTGAGCTAACGCGGCGCTTAACGCAAAACTTGACCCATGCGCCCTCCAAGCTCATGCGTAAGGCGGCACGCGAAGGTGACAATGAATTACTCGATTTTGTGGTATCAGGTCTACAAGACGCCCATCGGAATCACTGATAGTTGCCTTTTATCATCAAAAATAAGAAATTGTATCAGTATGGTTTTAACGCAAACATAGCATTGTCAACCTGCATTATCAGTGCTAATATCGAGCTGTTATGACGATATTGAGTGATGATGCTTGATTGATGAATAGGGACTGTTTTTAGGATACTCGAGCGGTATTCGTTACAACACCAGCATATTTAACTTTTATCTATCCAATCAATCATTTTCAATCACTACTGTTATCAGTCTACTACCGCGTAGCAACGATAATGGTTTGCGTATCTTATGCGCTTTCACTCAATATCTGATGACATCAACGACGTAAAAGATACCACCGTCAACGGCAATAGCGCTAGGATAAAGTGCTACATCGTCCACCCTGCGTCATATTCTCAATTATTACTCGATATTCGTACTTAGTGAATGCTATTTATAAACGTATCTGGCTATCATATTACGTTGGTCAAAAAATCTTTGATTAAAATAATAGCTGACCTAAATTGACTAAGACAGTATCTAGATTTTGTTATCACTCATACTTAAAAAATATTACAACAGACAGGAGCGTCACATGACTGCATTACGTCAAGATATTGATCCAAACGGCTTATTAGAATATTCAGTGGTTTATACCGACCGCGCCCTTAATCATATGTCAAAAGCCTTTCAAGAGGTGATGAATGATTTGCTCAGCAACCTAAAGACCGTTTATAACGCTGAAGCAGCGGTCATCATTCCAGGTTCTGGTACTTATGGTATGGAAGCGGTCGCCCGCCAACTGACCATTGATGAAGATTGTCTTATTATTCGTAATGGTTGGTTTAGTTATCGCTGGACGCAAATTTTAGAAAAAGGCAAATTTGCCAAATCGTCTACGGTATTGACCGCTGAGCGTACGGAAGACACTGAAGCGCCAAAACCATTTGCGCCAGTAGATATCGAAACGGCCGTTGCCAAAATTAAAGCAGACAAATCTGCCGTCGTTTATGCGCCGCACGTTGAAACGTCGTCGGGCATTATCTTATCAGAAGACTACATCAAAGCATTAAGCGCGGCCGTACATAGTGTTGGCGGTTTATTGGTTATTGACTGTATCGCTTCAGGTTGTGTATGGTTAGATATGAAAAAATTGGGCATTGATGTGCTCATCAGTGCGCCGCAAAAAGGCTGGAGTAGCACACCATGTGCAGGTCTGGTTATGCTCAGTGACGCTGCTATCAAAAAGGTAGAAACCACGGAGTCTAATTGCTTTAGCCTTGATTTAAAGCAATGGTTAACCATCATGCGTGCGTACGAAAACGGCGGTCACGCTTATCATGCGACTATGCCAACCGATAGCTTGCGTCAATTCCGCGATACTATCTTGGAAGCAAAAGAGATTGGCTTTGATAAATTGTGTGATGCACAATGGGAGCTTGGTAACCGCGTCCGTAAGGTACTGGCAGATAAAGGTATTGAAAGCGTTGCTGCCAAAGGTTTTGAAGCACCAGGCGTTGTCGTATCTTATACCGACCGTGATGACATCCATAAAGGCAGTGCTTTTGCTGAAGCTGGATTGCAAATCGCTGCTGGCGTACCGCTAAAAGTCGGTGAGCCTGATAACTTCAAAACGTTCCGTTTAGGTCTATTTGGTTTGGATAAATTGACCGATATCGACGGCGCGGTAGAGCGTTTTGAAAAAGCGCTTGATGAAGTCTTAGCAAAATGATTTGAGAGGCTGACTCGTTTATTAACGACTATATTTATTAAGCCAGTCAGCCATCAAATTAAGAGATACTGAGCAATGCGTGACGCAATGTTCAGTATTTTTTTACTTTTTCATTATGTTTTATAATATAATGTATTTATATAAAGTAATATGTAGTAAGATATAAATAATAAAAAATCGTTTATAGCAGTAGTACGATATCGTTGTTAAACTCAATTGAAGATATCAAACCATTTTTAATAAAAAATCAGCTTAGGTAATCATTATGGGTATACAAATAGACTGGCAAGCTTTTACGCCAATTTCCTTAGTAGGCGGGCTGATGCTAGGCGTTGCAACGGTTATCTTGCTGTTGGGCATTGGTCGTATTGCGGGTATTAGTGGTATTTTCTCAAGTCTTCTTAAACCCAAGCGCGTCGAGATGTGGCAGGTATTATTTATTGCAGGTCTGATCCTCTCGCCATTATTATATAGCTTATTTAGACCGTTACCTGATATCGAAATCAGTACCTCGATACCGTTATTAATCGGTGCAGGGCTATTGGTTGGTTTTGGGACGCGTTTAGGTTCAGGTTGTACCAGTGGACATGGTATCTGTGGTAATGCGCGACTGTCGCCACGGTCGATGGCGGCGACAGTGACCTTTATGTTATTTGGTATTGTGACGGTTTATATTGGTCGACATCTCTTGGGCTTAATTTAAATAACACATTGCTAAGACAACGCTGAATATGATTCATAAAAGCTTATATCCACGAATGAAGTGCGAGACATAATGATGCTAAAAAATATAATTGGGTTACTGGCAGGTCTGCTATTTGGTATTGGGTTATTAATCTCAGGTATGACTGATCCTGTTAAAGTACAGGGTTTTTTGGACGTCTTCGGTGCATGGGATATTTCCCTTGCATTGGTGATGGGTGGCGGTTTAATAGTTGCCATCGTTGGTGTCCAATTGGCTAAGCGTCAACAGACCAGCTGGATTGGCACCTTAATTGAGATGCCCAGCAAAACGGTGATTAATAAAAAACTGTTAATCGGCGCGATGCTATTCGGTATCGGCTGGGGCTTGGTGGGTATTTGCCCAGGTCCTGGTATTGTGCTGCTCGGCACAGGGCAATGGCAGGCATATGTTTTTATCCCAGCGATGATCGTCGGTATGCTGGTCTACCAATGGCTGGAGCCAAAGCTTAATTAGTTGTTTGATCAATAATAAGCTTGTTTTTTTAGCTCAATAAAAGGGTCAGCCTACATTCATTAGGCTGACCTTTTTTATCAATGATGATTCAGTATTATGAATCATCATTGATAAAAGCTTACTTAGCACTAGCCGTTACTTTTGGCGTTTCGTGTGCCAATGATTTGGCCGCTTGACGCAGCTCAAACTTCTGCACTTTACCGGTGCTGGTTTTTGGAATTTCGGCAAAGATAATGTATTTAGGCATTTTAAAGCCCGCCAAATGCTGCTTGCAATGTTCCATCACATGGTCGCGCTGCAAGGTGCTGCCTTCATGAATCTCGATAAAGGCGACAGGTACTTCGCCCCATTTATCATGCGGCGCGGCGACGACCGCACAGCTTTGGATTTCGGGCATTTTATATAAGACGTTCTCGACTTCGATACTAGAGATGTTTTCACCGCCTGAGATGATAATATCTTTAAGCCTGTCCATAATTTTGATATAGCCGTCAGGATATTTGACCCCTAAATCACCGGTGCGGAACCAGCCATCAGTAAAGGCTTCTTCGGTGGCTTTACGACTTTTTAGATAACCTTTCATTACCATATTACCGCGCAGTGCCAGCTCGCCCATTTCTTCGCCATCTGCCGCAACTGGCTCAGTAGTCCCTTGTTTAAATAGCTCAAAGCCAGTCATCAAATGTGACGTTACGCCCTGACGTGATTTCTTTTGCGCACGAGTAGCGACATCCAGTTCACCCCATTCTTGCTGCTCAGCGCAGACAGTGACTGGACCATAGACTTCGGTCAGACCATAAACATGCGAGATATGAAAGCCCATTGCTTCCATGGCAGCGAGCATGGTTTCAGACGGCGGCGCACCAGCGACCCAGCCTTTGACTTCATGATTAATGGCGTCTTTATATTCAGATTTGCCGCCTGCAATCATATTGTGTACCACGGGTGCTGAGCAATAATGACTGACTTTATACTTAGCAATCAGCTGCAAAATCAAATCAGCGTCAATCTTACGCAAGCAGACGTTGACGCCCGCGCGTTCAGCAATCGTCCAAGGAAAGCACCAACCATTACAGTGAAATAGTGGCAGCGTCCATAGATACATAGGGTGCTTTGGCATATCCCAATCTAAAATGTTGGAGACAGCATTGAGCGTTGCACCGCGATGATGATAGACCACGCCTTTGGGCTTACCCGTCGTGCCAGAGGTATAGTTGAGCGCGATAGCATCCCATTCATCTAATGGTTTTTCCCAATTATCCAAACTGTCTGAGCTGGCGATTAATGCCTCGTAGCTCATTTTTCCAAAACGTTCAATATCGAGCGCTGCATCTGTCGCATGAATCACGATTAGATTTGGAAAGGTTTCATCGATAATTTCAGCATGTTCAGCAAACTCGCTGTCTAGAATCAATACTTTGGCTTCTGAATGCTGTAGACAAAAGGTCAGGGCATTGATATCGAGGCGGGTGTTCAGCGTACAAAGCACGCCACCTGACATGGGTACGCCAAAAGCGCATTCGACCATTGCTGGGGTGTTTGGCATCATGACTGCAACCGTGTCATTTTTATCAATGCCTAATTTACGCAGACCATCCGCCAGTTGTCTGCAACGATCATAAGTCTGTTGCCACGTTTGGGTGAGGTTATTATGTTCTAAGTCGTCATAGATGATAGCGGTTCTGTCAGGATAGACCTGAGCAGTACGGATGATAAAATCAATAGGGGTAAGCGGTTGATGGTTGGCAGTATTTTTGCCGAGACCGGTATGGAAGTCTGTCATGCAGATAGTCCTTTATCATATGTTTTTGTAGTCGATGACGCAGTAATGGTGCTTTGCTGTCGCCAATCAACTGTATCAGGATCTAATTATTATAGACAGTCGCAGGCAAAGTTTGGACAGGTTTTGTGGAGTTTATTTAACTATCTGCAAAAAACCTCACTAATTAATAGGATCGTTCAGCGCTGCTATTAATTAGTGTTCACTCATCAGTCGCTTGTCTGCATAGCTGATGATAATGGCGGTGTGGTACGATACCGTAACGCTAAATACTATAGCACGAGCAATATAAGCACTCTTACAAAGCATTCCTAAAAAATATTCTCATAAACCATTCATAAGGAAAATGATATGTCCGCCAGCCGTACTGCCAATTCTATTGAGACCACCAGCACTAATGCACACTACCCGCATTTATTTGAACCATTAGATTTGGGCTTTACCACGCTTAAAAACCGCATGGTGATGGGTTCGATGCATACTGGGCTTGAAGACCGTTTTTATAATTACGGCAAACTGGCGGCATATTTTGCCGAACGTGCCAAAGGCGGCGTGGCGATGATGATTACGGGCGGTATTTCGCCCAATCGTGAAGGGTGGTTACTGCCTGCTGGTGGCACCATGAATACGCGTGCTGACGTTATTAATCATCAGCGTGTGACCCGTGCTGCGCATAAGTATGACAGCAAAATAATCATGCAAATATTGCACAGTGGTCGGTACGGCTATCATCCATTTGCCGTCTCATCAAGTCCGATTAAATCGCCAATCTCACCATTTAAACCGCGTAAGATGAGTATTAAAAACATCGAACAAACGGTAAAAGATTATGCTCGTTCGGCTAAACTTGCCAAGCAAGCTGGTTATGACGGTGTGGAGATCATGGGCTCAGAAGGCTATTTGCTGAATCAGTTTTTATCCCGTCATGTGAATAAACGTACGGACGAATACGGCGGTGATATTCAAAATCGTATGAAGTTTGCGGTCGACGTGGTCAAAGCCGTACGCGAAGCTGCCGGTGAAGACTTTATTATCTTATTTCGCTTGTCAGTGATCGATTTGGTCAAAGACGGTAACGTCATGGATGAAGTCATCACTGTCGCCAAAGCGTTAGAAGAGGCTGGCGTCACCATCATGAATACCGGTATCGGCTGGCATGAAGCTCGCATTCCGACGATTGTCACTAGTGTACCGCGTGCGGCGTTTGTTGATTTCACTGCTGAAATTAAAAAACACATCAGCATCCCAATGATGGCGGCTAACCGTATCAATATGCCAGAAACGGCAGAAGACATCGTCGCCAGTGGTCAAGCAGATATGATTCAGATGGCGCGTCCATTTTTAGCCGATGCCCATTGGGTGAATAAAGCCAAAAATGGTCAGGCAGATCGTATTAATACCTGTATTGCCTGTAACCAAGCTTGCCTTGACCATACTTTTGAGAATAAACGCTCGACCTGTTTGGTCAATCCACAAGCGTGTTACGAGACTGAATTGGTTTATAAGAAAACCAAAAAACCTAAAAAGGTCGCAGTCATCGGTGGCGGTGTCGCTGGTATGTCAGCCGCTCATGTCGCCGCGCTACGTGGTCATAAGGTCACGCTATTTGAAGCAAAAGACATCTTGGGCGGGCAGTTCAATTATGCCAAAGTCATCCCGGGTAAAGAAGAATTCTTTGAGACCATTCGCTACTATATCAATGAGCTTGAGCACTTAGGCGTTGAGATTAAACTTAATACCAAAGTTGATAAAGCCATGCTAGAGAAAGCCAAATTCCATCATGTCATCGTTGCTACTGGTGTGGTGCCTAGAAGCCTCGCAGGTAAGCTGGAAGGGGCTGACTTGCCACAAGTAATGAGCTATGCTGAACTGCTCTCTGGTGAAAAATCTGTCGGTGATACCGTTGCTGTCATCGGTGCTGGTGGTATTGGTTTTGATGTTAGTGAATATTTGACCGCCAAACATGGTCAGCCGCTTGATGAGCTAGGTCCTGAATTGCTCAAAGACCCAAGCTATCGTCCAAAAGCCCAGTCTATCGAAGAGTGGCGTGAAGAATGGGGCGTCACCTCTGCAACCGACTATCAAACCGAGGGCGGACTAATCAAGCCTGAAGCCATTAAACCTATCCGCCAAGTGTACTTGATGCAGCGTACTAAAGGTCGCTTGGGTAGTGGGCTCAATAAAACCTCTGGCTGGGTACATCGTGCCCATGTCAAATCACACGGCGTCATCCAAGTATCAGGTGCGAAGTACGATAAAATCACCAATGAAGGTATTTGGATCACCAATAACCAAGGTCAAAGCCAGTTACTACGTGTCGATAGCGTCGTCGTTTGTGCTGGTCAAGAGTCGGTCGTTGAGCTGATGCCAAACGTTGGCGATGCGCCAGATGCACAATATCATCTTATCGGTGGTGCTAAGCTGGCGGCTGAGCTGGATGCTAAGCGTGCTATAAGAGATGGTGCTGAGGTTGCGGCTGCAATTTAAAGTTTGAATGGTTTAGGTGAAATATAGAAACGGTGAGATTAATTATCTTACCGTTTTTTTATATCTGCCTAACCAAGCAATTAATCACTAAAATGTGATTAATTGCCTACTATTTTTCTTGTAGAAAATCTACCTCTCCATCTCACCCAGCAACCACTCCGACACATCGTCAATCTGCGCTGCCAATTCAGGATGCGCTCTGTTTAGCTCATCAAACTTAGCTTTAATCTCATGCTTGTCGTACTTAACATCTGCCAGTAATTCTTTTAACAGATCAATCAACTCAACATTTAGGGCGTCAGAGAAGATGACCACTTCGCGTATCACTGCTTGCTTCACATCAAGGTGCAAATCAATGATACCCCAATCAAAACGCGTCTCGATATGATGGGTAAATTCAGGCGTCTTACCAAAGCGCCAATCCCAATCTGCCATTTGTTGATAGTATTTATTAAGCGTCGGCTGCTGCGCGAGACTGGCTTCATCCAATTCTTCTATCGGCGAAGTATCGCCATAATACTCACAAAACGCTTCGATAATTGCCTTGGATAAAGTCTCATGATTGATGTCTGCATTAAACTCAACCAAATTAGCAACGCGCGCACGGACGGACTTAATGCCTTTGGCTTTCAGCTTTAGCGGATGCGGATTGAGATAATCGCCCAGCTTTTGCATATTGGCATTGACTAGTAATGTGCCATGATGAAAGCTGCGATCTGCTGCATGTTTAAAGGCGCTACCTGATATCTTCTTATCACCGACTTGCATGTCGTTACGCCCAGATAAATCCGCGTCTATGCCCAACTTCTTTAGCGCATTGATAATAATGGTAAAGTTCGCTGCTTGGTCGTAATCGTCTTTGGGTGATAAAAAGGTAAAGTTGGTATTGCCTAAATCATGAAATACCGCACCACCGCCACTCTGACGTCTTGCTAAAAACACATCGTCGGCTTCCATCTTATCGATTTTGCATTCCACCCATGGGTTTTGCGAGCGCCCAATGACCACGGTCTCGCTATTGCGCCATAAGAATAACGTGTGCGAGTCTGGGTCGAGGGCTTGGAATATCCAATCTTCGGTCGCGAGGTTAAACCAAGGGTTGGTCACAGCAGACTTTAAAATGCGCAGTTTCATTGTTTGTCCTTTTGGGCAGAGATTTTTAGTTTGGCTTTTATAAATCCGTACTGTCATTGTTGCCGATGCGAGATTGGAATTCAATGGGAGTGTGGTGGGGAAGATGGTTTTAGGATTTGAATATTTAGATAGAGCGGGGTATTTTGATTAGATTCTGGAAAATATGATTTATAGCTTTTTGGAGGAATGGTTAGTTTTTGGAGCTAATCCTGCTATCCGCTTGTATCTAACTTGTCGATGGCGTGCGAACTAGTTTGTCTGGTGGCATTCCTATTGTCTCGATATGAGGAGGGAAGCAGTAAGTGTCTGGGAGACGCTTACCCCGACGTAAGAGAGAATCTATGATTTTCTGGAAAGTCATAGTCCGCATTGCTATCGTCGGCGTTAGGATACCGCTACTATTAAGGTTAAACCACGCTCCAAGTTGACAATTGATAGCATGGATTGATAGGAAGATAGTATTCCAAATCATAAAAAATATTTAAAGTGCGGCTTATATATTTAGAAAAATATCTATAATCTTATTAATTCGAGAGTCTCTATATATAATCTTTATATCGTCTGGATATGATAGAGCATAATTCCTTAATTTTATTACTGCTTCAAGAGCAACTTCTTTTTTCATGCATAAGAATGATGCTAAAAAGGCATAAATACTGAGTAATAAAAGAAAATAAGGGCTACCTATATTTTTATAAAATATTGATAAGTGTTCATAATCAAATAGAAGAACTAAAAATCCTACAATAAGTAGTACAAAAACCATATAATAAAAATAAGCTAAATATCTATTAACTAATTTTAAAATGGGGTATATTTTTCCATATTTTAAGGTTAAGTGGTGTCTGTCATAATCAATATATTTGTTCGCTTTTCTAAATGTAGTACATTCAATTTCATCATCTCTATCAGAGATATCTATTATCTTATTCCGAGCTTCTTTGCTAATATTTAGTCTGTAAACCTTATGAAATATTTCTTTTTCATAAGTGTCGACTAGTTGCTTTCTAAGTTTGTTATCAATTTTATCTGTTTCGAAAGCTTCTTTAACCTTATCAAGACTAAAGTATCTATTTTCTTGGTAAGACTTGTAGACTCTTGCTAGCTCAAAGAGGAACTTTAAAGTTCCCATTATGACTATAAATAGCCAAAAATTATCTAACAACCCTAAGTCTATACTAGGCATAGTAAATCTCTATATATTTGGAATATATTTGGTCCAACATAAGTGGGATAGCATGGGAGTATCATACATCATCGCATAGTTTAAATATTAAACATTCACTTATAAACCTCAACACCCTACCCAAAATCTTCCCTCAAAATACTTGCCATATTCCGCTCAGCAAGTCCCGTGATAAACACATATGGATTTACCCCAGCGCTACCGGGGATTAACGCGCCATCTTGCACGTAGATATTTTCGTGTCCTTTGACGCGTCCCACTCCATCAGTCGCTTTGCCAAGTACGCAGCCGCCAAGCGGGTGATAGCAGAAGTTATCGCCGAAGCCTTTGGTAAACAGTAAGCTTGATGTCGAGCCGCCATTTACTTTGGCAAGTTTTCCGATCAGCTCTTTGGCAGCATTTACTGAGTACTCATTTTGCTCGCGTTTCCAATTCAGTTTGACGGTTTTGGTGGTCTTATCATAGTAATAGTTGCCGCGTTCTGGATTGTCAGTGATGGCCAGATAGAGCGTCGTCCACGTCTCAAGTCCTAACGGTAATGGCGCGAGTTCGGCAAAGATTTTGTACTTTGAGCCGTCTCTATCGCCGTCCCACATGTTGATGCCTTTGACCGGAATGGTAGATTGAGTGGTGCCTGCAGCGTGGACGAAATTGCGACCGGTCATGATATTACCGTTTGGCCCCCAGTATTTGCCGATATGCTCGTTTAAGTTGTTTAATTTGCCTTCCGCTTGGCTTTTAAGCAGTAACTCTGAAGTGCCCGTACTGCCCGCATTTAGAAACAATTTATCGCAAGTGTAATGCTCTATTTTATCGATACCGCCTGTGGTATTTAACACATGAACTTCTAATCTAAGTTGGTCATTATCGAGCGCTTGGATACTATTGACTTTGCGTAAGGTTTTGACAGTGACATTACCCGTGGCTTCAGCGTCTTTTAGGTAGGTTAAATCCAGTGAAAACTTGCCTGCGTTATTGCCGTAAATGACTTCGCCGCCGAGTGCCGATTTATAAACCTCACCGCGCGCCTCACGTTGCATGTAATCAAAGTCATAACTGTTACCAAAGAACTCGGTTTTTAGTCCCGCTTTTTCGGCTTGGCGTTCAGCTGAACGAGTAAATTCGTAATGCTCGGACTCATTAAAAAACGATTCAGGGATTTTACTAACTTTCAGGTCTTTCATGGCACGGGGAAAATAAGTGTCGTACATCTCATCAGCATCAATCCAAGGGAACGTTTCTTCAAAGTGTGAGCGTCTGGGCTGAATGGCAATCGCGCCATTGACGATAGAGCCGCCACCATAAGCACGCCCTGCGAAGACTTTCATATCCTCATATTCGATTAAGTCTAAAACCCCAGGGTACTTTTTGATAGGTATCGGAATGGGAATAGGAGCGTTTGGCATATTGCTAAACCAGCTTGAGCGTTTATCAGCGCTAATCATTTTGCAAAAAGTATTATGTTCGGGCGTTCTATCCCAGCGCATACCCATCTCAAGTATCAATACTTTATGACCTTTTTCGCTTAATCGTAGCGCTGATACCGCGCCGCCATAGCCACTACCAACGATGATATTGGGAAAGTGTCCCGCTTGAGTAATTTTGCTTGGTAGTTTTGGCTGCTTAGCAAGCGTTTGGCAGCCACTCACCGCAGCGGAGGTGCTGATAGCGCCTAAGCTTAAACCCATGGCTTTGATCAGTTGGCGTCGTTGCATGGTGTATCCTAATTTGATATTTAAGCTAAAAAAAGCCTGTATGAAATAATATTAGCTTTCGACCGCAAAGGTGCGCTAAGCCAAGCGAGCATCATATTAGCAAACATAGGTTGCGTTATTATTTCAGTCACACGATTGCTGTAATACTTATAGACAAATCGGGCTTTCATTCATCGATTATTCTTGCCAGTTTTTAGTCAATTATTTTTATAGTAAGGCGTAAACTTGACCAAATAGGGAATTTCGCTTACTATCTTGTTTCAATGTACTAGAACGTAAATACATTAAAATATTTTTATCATTAACAATGCTAAATAATTTGGCAAAAATATTAATGCTAATACTCATTTTAAAATAATAAGGCTTAACTATGACAACGCAAAATACCGCCACTGGCTACGGTTTACATCAATCAATTTTGCCCAATGACGATGGTTTATACGGAGAGTTCGGTGGCAAAATCGGTCATCCTGAGCTGGCCAAAGCCATGGCAGAGATCGAAGTGGGCTTTCGTGAAATCATTAAAAATGATGATTTTATCGTTGAGATGAAGCGCTTGCGTGAGACCTATGTTGGTCGTCCAAGTCCTATTTATCATGCGCAGCGTTTGACGGAGCATTGCGGCGGCGCGCAGATTTATTTTAAGCGTGAAGATTTAAATCATACAGGCGCGCATAAGATTAATCACTGTTTGGGTGAAGTATTATTAGCCAAGAAATTAGGCAAAACCAAAGTAATCGCCGAAACGGGCGCGGGGCAACATGGTGTAGCATTGGCAACGGCAGCGGCATTGATGGGATTAGAATGTGAGATCCACATGGGTGTGGTCGATATTAAAAAAGAACATCCAAACGTCAGCCGTATGAAGATTTTGGGTGCCAATATCGTACCAGTCTCACGCGGCGCAGGGACGCTAAAAGAAGCAGTCGATAGCGCTTTTGAGACTTATCTTAATGAGCTTGATAGCAGTATGTTTGCGATTGGCTCGGCATTAGGTCCTGCGCCATACCCTGAAATGGTCAGCTATTTTCAGTCAGTGGTCGGACATGAAGCACGGGCGCAGTTCTTAGCGACGACGGGTAAGCTGCCTAATAAAGTGGTCGCTTGTGTTGGCGGCGGCTCTAATGCTATTGGCATGTTTAGTGGCTTTTTTGATGATAAAGATGTAGAAAAAATTGGCGTGGAACCAGCAGGCGAAGGCTTGGATACCCCTAACCATGCGGCGACGATGTCACTGGGCGTGAAAGGCGAGATTCACGGTTTTAAATGCTATGTACTGCTCGATGAAAAAGGTGAGCCAGCTCCTGTACATTCGATTGCCTCCGGTCTTGATTATCCAGGGGTTGGACCACAGCATTCGCACCTGCGAGATTTAGAGCTCGCGACCTATGAGTCAGCGACTGATGCAGAATGTTTAGAAGCGTTTATGGCATTATCACGCCTTGAGGGTATTATTCCTGCCTTAGAGTCGGCACATGCCATCGCTTATGCCATGAAAATAGCCAAAGATATGTCAGCGGCTGAGACGATTTTGGTCAATTTGTCAGGGCGTGGCGATAAAGACATCGATTTTATTTTGGATAAGGTGGATTTATAAAATAAATCTGTGATAAGTACAGAAAATACAATACCTATTGAGCGCTTAACCAGTTATCATCGAGGTTTTTTTACTGTCTAATGCTCGATAGGATCATCTCATGTCTAACCGCGACCTCGTTATTTTTATCACCTTATCCTTTATGTGGTCGCTGTCTTTCATTTTTTATCGTATTGGCGTGCCTGAATTTGGCTCATTAGCTTTTGCCAGCCTACGTGTGGTCTTGGCTGGACTGACGATGCTGGTGTTTTTAATACTAAAAAAGAAAAACAGAGTAGGCATTCGTGAAAATTGGAAAGTATTAACGTTGGTTGGGCTGTTCTCCGCAGCAGTGCCCTTTATCCTGTTTGCATTTTCAGCGCGCTCGGTAAACGCTGGCGTATTGGCAGTGCTTAATGCATCTGTGCCAATGATAAGCGGCTTTATTGCCAGTGTATTTTTTAAAGACAGACTGTCAAAAAAGCAAATTCTCGGTTTGGTCATTGGTGTGATCGGTGTGATGATTCTAATGAGCGAGAACTTATTTGGCGGGCAGGGCGCTGGGTCAGGTTCTGGGTTATTGCCGATGGGCTACGCATTACTGGCCTGTGTTGGCTACGCGCTTGGGGCAAATATCACTCGAAATTACTTGGAAAATGTCTCACCAGTAGCGATTACCGCAGGCTCGCTTATCATTGCCAGTGTGATTATGTTGCCTGTGGCGGTTTATGAGTTTCCTTATGGTAAGAGCATCAGTCTCACCGCTTGGATTTCTGTCATTTGTATCGGCGTATTTTCGACTGCCATCGCGCTGATTTTTATGAATCAGTTGATTAAAAGTATCGGTCCGGTACGAGCAACCAGTATTACTTTGGTGATTCCGATTTTTGCCATTATTTTAGGCTATTTGCTGCTTGGAGAGGCATTGGATACGCCCGCGATTATCGGCTCTATGGTGATATTATTTGGTACTTATTTGTCTTTGAATTTGTCTTTTAAAAAGATGCTCAAATCATAAAACATTGACTATTTTTAAATTTCATATAAAAAAACCTGTGTAAAATCAGGTTTTTTTTGGCGAAATAGCCCTTCTAAGCACTCCCTATTGTCGCCATCGGCACGCCAAATCGAAGAAAATCGCATTGCGATATACATCTAATAAAAATTTGGCGTCTTTTACCGCGTAGCCATTGGGATAACGTTGCCCATAATTTTCCCAAAATACCGCCCGTTTGATCAGCTCTTCAAAAGTAGTGGTAATGGGCAGCAGCGCTCCAAAAGATATCTTGATTGTCTGTTGCCATCCGCTGGATAAAGGCTTAATGAAATAATCAGCCAATCTGATTAAAGTCATTCGCTTAATATGCTAGTAAGAGGCTTTGAATAATGAGTATTATCAATACCGATATCATGCCATATTGATATTTTTGTTTGTAATTTTTCCTTGGAATTACCGTATCTACGCCCTATAAAGAACACGGCTTATGAATAGCGTGCTTAATGCGTTTTGGACGTAATATTAAGTGTGAATTATTCATCATCAACAAATTCTATAACCGTATTTTTATAACAGCAAATAAGGCTTTTTATGGCACATGATAATTTATTCGAACCCGTCAAAATGGGCACCCAAACCCTAAAAAATCGCATCATTATGGCACCTTTGACGCGCTTGCGCTCTGTCGAGCCCGGTGATGTCCCTACAGCGCTTGCTGGCGAGTACTACTCACAGCGTAGCGGTGCTGGGCTTGTCATTGCTGAAGCGACACAGGTTTCTTTTCAGGCAAAAGGCTATGCAGGCGCGCCTGGTATCCATACCGAAGATCAGACGACAGCGTGGAAAACCATTGTCGACAATGTCCATGCAAAAGGCGGCAAGATAGTAGTACAGCTCTGGCACACTGGTCTTGTAGCACACGAAAGTGTTCAGCCTGACGGTAAGGCGCCGATCTCTGCCTCCGATGTTCATGTGGGAGTACGTACTTCACTGCGCGATAGCAACAACCAAGCTATTCGAGTTGAAGCGACCACACCGCGTCCTGCGACACTGGAAGAGATAGAGCAAGTTATTGCTGATTTCGGTCTTGCGACCAAAAACGCTAAAGAGGCGGGCTTTGATGGAGTGGAAATTCATGGTGCACATGGCTATTTATTACATCAATTTTGGGCTGAGCATACCAATCAGCGCATTGATGAATATGGCGGTAGCCGTGAGAACCGTGCGCGCTTAATGCTGGCTGTGATTGATGCTTGTATCGATGCATGGGATGCGGACCATGTCGGTATTCGTATTTCACCGCTTGGTACGTTTAATAATGTGGAAGCTGGATATAACGAAGATGAAAACATTTGGCTGATTGAACAAATCAATCAACGCGCTATTATGTATTTGCATTTATCTGAGCCTGATTGGGCAGGTGGAACGCCTTATAGTGATGCGTTCCGTCAGCGTGTTCGCGATGCCTTTGATCAGACAATCATTGCTGCAGGTGGGTATACAGCGGAAAAGGCTGAAAGAAACATCAAGTCAGGCTACATCGATGCCGTGGCGTTTGGCCGTGATTATATCGCCAATCCTGATTTGGCTGAGCGTATTCGCGAAGGCGCGCCGCTAAATGAGCAACATCCGCAAAGCTTTTATGGTGGCGGCACAGAAGGCTATACCGATTATCCGTTTTTAAACCAAGCATAATGGTTTGACGGTCAATAAAAAAGCCACCTTGCTATGATTAGCAAGGTGGCTTTTTATGATTTGGTCAATATGATTTAAACTATCTCACCGCAGACAAAGCCACTTGCCCATGCCCATTGGAAGTTATAACCACCGAGCCAGCCTGTGACATCCAGCACTTCACCAATAAAATACAGACCATCTTGATAATTACTTTGCATGGTTTTTGAGGAGACTTCATCAGTCTTGACGCCGCCGCGCGTGACCTCAGCAGTGCGATAGCCTTCGGTGCCAGAAGGTTTTAGCTGCCAACCATTAAGTTTTTCACCAAGTTCAATTAAACGCTCATCTTTAATATTGGCAAGCTCTTTGTCTTTAATGTCATCCCAAAGAGTCGTTTGTAGAGCCACAAGCAATTTTTTGGGTAAGGCATTGTCTGTATAATCCGCCAATACCGTACGGATAAGCTGTCTTGGGTGTGATTTTTTATGTGCAAGCAATAGCTTGTTCATATCAATATCGGGGAGCAGATTGATACTGATGGTTTCGCCTGTATGCCAGTAGTTGGACAGCTGCAACATGGCAGGACCAGAGAGTCCGCGATGGGTAAATAGTAGTGGCAGTTTAAATGAGATGCGATCATTGCTGGCAATCACAGGGAGACTAATACCAGCAAGCGTGCGAATCAGCTCGCCAGTTTTATCAGTAAAGGTAAAGGGCACTAGGCTTGCATCAGTCGTGATAAGGCTATGACCAAATTGCTGCGCTAACTCATAGCCTAAACCGCTCGCCCCCATGGTCGGAATGGACAAGCCGCCCGTCGCCACGACCAGTGACTCACAGCGAAAGGCTGTTTGCACAGGCTTAGCGCTCTCTGGAGTCTCTTTTTTCTCTTGCTTTTCTTTTTTGCTCAGCGCTTTACTGGTTAGTAATTGAAAGTGCGACTTTTGATCGTTTTCGAGCGCTTGCACGCTGTCGACTTGAGTGTTGAGCCTGACTTGTACACCGACAGCGGCACATTCATCGAGCAGCATCGTCAAGATGTCTTGCGCCGAATCATCACAGAATAGCTGACCATGCTCGCGCTCATGGTAGGGTATTTTATGCTGCTCAACCATACCGATAAACTCCCAACTCGGATATCGACTGAGCGCTGATTTACAAAAATGCGGGTTACTACCGATAAAATGCTCAGGCTCCACAAAGTAATTGGTAAAGTTACAGCGCCCGCCACCAGACATAAGGATTTTTTTGCCGGCTTTATTAGCGTGGTCTAGTACCAATACACGGCGACCACGGCGACCGGCGGTTAATGCGCAATATAACCCTGACGCACCAGCACCAATGATGATGACATCATAATGCGAGTATTGTGAGGCAGTACGGTGCTTGTCCATGGTCGGTAGTTCCTGATTTTAAAAGTGCAAATAAGTCTTATAGAGCCTATTGTCATATAAAGAATGGCGATATCAATTATAGTGCTTGATATCAGGTTGCTATTGTCCATGTTTTATAACAGGTTACAAGGATTAAATAGCATTGTCGCAACTGCATTTTCAAAAAAGAGCGGTAAAAAATATCTGCCATAGAATCTGCACTGTTAAACATACTGATGTGCTATGCAATTGTTGCGATTAGTGGTTGATGCCTTGCAACCATTCAGCATATTTGTCAAACTGTCTTTGAGTGTCACCATTATGGAAGATGACCCTTATTGCCTGTGCCAATCCTCGCTATCAGCGATGTTTGCTACAGGTCATAATAATTAAAAAAGGATGAAGCTCATGACTCAAAAATCATTTCCCATTGCGCCTGAATTCCTCGCCGCAGCCAATATCACCGCCGAGCAGTATGCTGAACAATATAAGCAATCAATTGCATCAGCTGAGGCGACAGATGCCTTTTGGGCGGAGCGTGCCGAGCTGATTGATTGGATAAAAAAGCCCACCAAAATCAGCGACGTCAGCTACGACTTAGAAGACTTTCGCATTAAATGGTTTGAGGATGGCGAGCTGAATATTTCAGTCAACTGTCTGGATCGCCACGTCAGAAATAATCCCTATAAGCCTGCCATTATTTGGGAAGGCGATCATCCTTCCTTGCATAAAATCATATCATTTAAAGAACTGCATGAAGCCGTTTGTCGCTTAGGGAATGCCATGCGCAAGCTTGGGGTCAAAAAGGGCGACCGCGTTACCTTATATATGCCGATGATACCAGAAGCGGTGGTTGCTATGCTGGCGTGTACGCGTATTGGTGCGGTACATTCAGTGGTATTTGGCGGTTTTTCCGCTGAGAGCTTGGGTAATCGTATCATTGATAGTCAGTCTAAGCTGGTCATTACCGCTGATGAAGGTATTCGTGGTAACAAGCGTACGCCACTCAAGGCTAATGTCGATCGCGCGCTAGATATGGATGGCACTGACAGTGTCAGTAATGTCATCGTCGTCCATCGTACAGGCAATTCAGTACCGATGAGTGGTCGCCGTGATATCTGGTATCACAGCTTGGTCGATGGTGAGTCGCAGCACTGCGAACCTGAAGTGATGAATGCAGAAGACCCGCTGTTTTTATTATATACCTCAGGTTCAACAGGCAAGCCTAAAGGCGTGTTGCACACCACAGGTGGCTATATCACTTATGCGCTGTCCACGTTTCGTGATGTTTTTGATATCAAAGAGGATGACGTGTTCTGGTGTACCGCAGACGTCGGTTGGGTGACGGGTCATACCTACGCCACTTATGCACCGCTTGCTAATGGCACCACGACAGTGATGTTTGAGGGCGTGCCAGAGTATCCGACATGGGCACGCATTGGGCATATCATCGATAAACACCAAATTACCGTTTTGTATACTGCACCGACCGCTATCAGAGCTATGATGAAAGAGGGCGATACCTTTGTACGTGAATCGGATCGCTCAAGTTTGCGCTTACTTGGGACGGTTGGTGAGCCAATTAATCCTGAAGCATGGGACTGGTACTATCATGTCGTCGGTGGCAGCAAGTGTCCGGTTGTTGATACTTGGTGGCAGACAGAAACTGGCGGTATTATGCTCGCGCCAATACCGGGGACGGTCGCAATGAAGCCGGGCGCGGCGATGAATCCTCTATATGGTATCGTCCCTGAAGTCATTGATACCGATGGCGTTGCGCTTGAAGGTGCTGCAGAAGGCAATTTGGCGATTAATAGTAGCTGGCCCGGTCAGATGCGTACCATTTATCAAGACCACGCGCGCTTTTTAGCGACGTATTTTACCGAGTATCCCGGCTATTATTTTACGGGTGATGGGGTACAGCGTGATGAAGATGGTCACTATTGGATTACCGGTCGTGTCGACGATGTGCTTAATGTGTCAGGACATAGACTGGGCACCGCAGAGATTGAAAGCTCGATAGTCGCACACCCAGCGACGGCAGAGGCAGCGGTAGTAGGAATGCCGCACGACATACGTGGCATGGGAATTTGCGCTTTTGTTATCTTAAAGTCGAGTGAAACGGCAACTGAATCACTAAAATTGGAGTTAAACCGCCATGTGCGCTCTGAGATTGGTCCGATTGCCAATTTAGATGCCATCTATATGGTCAATGTTTTACCCAAAACCCGCTCTGGTAAAATCATGCGCCGTATTTTGCGTAGTCTAGCGGCAGGACAGTATGTTGGATTGGGTGATTTATCTACCCTAGCTGACAGCTCAGTCATTAACGAGCTGGTCGAAGTGGTTAAAACTGAACGGGCAAAATCACATTGATTGTTCAATATCAATAAAATTTGAATAGGGTCAATGCTTAAAAATGATTGGAAGCTGAGGTAAAAAGCCATGCTATAAAAGTAGCATGGCTTTTTACCGAAATATCATGGATATAGTCGGTCCTAAATAAAAGAAATACAAACATTATAAAGTACTACTGGGGTTAATTTTTCTTGCTTGCTGTGCCTGCGCAGACAGAGGCTGCAAATAATTAACCCTAGTAGTTCTGTACCCTTTTTTAAAATGGATTAACTATATTAGCAGGCTTTAGAGGTTCAATATTTTTTAGAATAACCCCCTTACTTTCACCTGACTACTTACTATTTTGCTAAATATTTTATAAGGTTTATTGTCATTATGACTGACTCTACTTTGCATACGACTGAACAATCCATACCAAAAATTGCGATTATTGGCGGGGGTTTGACTGGCTTATTTACGGCTACGTTATTGGAGCGCATTTTTATTGAAGCAAACGGTAAATCAGTATCACCTAAAATTACTATTTTTGAGAAATCCCGTAGCGTTGGTCGTTTAGCAACGCGATATCGCACGGACAGCGCAACGCATAAAAACTGGCAATGGGCATTTGGGGCGCAGTTTTTTACTGCCAAAAGTGCTGACTTTCAGCAGTTTATCAAACCATGGCTACAAAGTGATTTATTGCAGCCATGGTATGCCAATGTGGTGGACTTAATACCTTCTAACGATGCCGCTCAGACTGCTGATATCAAAATAAAAGAGCAATGGAGCAGTACCCAAGCACGTTATATCAGCGCGCCCAAGATGACCAGCTGGGGTCGTGCCTTGGCTGATGAACTAAAGCATACAACTATAAACTTTAAAACTCGTGTGGCGCCATTACGCAAAGAAGATTTTGTAGAACAAAATGAGGCTAATAACAAAACTAAGCTGTTTGATGAGAATGGCAACAGCCTTGGCAGCTATGATTGGGTAATTTGTACAACGCCCAATGGTCAAGCTGTAGAGCTGATGGCGGATAGCAATTTTGAAGAGCTTGCAAAAATTAGCGAAGCACAGATGCAGGCCTGTTATACCTTGATGCTTGGGTGGGATAAAGAGCAGCTTTTACCTACTGCATTAAACACGTCACCCCCTTTATGGGATGTGGCTTATGTGCAGGATTCGGTGCTCGATCGTATCTTTATTGAACATCAAAAACCTGACCATGGCAGTCTATTACCCAGTATTACTATTCATGCTCGCAACGATTGGTCGGAGCAGCATGTCGATGACGATATAGAAGCTGTAAAAGCAATCTTGCTACAAGCAGCAAAGCAAGCGTTGAGTTGGGATGAAAATAGTACGCCAAGCCAAATCGATTGTCATCGCTGGCGTTATGCCGCAACCCTTAAACAGCTTGATAATACAGAGTTTGGTATTTTAGTTGATGAGCCGCGTCAATGGATTGTCAGTGGCGACTGGTGTGGACAAGGTAACATCGAAAGCTGCTATCAGATGGCAAAACAAACCGTAGCAAAAATCTGCGCTGACTAAATCAGTTAAAAACGATGATTGAAAGTGTGTTTTTTAAAATGGTAAACAAGCTCATAACCAACACTAAAAATTAAAACATTTATCGTTATAAGAGGAGGTAGAACGCTATGTCTGGATTTGATATCGATATGGAACTGATGCAATTTCATTTTTTTCAATTAGGAATTGCCTTTATTCTTTCCTTACCGATTGCACTCAACCGCGAGATGAAAGACAACGGCGCAGGGCTTAGAACCTTTCCTTTAGTGACCATTGCTTCCTGTGCTTTTATGCTCGTTGGTATGGATATTTATGATGCGACTGGTGAGGCGAGAATCATGTATGCCATCATCACCGGCATGGGTTTTATCGGTGGCGGCGCGATATTTAAAAATGAACAAGGATCAAAAGGCACAGCAACGGCAGCAAGCCTTTGGAATACCGGCGCTATTGGTATTTCAGTCGCTTATGGGCGTTATGAAATTGCGATTATCTTGTCTGTGGTTGGTTTTTTGATCTTGCAATTCTCTGAGCCGTTTAAATCAAAAGAAAAGCTGTAGAAACCAATGAAAATATTGCGAGATGATGTATAAAGGAAAGGACACCCAGCCAATAAAATGACTAAATAGCAGACAAAAAAAGAGCCCACGGAGGAGATACCGTGGACTGAGGAAAACTTATCATGCGATCAAATGAAAAATCATAAGCCACAAATAAATTGATACAAATTTATTATTATTACTAGGTGTTGTTCTTATTATTTATATTTGGTTGAAAAGAGACAGTTCAAGAAACTCTTACATCTGCTTACAATTTTTAGTGTACAAGTGTATCGATATCATCGGCTCATGATAACCGACATTCCGCTATTTTCCTAAGCTTGCTTACATGTTATTACGTTTTAGATGGTGTATGTATGGATGTATTTAGGCATTCAACAGTATTGAGGTGTTTTTGCAAAAAATAGCGATAAGAAAGAGTAATAAAAATCAGCTATCACTCATTAAAGTGGCTAAATAAGCCACATCTAGGATAAAAATTGCTCGATTAGAAAAATATACGCTTGGCATCAACGATACCTACATAGAGGGCATGACGACTTGGCTGAAAAATGCTAAGCTATCCGTCATTATTAGGTCAATATTAAACTGGGTTTGCCATGACTGAGAGCACGCATTTGCATCCGCAGAAGCCGTCAAGTACGCAGAGTAACAAGAGTATTTTTAATTTGCCCAATAACCTGACGATTGCGCGTATCTTAATGATTCCACTATTCGTCGCCATTGCTTATTGGCCGCCTGCTATGGGGATCGGCATGCCAGCAATCTCTGACAACGTGATTGCAAAGGTTGGTATGAGTGACTTTAGCGACAGTCTATTGCGTCACTTGTTATTAACCGGCGTTTTTATTCTAGCAGCCATTACCGATTGGCTCGATGGCTATTTTGCTCGTAAGCTCAATGTGGTATCAGCCTTTGGTCGATTTTTAGACCCCGTCGCTGATAAGCTGATGGTGGCAGCCGCGCTCATTATCTTAGTGCAATGGCATCCCAATATCATCATGGCGATAGCAGCAATTGTAATTATCTCGCGTGAAATCGCCGTATCGGCATTGCGTGAATGGATGGCAGAACTGGGTAAAAGTACCAGTGTAGCGGTGTCTTATGTAGGTAAGCTCAAAACCACCTTTCAGATGATAGCGATTACGGTGCTTTTGTTAAATTGGGAATCGCTTGAAACCATCGGCTATGTATTGATGGTAGCGGCAGTGATTCTAACGTTATGGTCGATGATGATTTATCTTAAAGCTGCGTGGCCGTATTTAAAGCAAAGTGGGTAAAGGTAGCTAAATAGATAGCGGTTAAATCGTATACTTTTATTCTAAAACTATAAAGCCCAGTCAATAAAAAACGCCAGTCGCATCAACCACTGGCGTTTTTTATGATAAATTATAAAGAAACGGAAAAGGTCTCGCCCATATCTTCAGCAGTTTTGCCGTCTTGTACGGCTGCCGCTGCCATCTTAAACATATTCACCACTGTACTACCGCTAAGCCAGCATTCTGCACCATGAGGAACTACTTTAATCAATTGTACGTTTTCATCTTCCTTACCATGCTCAAAAAAGGCATTGTAAACTGGCGACCAAAGCTCATCCAATTTAGCTTTGTCTGTCGGTAATTCAGCGTTAGCACTAATAGAAACAAAGTTCTTTTCATCTTGAGTGGCATAAGTCAGCCCGATTCTTGCATCATCCTGAATATCTTTGACGACGTCTGATGTCTTATCGCCAATAAACCAGATCTCTTTATTATCAAGGTTGACTTCACTTGTGGTCATTGGCCACGCATGAATATCGCCTTTTTTATTGCTGGTACTCATCATGGCAAATTTCACGTCTTTGATGACGGCTTGGATTTTATCGAGATGCTCTTGGTTACTCATGGTGGATATCCTTTTTCATTATTGTAAATAAATTTTGAATTTATAGTTGTTAGGGAAATAATCATTAACAGGTTAATATAGACAAAGCGTTTATTTTATAAAAATTGGTTTTATAAAAACTAGCTCGTCAAGAACTGCTATCTAGAATAGCGATTTCTGCGGGGCTATTTATATAGGCTGCCCGTAAGACGATGTGAGGGTTTGTAAGGATTATAAGCTTTAGGTAAAAATTGTGACGCTGTGCCGTCAGCCTTGCTGTTTTGATAGCAAATCGTCAGTATTTGCTCAATGCTTTAGCATAATATTACCGAAGCAATTGGCAATTTATCTTGGTTTTGTCCTGCTTATTACAGGGCTTCTTGTTATAATACGCGAACCATTTACTTAGCATGGCAGAGATGCCTGTTATTGCCTATATCCTATGGAATATGCCTTTATGATGACCATCGCCGGACAACCGTTTCTTACCGATTTTCAGACGCAGCAACTCATCAGTCAGTTTCAGCAAAAAACCGAGCTAAATGTCAGCCAAATTCATACCCAGCAAGTGTATGTGTTATCACGAGAACTCAAAGGTGATGAGCATAAAAAAGCGCTAGACTTACTTGCTGTCGACAGTGGCACTGTCCTTACAGCCCCTAAAAACAATCAACTACAAGTTATCGTTGGTCCACGTTTTGGTACGATATCGCCATGGGCAAGTAAAGCGACCGATATTTTTAATAACTGTGAAATTGCCATTAATCGTGTTGAGCGTGTCATTGTCTATACGCTAACCGTCGATGGAAAAGCAGACGGCGAAGTGAATGCAACGCTACCTAAAGCCGCTGAGCAACTATTATTTGACCGCATGACGCAAAGCTTGGTTTATGATTTAAATGACGTAAATAAACTGTTTGATGATGAAAGTCCGGCATCACTCAATCATATCGACGTGATTGGACAAGGTCAGTCGGCGCTAGAATCAGCTAATAAAGAATTTGGCTTTGCGTTATCGAGTGAAGATATTGACTATCTGATGAATGCTTATGTCAATGAGCTAAAGCGTAATCCAACGGACGTTGAGCTGATGATGTTTGCACAGGCAAACTCAGAGCATTGCCGTCATAAAATATTTAACGCTGAATGGACGGTAGATGGCGCAGTTCAGCCAAAGTCACTGTTCCAAATGATTAAGAATACTTATAAAGCCAATCCTCAAGGCATCTTGTCTGCTTATAAAGACAACGCAGCAGTGATGGCAGGCTCTAAAGGGATGCGTTTTTACCCGATTCCTGTTTCTAATACTGATGATGCCGCTGACGCCAACTCAATCCATCCTTACGATTTCCATCAAGAAGAAATCGATATCTTGATGAAGGTCGAAACTCATAATCATCCAACTGCTATCGCGCCTTATGCGGGTGCAGCGACGGGTGCAGGCGGTGAGATTCGTGACGAAGGCGCAACCGGTCGTGGCGGTAAGCCAAAAGCAGGTTTAACTGGTTTCCATGTGTCACATCTTCACATTCCAGAGCTTGCGGAAAAATGGGAGCAGTCAGGTCAATTAAGTACACAGGATTATGGTACGCCAGATCGTATGGCAACCAGTCTTGAGATTATGACTGAAGCACCATTAGGCAGTGCCAACTTCTCAAACGAGTTTGGTCGTCCAAACTTATGCGGTTATTTCCGTAGTTTCCAATTGGACACTTCAGCGGCAAAAGACGGCAGCCAAATGCGCGGCTATCATAAGCCAATCATGCTTGCCGGTGGTTACGGCAATATCAAACGCAATTTGATTGAAAAAAACAGTATTCAACAAGGTGATTTATTAATAGTCCTTGGTGGTCCGGCAATGCAGATTGGTTTGGGCGGTGGCGCGGCATCTTCGGTCGATAGTGGCTCACTAGATGAAGGCTTAGACTTTGCTTCTGTACAGCGTGATAACGCTGAGATGGAGCGTCGCTGTCAAGAAGTGATGGATCGTTGCTGGGCGCTGGCGGGTAATGACGTTGATGCGAGCAACAATGGCAAAGACGGTAATCCAATTGTCTCGCTACATGATGTCGGTGCAGGTGGTCTGTCTAATGCGATGCCAGAATTGGTCAATGACCATGAGATGGGCGCGGTACTAAATCTACGTAAAATCCCGTCGCTAGAAGCTGGCATGTCGCCAATGGCTATCTGGTCAAACGAAGCGCAAGAGCGTTATGTGCTAGCGATTCGCCCAGAGAGCAAAGATCAATTCGATGCCATCTGTGCTCGTGAGCGCTGCCCGTATGCCATTTTAGGTGAAGCCACTGAAGTACGTCAGCTTGTTGTGAATGATGAATTGCTCCCAGAGCAACCAGTCGATATGCCGATGCAAGTATTGCTTGGTGGTACACCACAGATGAAGCGTAGTTTTGAGCGTCAAGAAATTACCTTACCAGCTTTAGAGTTAGGCGAAGTCAATTTAGCGGAATCAATCAAAGACGTGCTACGTCATCCGACCGTTGCTAGCAAATCATTCCTCATTAGCATTGGTGACCGCTCTATCACGGGTATGGTTGTGCGTGATCAGTTCGTTGGTCGCTATCAAGTTCCGGTTGCTGATTGCGCCGTTACGGCTTCAGGCTTGGTTGCCTTAGATGGTCACTCAATGAGCGGTGAGGCGATGAGCGTTGGCGAACGTACGCCAGTAGCTTTGATTAATCCAAAAGCATCAGCACGCCTTGCCGTTGGTGAAGCGATTACTAATATCGCTGGCGCACGTATTACTCAGTTATCTGACATTACTATGTCAGCGAACTGGATGGCAGCGTGCGGCGACGATGCAGAAGATGCAGCATTATTTGATGCCGTACATACCGTCGGTGAAGAGCTATGTCCAGCATTGGGTATCGCAATTCCAGTCGGTAAAGATTCGCTATCGATGCGTGCCAACTGGACGGACGAAGACGAGAACGGCAGCACAGACAAATCAGTCGTTTCGCCAATGAGCTTAGTTATTACTGCTTTCGCACCTGTTATTGACGTTGCAAAAACCATAACGCCTGAGCTTATTAATGGCGATAGCGCGTTTTATCGTATTGATTTATCTAAAGGCAAGCTACGTTTAGGCGGCTCAATCCTTGCGCAAACCTTAAGCCAATTAGGTAATGACTGCCCAGATTTAGCGCAGCCAAGCGACTTGGTCGATTTCTTTAACTTTATCCAAGCGGGTAACGCGCAAGGCGTCATCAGCGCTTATCACGATATCGGTGATGGCGGTTTACTGGCGACTATCGCTGAAATGCAATTTACCAGTCGTCAAGGTATCAAGCTGTCTTTGACTGATGACAACTTATTGGGTCAACTATTCAGTGAAGAGTTGGGCGCAGTTATTCAAGTATTGCCAGAAAACGTCGCCGCTTTAATGCAGATGGCAGAAGAGTTTAATGTCAGTGATATGCTGAGCCTCGTTGGTCAAAGCTCAGAAGAAGACAGTCTGCTTATCCAAACGCCAACGCTCATGGGTGATGACACCCTACGCTTTAGCCGTACTGAATTGCAGCAAGCGTGGACTCAGGTCAGCTATCAAATCGCGCGTCGCCGTGACAACCCAGCATGCGTACAGCAAGAGTATGACTTGATTAGCGACGCTAACCATAAAGGTCTTATCGCTGCACCAAACTTTGACCTCAATCAAAAGGTTGAAGAACCATACTTAAACAGCCGTGAAACTAAACCAAGAGTCGCTATCCTGCGTGAGCAAGGCGTCAACGGTCAGACAGAAATGGCAGCAGGCTTTACCCAAGCCGGGTTTGAAGCAGTCGACGTCCACATGAGCGACCTGCTAGAAGGTCGCATTAATCTACGTGACTTCGATGGTCTGGTCGCTTGTGGTGGCTTTAGTTATGGTGATGTACTGGGCGCTGGCTCTGGCTGGGCGAACTCTATCTTGTTCCATGACGAGTTGCGCATGCAGTTTGTGCGCTTCTTTGCCCGTCCTGATACCTTCTCACTTGGTGTCTGTAACGGTTGTCAGATGATGGCACAGTTAAAAGACCTCATCCCAGGCGCGGAAAACTTCCCACGCTTCATCGCTAATAAATCGGCTCGCTTTGAAGCGCGTACGGTCAACGTCAAAGTCGAGCGTACCAAATCTATCCTGTTCAAAGGCATGCAAGATAGTATTTTACCAATCGCTGTCGCGCACGGTGAAGGCTATGCCACGCTGGACAACACCGAGATCGACGGTATGGCAAAACACGGTCAGCTCGCCATGCGCTTCGTCGATAGCCAAGGTCATCCAACCGAGACCTATCCTCTCAATCCAAACGGTTCGCTCGGCGGTGTCACGGGTCTATGTAGCACCGACGGTCGCGTCACCATCATGATGCCGCACCCTGAGCGTACGCTACGTGCCTACAATCATAGCTGGAAGCCAGAAGAGTGGGACGAGGACGGCGCGTGGATGCGTATGTTCCGTAACGCTCGCGCTTGGTTGCGTTAAGATATAGGTTAAGCTGTTTTAAATCATTGTTTTAAACATAAAAAAAGGTGGGCTTCGGCTCACCTTTTTTGTATTTGGGGTTTGGGTTTTTAAGAAGTAGGGGAGCTAATCCCGCCTTACGCTTGTATCTGCCAGTCTGGGCGAGGCGGTGACACAAGTTGAGATGTTGCTGTTGCCTCGACACCACCTCAATCTCTAGCCACCGCAACTCGCCCAAACCAGCAGGATACCGCTACAGTCGGGGCTAAACCGCGCCTACCATTTAACTCAAATGCACTATTAGAAATTCATAAGTTTTCTAGTTCTCCACCTATTTCCATTTACCAACGATTCAAAGTCACCGTTCTCAAGAGCTAAGTTATCTACATGGTCAGTTACAATTATTTGAGGTGAAAATCCAAACTCTTCATTCAGAGAAATACAATAGCTATTTAGTTGATTGAAGATATTTGTAACAGATTTCATATCTTCGTCAAGCTTTTTATCTTCTAGTCCTTCAACCCTTTTAATATCTTCTGTTGAGAAGTTCTCCTTCGTGTCACGGCTAAAATTTGGGAAATAAACTTGAGTTGGTTGGTCTAAGAATAATATAGAAGGGATTAAGCAGTCTTCGCCTAAAGAGACAAAATATTTATGTAATGAAAGAAATAATGTTAAATGAGTATATAACCAATTAGCACCACTACCCATTGACCTCAAGTATATTTTTTTATTCTTATCAGTATCATCATGGTACAAGTCAAAACTATTCAAAGAGAATTTCAAATTTATTGGATCATAAGTTTTTTCGAAGTCAAACTCATTGCCGATATCATACATATATTCATTTATGGTTTTCTCCGCTTCTTCTATAAAGTTATTAATATTATATTTTTTAAGCTCGCCTGTTATAGCTTGCAAGTCTTTCCTAAGCTCTATAAGTTGCGAATCAATTTTGGTATCACTAGAAGGGTTAATTAAGTCAATAATACTAAATAGCTTGTATTTCTGATTATATATTGCTTCGGAAAAATCTTTTCTTTCTCTAATCACTTCATTAATACTTTCAAGTTCCTTCTTTTCTGCTTGTAAGCTTTTAACCTGTTTAGTAAGTTTTTCAGCGTGTCTTTCAGTATCTGCTAATAGTGTCTGAAGAGGAGCGCGCATTTTTTCTGTTAGTCTAAGTGTTTGGTTAAGTTTTTCAATCGCTGTTTTAAGCTGTATAGCCGATTTAGGTAACTCGCTATGCTTAGTCTCACATAAAGGACAGGTGGCATCAAAAACTTTAACCGCTTCTTGATCAACAAGTTTTTCTGAGGTTAGTAATTTATCCTCTTGATTTAATGAGTTTTTAATTGAAGTTATTTTATTCTTTGTATGGTTTAGTTCAACAATTTTTTCGGCATGAGATTCTGAAATAGCTACATAACGCTGATGGAATATATCTGATGAAGAGTCAAAGTTATCAGGATGCAATATGACATGAAGTCTATTTTTACTTTCTACAGGGTTAGATATAATACTTTTCAATTTAATAGGTTCTTTAGGAAACCTCATCAGTGCATACATGTTTTTCAGTTCGGGCTCTAGCTCTAGCTCTTGCTTTTCCTTGTAATAATTAAGCACTTCTTTCTCTTTTTTTAGTTTCTTTATTTCTATCTCAATAGCTTCTTTATTTTTCATCTGTAGAAAATAGTCTTGGTTTACAAATCCTAAAAAAAACTTAGTATGTTTAATAACTTGTTCACGCTTTTCTTTTTGATCAAACCGATAGAATAAAGCGTGCTTATTTGCTATTAAATTTTGATGTTGAAGTAAGAACGACATATAACTACGTATTGTTGGGCGACTCTCTTTTTGGCCTTTATAAAATGTATCTATTGTAGATTCGTCAATGCTATCTATATCTAAAAGCTCATTTCTCATATACTCCTTGAATTTACTGATAGCAAACCTATCTTCGAAAAATTCTATATTGATTATAATTTTTCTATGTTTCTCTATAGTTCTAGTATAAACCCTATTACTTTTAGGTTTTCTACCGAAAACATATATTTGATTCGAGATTGCCATACAAACATAGTAAATTTGAGCGTTGTCAGTAATTACACCTTCAGGAATAGTGTCTTCCGAGCTTCCTAAGCAATAGTCGAATATTTCGATTAACGCACTTTTACCTGTTGAAGATGCTCCTGTGACAATATTTAGTCCAGCTTTAAAATAAACTGGATGTTTTTTATCACTATCATCTATTATACCTATTTCATAAATCATTGATCTCATGGGTTCACCCTCAATCCTTTATAAATTTCAGTAATGGATAAACCACTAAATAATTTTCCTAAATTTGTAGCCTGCTTATGTATTTGTTTTTTATCGTAGTTTTCGTTAGCGATAATTCTTAAAGAAGATTCGTCAACAGTCATCCAATCATTAACTATGCAATAACTTAAGCTTTGTGCAGATAAACGTTTTAAAGCGTCAAATCGCTCTTGTAAATCATAAAATTCTTTGGGATTATCGAACTTGGTAAAAAAGGTTGAACGACTTTTGCCAGATAATCTCACCGTATCTAACTTTTTAGACAGTTCAGGATGACTACATATCGGTATAATAAGTGGAAGTAGTAATATGTTTTGCTCTACTTCTTCCAATGAGTTGTAGAATGATACAATGTGACTTCCATACTTGAAGGGGTTGTAGTAGTAGGTGTGAACGGCGTCAATCATATCCACTTAGTCTATCTCCCATTTTAACTCATCATTTTCATCATCCATAGAGTTATGAATTAAGCCGTTTTTATATGGTTTTGGAGTCATTTCACACTCTTGAACTTGTTCTGCTGGCTCGTCAATGAACTCATTATATAGAATTTTTGCACAATCTATCCTTGGGTGATTTGGATATAAAAGCGAAGCATTTTGATATTTCCTTTTAAATTTCCTTATCAAATCACTCTTATATGTTTTAGTTATTTCTCTATATTTAGGTGATCGTACTGACTCATCCAATAAGGTATTCGTAAATTCAGCGTAGTTTCCTACAGCTTCAGGAATTTCGTCATAATGCTCTATATCTTTTATCTTTTGAACGAAAAGTGATTCATTATGCTTTAATAAGTCAACGTCTGTTGCTAGTGCTCCAGTAAAGGGAGGAAAAGAAAACTTTCCTCTACTATATTTACTCGTTAAGTCTTCAAGCCTATCTTTAAAATCATGCTGATTTATGAACCAGCTATCTTTATCCATTTTTTCGTAAACCCAACCAACAATCCCTTCGAAGTATTGATCTATATTATCATCAGGAATCCCCACTAGTTTGTTAATTAGTTTCATCTTCAAACTATCTATATCATCTGCGCTGTCATTAATTAGCATCTTACCTAATATATCTTTGATTCTTGCACTATTAGAATCACTAAAGATAATTTGCTGAAATTTCAAAACACCTTTAGCGTCTTTCTTTATTTTTTCGGCACCAGTTCTTTTATCATAAATACTTCTTATGATAGCTAGTTTTTCATCAGGAGTTTTGGAGTTCCAACCATTGAGTTGGCTTGTTTTTGATGTAGGCTGAGTTGTATGAAGAATTAAAAAAGCATACTGTGTATGATCAAAATCATCTTTAAGCCAATTATTCAGTGTATTCCAAAAATTAGCGTGACCGTCAGTAAGAAAGTCCGTTTGATCGTAATGTTTACTTTCTATTTGTTCATTATTTTCTAATTCATTGCCACGTATACTTATATCACCATCACTTTCAAACCAAATTGACTGACCTTCATTCAACTCAAAACACTTTTTAATACCAAGTAAAATCTGATAGTGAAACCCTCGTAAAGTAGGTAGTACACTGTTTTTAGTTGAATTCATTATGATACCGCGTTTAAATTTAAATCATAAGTTTTAGATGAAATTAAGCTTAGCACTTAGATGTCATACTTTACAACTAATGTTTAGACTAACTTATAGTAGATGAATTTACTCAGTACATAAAATAGATAGAGCTTGCGACTTATAGAAATACTAAGGTGATAACTTGAATCAATAATGTACTGGGTCTCGTCCCTCGACACAGACCTACAATTTTTTATCGTCTACGTTTGGAATTAATATCTATAGATCTGTCCGCTCATAATCAAGATTATCTCAAATTATGCATAACTGCTATATAAATTAAATATCTGCTAATAGCATCGTCAACCATAATTTAAAAATGAGCGGAGGTATTAAAACTATTCACTCTTCAAAACCTCCTTAGCCTCAGCAATCAACTCATGAATCTTCGCGCTTTCTTTTAGTACACAAGCCTCATACGCAGAGAGCGACTCGGCTTCCTGCTCTTTTTCTTGCTCCTGTTTGGCTTTTTCTTCTAGATACTTCTGTAGCTCGTCTTGCTCATTTTGCTCGTTGTATTGAGAGTTGCTCATGGCTTATGTCTCCTAATATTTTTTATCGATTAATAAAAGTCATCACGACCAGCATACTTCTTATTGAGTGCCTTTAATATTGCATAAGTTTCTAAATCTAGCTCGCCCGTTGGCTGCTGTGGTCTAAAATGCAATTGAAAAGCATACACGACATTGCGACTGGCTTTATCCCACACGTCTGTGTCATTGATTTGATAACCGTAATCGCGAAACGCTTGCTTAATCTCAGGTATCGTTGCTGCTGCAAATGCGTCTTGATTCATAAAGAATTGCTTATCAAACTCATCATACCAAGCGCCGATACCATACTCTTTATAGAGTCGCTGCCAAGGAAATTTTGCACCGGGATCGATTTTACGCGAGGGTGCCATATCCGCATGACCGATTATATTCTTTGCTGAGATATTATATCTTTTTGCCAAGTCTTGCACCAGCTGCGCCACTTTCTTAATCTGTAATTCATTAAATTCGACATAGTGCTCATAAGGATGATAGTCGAGCGCGCCGTTTTTTAAGGCATCTCGATATTCAGGCTTAATGCCTGCATTGACAATCTCGATGCCGATAGAGGTATCGTTGAGTATCGTTCTACCGGCAAAGCCGCCGTTACCAGCATGCCAAGCGCGTTCGCCCTCGGGCACTAAGTTATAAATCTTATTATCGTTAATATCCAAGATCAGATAGTGGGCACTCACATTTCCAGTGGTCAGTGTTTTTATAGATCTGGCATTATCTGAGACGGTGTAGTGCAGGACGATGGATTTAATCCGCTCGCTTTTACCAGTGGCTTGATAGGTTTCGCTATCAACAACGAAGCGTTCAGTATTCGCTATTTGGGTGTTATTAGTGGTCACGCAGCCAATTAAAGGCAGCGTTAAGGCGCATGTTAATGCTAAAAAGATATTTTTTGCCATGAAATGCTAACCCTGTTTAATCTTCTTTGCCAAAACCTTCTTCCAGCTCTCTTCCAAACACTCAATCGCAAGCCACGGCTCGATAACCTTTGCATCAAACTTTTCTTTTGAGTGTGATAACTGCCACAGTTTCTCAAGTGTCGCAAAAGGATAGGGGCGTTCGATAAGATAAACCGGTAAATTAGCGCTAATCGTGCCATCGCGAACGACTTGAAAATACCAACCAGCGATGCCTTGTTTGCTGACCCAAGACGCAATATTTGGCACTTTGGTAAATTGTCCGATTTGGTCATTGATTTTGTAGCAGGGGCGGCGCGGCTGGACGATACGTAATTGCACGCTGTCGCCACCATTCCCATCAATGATTTCATCTTGACCATACTGAAAAACGTCACCAATACAAACTGTCGCTTCCGTCATTTCTAGCAAACCATTTACTGCTTCTGTAGTGAGGTTTTCACCCAATGTGCCAACACGCACTTTCAAGCTAAACTCTGCATTAATCTTGTCATAAGTCGCCGTCGCTAGTTGATGTACCGCTTTTAGTGGGCCGCCATGATGACGTCTATCGGCTTGCTCATCAGTTGTGAGACCCATAAAGTCGACAGCGACGGGCGCGTTAATTGGTGCTTTATCAATGGCGCTCATTTCTTCACGGGTAAATGGCATGGCTTTGCCAGCGCGAACGCAGGTGAGGGTAGCGATATGTAGCGGCAAGGTTTGGTTAAAGTCAGCAGTATTTTTTTGGCTAGAAGATGCTATTGTTTTTGAGTTTATAGGTTGTACGTTCATAGGTTGTACGTTCATAGGTTGTACGTTCATAGGTTCTAAGTTCATAGGTTCTAAGTTCATAGGTTTTCCTAATCTATAGGGATTCATTAGGGGAGAGGTTATATCGATATTGGCATTAATAATGCGTATTATCTTAGCTTAATCATTCCTCTAATGGTAAGAATTCAGCCGTTTAAAATTTAACCGTATTTTGAATTTTATTAGCACAGTAAATTTTAGACAAAAAAAGACCAGAATAGATATCTGGTCTTTTTCTTAAGCAGCTTTGGCAATAAATAAGATTATTTATTTTTATTGCGACGACCGGCTGTTTTCTTCTCACGCGGTACAGCAACCAGCTCAGCCAATTGTTCAGGCGATGACCATAGACCTTCTAGGTCATAGAACTCGCGGGCTTGTGGCGTCATCATATGCACGACAACAGCGCCCAAATCAATCAATGTCCAGTCAGAATCGATACCGCCTTCACGACCCAGTGGCATAAAGCCACCCAGTTTGGCTTCAGCGCCGACACTGTCAGCCATTGCACGTACATGGCGCTTTGAGGTACCGTCAGCGATGATGATACGCTCCATTACGTCTGTCAATGCTGCTACATCCATTACGGTGATGTTCTTAGCTTTCATATCGTCTAGCGCGGTTTGAACAAGGGTCAAACATTCTTGTAAACGTTCGTCAGTCATGGTGTTGGTCATAAATTTTAATCTCTTGAATCGTAAATATTAAAAATAAAATGGTAAATCGTCACAATGCATTCTCTAACGAGCCAGATAGAGGCAGACGTTTTTTGAGGAAAAATGATCAAAGTGGGCAAAATTAAAAGTATAAGGCGATTTTAACGGAATTGAGCAGCAGAATATAGCTGATGGGCGATAATATATTGATAAACAGCAGGATTTAGCCATTTAGCTAATGAATTGGGTGCAGTATTGCCTATGATATCATTTATTGGTTGTAAAGATGCAATTTGCATGTCAGTGCTGTGCGTTATATTTAATGATTGAGGTGCTTGCGGCAGCTGCTGATTAAGTTGCTGACGTATGTGTGTGCTTGATATTGCTGTCACAGGGCGCGGGTCGATATAAATATGACCTTGATGGCTATTTTTTACGCAAAAGCTGTTTGTTAAAGATTGGGGGTTAGCGGCTAATAATTCAGTTATAGAATCGATGGTTAAAGGTTGTAGCAGTTTTGGAAGTTGGGATGTTAGAGAGTGGTGCAACTCAGTCTTAGAGAAGTTTTTATCAATTTTGATATCAATATCTATATCGCTATCAAAATTTTCTTCACGGTCAAACACCCATAAACTGACATAATCAGTCAGTTGCAGTCCATCTTTCCAGTGTTCTAAACTACGCGCGCTGTCCATCCCCATGACAAATATCAGACTGTCATGCGGGTAGCGTGTGCGCAGTGTCTGCACACTATCGATAGTATAGACAGGCGGTGCTTGCCACAGCTCAAGCTCGTTAATGTATAAGGGCGACTGTTGCGTTGCCAGCTTTAGCATTGCCAGACGATGCTTAGGATCGGTGCTATCTTCTTTAAAAGGCGAGCGCGCATTGGGCAGCAATGATACATACAGTTCGCGCTGTTGCTGCTGTGCTATTGGTAGCAAACTTTGATAAACGGTCATCGCCATTTGTAAATGACCCTGATGCACAGGATCAAATGAGCCGCCCAAATAAGCACGGATGGCAGACTTAGAAATGTGGCCTTGATAACTATTAGAAGCATTTGACATAGATGAGTGAGTAAAAACTAATGCAGATGAGCGTTGTAGTTGATTTATTTTAAATCGACTATAGCATGTGATTATTTACTTATCCCGATTATCGATTTTATTATGTTTAATTATACCGTTTAAAAGCCATAAAAAAGCCGACCATCATTATGATAATCGGCTCAATAATACGTGTTTTGAATAAAGCTTTAAATGCTTAAATAACGTCGCTATGTGCTTGGATGGCAGTGAGGGCGATGGTATAAATAATATCATCGACCAAGGCACCACGTGACAAGTCATTGACCGGTTTGTTTAAGCCTTGCAACATCGGTCCAACACTGACCACATTGGCGCTACGTTGTACCGCTTTATAAGTCGTGTTACCGGTGTTTAGGTCTGGGAAAATAAAGACGTTTGCTTGCCCAGCAACAGGCGAATCCGGCGCTTTTTGCTTACCGACGCTCATAACAGAAGCCGCGTCATACTGTAGCGGTCCGTCGACTTTTAGATTCGGCGCACGTTCACGGACGATTTGGGTCGCACGGGTGACTTTTTCGACATCAGCGCCAGTGCCTGACGAGCCCGTAGAGTAGCTAATCATTGCCACTTTTGGATCGATGCCAAAGGCAGCAGCAGACTGCGCAGACTGAATGGCAATCTCAGCCAATTCTTCTGCATTTGGATCAGGATTAATGGCGCAGTCACCGTAGACAACCACTTGCTCAGGCAACAGCATAAAGAAGACTGACGATACAAGTGAATACTCAGGAGCCGTTTTAATCAACTGAAACGCTGGGCGGACAGTATTCGCCGTGGTATGAATCGCCCCAGAGACCAGACCATCAACTTCGTCCATCTGTAGCATGGTCGTACCTAAATAAACGGTATCTTGCAGATATTCAGCAGCCACTTCTGCGCTGGTTTTACCTTTGCGACGCTCGACTACAGCGGCGATATATTTGCTCATATCTAAGCTATCAGGATCGATGATTTCAAGCCCTTCAGGTAATACCAAATCGCGGTTTTTGGCGACTTGTTCAACATCAGCACGCTTAGCGAGTAGCACACAGTTGGCAATACCGCGGCTTTGACAAATACAGGCGGCTTCGACCGTACGCGGCTCAGAGCCTTCTGGCAGCACGATACGTTTTTTGGCGATTTGCGCTTTTTTGACCACTTGATGACGAAAAGCAGAAGGTGACAAACGCGGCTCATGATTTTGGCTAAAATACGCTTTAATCCAGCTAAGATCTAGATGCGCCGCGACATAGCGCGCCACTTCTTCAGCACGTTCGGTGTCATCACTTGGAATCTCAGCACTCATGTGTAATAGACTCTGTACCGTCTCAAAGCTGTCATCTTCGACACTCATTACAGGAATACCAGTTTTGAGTGCAGATTGCCAAAGCTCAGCGACGGTTGGACTAGGGACAACGCCGCCAGTCAATACCAATCCTGCTAGCGGAATACCATTGATACAGGCAAGACCCGCTGCCAAGAGTAAATCGTCACGGTCGCCCGGCACCACGATAAGCGTACCACGTTTGAACACTTCATCGACACGTGCAATTGAGCGTGCGGTCAAGCTGATGCGATTGATACGGCGCGATTTTGCCTCACCAACGTTGAGCCAAGTACCATCAAGTTCAGCAGCGATATCCCACGTACGCGGCACGGATAATGAGTCACTAAATGGTACGACACCAATTAAGCGGAATTGTTCGGTATTAAAGTGCGGCGATAAGCTTTGGACTTCTTGTATAAAGCCGCTATCCAAGCTCACAATCGCTTCACCAGGGGCAACGATTTGATTTTCTAAGGTGCTTTGCGTATTTGGCAAGTCATGCATACGCATCAAGATACAGCCAAGCGTACGATCACTTGCCATACCACCAAATTCACGTGCATGGACATCAAGCTTATCGGCCAAATAGGCAGGTTTACTGGTATCAGCGGTGCTAACAAAGATGATTCGGGCATCGAGTGCATGAGCAATCGCACGGTTGATCTGTGAGGCATAAGAAGTTTCAGTCGTCGGTACTAAGCCTTCGCAAATCACCACATCGTAATCATCACCAAGAGTATGGTAGTTAACAACCACTTCTTCCATTAAGTCATCAAGATTGTCATCACCAATCATACGCTCAACATGTTGACGGCTAATCGATTTGGGTGGCTTTAGTCCAAAGGCATGCATGGCTAATGCGCTTGAGCTGTCTAGACTGTTTTGCTTATCCAGCGTATCGTCTTGTAAAAACGGCTTCATAAAACCCGCTTTGATACCGTTATAATCGAAAGCACGAATCAGACCAAGCGCCGCTGACGTCACACCGATACCGCGGCTAATGGGCACAAGTAAAATAGTTTGCATAATGTATCCTACTGTTTATTATATTTTTAGAGAGATTGTCATCCTTGAGCGTATAAGAATTAACTTGTGATTCTTATCGCAGGCATATGAGTGTTATTGTAGACCTAGTTTTATTTTAGACCCAAGGCTGCACGAGTCTCTTGAGCGATACGGCATTCTTCATCAGTTGGGACAACCCATAGCTCAATACTGCTATCGTCAGCATGGAAACTGCCTTCATTGCCACCGACCAACCCAGCGTTCTTATCGGCATCTACTTTGATGCCAAAATGACGCATGACTTCTAAAATACGCGTCCGCGTGGTCACAGAGTTTTCGCCGATACCACCAGTAAAGACAATACCGGTAAAGTCAGGGAGCGCGCAGCTTAAGCTGGCAAGGTATTTACCAACACGATAGCAGAACATCTCGATAGCCAGCTTCGCGTCTTCATGACCTTCATTAGCCGCTTGCTCAATGGTACGCAAGTCATTCGATAAGCCTGAAATACCAAGTAAACCACTTTCACTATTGAGCATCTTGTCGATTTCTTCTAAGCTCATACCAAGTTGGCGCTTGAGATGAATATGTAAGCTTGGGTCAACATCACCGCTGCGCGTACCCATCATAAGACCTTCAAGCGGGGTCAGACCCATACTGGTATCAAGGCTTTTGCCGTCGTAGACAGCAGTTGCTGAACAGCCGTTGCCTAAATGCGCAGTTAACCAACCATGTGGTCCTGTTGCGCTGGTAATGTGGCTGGCGCGTTCTGATACATAAGCATGAGAGGTACCATGGAAGCCATAACGACGAATTTTGTGTTCTGAATAGAGTGCCTTTGGTAGCGGATAGCGGAAAGCAACAGGTGGCATGGTCTGATGGAAGGCAGTATCAAATACCACCACTTGCGGAATATCAGGATAGATTGCTTGTACAGCTTCGATACCCAGCGCGTTTGCCGGATTGTGTAATGGGGCGAGGACTTTTAGACGTTTGACTTCTGCTAACACATGCGCATCGACACGCACCGCTTCTGAGTACTCACGACCGCCATGTACCACTCGATGCCCAACAGCAATAAAGTGATACTGCTCAAGTAGCTCAAGGATTTTCTGTAAGGCAAGTTCATGACGACCACCAGCGATTGCAATTTCTAACTTTTCACCATTTAATGTGGTGTGTTTAATACGGGCAGTATCGAGACCTAAGTTTTCGGCAAGACCTGTGATACGAGTACCTTCATCCTCACTAATTAAGGCGTATTTGATTGAAGAGGAGCCGCAGTTCAATACTAAAGTAGGATTGGTCAGGGTCGATGCTTCAGAATGTTTGTCATCAAAAGTGGTGCTTACGCCAGCGCTCATACTCTATCCTTAGATTGTCTTTTATAAAAGGTGCCGCATCTTGACGATCACCTGTTGAATAAACGAAAACCAGCGATATTGGTGCTGGGATAGGTTGCACGGTTTGGAAACATAAACCATCATCGCGCTGATCTTCGTTATACTTGAGCCATCACTATGTCTAACATAGGTTCAATGTAAAGCAAACGCCTGCTAGCGTTGCCTTATAGCTACAAGGGTTGACTATAATGTATCATATTTTGGCAGTGACACCACGATAACTCTAAGGCTTTGATCAGCCAGTCCTTGATTGATGGTTACAGGTGTACACCGAAGACAGTAAGGGCTTATTAGATAAAATAAGTAAAAATTTGCCTTTATAAAAATTGTAAGTAAGTTTGTCTAGCTTTAGATCAATAACATTGTTTTATATTTATATTGGATTCTCTATCACTACATTTCAGCAAATTTACTACGCAAACATATTCTATAGGCGCACAGCTTTATAGAATAATGCTATGATTAAAAAATCTTCCTATTTTCCCTATTGCAGCCTTGGTTGTTTTCGCTGATAGTGATTTTTATCGCGTACACCGTTGCAAGATTACAGGTTATCTATCCTATGTTTACGACACGATATACCTCAAAACCCAAGCACTCTCAGACAGTGGGCAGCGCTATTCGCCATAATATGTATAACATCATGCTTGGCACGTCGATCACGATAGCTTCAGCGGCCTTGTTGGTTGGCTGCGGACAAAAAGGCGATTTATACCTTGTAGACGCTGGTAGTAAAGCAGTGCGAGATAGCACGGCAATATTAGATAGTGGTAGTAATCCACAAGATACCGCCTTTGCTAAGATTGACAGCGACCAACAAAATACAGAGAATTTTCAGCTGCCTGAACCGAGTAACGATCCTAACGATTACTAATAAGTAATCATGAATTATTAAAATGTAAATGTTCAAACGATTTTTGAGCAAGCCCAATACTTTATTGTTACCTTGATTATATTAGAGATATTTATATGAGTCAGTCAGTCACGACCCAAACTGAGCAAGGCCTGTACATCAATCCTGAAGCCTTAACCGCCCATTTGCCTGAACTACATTATCAAAATAATACGCTACATATGGAGCAAGTCAGTATTACCGAAGTGGTTAAACACTATGGTACGCCTTGTTATGTGTACTCAAAGCAAGCCATTTTGGATGTCTATCAAGCTTATACCGATAGCTTTGCCAGCTTAACTCACCAGATTTGCTATGCGGTAAAAGCAAACTCAAACCTTGCGGTACTTGGCGTATTGGCGCAAGCAGGCGCAGGGTTTGATATCGTTTCACGTGGCGAGCTAATCCGGGTATTGGCAGCAGGCGGCAAAGCTGAACGTGTGGTATTCTCAGGCGTCGGCAAAACCTATAGCGATATTGAATATGCGCTTAACCAAGGTATTGGTTGCTTTAATGTTGAGTCGATTAGCGAGCTGACTCTAATCAATGAAGTCGCCGCGCAGCTTGATAAATCAGCGCCGATATCACTACGTGTCAATCCTGATGTGGATGCCAAAACCCATCCGTATATTTCAACAGGTCTCAAAGACAATAAATTCGGTATTGCTCACGAGGATGCGCTGGTCGTTTATCAACAAGCCGCCAAATTGTCTCATATTGATATCGTCGGTATTGACTGTCATATCGGCTCGCAGTTGACTGAAGTTGCGCCATTCGTTGCGGCATTGGACAAAGTGATTGAGCTGGTACATAGCTTACGTAAAGCAGGTATTGAGCT
The DNA here is from genome assembly GCF_013608135.1 of Psychrobacter sp. D2. Taxonomy (NCBI): domain Bacteria; kingdom Pseudomonadati; phylum Pseudomonadota; class Gammaproteobacteria; order Moraxellales; family Moraxellaceae; genus Psychrobacter; species Psychrobacter sp. D2. The sequence goes on from NZ_JACDXZ010000001.1 coordinate 368,184, forward strand.
GCGTCATATCGATTTGGGTGGTGGTCTGGGTGTGCGTTATATTGATGAGACACCAGTGTCTATTGATGAATTTGCCAATGCTTTATTACCAAAACTTAGTGAGCTTGGCTTGACGGTATTTTTTGAGCCGGGTCGTAGTATCGTGGCAAATGCTGGGGTATTATTGACTAAGGTTGACGTGCTCAAACCAACTGAGCATAAGAATTTTGCCATTGTTGACGCGGCAATGAACGACTTAATTCGTCCTGCTTTATATCAAGCAGAAATGGCAGTAATTCCAAACGTTTTACCTAATAATGGTATTAATACAGAAAGTACTGAGCCATGGGATATCGTTGGCGCTATTTGTGAAACGGGTGATTTCTTAGCAAAAGATCGTTTGTTGTCGCTCTCAACAGGTGATATCTTGGCGATCACGGGTGCTGGTGCTTATGGCTTTACTATGAGTAGCAACTATAATTCACGCCCGCGAGCTAGTGAAGTCATGGTAGCTGATGATCGCCACCAGCTGATTCGCAAACGCGAAACCATTGAAGCGCTATATGCAGACGAAGTATTGTGGCCAGGTTAACATCTAAGCAGCATAAAGTATCTCAAAAATCTAACCCATTATCATAATGCTAGTGGGTTTTTTTATGGCAAATTTTGATCAAACACCTGAATAATAAGTGTGGAATATAACTTGGCATTTGATAACGGTGATAGTTATGATTGTAACTGACAGCGTGCTAATATAAGACATACATAAAAATAGGATAGGATATCAGGGATATGCTAATAGAATTTACTAAGATGCATGGGTTGGGCAATGACTTTATGGTCATCGATTTGGTGACTCAGCGTTTGGACTTGACCAAGGATTTGGTGCAGTTACTGGGTGATCGTCATTTAGGTATTGGTTTTGATCAGTTGCTCGTCGTTGAGCCGCCAATGCGCCCCGACGTCGATTTTAGTTACCGTATTTTTAATACTGATGGGTCAGAGGTTGAGCAATGCGGTAATGGCGCCCGCTGTTTTGCCCGTTTTGTGCAAGCGCGCAAGTTATCCTTTAAACAGCGTCTCCGTGTTGAGACGGCAAGCGGCATTATTTCGCTGACGACCGATCGTTATGGCTGGGTAGAGGTTGATATGGGCAAGCCCAAGTTTGAGCCAAGTGAGATTCCATTTACCCCAAGAGCCATCACCAAAATCCAAAATGCTTATCATCTGGACGTGAATGGTACGCCGGTGCAGCTTTATGTTGCCAATATGGGCAATCCGCATGCGGTGATAAAAGTTGACGATGTGCTTGATGCTGACGTTGAAACCTTGGGTAAAGCCATCGAATCGCATCCAGCGTTTCCAGAACGTGTCAATGTCGGTTTTATGCAAATAATGAATCAGCGTCATATTCGTTTGCGAGTGTATGAGCGCGGTGTCGGTGAGACGCAAGCCTGTGGTACGGGCGCTTGTGCAGCCGTTGCCATCGGTATACGCGAAGGCTGGCTTGACGAAGGCGAAGATGTGCGTGCTCAGCTCTATGGCGGCAGCATGGTAATTAAATGGCAGCCGGGCTATTCGGTCATGATGACCGGACCAACCGCATTTGTGTATGAAGGTGTCTTTAGTCCAGATGGCTTGATGGCACAAGCCGGTATCAAGCCCAATCCAGAAAGTTAATAGTAAAATATAAATCACAGTTATTTTTACTGGATAAGTAATGGGGTTGTTTTCAATATGGTGATGTCTTATAAAAAATCTCAAGTGACAGACGCACGATCTGATAAACAATCCGTTTCACCGTCATGGCTATCAGCAGAATTGGCAATCACCTTAGAAGCGGATGCCGCGTTAAGTGAATTATTAGCCCCTGTGCATCGTTGGCTAAATGTCTTATCTGTGCGTAATCACTCGCCGCATACATTGACGGCCTATTTTGCTGGCTTAAACCAGTTGGCGTTATTCCTGCGAGGTAAACGCCTGACATGGACACGTTGTGATAAGCGCCAATTAGCCCAGCATATCAGCCAACGCCTTGATGAGGACAAGCTAGCCCTTGCCAGCGTTCAGCAAGAGTTATCAGCTATTCGTCATTTTTATGGCTGGCTGATAGAAGAGGATTTGGCACGTATCAATCCAACTACAGGCTATCAGCTCAAGCGCAGCCCTAGACCATTACCCTCTATCGCTGATGTGGATTTATTGACGCAATTGCTCGACCAAGAAATCCCTGATACACCTGAACAAGCACGCTTGTGGCTACGTGATAAGGCGATGTTTGAATTACTTTATAGCAGTGGTCTACGTGTCGGTGAACTAGTCGCGCTAGATATAGTAGATGTCGACTTAGCTGATCTGCGCGTACGCGTGACCGGCAAAGGTAATAAGACACGCCTAGTACCTTTAGGAATAAAAGCGGCTGAGGCCATTCGTCGTTATTTACCGCACCGTAATCTGTGGGTAGAGCAGATGGACAGTGCATTATTTATTAGTGAAAAACTGGGTACGCGTTTATCAACACGGGCCGTGCAGCAGCGTCTTAAAGTTGCTGCTACTCGTGCTGGTATTGCTCAAAACATGTATCCGCATCTATTGCGCCATTGCTTTGCATCACATATGTTGTCAGGAAGTGGCGACTTGCGCGCTGTCCAAGAGATGCTCGGACACAGCGATATCAGTACCACGCAAATTTATACCCATGTCGATTTTGCTAAATTGACCCAAGTCTATGACCGTGCCCATCCTCGAGCCACTCACGTATCCAAAGACAGCGATTCAACCCTTTAATTTTAAAAGTGTCTTTCATAGCAAATTGCTTTGATTAAAAAAACCTTTTATCAAGACGCTTTTATAAAAATTATTTTATGCCAAACGATGACAATCAAAGATAGGCATCTTTTGTCGTCCCTGATTTTGCGCTTGTCTATCTAACGTCGCTAAGACCAAAGCATAATTTTTATGGTCTTTATTCAAAGATGGGGTCAATTCGCTATCATTATAGCTGCTCATTACAGTTCCATCATAAGCGCTAATCGTCGTATGTCCCCACGTCTGACGTTTATGACCGTCTTTATACGCATGCTCACCGCCTTGTGCTGCTCCAATTACCATACATTGGCTGTCTAAAGCTCGCGCTTGCAGTAAGAGCGACCAATGGGCTTGTCCTGTTAGATACGTAAAAGCAGATGGCGCACTTAATAGTTCTGCGCCTGCTTGCCGCAGACGCTGCGCCAATGCAGGAAAGCGTAGATCAAAGCAAACCATCATACCGAGCTGATAAACATCATCATTTACTTCGAGCGCTGCCATGACCGTCTGCGTACCTGGCTCAAACGTCGCCGCTTCGTTATAACTGCCTTGCTTATCGGCGACGGTCGCAGTGAATAAGTGAATCTTGTCATAGCGTGCCACTTGTGTACCATCCGGCGCAAACAATAGGCTTACTTGGCGCAATCTACCATCAGGCACAATCATACCGTCAGGGCGATACGGGCAGGGCAGAGAGCCCGCTAGCACGTATATACCATATGTACGTGCATACTCTGCTATCGTCGCTGACAGCGCATCAAAGCGCTCTGCTGTCGCAAACTGTCTACCCATGCTACAGCAGTTTTCTGGTAGTACGACAAGCTGCGCGCCTTGTGCACGAGCATCCATAATAGCGGATTTTATATCCGACAGATTGTCTTCAATGCTTTGCTGGCTATTCATTTGGATAGCAGCAACGGTCAGCTGTATGTTATTTATATGTTCATTCATAGCAGGCTTCTCAATATTGTTAATGTTATATATCTCTTATAAAACGTTTTCAGGTTTGTCATTATTAATGGTTTATTTGAGCCTTACTCCGCAAATCATTCTATGCAACTATGCACAGGTATAAATTTTTATTAAAGTATTCTTTAGACGCTACCAGAAAGCTACGGACAGAGGTTTGTCATTCACTTATCTGGCAAGGGCATAAATTATCATAGCAAAATTGTCGCAAAAAATGCTATCGTCATGTCCTGTTAAGGGTAAACCGCTCACTAATCAGCATTACAAAGACAATATTACCAAGACTGGAGTGTAATAAACTGCCCATGAGTATGTCGTTCGGATTGGCGACCACGCTAAGCACCTCACAAAAACTGACCCCGCAAATGCAGCAAGCCATTAAATTGCTGCAGCTCTCTAGTCTTGAGCTTGCGCAGGAGGTTCAAGCGAAGCTGGACAGTAATCCATTACTAGAACGCATCGAAAACGATGAAGATGAGTACGAAAGTATGGATAAAGACGCATTAGATGAGTTTGGCGAGCCACTAACGTTAGACAGTTGGAATCAGAGTACTGCTTCTGATACGTTTTCTATCTCTCCTTCATCAAATAATGAAGAGGGCTTTGACTATGATGACAGTACTAGCGATAGCTTTACTCATGATAGTCTAGATAAATTGCAGCAAGACGGTTTTGATAAGGATGCCATCGACAGTTATACGCTTGAAGACTTTGAAGGCTCCAACTATGAAAGCCTTAACTATGGTAGCCCTAATGCAGATTATGACGGTTTTAACACCGCCAGTACTGGTTTAGGCAGCATATCAGCGCGTCCAGATTCTGAGGACTTTGATCGCTATGAGGGCAGTACCAATGCGACGATTCAAGACCATGTGCGTTGGCAGCTGAATTTTAAACGTCTCTCAGAGACAGATACTCTGATCGCTGAGTATTTGATGGATTCTATGGACGACATGGGTTTTGTACGGCTCGATATAGAGGAGTTGCTCCAGAGCTTTGATACCATTGCGAGCTTTTATCAGTGGAATGAGCGCGTTGAGCAGGATGAAGTAATGGCAGTACTGCGCATGATTCAATCCTGTGATCCGCTGGGGGTTGGCGCACGAAATCTAAGTGAATGCTTAGCGATTCAGCTATCTAAGCTCGACACTGACACGCCTTATCTAAAACAAGCCCAAGCGCTCTTATCTGCCAGTGAGTATCTGGTCAGTAATAATATCAAAGCCTTAACTGAGCGAACAGGACTTGCCGCACAGGAGATTACTCCTGCGCTTACGCTATTGCGTACTTTAAATCCTTCACCAGGATTGCTGTTTCAAAGTCGCCAACCTGATTATGTTCAGTCGCCCGATAGCTATGATATCCCTGATGTACTGGTAACGCCTATCCGTCGCCATGATGCTCATCAAAACACCAACACATCTACCCAACAAGATGGCTGGCAGGTACGTCTAAACCCTGAAACCTTGCCAAAACTACGAGTCAACCAAGAATATGCCAACCTTGTTAAGCGCGGCGATAATAGCCCTGATAATCAATATCTGCGTGAAAACCTCACCGATGCGCGCTTGTTTATTCGCAGTATCGAAGAGCGTAATCAGAACCTTTTAAAGGTCGCCACTAGCATCGTGCGCTACCAGCAATCTTTTTTGCAGTATGGCGCCACTGCTATGCAACCGCTTATTTTAAAGGTGATTGCAGACGAAGTCGATTTACATGAATCAACGGTCTCGCGCCTGACCACTAGCAAAACCATTTTGACACCGCAAGGACTGTTTTCGCTCAAGCATTTCTTTTCATCACATGTTAGCAGCAGCGATGGTGATATCTCATCAACTGCTATCAGCGCGATGATTAAGCAGCTTATCGCTGATGAAGAGCCCAAAAAGCCATTGTCTGACAGTAAAATAAAAGATTATTTGTTAGCAGAAGGTATCGATATTGCCAGAAGAACAGTCGCTAAATATCGTGAAGCAATGAATATTGGCTCATCTACACAGCGCAAACAAAAATATTAATGGTCTGAATTCAATAAGTTATCTGACGAGGTGATTAATAATCAAAATATTCTATAGGAAATATAAAAAATAAAATTTTCTGATTATATAGAAACATTAAAGAAACAACCGATTTTATTACATTTACTTACAATATAAAGCCTTGCTACTAGCGGGTTTTCATGACAAATTAGAGTCATACCAACATCAAAATCAAAGTGTCGATTTAGCAAATTTATGTAGTCAGTCATTAGGGATGAGATAAAAAAGACGATAAAAGGATACGTCGATATTTTATTAAAAGCACTGCTATTAAAGGCGTTGAGGATAAAGATACAAGATTATTTTGTGGTAAGGCAGGATGATAAGAGCAGCGATGCGACCTCATCTGTTGATTGTAAGTACTAATAAGAGGACAATAATATGAATGTTTCTATCAGTGGTCACCATATCAGTATTACCGATGCCATGGACACCGCAGTTCGCGAAAAACTTGAAAAAGTCGAGCGTCACTTTGATCAGATTCAAAGTATTCAAGTGATTCTATCACTAGATAACAGCGGTGCTAAAAAGAGCCATAAGGCTGAAGCTATCATGCGAGTCTCGGGTAAAGAGATGTTTGTGCAAGCTCTTGATGATGATATGTATAAAGCCATAAATGAGATGGCAGACAAACTTGATAGACAAGTACGCAAGTATAAAACAAAAATGGAGAGCAAAAAAACACAGGGTGCAGGGCGTGATGCTCGCTATGAAGATTTGATGACGGCTGAAGCTGAGCCTGCAGTTTAGTGATAGCTTGTTGTGTCATAAAATTTTAATAATTATTAGCCAATAAATAAATGCACAAATAGCACGGTTATTAAATTGACCAGTATTCCTGAGTAATTTGAATACGTGACATGCTCAAAAATGAGCAATTCAGCAAGCCTAAGACGCTAAGTAAAAAAAGACCTCAAACGAATAATCGTTGAGGTCTTTTTTATAATAAATTTTAAAAGGAAAGGTTTGTAAACGTTAGGTTTTACAGTGTGATTTTCTAAAATTCTATGTATCAAAAACGACTATCTATTTCAATGGTTAAAAACCTTAGCCACCGCCTACAGCCTGTACTACTTCAATAGCCATGCCTTCAACGATATGTAGCTTATCAAGCTCACTTTTAGGAATCAGTTCACCATCGACTTCTACCGCATAACGACCGTTACTAAGCCCAAGCTCATTGACAACCAATTGTACCGTTTGATGAGTCGTCTGTAACTTCTTACCATTGACACTGATATTACTCATAAACTGTGCTCCCTAATAATCCAAAATTCCTATGTAACTATCTTATTTTTACTATTAACCGTGCCTGAATGACTGATTAAATCAAAGATTTGTATTTAAATGCATGTATCAGCTGTTTGTTAAGCGTGCTGAGGATACTGCAAGCCATAACCAACCTGCAATCATCAGCACACCGCCAATAGGCGTAATGGCACCGAACCAACGTGGCGCACCAAGTGTCATGGCGTACAAACTACCCGCAAAAATAATGACACCAATTTGTAATAACCATGCGGCGGTTTGGGTTGCATAGTTTAAGCGAATAAGGATACCAACAAGTAATAATCCAAGCGAATGGACGAACCAATATAGGGTTGCTGTCTGCCACCATTCTAGCTGTTGAGTGCTGACCATGTCTTTAAGACCATGCGCGCCAAACGCGCCTAAAGCAACGGCGATAGCCATATTGATCGCCGCGATACTTATCCAATTGAACATGGTTGTACTCGTATTGTTGAATAAATGCTTACTAGGCAAAAACAGTTGTCTTATCGATAGGCAACTTATTGAATATCATCAGGCAAAATCACACTGTCGATGGTCATCGCTTCACGGATTTTATCCATGGCGTTTTTCTCGATTTGGCGTACGCGCTCAGCAGAGATAGAGTAGACCGCTGCCAACTCATGCAGTGTTGATTTTTGCTCAGATAACCAGCGCTGCTCGACAATATCACGCGAGCGATCATCCAAGGTTTCCATTGCAGCAATCAAGGCTGATGAATTATTTTCTTCCCAGTCAGATTCTTCGACGATTTCGGCAGGGTCAATGCCATCTTCTAAAAATAGCTGCGGTGCATAACGTCCATCGTCATCGTCACTTGATTGCGCCTCAAATGACGCATCATAAGAGGTCAGGCGCGACTCCATTTCCAGCACTTGCTTACGAGTAACATTTAAGTCATTGGCAATCGCATCGGCTTCTTCAAGGGTCAACTGATTGTTGGTCTTTTTTAAACTGCGTAAGTTAAAGAACAGTTTACGATGCGCCTTGGTTGTGGCAACTTTTACAATACGCCAGTTACGGATGACAAATTCATGAATCTCTGCTTTAATCCAATGCACTGCAAATGATACTAGACGCACGCCTTTATTAGGATCAAAACGTTTTACCGCCTTCATAAGTCCCAAATTACCTTCTTGGATCAAATCTGCTTGCGGTAACCCATAGCCTGAATAGCTGCGGGCAATATGAATGACAAAACGCAAATGCGACATGACCAGTAAACGCGCCGCTTCTACATCGCCTTCATCATAATAGCGATGGGCAAGCTCTTGCTCTTGCGTCGGAGTCAAGATAGGGATTTGGTGCACGGTATTAATATAAGCACCCAAATTCACCCCAGGTGCGGACAAATGCGTCGGCATGGCAGGTACCAAATCACGGGTACTGGTATCGCCAAGCGCGCTGGCATCATAAGGCGGACGCTCAGCTGCCGCTTTCAGTGCTGCATCGCGCGCTTCGTTTACTTCAGGAACAGCGCTGTCTTTTTTACGGTTATTTGCAGCGTTAGTAGTGGTATTAGCCATATTCTTGACCTTGGTTAAATAGATAAGCAAACAGTCAGATAAAAATCTTTATAGTTGTAATTGTAAAGGATAGCGACGCTTAGTTGCTATCAGTTTTGGTAATGATAAAGTGATATATTGTATCAACAGAATATTTAGATTGGCTGGCGCTAAATTCTTCACTGTCTGATACGGTGGCTTGATTAATACTAAGCAATAGCGAGTTCATGGCTTTTGTTTGTAAGCTTTGCTGACAAAAAGCCATAATGTCAGCTTGAGAATTTGGGTCAGTTGCCACAACGTACAATGACTCCCCAGAGACGATACTGCGTAAAGCGACCTTAGTTTTTAACAGTGGCATCGGGCAGGCAAGTCCGCGACCATCGACCATATCTTTGATAACAAGTACTGGTTTACTCAAATCTGTTTTATCATTTAAGTTGATGTCATCTGTTGGTAATAAGTCTAGGAGCTGCCTGAGTGATTGCTGCTCGCTCTTAGACACAGTCTCTCCCAAACATATTGGATAAGAGGCTCGTACCATGATGGATGGACTATCAGCAGACATAAAATAAACCTTTAACATGGCTAATATTAAACCTTGTGTTTCAGTCTAATGCTTAGCATTACAATATTTATGGATAATACTATCTTAATACAACATGGCGATTGTGGTGTGACGCCGACGGTTTTATAAGCAATCATTATAGCAAATTGCCTGTATTCAATTGCAGTTGAATATAGTCATCATCGCGTTTGATCAATCAGAACAACTGAGTAGTATTGATCTTCATATTTTTATATTAGACTTATCTAATAGGTTCACATAACCATGTTGCGCAATAGTGACGCTCTGCGGAGTTATTAGTAGCGATAGGCAGACGGCAATTGACCTTCAATAGACAAGCTCGTATAGTCAAAGCACGTTATGATTATGCATATAGGGTACGCACTTGGATTATTCTAAAAGACAATCAATGCTTGATAAGCCGCTAATAAATGCACGGAATAAACGTGCTATCACTCACTATGCAAGCATACAGACAGGGTTATTCTCTAAGCAGGTAAACCATCATCTGTCGCCAATGCTTGCACTAAAATTAGCACTGTCAACGATACTATTGGCCTGTACAAGCGCCGCCTATAGCAAAAGCCAAACGGTGCCATTGAGCTATGATTCATGGCAAACCACTAACACAGAAGAGCTAAGTTTGCCCAGTTTACGCGGGCAAGGGCTGAGCTTTGATGAGCAGTATCAAAATAAATTGCTTGGTGAGTGGTCGTTAAGAAACATCAATGGTCGTGTAAAGATGGAGCATGACCCTTGGATTCAAGAAACGGTCAAAGAACTAACATGGCGGCTCAATGCCCAAGCGCGCCAGCAAGCACCGCTTGGTTTGGTCATTATAGACAATCCAAGTATAAATGCGTTTGCGGCTCCAGGCGGCGTAATTGGTCTTAATACCGGCACTATATTGGCTGCAAACAGCATGGATGAGCTGGCAAGCGTTGTGGCTCATGAGGTCGCACACATCAGTCAGCGTCATTATGAAAGCGGCGCTGATGAGCGCAAAAAAGCCTTGCTGATGCAAATAGGTGGCATGCTCGCCGCGATTGCTGCATCGACCGTCGATGGTGATGCGGCAGCAGCAGTGATGATGGGTAGCCAAACCGCCACTATGAATAGTAGTATGGCGTTTAGTCGTAATAATGAACGTGATGCTGATCGGGTCGGTATGCAAATCATGAACCAAGCTGGCTATGACCCACGGGCGATGCCGCGCTTCTTTGCGACCATGAATCAAAAAAGTCAGATGAATCAAATCGCCAATCAGTTTTTGCCAAGCTTTATCCGCTCTCATCCACTGAGCAATGAGCGCTTGAGTGAATCTCAAAGCCGCGCGCAGCGTTATAATACGCTGCCGTTAAATCAACAGCAGCGCCATCAAGCTTTGTTTGATCTGCTGTATTGGCGCGTACAAAGTACCGGCAAGCATGCTTCAGAGACCGCCTTGATGACTGCGGCAAAAAACAGCGTCGGGGCAAAGCTTGCATTAATGCATTGGTATGGAGAGCAGCAGCGCTTTAAAGAAGCCGACAATGTATTTGTCGAGCTGTCCGCATTACCGGTGGCAAAGCGTCAAGTACTCGAGCCATTATTGTCCATTACTCAAAGCCAGATTTTGACGGAACAAAATAAATGGCAACAAGCTGCTGAAATATTAGAGAGTCAGCAGCGCTTGTATCCTGAGCGCCGTGACTTACGACTTTATCTGGCAGAAGCATTGACCAATAGTAATCAGCCAACCAAAGCCCAAGCATTGCTTAAGCCATTGACTGAACAGCAACCAAGCGACCGTTATGCGTGGCAAAGTTTGCAATTGGCCAATGAAAAATTGGCAAAGACCACCAATTCTGCACCGCTAAAAAGTATTGCTACTATTAATGCACTACGCTACCGCAGTCATGACCAACTATGGAGTGGAAGCTACGAGCGTGCGCTGACTTCTTTGACGCAAGCCAAAAAATTGACAGAAAATTTGCAAAATACAGCTCAAGCCAATAGCGCTCGTCCACTGCTTGCCAATATTAACGCCGAAATCAAAGCCGTAAAAACCGCCAAAGACTTTAAGCCTTAGGCGGTCTTTTGATAACTAACTGCTATAAAGCGCTATATAGAAAAAGCGTTGATTTTATCAATATGCTGTAGCGATTAACCTTGTAGCGCGTCTTTGACCAGCTTTGAGATTAAGGCAGGGTCAGCACGACCCGCAGTTTTCGTTTTTAATATACCCATCACGCTACCCATATCACGCATTGACGTTGCGCCTTGCTCGGCGATTTCTGCGTTTACCAAGGCAGTAATTTCCGCATCATCCATCTGTTTTGGCATATATTCATTGATAATATCAATCTCAAACTGCTCTTTGGTCGCCAAATCATCACGACCGTTTTCGGTAAAAATAGTCAGTGACTCATGACGCTGTTTGAGCTGTTTTTGTAATATTTCCAAAACTTCGGCATCATCAAGCTCTATTCGACGGTCAATCTCAATTTGTTTGATAACCGCTTGTACGTTACGCAGTACTTTGACCCGTTCAATCTCACGTGCTTTCATAGAGACTTTGATGGTGTCAGTTAGCGTCTGTTTAATTTGGCTCATTGTTGTTATTCCTTATGATTATAGGTAAAAATTTTGTGTAAAAAGTCTACTAATCAGAACAAGCTTTATAGTAGAAAGTGTTAGAACCAATGATAGTAATAACAAAAATTGTAGCATAAAAAACGCCACTGATATCATCGGATAACAGTGGCGTTAGTGTAGCGCTGGTACTTAGCTAATCGACTTATCGATTAGTACATACGAGTGGTACGAATAGTTTCGCGTTGTAATTTCTTTTTATAACGCTTTACTGCAGCAGCTTTTTTGCGCTTGCGTACTTGCGTTGGTTTTTCATAAAATTCACGCTTACGTACATCTGACAATACGCCAGCTTTTTCACAAGCACGTTTAAAACGACGGATAGCGATATCAACTGGTTCGTTTTCTTTAACCTTAACTGCAGGCATGAAGACTCCTCGATTAGGATGAGATATAAGGGCATTAGTTTGGCTGTGTATTAGTATTTAGCCGTAATATCTCAAGATTACTGGCATCAGCTCAAACTAGGACAATCTTGCGCAATAGCACAAGGGCGCCTATTTTAATAAAAAATCGCAATAAAGTCAAAGGCTTTTACTTATTAATCTATAACTATCATTAAGTTGCAAACTGCTGCCAGCAATAAGGGTCGTAAGTCATTTATAGCTAAACGTTCTTTAGGAAGGATGAACGGGTTATTTACTAAATAGCATCAGTATAAATAAAACCCCTACTGTCTATAACGGTTTAGGCCAAGTTTATGCTATGATAATTTGCATAATATCAATCGTTTTATGTGCACTTTATTAAGGATGTTGGAATGAAAAAATCAGTACTCAATACGGCGCTAAGTACAGCATTTATCGTCGCTCTTGGTTTTGGTGTCAGTGCTTGTAGTAGTGAGAAAGAAGGTGAAGAGTCAGATCACATTTTAGCCGTCGATCGTGTTGATGAGGCAGCAGAGATTGCTCGCGCGAATGCACCTGCAGCAGAAAAGATGGATTTCCCAGCAACAGCGCCAATGCCAGCAGCTGATGCGACAACAGATGCGACGATGAGTACTGAAGAAGGGGCTGTCGCAGTAGAGGGAACAGCAGCTGATGCAACGGTAAGCGCCGATAGTTCTGATACCGCTGTGGCGACTGCCGATACTGCCAATAGTACTGAAGTGCCGGCGACGGATTCAGCTGAACCTGCAACCAATTAATCCTGCTTGAAGGCAGTATTCAATAATGAGCGGTGTCACTAACCATCTATAGATGAGGAAACAACCATGACTGTTAAACAAGCTGTAATAAAGAAAAAATCAGTTGTTAAGTTAGCGCTGTCTGGTCTAAGTCTTAGTGTGTTATTGACACTTAGCGCCTGTAGCGGTGGTGACAACACTCCCACTGATGAGCCTGCGGTGGTTAATGAAACCGAAGCTGTGGTTGTGGAGCCAGCAGCGCCTGCTGAAGCTGAGCCTGTCGTTGAAGTAGAAACAGTTGAGGCGTCAGAAGTAAAAGCGGAAGAAGTAAGTGCTGCCGCTGCTGAGCCTGAAGTGTTGGCTGCTGATGCAGGTGCTGCATTGTATGAAAAACAATGTAAAGTCTGTCATGAAAAAGGTTTATTAGCCGCGCCATTATTCGGTAATAAAGAAGCGTGGGCACCACGAATCGCTAAAGGTATCGATACACTGCATATGCACTCTGCCAAGGGATTTAACAAAATGCCTGCGCAGGCAAGCGCTGAAGTCAGTGAGGCACAAGTTCATGCGGCTGTTGATTATATGGTTGCTGCAGCTAGCTAAATATTATTGATTGAAATTTGCTAAACTGACCGCCATTGTAAGCTTACAGTGGCGGTTTTTTATTCACGCTACAAGGCAAAATATAAAGGCACATAGATGAAAGTATTGGGTTTAGAGACCTCTTGCGATGAGACTGGTCTAGCGATTTTTGATAGCGAACAGATAACGAGCGACAATAAAGGTCTACTTGGGCAAGTATTGTATTCACAAATAGAGCTGCACGCCCTTTATGGCGGCGTGGTGCCTGAGCTTGCTAGTCGCGATCATATCCGTAAGTTAGTGCCTTTATTTAATGAACTGCTAGAGCAATGTGATATCACTAAAGATGAGATTGATGCCATCGCTTATACCAAGGGTCCGGGGCTTATCGGCGCCTTGATGACGGGTGCATTGTTTGGTCGTAGCTTGGCTTATGGATTAGATATTCCAGCGATTGGTATTCATCATATGGAAGGGCATCTATTAGCACCGCTGATGGGTGCGAATCCACCAGCGTTTCCGTTTGTCTCGCTACTGGTTTCTGGTGGGCATACGCTACTCATTGCTGCGCATGGTATTGGTCAATATGAAATCCTTGGCGAGTCCATTGATGATGCGGCAGGTGAGTGTTTTGACAAAGCGGCGAAGATGTTGGGCTTGCCATATCCGGGTGGTCCTAATATCGCTAAATTAGCGGAAAGTGGCAATTCGGACGCTTATAGTTTACCAAGACCAATGTTACATCGTGGTTTGGATTTCTCTTTTAGCGGTATGAAAACGGCAGTGCATAATCTGATTAAAGATACTAATGGTTCAGGGGGCTCTGGAAATAGCTCTGATAGCGACCCGCAAGTCCGTGCTGATATTGCCGCCAGTTTTCAGCATGCCGTCGTTGATACCTTGGTGAAAAAATGCGTTAAAGCGCTTAAGCAAGTCGATATGAGCCGATTGGTTATTGCAGGCGGTGTCAGTGCCAATAGTCATTTGCGTGAAACTCTCGAGCGGGAGCTTGCTAAGATAAATGCGACCGTACATTATGCACCTCCTGCTTTATGTACCGATAATGGTGCGATGATTGCGTATGCGGGCTACGAGCGTTTGCAAGCGGGTCAAGCAGATGATTTGGCTGTCAGCTGCGTGCCACGTTGGCCAATGACCGAGTTGCCTGCGGTATAAGCGCTAGAAAGTCGCTTGTATCCAATTTATTAAACTTTATATCACTCAAGGATAACTTATGCAGTGGCTTGCGATTGGATTAGGTGCTGCCATTGGCGCTTGCCTGCGAGGGTGGCTAGCGCGTTTTAACCCGATGCACCACTGGATTCCACTTGGGACGCTTGGTGCTAATGTTTTAGGTGGGCTATTGATAGGGCTGGCCTTGGTGTGGTTCGAACGTGTGGGCAGCGGTTTGTCTCCCAATATTAGACTGTTTGTGATAACTGGATTTTTAGGTGGACTGACGACTTTTAGTACCTTTAGCGTTGAGGTATTTACCTTTATCCATAATGGTAAACTGCTTGCGGGCTTAGGGCTAATTGGGCTACATGTGGGGCTGACGTTATTAGCAACGGCACTTGGATTTTATTTCTTTAAGTTGGTTTTATAATAATAAAAATGCAGCAATAAAAAAGCGCGATATTAGTTTTTAATACCGCTATTTTTTTAGTGATAATTACTTCTAGACAGGTTTTACGATACCTTCTAATAAACTGGCAAACCCTTGCATATAGGCAGTCTCTTGGCTCGAGGTGCGCGTTGCCGCATAGAGCTGACAGTAGACGCCGCTACCTAATGGGCGCGAAACTACCCAACCTTTTCTCTCATATTCAGCGACGACCCAGTCGGGGAGTGCTGCTACGCCGCGTTCACTAGCAACCAACTGAATCAACATAGCGGTTAGCTCGGTGGTACGCATACTTTTAAAGCTGACTTGTGCTGGCGTCATAAAATTGGCAATAATATCAAGGCGCTTGGCCTCTACTGGATAAGCAATCAAGGTTTCCTCAACCAAATCCTCGGGGCACACAAAGCGCTGCTCCGCCAAATCGTGAGTAGGTGAAAGTACCAAACGACTTTCATATTCAAATAAGGGCTGATAACTGATACCCTCTATCGGCAAATTGCTAGTGGTAATGAGCAGGTCAATATCCCCTTCCATCAATAGATGATGCGGCTCGGGCTCAAAACCGGTAGCAAAATCTAGCTCCACATCTGACCACTCACGGCGATAATGATTGAGAATGGGCATCAGCCAATCAAAACAGCTATGACATTCAGACGCTAAGCGTAATCTGCCTGCTTGACCATGGGCTAAGCGTTTTAAGTTGGCTTTGGTGCGCGTGACCTGAGGTAAAATGCTGTCAGCGAGTGCCAATACCGTCTTGCCAGCTGGCGTAAAGGTCAACGGACGCGTGCGCCGATTGACCAAACTAATATCGTAATAATTCTCTAGCTCTTTTAACTGATGCGAGACTGCAGAGGCGGTGACATGCAGCTCATCGGCAGCAGCGGCCAATGAGCCATGGGCTCGCAGCGCAGTTAGCGTATTAAGATGACGGAGCTCTAGCATAAAATGACCTAACCACTGAAGTGAAAAAGAAATAAGGTATAGCAGATAGAAGTATTACACCTGTTATACCGATAGGCGAAACTGATTAGAGCAATATTAATATTAACGTCGACGTAGCAATAACTGTGAAATCACAACCAGAATTAAGGAAGCAACCAGCAATATCGTACCAATCGCATTGACCTCGGGTTTAAGTCCCACGCGTACCATAGAATAAATACGTAGCGGCAAAATCTCATAGCTAGGGCCGGTGACAAAGGTCGATACCACCACATCATCAAGCGATAAGGTAAAGGCAAGCAACCAACCTGCCATCACCGCTGGGAAAATTACTGGAATCAAGACCGTACGCACCATCATTGATTCGCTAGCACCCAAATCTCGCGCCGCTTCCATTAAACGTTCATCCAAACTACTTAAGCGCGCAAAGACAGTAATGACCACAAAAGGCAGGCAAAAAGTTATATGAGCCAATAATAGCGAGACAAAACTGAGCTGCAGGCCGATTAATAAAAACAGTGCCAATAGCGATATCGCTAGGACAATCTCAGGTGACATCATCAGCACAAATAGCAGCCCATTTAATAAACCTTTACCGCGGAAGTCATAGCGATGCAGCGCCAGTGCGGTCAGGGTGCCGATAATGGTCGAAACTGTGGCGGCAACCAAGCCCAGCACAATAGAATGCCAAAAGGCATCAAGCATCGCCTGATTGTTAAATAGCGACTCGTACCACTTTAAACTAAAGCCGCCCCAGTTATAACCGATTTTTGACTTATTAAATGACATCACCACCAATACTATGATGGGTAGATATAATAAAGTATAAATCAGACCAAGATAGCCTTTGGCGGCGATACTGCCGATGCTAGATGGCTTGATAGAGCGTTTGGTTTTTATAGGTGAGCTATTGATTGACGAGTTATTAGATGAATTACCAGACATTAAGCCACCTCGCTAAAATCAGTCTTGCCAATACGGCGGCTACTGGCGCGATAAGCGAGTAATAATACCGCCATCGCAAGCGTTAATAGCACACTGGCGGCCGCGCCAAATGGCCAATCACGCGCATCTAAAAACTGGTTTTTGATAATATTACCAACGAGTAAATTACGTGAACCGCCCAAAATATCGGCAACATAGAACATACCCATTGCTGGTAATAGTACCAACAGCACCCCTGAGATAATACCAGGTGTGGTCAAGGGTAGTACCACGTGCCAAAAGGTTTGCGGTTTCGATGCGCCCAAATCCTGCGAGGCAAGCAGCATATCATTGCGCAAATCGCTAAAGACGGCATATAGCGGCAGCACCATAAATGGAAATAATAAATAGGTTAAACCAGCAATCACAGCGCCTTGGGTATATAAGATATCAATGGGCGCATCAATAATGCCTATGGCTAATAAGGATTTATTAATTAACCCGTTATTGGCAAATAATAATTTAAGCGCATACGTCCGTACTAGGGAGTTAGTCCAAAATGGCAATATCAGCATGAGCATTAACAAAGGCTGCCAGCGTTTGCTCACGCGTGAGACAAACCAAGCAAAAGGATAGCCGAGTAGTAGGCAGATTATCGTAGTAATGCCTGCCATCCATAATGAGTGCACGAAGACATCAAAGTAAAGCGGGTCAATCATGCGCACGTAGCTGTCTATGCTGACAGGTAGGTTGATAAAAGCTGTGCTATCACGGGTCAAAAAGCTGACGGCTATGACCAATATATTGGGTAATAGCGCAAAGATAAGAAGCCAGCCCCAAATCAGCCATAGCGTTGCGGTACGAAAAGGGCTTTTATTGCTGATGCCAGTATGTGCCATTAGTGGATATCCTCTTCTGGTAATACCCATTCCCAGCCATCGACCCACGACACTTTTACACCTTCATTAAGCTTATAGTCAAAACTTGGGTCATCTTCATCAAAGAATTCTGATGCTTTAATAATATGACCGTTCGTTAGCTCAATAATCGAGTCTAAGGTGCTGCCTTTATAATTACTTTCAATTACCCGCCCCAGTAGGCCGCCATGCTCTTTATCATTGGGATCATAAATGCGCAAATCTTCCGGACGTAGCAATAAATTGACGATATCGCCGACTTGGACATCGTTGGCAAAATCGGGTCGACGCAGATTACGCACAGGCGTTGGTCCGTCTTGAACTTGTGCTTCGCAGACTTCAACCTCAATACGACCATTGGTCACGCGACCATCACGATCTGGCTGCTCAGGATAAACACCTTTGACTTCCGCTTTAAATAAATTGGTCTCGCCAATAAACTTAGCAGTAAATAAATTGGCAGGGGTTTCGTAAATCTCAATAGGCGTACCAATTTGCTGGAATCTGCCGTCTTTCATCACTGCAATGCGGTCTGACATCGACAGCGCTTCTTCTTGATCATGGGTCACGAAGACAAAGGTAATGCCAAGCTCACGTTGCAGGCGTTTGAGCTCAGACTGCATTTGTAGACGCAGCTTATGATCGAGCGCCGATAAAGGCTCATCGAGCAATAGTAATTTAGGACGATTGATGACTGCACGTGCAATCGCAACGCGCTGCTGCTGCCCACCGGATAAATCCTGCGGGCGACGATTGGCTAAATGTTCTAGCTGTACCATCGCTAGCATCTCACGTACCCGCGTTTGAATCTCAACTTTAGGGACTTTTCGTAGCTTTAGACCATACGCCACATTTTGCGCGACAGTCATATGCGGAAATAGCGCATATTGCTGAAACACGGTATTGACCGGACGTTTATCAGCGGGCAAGCCCGCCATCTGTACGCCATCCAAATAAATCGCCCCTGCGTTTGGCTGCTCAAATCCTGCAATCAGTCGTAGTAGAGTGGTTTTACCACAGCCTGAAGGACCGAGTAAGGTAATAAACTCACCATGCTTGATATCAAGATTGATGTCTTTTAAGACCTCAGTATTATCATAGGTTTTCTTTAGACCGGTCAGTTGTAGCAATACCTTATCAGTGTTTGCTGATGCAGGAATAGTCGGCGGCGTTAAAAGTGATTCGGTCATAATGATTCCTAAATTACCGACATACATACTAAAATATCAGTGTCAGTCTGAACGCTGTATACGTTAGACATGATGATTTAGTATGTTAAAGCGATGAGTTTAACGGTGATTGGTCGCAGGCTATTATAACAAACCTTCACTATAAGTCAGCGCAAGTTCCTTGTTGGTTGGTTGACCCCTATAGTGATCTTGAAATAGCGATTAAAGATGAGTCTATGCTTTGTTAAATAGACTAAGTAGCCACCCTTAAATTAAATAATTTTTACCATTTTTTTGAATTTATTCCTATACAATTGGTTTGCGTATGATAAATATAGAGTGACTTATAAAAGTAAGAACTTAAGTGAGGTTTGCTTAAAGCACCAAACAATATCGAAGACTTAGACTCTATGACAGGATAGTTATAGCGCAATCTACTACGTTAACCAGTTAAATTATCAAGGATTTCTTATGCCTAACAATACACGCCCTAAAACAGGTCAGGAAGCACTGGAGCTGCTTAAGCAAGGTAATATACGCTATGTAGACAGCTTGACCAATACCGATCCCTGTATGCAAAGGCGTCCAGAATTAATCAAAGATCAAGACCCTTTAGCGATTATTTTGGGTTGCTCGGACGCACGGGTACCGGTTGAGATCGTTTTTGATCAAGGCTTAGGTGATTTATTTGTCATACGCGTTGCAGGTAACGTGGTAGCTCCTTCACAAATTGGTTCGATCGAATTTGCTGCCGAAAAATTCAATACTAAACTGGTCGTAGTGCTTGGACATTCGCATTGCGGCGCTGTCACCGCCTGTGTTGAAACATTAATCAATCCTGAGCAAAACTACTCGCCCAATCTACAATCTATCGTCGACCGTATCCGTCCAAGTGTCTATAATCTGCATGAACTTGCGACCGCCAATGGGCAAGATGTGGATGCAGACGAGCTGGTTGATCGCTCTATACGTGCAAATGTGCGTATGTCGGTCAGTCAATTAAAGCATGGCTCGCGTGCGTTAGAGGATTTAACCAGTAGTGGTCAGCTATTGATCGTTGGTGCCGAGTACGACTTAGAAACAGGTAAAGTGCGGTTTTTAGATGCTTAATAGTGTTCTATAAAGGCTATGCTAGAAAGACTAAGTGTTATAGTTATGATCATTTAATCTATTAGTGATTAAAAATATTTAAATATAGGAATAATCATGAGTAATAATATTTTTAATAATGACCATTCAATACAAGAGCAACCTGAAAGCAGCGTAAAGGCTGATGGCGTACAGCCTATCTCAGCGCAGACGACAGGTTATACTTTTAACCATACGATGCTGCGTGTCAAAAATCCTGTGAGGTCTTTAGCGTTTTATACTGGCGTCTTAGGTATGACGTTACTGGCAGTCAAAAAATTCCCAGCCATGGGTTTTGATTTGTACTTTTTAGCCAAACTGACTGAGAGTGAACGTGAAAACTTGCCGTCGGGTAATGATTTAGAGATTTTTGCCTTCCGTCAGCGTGGCATTTTGGAATTGACTCATAACTATGGCACCGAAACAAAAGCGGACTTTAGCTATCATGATGGCAATCAAGAACCACAAGGGTTTGGTCATATTTGTTTTAATGTACCTGATCTCAATGCAGCGGTAGCTTGGTTTGATGAAAACAATGTCGAATTCAAAAAACGTCCAGATGAAGGCAGCATGAAAAATATTGTCTTTATTAAAGATGTTGATGGATATTGGATTGAAATCGTACAATCAGATTTGATGGCTTAATTGATTCATAAGTTAAGCGAATAAAAAAGCCACCTTATTGCTTGATAGGGTGGCTTTTTATATTGCTAAAGGATTCTTATTTAGTCTTTTTCGACTTGGAAATCCGTATGGCAGGATTTACAACTGTCGCCAACAGGTTTAAAAGCTGGCATCACATCGTCAATGCTAGTTGCTGTCTGTGCAGCAGCGTTTAGCTCAGCAGTGACCTTTTGGAAATTCTCTGCTTCTGCTTTAAAGCCATCAACATTTGACCAAACCTCTGCTTTGGCATTGCCAGCGGCGTCTTTATTATTAAAATGGCTCCAAGGATTTTTAGACTCTTCTGCTAAAAATGCTGCCTGCTCTTTAAACACTGCCGCATCAAAGGTGTCCGGCTCTTTTGCCATGCCGCCCATAACCTTCATCGCATCACCGAAGTTCTTCATGATGTCCTGACGAGCTTTGACATCAGGGTCTACTGGTGTGCTACAAGCCGTCAGTCCTAAAGTGGCTGCCATCAAAGTGATAGCAAAGATAGATTTTAATGATTTTTGATTCGATACCTGAGTCATGATTCGTGCTCCTTTTTACGTTGCTAATAAAAAGGTGGCGTAGCATACGCATGCTCGTCACCTGATTAAATGGCTACTATTAAAATAAATTTTATCCAATATTTTTAATATATTTTCTTTATTAACATTCGAAAATACTGTTTTTCATGATGCTTAAATTACGTACTATCCTATATTAAACAGCAAGCAGCTTAAGTAGCATAGGGCGAAACCGTGAGTTTTTGTAAAATAGATTAAATATTCTCATAAATTGGTTTTAAATAATCGCTTTCGTTAAGCTATAGTAGATACACTTTTAAAAGAATACAGTGCTACTGGGATTAATTATTCGCAGCCTCTGTCTGCATAGGCACAGTAAGCAAGAAAAATTGATACCAGTAGTACCTTATAATCTTTGTATTTCTTTTATTCAAGACTGACTATATAAATTGCCGTCCTAAAAATTATCATTACTTATTTTGAATAGCGCTTTATTTAAAATAAAAAAAGTCAGCATGATTAGCTGACCTTTTTAACAATAAAATGATTTATATCAAAACCAATAAATACTAGTAAGTTATTATGCCAATCCCGATTATAAAGTCAACCAATCACGGGGTTTTAGGTAGAAGTCAGTCAACTCAAACTCAGGCGTGCCCTGATCTGGTTCAAAGCGATAGTGCCAACTGGCAAGCGGCGGCATACTGACCAAGATGGATTCAATACGCCCATTACTTTGCAGACCAAATAGAGTGCCGCGGTCATAAACAAGGTTGTATTCAACATAGCGACCTCGGCGATAAAGCTGAAATTCACGCTCTGCTTCGGTATAGGGCACATTTTTACGCTGCTCAAAAATTGGCAGCATACCTTCAAGGTAGCCATTACCGACCGCTTGCATAAATTTAAAGCAGGTTTCAAAATTCCAACCGCGACTTTCAGTATTGACGTCATCATAAAACAAGCCGCCGATACCGCGCTGCTCATCACGATGACGTAAATGGAAATACTCGTCGCACCATTGCTTGAAATCAGGATAAATAGTGTCGCCGAAAGGTGCACAGAGGTCATGACAGACTTGATGCCAATGCACGCAGTCAGCAAGCACAGGATAAAATGGCGTTAAATCAAAACCGCCACCAAACCACCAAATAGGGTCTTTGCCTTCTGCTTCGGCAATAAACAATCGTACATTGGCATGGCTGGTTGGCACATGAGGGTTTTTGGGATGCACAACAAGAGATACGCCCATTGCCTGTGCTTTACGACCAGCAATGTCAGGATGACGCGCAGTTGCTGAAGCAGGCAGGTTTTGGACGTGTATATGACTAAACATAACGCCGGCTTTTTCTATCACTTCGCCGTCTGCCAATACGCATGAGCGACCACCGCCACC
Organism: Psychrobacter sp. D2; assembly: GCF_013608135.1. Classification (NCBI taxonomy): domain Bacteria; kingdom Pseudomonadati; phylum Pseudomonadota; class Gammaproteobacteria; order Moraxellales; family Moraxellaceae; genus Psychrobacter; species Psychrobacter sp. D2. The sequence goes on from NZ_JACDXZ010000001.1 coordinate 390,962, forward strand.
TTCAGGGCGCTCCCAATCGTCAGGGACAAAGGTAGCGGCTTTCTGCGCATCAGTGCAGCTATCGCTTTCTTGCACTTCTAGAGCTTGGCAGATACGCGCTTGCAAATCGACTAGAAACTTACGCACGCGCATGATGTCATGATGGCTTGGTGTCGTTGTTGCATCGGTCGCCGACACATTGATATCGTTATCTATATTTGGAATGCTCATAAAATATCTGATTATTTGCTATTTATTAAGGTGTAGGGTGGTATTAAAATCTGTGTCTAATAGATGACCCATACGATCGCGCTTGGTCGCTAGATATTCAGCATTCATATCATTCACTCCAACGACCAATGGCACCCGTTCAATAACATCAATGCCATGCTCGGTTAAGTAAGCGACTTTACTAGGATTATTGGTGATAAGGCGCACAGCATCAACGCCTACATGAGCAAGCATCGGTCCGCACATATCATAGATACGTGCATCAGCAGGCAACCCCAACATAAGGTTGGCATCTAGAGTGTCGTGACCTTGATCTTGTAAGGCGTAAGCGCGGATTTTATTGGTCAGACCGATGCCGCGTCCTTCTTGACGCAGATATAAAATCGCCCCGCAGCCCGTTTTTTGTATCGCATCCATAGCGGTATTTAGCTGTGGTCCGCAATCACATTTTAAGGAGCTAAAGGCGTCACCAGTTAAGCATTCAGAATGAATTCTTATTAACGGAATAGGGCGTTCTGATAAAGCATCATCTTTTTGATTTAAGATGCTGTCGGCAATATCCGTTTGATCAAACACAGGCAGACCTACCGTCAGCATCACATGCTCTTGACCCTCATCATTTTCAAAGATATGAATATCAAACTCGCCGTGACGAGTAGGCAATTTGGCGCTAGTAATAAATTGATATGACATTAATGCCCTGCATAAGCTGATCATCGTGGCGCTAATTGTCTGACATAGCTTTATTATAATAGCTAAGTTCTTGTAAGCTAGCGGGTTTGCAAGATAGTATGCTAATTATATTTATTATAAAAACCCATAAATTATAAAAACACACAAAGTTCACAGACGACGCACGATGATTAAAGCGACAATTAAAAATAAATGCTATTATGCCATACTATTTTGACGGATACAGTGACAAGTCTTTGCCCTTACATTACTATGTCGTCACTAACGTCCGGTATGGATACAAAATAATAAGGCATAATAGCCATTATTATGACCTTTGAGGCAGCTATTAGAGCAGTCTTTAGGGTTGTCATTGAACGTTATTATCTTTATATCAAATAGCGTATTTTGGGTTATTGCAGCGATAAAAGCTGTATCACTAATTGTATAGTCGATGCCATCCCTTGTATTAGCAATGATACAAATGATGGCATGGCTATTATTAACGCCACTTAGACTATTGCTATTGCTAGACCTTGTCTAAGGTAGCATCTGGTCAGCAGATTGGTAGGTATCGTACGTTTTATGCAGCAGTCACCTCATTCCCCACAGTCTCAGTCATTATCTGCGTCAGCTGTTGATTCTGCTGTACCGCTATCAAAACTGCAACAAACGTATGCAGTGATTCCACGTGAGCGTCCACAGACGCCATTGCTCGACAGTGTGGATAGTCCTGCTGATCTCAAGACTTTTAGCAGTGCTGAGCTGATGACTTTAGCCGATGAGCTAAGGCTGTTTGTATTGTATTCAGCGGGTCAAAGCGGTGGTCATTTCGGTGCCAACTTAGGCGTGATTGAATTGACTATTGCGCTACATTATTTGCTAGACACCCCGCAAGATCAGATCGTTTGGGATGTGGGTCATCAAGCGTATGCGCACAAAGTACTGACAGGTCGCCGTGATCAGTTATGTACTATCCGCTCTAAAACTGGCTTAACGGCTTTTCCAGAACGCGCCGAATCTGTCTATGATACCTTTGGGGTTGGTCATTCATCAACGTCCATCTCAGCCGGTTTAGGCATGAGCTTAGCGCTACGCTATCAAGGGCGCGCGCAGACGGTTGCCTGTATTATCGGCGATGGGGCGATGACAGGTGGCATGGCGTTTGAAGCGATGAATGACGCGGTGCAACAAGACGCTGATTTGATGGTGATTTTGAATGACAATGACATGTCTATATCCTGCTCGATTGGTGGCTTTTCACGGCATTTAGCAATGCTTTGGGAGTCAGGGTATCAGGTTGATATCTCTGATGCAGGCGAGCCAATATTATGTCAACGCCCTGATATGCAAGCATTTGACCGACGTAAGCGTCATAAAGAGCAGCGCGATGTACCGCAACTAGAAGACAATCTATTTAAGGCGATAGGCTTTACCTATTTTGGTCCTTTTGATGGTCATAATATTCCTGAGCTACTACGTGTATTGTCGCTTGCCAAGCAAGTCAAAGGTCCAGTTTTAGTCCATATTTATACCACCAAAGGTAAAGGCTTTGCGCCTGCTGAATTAGACCCAGTCGGCTATCATGCTATTAGTAGCTTACCTGCTGAAGATAACGTACCAAAAACTGAGAAACCAGAAATAATAGCGATTAAACCTTCCTTAAAGTACTCGCAAGTATTTGGGCAGTTTTTATGTGACAAAGCGGTACAAGATAATAAGCTGCTCGCCATTACCCCAGCGATGGAAGAAGGCTCAGGGATGATCGAGTTTGCTCGTCAATTTCCAGAGCGTTTCTTTGATGTAGCGATTGCTGAGCAACACGCTGTGACGTTGGCGGGTGGCATGGCAACGCAAGGCGTGAAGCCGATTGTAGCGATTTACTCGACGTTTTTACAGCGTGGGTACGATCAGCTGATACATGATGTTGCTTTACAAAATCTTGATGTGATGTTTGCCATTGATCGCGCCGGTCTAGTTGGTGAAGATGGTGCTACGCATGCGGGGGTGTTTGATTTTGCATTTTTACGCTGCGTGCCCAATATGCTGATTGCAGCGCCAAAAGATGAAAACGAATGCTATCATTTGCTCAATACTTGTTATGAATACCAAGGTTGTACCGCAGTGCGCTATCCGCGCGGTGTTGGTACTGGCGCAACTATTATACAACCAGCCCAAATTTATAATATTGGTGAAGCGGTTATAGAATCGGTACTTGGTACAGACGATGCACCCAAGAAAATGGCATTATTGGCATTTGGTACGATGGTCGAAACGGCTGAGAAAGCCGCAGAAATGATTGCGAAATCCCCTTTATTAGCATCAAGCTGTCAGCTGCATGTGGTCAATATGCGTTGGGTGAAGCCTTTAGATACTAACTTACTTGAAACCCTAATTGAGCAAGGTGTTACTCATATAGCGACTCTAGAAGAGCATATGATCATGGGCGGTGCAGGTAGTGCGGTCAATGAATACCTATTAAATGAATCGGCTGCTTTTAAAATTCATCGTCCAGCTATCTGTAATATAGGTATCCCTGATCGGTTTGTTGCGCATGGCTCTCAAGCAGAACAGCTGGCAGATTGTGGTCTAGATGTGGAAGGTGTGTTCAATCAGCTCCAAAACTTATTATCTTAACTGATGTGGCTTAAGGTTTAAAAGACGATTAACCATCTATCTGCTACATTATAAAAATAATAAATACCCATAGTCCGTAAAAAGTTGATAAAATAGCTGTGTAAAAAATAAAGCTGTATTTTTGTGCCAAGATATCGCCTGCTTGCCGTAGGTGTGAACTATTTGACAACTTGAGCGGTGCGACTAATAACAACCATATATTGTGGTTTGCTATGTGGCTTTATTTTTCATTGATTTTATAAGTAGTGTTGGTGCTATAAGTATCTCTTACTTTACATGCTTTCTTTATTAATAAGTATCTATCGATTGGTACTTATCAATTAATATTTATCTAGTAATATCCATTTATCAAACAAGCAGGTTATTGTATGGAACCCATGGTCGTCATCGCAGCGCGTGCTGCTGAAAAAGTCGGTAAAGAAATTTTGTACGCGCATCAAAACCGTCACAAAATTGAGTTGGATATCGAGTCAAAAGGACTAGATGGTCTGGTTACTCGTATTGATCGCTTTAGTGAAGAGCTGACGATTGAGACGCTAAAAGCCAGCTATCCAAATCATTCGTATTTGGGTGAAGAGTTTGGTATGCAGGAAGGTCGCGGCGAAGATGCTGACTGGTGCTGGATTATCGATCCACTAGATGGCACTAAAAACTTCGTTCATGGCGTACCACAGTTCTGTGTGTCTATCGCCGTACAGCATAAAGGCGTGACTCAGCATGGTGTTATCTATGATCCTGTCCGTGATGAGATGTTCTCTGCTAGCCGTGGTAAAGGCGCGCGTTTAAACCAACGCCGTATCAGTGTCAGTGAGCGTAAAACGATTGATGGTGGTTTATTTACTACTGGGCATCCTCTTGAGCGTAAGCGCAATGGCGAAGTTATCTCATATGCCAAAGAGCACTACGAAAGCCTACAAAAAATCACTGAAGCGGGCGGTCAAATCCGTCGTTTAGGCTCAGCTGCTCTTGATTTATGTTATGTGGCTGCTGGTCGTTTTGATGGCTACTTTGAGATGTCAATCAAGCCTTGGGATATCGCAGCAGGCGAGCTTATTGTCACCGAAGCACGTGGCGTGGTCGTTGATCATACCGGCGCACACAATTCGATGACATCAGGCTCTATCTTTGCTTGTAATATAAAACTGCTAAAACCTTTGATGCAAGTGGTTGTGCCAGCATGGGGCGATGCGCTTTAATCGTCCCCTTTTAGATAGCTAAGTATGACAAATAAAAAGCTGGTTCCGTTACGGAGCCAGCTTTTTTGTTTTACCATTATCTTTATAGCCACTTTTATCTTCAACTGTAATACCATTGAATTCAAGCTCTTTACTAACCTTTTCAAGCAGCTGCAACTCTTCTTCTATCAGCATCAGCATATCTTGCACATGAGGTAAGGCCTTGCTACAGGCAGTAATACCAAATTCAATCTTATCCAAATAACTTGCCAGCGTAATATTCATCGCTTGCCCGTTGAAGACAATCGAGGCAGGGTATAAAGATTGTAGGCGCGCGCCATTCCAATACAATGATTTTTCGGAGCCTGGCACATTTGAGATAATCAGGTTAAAGGCTTGTTTTTTAGGAAACAAACCAGTCGCCAGATTAATCCCTTCCCATGCATAAGACACCACACTGTAGTTAATAACTTGCGCTTGATTCATACGTCTAAAACGGCGTTTTCCATTGTTCATACTGCGATGAATTAGCTTGATTCTACTCAATGGATCATCCAGATGAGTACCCAGATTGGCAAGGACAAATGACAGCTGATTGCCCGCGACACTATCGTCAGTTCGTAAAGACATGGGCACGAACGCAATCAGAGGCTTGCTAGGTAGTGCATCCATCGAAATCAAATAACGCCGGATAGCACCAGCACAAACGGCTAGTACTACATCGTTTTTGCTAATATTAATACGCTCAGCAATATCATTGAAGCGCTTGATATCATAAGATTGTGCCGCTATACGTCTCGATGCTGAGATGCGTCTGTTTAAAATACTTCTCGGCGCATCAAAGGTACTGACATAGCTGTCGTCATTATAATTTTTAAAATTATCCAGTAATTCTGTGAACACAGGCTTAATGGTAGATACTTGCTCTTTCAGGATGCGTAAAGCGGAGCGCTCTTTGGGCAATATAGCATCGATCTGATTGCGATGGCGTGCCATTAATGACCAAATAGGCAAAGTAACCGGCTCATTGGGTGATTGTGATAAGGATTTTTTGACCAAACGCATGGCAGCGATGCCATCAACCAGCGAGTGATGGATTTTGAAATACAGCGCAAAGCGCTCTGGGCTACCTTCGCTCTCTGGCTGAATGCCTTCAATCACATGGCATTCCCACAGGGGCATAGCACGGTCCAATAGACGACCATGCTCTCTTGAAACATACATCAAAAGTTCGCGCACACGGGCGGGCTTGGGTAGGGCGACATGATGCAAGTGGTGCTCAACATCAAAATTTTTGTCTTTTTTCCAAAATACCATATGCTCAAGCACTTGGTTGAACGGAAACGTTGGCGGTACATCAGAGTCTTGCATCTGCTTTACAAGCTGATGAACAAAACTGATATCCGCATCTTCTGGTAATTCAAATAAAAATAGACCTCCAACATGCATGGGTTGTTTACGCGACTCAAGAAGTAAAAACAACTGGTCGACTGCTGTAAGAAGTCGCATAATAAATCCTTTTATAATGAAAAATATAATCACCTAACCTTTAATACTACTGAAAAAAGTATCCCGTCTGTGGTGAGCTGGCAGTTGCCATTTTGCGCATCGGCATACGACCCGCCAAGAAAGCCTGACGACCTGCCCATACCGCATGCTTCATTGCTTGAGCCATCATTACAGGATTTTGCGCATTAGCAATGGCTGAATTCATCAGTACGCCATCACAGCCAAGTTCCATGGCAATCGCGGCATCAGAAGCTGTACCGACACCAGCATCAACCAATACGGGTACTTTCGCATTTTCAATAATCAAGCTTAATGTATGGCGATTGAGCAAACCAAGACCAGAGCCAATTAGACTACCAAGTGGCATAATTGCCACACAGCCCATACTCTCTAATTCTTGAGCAACGATAGGGTCGTCTGACGTATATACCATGACCTCAAAACCGTCATCAATCAACACTTTGGCAGCTTTTAGTGTTTCCATCACATTAGGGTATAAGGTTTTTTCATCCCCTAATACTTCAAGCTTAACCAGATTATGCCCACCTAATAGCTCGCGAGCAAGCTTACAAGTACGAATCGCCGTTTCTGCATCAAAACAGCCTGCTGTATTTGGCAAAATAGTGTATTTATCTGGTGAAATGACATCAAGCAAATTGGGCTCATTGCTATTTTGACCGATATTGGTACGACGAATAGCGACCGTCACTATCTCTGCTGCTGACGCGCCGATGGCGGCACCCGTTTCAGTCATATCTTTATACTTACCCGTACCGACCAATAATCGAGAAGAAAAAGTACGACTGCCTACCGTAAAAGTATCTTGCAAAAGGGGTGTCGATTGAGTGGCAGTGCTAGTGTTATCTGACATAACTGAAAATCCTAATGGCGAGTAAAACAAAATGCTATTATAACAAAATCATGCAATCTTACTTGCAGTCTTTTTGAGTTGAGCCAGTTAAGAATAATACATTTACCATGCTTTGATACAAGTTTTTTTCTGAGTTTTTCTTTATCTATTAGGTCGTTTTTATGATGCAACTGCCGTACAGTTTTGCAAAACGCCATCAGATTTTGGTTATTCTAGCCATTGATCCTGAGCTGCCACCGACATTGCTATTGACCAAGGTGACGCCGCTTTCAGCAATCAATGAAGCGGTGCGATTTTTACAGCAGCAAGGCATACGCGGTGTGCCAATATATGAAAGTGTCAGCTCGGACGATTTTGAGAAACGCATGAATGCCGCTTATGCAGGTAATACTGGCGAGTCACAGCATATCGCCGCTGGTCTTGAAGACCATCCTGATCTTGATAGCTTGGCAGATAGCGTGCCTGAAACTGAAGACTTAATGGACCAACAAGACGATGCACCTATTATCCGTCTGATTAATGCATTATTATCCGAAGCGATACGTCTAAACGCCTCAGATATCCATATTGAAACCTTTGAAAAACGCTTGGTCGTTCGCTTTCGCGTCGATGGTGAGCTTAAAGAAATCATCACACCAAAACGTCAATTAGCGCCGTTATTAGTATCGCGCATTAAAGTGATGGCAAAACTGGATATCGCTGAAAAGCGTGTGCCGCAAGATGGGCGTATTAGCTTGCGCTTAGCGGGGCGCGAGGTTGATGTGCGGGTATCGACATTGCCGTCAAGTTTTGGTGAGCGTGTGGTCATGCGCTTACTAGATAAGCAAGCAGGTCGCCTGAATATGACCTATTTGGGTCTATCTGATAATGATTATAGTGAGCTTAAGCGCTTAATCCATCGCCCGCATGGCATTATTTTAGTGACAGGACCGACAGGCTCTGGTAAAACCACCACGCTATATTCTGCATTGACTGATTTAAATGATCAAACCCGTAATATCTTGACCGCTGAAGATCCGATCGAGTTCCAGCTTGATGGTATTGGGCAAACGCAGGTTAATAACAAAGTCGATATGACCTTTGCTAAGAGCTTGCGTGCAATGTTGCGTCAAGACCCAGACGTGGTCATGGTGGGTGAGATTCGCGATTTAGAGACAGCAGAAATCGCTGTGCAAGCATCTTTAACAGGGCATTTGGTCTTATCAACCCTACATACCAACACTGCTATTGGAGCGGTTACGCGCTTGCAAGATATGGGCGTTGAGCAGTTTTTATTATCATCATCATTGATAGGCGTGGTCGCCCAGCGTCTGGTACGTACGTTATGTACACATTGTCATGATTGGCAGCTGGCTGATCCTGAACAAGCCAAATTGTTTACTGAGATTGGTATTCAATCAATGTCTGACAATATTGCAACTAACAATGCAGCTAACAATGCTGCTGATAATCTGACAGATAAAGCTATCAAGCTACCTAGAGCAGTCGGCTGTGATAAGTGTAACCAATCAGGCTTTAAAGGGCGAACAGCGATATATGAAGTGGTGCCCGTTGATGATGCGCTGCGTCGCATGATTCATAGCAATACCGCCGAGTATGAGCTAGAAGAGTACGCCCGCCAAAAGACACCATCGATTCGTGCTGATGGTTTGCGTAAGGTAATCGCGGGACGTACGACGTTAGAAGAAGTGCTACGCGTGACCAAAGAAAGCGCCCTACTTGAGGACGCTTTGATTGTTTAGAGTAATATTTTAAGAGACATTTTTATTTGACAGCGATACATTCAACTTCAACGCTGGCACCTGCCGCTAGCTCTGCGACACCAAAAGCTGAACGGACGGGATAAGGCTTTGCCAGTTCAGCTTTATAGATTTTATTGAAGTCATTAAAATCGTCCATATCGGTGAGCATCACCATACACTTAACGATATCTGACTTTTGGTAACCATATTTCAATAACGTAGTATTGATATTATCCATTGTCTGTTTGGCTTCAGCTCTAACACCGCCTTTGACCAGCTTGCCATCTTTAAAACCAATCTGACCAGACATATACAAAGTATCGCCGACACGGACTGCTTCTGAGAAAGGATAATTGCCGCCGTCACCTAAAAACACAGGGCTAGACTTAGTGATAGTTGCTGCATGATGTGTATGAGTTGAAGTTTTTTCGGGTGCCGCAGTGGCACTAACGGTAAATCCTAATGCACAGATACTGACGAGAAAAGCCTTGGATAAATTAGTAAGCTCTGTTTTAGAAGTAGCTTTAGAAATCATTTTGGACATCATTGTCTCCTTATTATAAGTTTATAAATCACTGCTATACGAAGTGCGCTATAAAAATGCTAGCGCACTACTTTACGTATTCTTAATATATTAGTTATCTTAAACAGCCTCATCATTATCAGCTGATTGATTGTCTTACTTAGTTTCTACTTTTGCGTCTGTTTCTACTACTTTGGTATGAGACTCAGTATCAGCCTCTGCCGACTTTTCATTAGCTTTGCCTTGGCGACGCGCTTCTAACTCAGACTTGGGTATCCAAGCCCATGTCATCTCGACTACGATTGGGTCGCGATCACTGTCCGACTCACGGTCATGAATGACACATGGAATAATCATTTCGCCTTTCGGAGTATTTAAAATATCTAAACGCTGCTCATCAGATAAGCTTGCGATGGCAGCCATTTGTCCTTTTTTAATCGGTCGATAGAAATTCACTGAATAAGACTTAATCAATAGTACACGATCAGCAGGTAAGTTTAAGCCTAAAATGAATCCCGTTGCCGTTTCAGCAAGCAAAGTAATGGCAACTGCATGGACGGAGCCGATATGGTTTTGCACCGCTTTGGTATTATTTAAACTGACCACCACTTGGTTTGGCTCGACCGTTTCATAGTAGATACCCGTTGTGCCCACATAAGGTACTACCTTACCAAATGCTTTCGATAAAATGCTCGAACGTGCACCAGCAGGTAAATATTTGGTGATAGATAACAATTTGGTAAATTGATTGCTGATTGGTTTAAGTGTGCTATTGGTTTTTTCGACTGCAGGTTTTGCGTTCTCAGAGACTTTGGCTGGCAGTTTATTGGTCCGTTTGATCGGGAGTTTTTTTAATAATCCTGACATACAATATTCCTCATTTAAGTGGGATTTACAATGCTAATGATACTAGGGTTAAAAGGCTCATGGCATAAATGAGTCACCGAATAGGCTTTATGCTAGCAGCTATTTTAGTTATGGTACATTAACTGCTCAGTCGCTACTATTATTACCATGTACTGCTGCGCTTACAAAATAACAGTGACGTAACGGCATCTTAGGCGTTAGTAATTTAAGCACTGATACCCTGTAGAGTGAGTAACTATAATGATAAAATGCTAGCGCTTTTTTATACTTTTTTGCTGGATGATGTTATGCCTGATATGTGTGATGATAAGCCAACCAATATTATTTATACGGGCGTCGCGGGTACTGGTAAAACCTACCGATTGCTCCAAATTGCTAAAGAATATACGGACTATCTGCCTAGAGCCAATGATGAAGATTTACTCAAGCAGTTATTGCAAGAGTTGAACTGGCGTGATGTGGTGTGTTTGATATTTTTAGATTTTCAATCGCAAAAACAGGACTTAGTAAAAGTACCTGAAATCGTCAATCATGAGTTTTTTATCGCCAAAGCATTACAAAATGCACGTGAGAAAAATTTAAGTAATACAGCGTGGTCTGTACTGCAAATGCACAGTCCAACCAGCTCACAGACGGTTGGGTATAAAAATAGAGCCAGCCAAGCGTATTTTGATAAAGACCCTAGCGGTGCGTGGTATTTACTGCCTGACAGCCTGATGCTATTAAGCGAATTGTCAGAGCAATTGTCAGAATTTCAGCAGGCGCAACGTGATAATAGTGCCAGCCAAAACCAACGCTTTAGCCAACAGCGCTTTAGTATGGTCAGTTTCCATCAGGCATATGGCTATGAAGAGTTTGTCGAGGGCATTCGCCCGGTAATGGCAGCTTCTAATCAGTCGAATAACAGCTCATCTCAAATGAGCTATGCCATTACTGATGGCGCCTTTTTAAAGCTCTGTCAGCGCGCGGCAAATGATCCTCAGCAGCGTTATGCGATGCTGATTGACGAGATTAATCGTGCCAACGTCTCACGCGTTTTTGGTGAATTGCTCAGCCTTATTGAACCTGATAAACGAGCAGGTACGCCCAATGCGATGACAGTAAGTTTGGCATACTCTGGGCGAGCGTTTAGCGTGCCTGCCAATGTTGATGTCTATGCGACCATGAATACCCAAGATCATTCGTTAGCGCCACTAGATATGGCACTGCGTCGTCGTTTTCGCTTTATTAACTGTTCGCCGCAGCCTGAGCTATTACCGATTATCAACCCGAATGAAGGATTAAAAATAGTCGACGAAGCAGAGTCCATCAATTTAGCCAAAGTATTAACGGGTTTAAATCATCGTATTAGCCAAACGTTAGGGATTGAGGCGCAAATGGGTCATGCATTTTTATTCTCCGTGCATAATCTTGAGCAGTTACAAATGGCACTTACTGAGCAAATTATTCCACAATTAGCCCAAGCAGCTGGCGGGCAAGTGGCTGTCTTGCAGTATATTTTTAGAGATGAACAGCAGCCAATATCGGCGCAATTTATTCATGATAGTCAAACGTTAATACATAACGGTATGCCCACTCAAATGGCTAGCGAGAATAGTATAGCTTCTCAGAACTCCATGTTTGCAGGACAGCAATCCTATTTTACTCAATCTATAAATGCCGGCGGTTATGCAATTAATACTGACCTTATTGCCAAGACTGGCAAGTTCACCCAGCTTGCCGTCTATCAGCGCTTATATCCATGAGGATGTTAATCTATGATAAATACGCATAAGCACACTCAAAGCTCTGAAATGAATATCATGACGGTATTTGAACATCAGCGTTTAATAGCGTCTAATTTCTTGTACGACTCTGATTTTCAGTGGCTGATAACCCAAGAGCTGTCAGTATTTAGTATTAAACGCAAGCAAGGACAGTGGCAACTCAAGGTTGGACATTATATTGGCGTTATTGTACTGCCTAGTGGCATGACTCTTGAGATACTGCCAAAATTTATCGCAAACACTGCTAGCAACTCTATTAAGCAGCCATATCAGTCAAATGAATCGCCAGTAGATACGGATATTTTACAAACCCGTCACTGGGTACAAAATATGCTGTCAGACCTAATGAATAGTAACGATAACAAATCGCCTCACAGCAAAAATTTTGGGCAATTCAGCCGCCAGTTGACAGCGCTGCCAGTCACCGCATTGCCTTTATCTGATTGGCTCAGTATGCAGCTTTTGCAGCGTTTAACGAATTATCAACCGACCAAACAGTATCAAACCCAAATCCATAACCAAGCAGCAATTCAAGGACGTTTACTCATAAAAGAGCAATTACTCCATAACAGTATGCAGCCACATAAATTCGTTTGTGAGCGCAGTGTGCTGAGCCAAGACATGCTCGGCAATCGCATGATTAAGAGCGCACTGACGCTGCTGAGGCCTTTGTTGTCTCAATCAAATCTGCTTTTACATTTACAGCCGTGGCAGCAAGTGTCTGTCCTACATCAGCATGAAATACGCCAGCTAGAGTCGATATACCTTCAAGCAAAGCGTGAACTTGCCATTCAGCCGCTGCAAGCAAAGCAATTACAAGCCGCCTTGCAACTGGTAGATTTCGCTTATTGGCTGCTTAGTCAATCAAATATGGAAATCGGTCATAGTATTAATGCACCAAAACCATTTGGTAGTAGATCTACACCGCCACGCTTATGCTTACTGATAGATATGAATCAAGCGTTTGAGCAATGGGCAAGCCAGCGTATCGCTTTGATTTTTCAACAGCAAAGCAAAGATTATCAACCACTGTTTCAAACGCAGCGTGTTTGGCTTAATGATGCCGAAGGGCAGGCGTGTTTGTCTATTCGTCCTGATTTATTGATTTATCGCCAGATGCGTTCGAATACTAAAAATAAAGAGAAGCATGATGATGCTTTACCAATAAAGAATTTAGGAGCAAATCCATCACCAGAAAAACAAGCAGGTCAATATAGTCACGTGATTGATATTAAATGGAAGCCTTTAGCGCATGCCAGCGCCATTAGTGCCAGCGACGCTTATCAACTGAGCAGCTATGCGCAGGCTTATCAAGCAGAGCAAGTCTGGCTGGTATATCCGGTGCAAGACAATCAGAGACGAGCGGTTGTACTAAAGCAAGATACTCAGGACATATACAATAGTGAAAATGCACCCTATGCTCAGTTATGGCTGATACCTTTTAATGTGCTTACAGGTACGATAAACACTGACTTGCTTCCGACATAAGATTTAGTATAATATGCGCTTAGCTCATGAGGCACTATGTTGAGTAGCGCTTGTTGTCGACGCTTAGTTTATAAGAAATAAGCCTTTTTTAAATAATTTAGCAGTTATTTCAAATTAATTAAAAATAGGTGTTGACACCATCGGCGTTTCCCCTTAATATGTGCACCTCGATAGCAAGGAACGTTAGCCAGTTAGTGGCATTGCCAACAACCAGTTAATTAACAAACTATCGTGTTAATAGAGAATTTCGGAGTGTGGCGCAGTTTGGTAGCGCATCTGGTTTGGGACCAGAGGGTCGTAGGTTCGAATCCTATCACTCCGACCATCTATTTAAGAGCCTTACAGGCTTTTTTTTATGTATAATGGTTTGGTTTCTTGTATATCAAGCGGACCAAAATATGTAAAAGTCCTCTAAGAGCGCCTGTAGCTCAGTTGGATAGAGCATCTCCCTTCTAAGGAGGTGGCCGCAGGTTCGAATCCTGCCAGGCGCACCATTTAGCCTGCATATATTGCCGAATTTTGGCAACAGTTATGGCGGTTGTAGCTCAGTTGGTAGAGCCCCGGGTTGTGATCTCGGTTGTCGTGGGTTCGAGTCCCATCAGTCGCCCCATTTTTTTGCTATATCCCTTCTGTTTATATTCTATATTAAAATCATTTAAAAAAAGCCGCTGCCATTTTTGGCATTTTTTTGTACCTGTCTATTTTATATCTTTTTGCCTCTGTGATAGTCCTAAACCTTTTAAATCGCTCATGATCTAACAGTCTACTGGCGTTTTTTATCATTTTTTATGATACATATTGTGTCGTAAGGGCTTTATAAAGGTATATTAGCGGTACTGTCAAAGAAAAATTTATCTCAGTAGCACTATATTTTTAAATAAAATTGATCCTCATATTAATGCGATTTTTTTATTAAAGTGGCGCGTTATTGAGCAGCTGTTATTGAGGAAATGGTTAATGGACGCATTAAGCGTGTTACTACAAAATGTGCATTTATTCGATACGAAATACTATCGCTTAAATGGTACAGGCAATTGGTCTTACTCACTCACTAGACAAGATACGATTGTGTTTTATTTGGTGATGTCTGGTAGCTTTTGTATTGATATGGGCAGTGGACTCAGAGAAGCGCATGCTGGCGACATTATTATGATTCCTAGCGCGCACAATCATGTCAGTTACGCGCTCAACCATCATGGTGAGAGTGCCAAACCTTTGGATGAGTTGCTTACTAATTGCACGGAACAAGTGCTTGATATTCAGGGCGATGGTGATGCCCAATCATCTTTGATACTGATTGAATGCAAGTACGATAAAGAGATGATTCGTCCTTTATTATCAGTACTACCAACGATATTGCCTGAAATTAACGATGAATCTGATGGTCGGTTCGAGGTGATTGATGTTGAGATTCGACTGCTGACGTTAGAAGCTGAGCATGAGCGGATGGGTAAGACGGCGATTATCAATCATTGGGCAAGTATTATGATGATTGAGTGTTTGCGGGTTTATATCGAAAGTTTGCCTGAAGCCACGGACAGTTGGCTAAAAGCCATGAAAGACCCGTTTTTAACCAAGGCATTGGTCGCCATGCACGAAAATCCAAGCCAAAACTGGAGCATTCATGAGCTTGCTGAAGTTGCAGGTATGTCACGCTCGAGTTTTGCGCAGCGTTTCAAAGACGTGGTTGGTATGCCGCCGTTGACCTACCTGATTGACTACCGTTTGCGTTTGGCGGCACGTTATTTGCGCTTGCAGCAAAATAGTATCAGCCGTATTAGTGAGCTAGTGGGTTATGCCTCAGACTCAACCTTTAGCCAAGCCTTTAAGCGCGTATATGGCATATCACCAAAAGCGTACCGCCAGCAATATCAAAAACAAAACCTTGCTTAGCCGCTGCTTCACACATAAATAGTCATCCAAGCTGTGTGATATTTTCTAAACTGAGTCAGTGATATAATAGCGTCTATCTGATAATAATTTTTCATCATTAGCATTTCGATCTTGCACAGCTGACAATGAGTGTAGGTTCAGGTACTATGGAATGACAATGAAGTAATAAGTCGCCTAGTTGCGACAGTGTTTTAGCGACCTATCTTTTATGCTTATATATTACGGTTTATCCAGAATATAGTATGACTTAGGTGATGTTTATTTTTGCAGCTGATGGTGTTTTATGACTGAACCGACCGCAAAACCAAGCGTAAAATCAAATGATCTACAAGATTCTTCTGCGTCTATTAATCATAAAGACAAACTTAATAGCAGAGTCAAAGCTAACAATAATCAGCATGACTCAAATCTTCAGCAGGAAAATAGCGCACAGGCAGGTATGGCTATTCGGCTTGATAAAGCAGCATTATTAGCATTATTTGTTTTGCCAAATGCGGAGGGTAGCTTGACAGAGACTAGCTCCGCTAATATAAATACTGCTAATCATACTCTGATAAACCAAAGCTCATCTATCTCTGCAAGTGACAGTAGTATTGCTACTCAGCGCGTGGCACTTTATCGGGCGCAGCATGAGCGCACGCAGCAATTATATTTGGCTTCTGCTGCTATCCGTCCGACTTACCTTGTACATACCCTCAAAACACAATTTGCCGAATACCAGCAATATTTGCTTGCACAGCAGCTTGATAAACGCGGTTTGATGGATACGGATGCCATTGAGCGCTTATGGCAGCAGCTGCATGTGGTCGATGACATTATCGAAGATATTGTACGCCATATGCCAGCTCAGCAACCTGCAGGTTGGCAGTTGACAATACAGGATGGACATAATCCATTATGCTTTGCCACCGTCGGCAAGCTAAAGCATAATAAACCTATCTTTGATCAAGGCAGTTTGAACAGCTATGTGCTCGGGCACTTTGGCGTCAGTAGCTTTACTTACGATCGTGGCTATTATATAGGACATGTGGTTGGCTATTTATTTAGCTGTTATTTTTGCGCCCATTTATCTATTACCTATGGCGTGACAGCACTTGGTCAGGATGTGGTGAGTGATTATGATTATGCCAGCCTTGAAACCCCGCACATGGTCAGATTGCTACAAGGTTTAGACGGTTATTGCAAAAAACGTATTTATCAATTGGCGGTCATTTGTGCACGTCTCAGTGTGTTTGCCAGTGATAAGCGCATTGAGCGTATGCTGATCGCTGAAGTCAATGATTTTGATAAAAAGCTACAACAACAGCATTTAGATGTTCTATTATTGCAAGGCTTGATGCCGGATAGTAACGATTCTACGCCGCTTCTTTAAGTCGTCTATTCTTTTAATAAGCCAACTTTTCAAATCTTGATCCATCCTCTTTTACTCTTGACCGTCTTAGGATATCCGCTGCTATGCCCGCTTATCATTATAAAGCGCTTGACGATCGCGGCGGCATCCAAAAAGGCTTGCTTGAAGGTGATTCTGCGCGGCAAGTACGCCAGCAGCTGCGTGATAAACAATGGACGCCCGTCGAAGTCAACGCCGTCAATGATAGGCAAAGTCAGCATAAAAGCCGCTATAAAAAACCCTCTGCTTATGAGTTGGCACTGCTTACCCGCCAGTTATCTGTATTACTTGCTGCTGGTATTCCGTTAGAGGAAACTTTGGCAGCTGTCGCCAAACAATCGCCAAAAACCCATATCAAATCTTTGATGCTTGCCGTGCGCTCGCATGTTCTAGAAGGTCTCAGTTTGGCGCGCGCTTTGCAGCAAGCGGCGAGCTTTCCGCCACTATATATCGCTACCATTGCAGCTGGAGAAAAATCTGGTCATTTGGATTTGATCTTAAATCAGCTTGCCGATTACACTGAAAATCGCTTTGCCTTACAGAAAAAAATACAAGGCGCTATGGTTTATCCAATCGTGCTGATGGTGATGGCAGTTGGCGTAATTATGGGGCTAATGAGCTTTGTAGTACCAAAAATTGTCAAAGTGTTTGAGCAGTCCGAACAAGCTCTGCCTTTAATTACCCAAATTGTCCTTAGCTTATCAAATATTATTACCCAGTGGTGGTGGCTGATGCTGCTGGTGTTGGCAGGAACGGCGTTTTTATTCTATCGCTTCGCTCAGACGCAAGCGGGCAAGCTAGCCATAGATAGTGCCGTGCTAAAATTGCCTATACTGGCACGCTTATCGAAAGGGTTGAATGCGGCGCGCTTTGCCAGTACGCTCGCGATATTGGTGCGCTCTGGTGTGCCATTGATTGAAGCGCTCCATATTGGCGCTGCGGTCACCACCAATTTGCATATTCAAAAAACCATCATTACCGCTGCATATAGAGTGACAGAGGGTTCAAGTCTGTCGAGTCAATTAGACAAATCGCCCTATTTTCCGCCGATGATGGTACAAATGATTAAAAGTGGTGAAAACTCGGGCGAGCTTGAAAACATGCTTAGCCGTGCTGCCAATATGCAAGAGGCAGAAGCCACCAATTTTATAAGTACTTTATTGTCATTACTTGAGCCTTTAATGCTGGTGTTGATGGGTGTGGTCGTTATGATTATCGTAATGGCGGTGATGCTGCCAATTGTGAATATGAATGACTTGGCTGGCTAGTTTTTATTAACCTTAAATATACGCTCCTGTTAGTAATAGTTGTTTTATCACCCGTATACTTAACGGCATTTCTGTTTCCATATTTTCTATTTTCAAATAAAGCTTCCATACTTCTGATGCTTTGGTTCATTTTTTTTACTTATATTCTAATAATTTGACTTCAAATGTGGCTACGTTTCTTAAGTTTTGCTTACTGTTGTATATTATTGACCGACCAACGCTTTTACTGTTGTCAAATCTAACCTTGCGTTATAGTAAGTATCAGTTATGAGTAACAGTCAAATGCTATTTCAAAAGGTTAGCTATCATAGATTATTAATAACACATTGATCTAAATGACAACCTGCCTTCAATGCTGGATAAAAGTAAAACCATGGTTTATAGTAATAATCGTTTCAGTGCTCCTTGACACTGTAAATATGCCTATTATGAATGTGACGATAAAGGTAACTTAAACGCCATTTTCATTATTTATATAACCTTGACGCGAAAAGCGATGCCAGAAGCGATGACTATGACTGATAATATTCGAGTAAGTACGATTTTACCAAGTAATATGGATGATACGCCAGAGTGTTTAGCAGCAGCGCAAAGTCAGAAAGCTGTTGCTTTATCAAGCACTCAGCGCGTAAGCAATCTCCAATCAGGATTTACCTTGATTGAAATCATGGTGGTGATTGTGATTTTGGCCATTCTTGCCGGTCTTGTGGTGCCAAAGGTGGTCGGACAAAGTGATAAAGCACGGGTTAAAACCACTGAAACAGCGCTATCAACAGTATCAAATGCGCTAGATATGTATAAAGTAGATAATTCGCGCTATCCAACGACGGCTCAAGGCTTAGAAGCACTCACCACGCCACCAGCGGAAGCTAAGAACTATCCTGACGGTGGTTATATTAAAGGCGGGTATCCAACGGATGGTTGGGAAAACGAGCTGCAATATGTTGCTCCAGGTAGTGAAGGTCGACCTTATGATTTATTTTCTCTAGGGGCTGATGGCGAACAGGGCGGAGAAGGGCAGGATGCTGATCTTTATGCTCAGCTATAAGCTCTAGCCTACTCAGTTATTTAGGTATTGTTTGCAAGCGATACCATGATAAATACCTTGGCGCTAAAAGCATCTTTAATGAGATTAATATATCAACCAATAAGACGTTATTGGTTGATATTTTTTATGACTATCGCTAACTATAAATATCACTAACTTTAAATTCAGATAAACGGAATCTTAACCCTGCTATTTATTAATAAAACGAGTGACTATTTTCTATTGATTGTAAAAAAACAGCTGTTCTTCTAGTAATCCGAGGTAATCATATGTCTATTGAAACATTAAAATCGAAATCAATTATCATGAATAAACAATCAACTAAAAAGCCTTATTTGCTTGCTATAACAGCCACTGCTTTGATGACTACTTTGTCAATGACGTCTGTTGCGACTCAAGCTGCAGGTCTGGGGGAATTGTTTAGTAATAATAGTGCTCAGCAATCAAAATTTTTGCCCGTTGACAAGGCGTTTCAAGTGACTAGCAGTACCAAGGCGACGGCTAAAGGCACGCAGTTATCGATCGCTTTTGATATCACACCAGGTCATTACGTGTATAAAGATAAGCTGACCTTGAGTTTTCCAAAAGGTATCAATGCGTCGCCATTTACCTTTAGCCAATCGCCGGTTTCTATTGATGATCCAACTTTTGGCAAGGTACCCGTATTTACGCAAAAAACTGTGATAGCAACGACTATGATGACGACCAAAAATGGTAAAGCGGCAAAGAATGTGCCAGTTATGATTGGCTGGCAAGGTTGTGCTAAAGCTGGACTATGCTATCCGCCAGAAAAGGTTAAAACCACGTTAAACATTGCAGTCAAACGTTAGTCATTAATAGATAGCGCAAGTAGGTTGATTTATATAGTCGTTATAACAGGTAGTCCTTTATGTCCATCAAGACAGTAAAAAGCATTTCGTCATTTAAAGCGGTATCCACCAGAAATCAGTCTTCAAAAAATTTGCCATCAGTTGTAAATAAAGTGCCAAAGAAGTCTTATTTACTGGCACTAACTATAGCGAGTAGCTCGTTATTTGTAGGATTGACTGCGACGACTATGACGACGCAGGCAGCAGGATTGGGCGATCTTTTTAGTAGCAATCAAAGCGCTGGACAATCGAAATTTCTGTCAGTGGATAAAGCCTTTCAAGTCACGAGTAGCAGTAAAGCTGTCAAAGCTGGCACTCAGTTATCGATTAATTTTGATATCACTCCAGAGCATTATGTTTACAAGAATCAGCTTAAACTCATTTTGCCTGCTGGGGTTACGGCGGCACCGTTTACTTTTAGTCAAACGCCTGTCTTAATTGATGATCCAACTTTTGGTAAAGTGCCAGTATTTGATCAAAAAAATATGGTAGCCACTACTACTCTGAGTACTAGTGGCAAGAGCATTGACAATGCAGCGATGGTAATTGGTTGGCAAGGCTGTGCCAAAGCAGGACTTTGCTACCCGCCTGAGAAAATAAAAACCACTGTCGATGTCGTTGCAAGCTCGCCGCAAGCTGGGGTTAATACGATAAGTAATGTCACTGGTGTTGCTAAAGGCGATGTCAATCAAGAGACTACTACTAATGCAAATTCGGTAGATAATAGCAATAGCGTCACAACATCAGAAGCGCCAAATGCCACAAGTATAGACAGTACTGAGACAATGAGTGCTGAAGCAGAGCAAGCGCTTGCAGAAGAAGATGAAGTCGTTGATTATGCGTTGTTGGATGATGAGGCTTTAGATGGAGAGATTGGCGCCACCAATACGATTTCTGGCGCTGATACACCGTTAGCAGATAATGTTGCTCCGACAAATAATACGCTAGCTACCGCAGATAATTTGGCTGATGGCGATCCGTTTGGCTTAACCAAGCATCCTTGGTTGGCATTAGGATTATTGTTTTTGGCAGGGCTTGGCTTAGCGCTTACGCCGTGCGTACTACCTATGTTACCTATCGTCGCAAATATTGTCGCCCGTCAGCAAAATCCAACGGTTAAAAAAGGTGTCATTTTAACGACAAGTTATGCGATTGGGGTGTCGATTGCTTACGGAATACTTGGTGCTGTCATTGCTGTATTTGGTGAGTCACTCGGCATCATCGGCTGGCTACAAAACCCAATCATCCTGATCAGTTTTGCAGTAATATTTGTTTTGTTAGCCCTTTACATGCTTGAAGTATTTACCATTCGTTTGCCGCATTTTATCAGTAGTAAGATGCAGGGCTTAAGCCAAGCAGGCGATAGTAAGCTCGGTAGCGCTGGTGGCAGTTTAGCTGCTGGATTTTTATCAGCATTGGTAGTATCACCTTGTGTTTCTGCACCATTATTTGGCGCTTTACTTGCTGTCTCAACGATTGGTAATCCGCTATTGGGTTTTGCTGCCCTATTTATGCTAGGCTTTGGCTTGTCAGCGCCACTGATTTTGATTGGTGCTACCCAAGGCAAAATTATGCCAAAAGCGGGCGAATGGATGAACTGGGTCAAGCAAGGTTTTGCCTTATTGTTATTTGCCGTGGCGTTACTATTAATAGAGCGCGTCTTTATATCGTCAGTAATGTTACTGGTATGGGCATTATGGTTTATGGTTGTGGCAACATGGGCATGGAGCTGGCGTGGTAAAGGTCGAATGCTATCGCAAGCCATCGGTTTGATAGCTGGTATTTGGGCTGCTACTTTAGTGATTGGTGCCGCACTTGGTAATGATGATAGCTTACATCCGTTAGCTTCATTAAGTGCCGCCCCTATGTTAGTGCAGTCAGCTAACGGTCAAGCTGGCGCTCAAAATAATGCGATGAATAACTCAGATGAGCATATCACTACGTTGGCAGAATTGGATGTTATCACTGCCGCCAATCCTAAAGTTTTGGTCGATTTGACCGCTGATTGGTGTATTGAATGTCGCATTATGGATAAGAATTTATTTACCAATCGTCCCGCACAAATGCAAGACTGGCAATTGGTAAGACTCGATATTACGGAAACCACAGCGGATTCTAAGGCAATTTTAGCGCGTTATAAATTATTTGGACCACCAACTTTATTGTATTACCAAGATGGTCAATTGGTACAAAAACAAGTGGGTGAGATTGGTCGTGCAGAGTTTGAGCAGACTTTGACGGCATTAAATAAATAATAGTTGTATTGGAAATCTTTTTTTATTTCTTTAGATGCCTTAATACGATTACTATAAAAAAGTCAACGTACTGTCATAGTATGTTGGCTTTTTTTATTTTTTATCAGAAGAAGGCTTGCAGAACTCGATTAGTTGTATTTCGTGCTAAATAAAGCAACATTACTTTGAGAGTGTCATTAGCAAGACACTTGTTAAAGGGTCCTTTTTTTATTCTGTACTCATTATAAGCATTTGGTTTTATGCTACTTATATCTATTTAGCGCTACATTATGCAGCAATAAAGCTAGTATAGTGTGTACGTTTTCATTACAATAAAGCAACATTGCTAAATGCGCATTATTCAGCGTAACAGCAACCCTTTATCTCCAAGTTATATTGATTTTTATGCCAGTTTAGCGTCGATGCTAATTGTTATATCAATCACCTCATATATTCTATTGACAGTAATGATCAGTTGAATAAAGGATACTTATGTTTTCCAATATTACTTCGCAGCGCCCCTCTGTAAATAAACTTGAAACGCCAAAAAAAATGATGCTCCGAACGGCTAAATGCTCTCTACATATTGCTGTTGGTATAGTGCTCACTTGTTTCACAGTACAAGCTCAGGCTGCTGATACAGCTCAGACTAAGAGCTTACAGCCTATAAATACCAGTACTGCTGTGCAAAATAGCAGTGCAGTAAGCGAAGATTTTATCGCTCAGCAGGCTGCTCTGTTCTTTGAATGTACTCAAGTACAGACCAGTTCTGCCCGTTTGGCGTGCTTTGATAAGGTTGCAGAACAAGGCAAAACGCCAAGTTATGTCACAAGTAAACAGCCAGTAGATTTGGCAAAAACGGTTATAAGTACGCTGTCAGGCAACCCTCAAGTCATACTGGCTGAAGAAACCAGTACCATTACTGCCAATGGCAATGTCATTTCTAAAAAGGTTTCGAGCAATTATCCTCAAGATATTGAAACAAACCCGCCCGCTGAGACTGAAAGCTTGGATACGGTTGGACTGACGCAAAGAGAAGCAGAAGTACTGGAAAGTGTCGGCGTGACTCAAGCAGATATTGAAAAATATACGCCGCTAAGCTTAGCATATGATCTTGATAAAAACAGTGAACGTGGTACATGGACCGTCAGACCGTATCGTCCAACTTATGTTATGCCACTGTTTTATACCTTTGATCCCAATTTAAGCCCAAGTACACCCACTCGACCTCAACCGGAAAAACCTTTTACGTCTAATGACACTCGTAATACGGATCTAAAGTTTCAACTCTCATTAAAGACTAAAGTTGCAGAAGATTTGTTTAATACCAATGCTGATTTGTGGTTTGGTTATACTCAAGAGTCGCATTGGCAAGTTTATAATGAAGACAATTCACGACCATTTCGTGCAACCGATTATCAGCCAGAAATATTTTTGACCCAGCCTGTGACAGCAAATCTGCCTTTTGGTGGACGACTGCGCATGCTCGGAGCAGGTGCTATTCACCACTCAAATGGTCAAGATGATCCATTATCGCGCTCGTGGAACCGTGCTTATGTGATGGCAGGGGCAGAGTGGGGTAAATTGTCTGTCATACCGCGATTCTGGTTACGAGTGAACAATGAAAATGACAGCAGTGAAGACAATCCAGATATCGAAGATTTCATGGGTTATGGCGATATCAAGTTCTTATATGATTTACCGAGGCAACAAAGCCTAAGTGGTACGTTGCGCTATAATCCAGGCACCAATAAAGGCGCTGCGCAAATCGATTATATTTATCCGTTATCTAAAAATGTTAATGGTTTTGTGCAGGTATTCCAAGGTTATGGCGAATCTATCGTAGATTATAACTATGAGAATACTTCTATCGGCTTTGGTATCGTACTCAATGATTGGAAAGGGCTGTAATATTAGCGCTTTAAATATCGGTGCCTATAGTGACAGCAAGTCATGCGTCACTTAGCGCCTTATCAAGCCGGACTATGGCTGGCAGAGTATATAAACTTACGCTGCCAGTTATGTGCCGTTTATCGTAGTACTCCGCAATCACAGCTTTTACAAAATCCCTCCTCGTCAAATACTCCATTATTCAGTCAAAACAGTTTATTAGCTGAAAATACATCGTATTCTTTATCAAGCAGCCATTCTTCTTTTAGCAAAATCCGAAAGCAACTCTATAGCCGTTTTAGTAGCGGATTGCTGTGCGCCCACTGCCATAGCAGTATTGCGTGGTTGCCTAAGCCATTTGAAGTTGATATTACTGCTGGCATGACGCTCACCATTCAAGCAGCAACTTACTATGACTATCCCATGCGCCAAGCTATTAGAGCCTTTAAGCATCATGAGGATATGACAAAGCTGCCATTATTGTTACATGTGATACGTCAACTACCACGACCTCATGGCTGCTATCATGATAATAGTGTGATTGTCGCTATGCCAACGACCGATGAGCGTCTCATTAAACGTGGCTTCGATCCTGTCAGTATTTTGGCCGCGCATTTATCTAAGCATTGGGACATTCCTTTATGGCAAGGTATCAAGCGTATTGATAATACGGTCAGTCAGCAAGGACTCACCCGTGATGAACGCTTGAGTAATCTAGACAATGCCTTTGCGCTAATTGAACCGCCTCCCGTTAAGCGTTTGATTTTATTTGATGATGTAGCGACGACAGGGACGAGTTTGCAGGCTTTAGCTCGCATTCTATCAATTTACCCTTCAACATCTCCTACCTTCAATAATAAATATCATCTGTACGCCTATGCATTAGCGCATGGTAGCCAGTCATAGATGCTAATAAAACATATTGGCAACTACCATTATGTTGCTAATATGTTGCTAATATTTTACTCCCACGCTATATTAACAATTAGATAGACTATAAACATATGCCTCTAATAGCCAATAGCTAGCCTGCTTTAAAGATAGAGAAGTAAAGTGTTTAAGCTGATTAGAAGACTTGTTTTATGGAACAAAAATTGCATGGCTATAGTTGACTATTTTATATTAAAGCCTGTTTAAATATTAGGTATTCACTACGACTGTAAAGCCAGTCATGCTTGAATATGCCAGCAGCTATATAGGGATCTGACGTGAAAGCATCGGCTAACAATCGACCACAGAAATTGCGTAGAAGTAGCTCAGGGTTTACTCTGATTGAGCTGATGGTAGCGATTGCTGTGCTAGCTATTATCGTTAGTATTGCTGCGCCTAGTATCAGTACTCAGCTTGCTAATCAAAGAGTTAAGTCGACGGCTGCTATTTTGCAAAACGCACTAAAAGAAGCCAGAGTTGAGAGTGTTGTACGCCGCCAAGAAATAGAGGTATCTTATGATGATAGTTCTCATAATATTATGATTAAAGTTGATGATGGTAGTAACAATGATGAAATCGCTACCTACCAATATAATGCAAAAAGTATCATCGACGGTGATGATGATATTAAGTTCAAACCTAATAAAACTGCTGACGATGAAACTTATGCTATTTGTGATAGTAATGAAGCAGCTACCCCTAGAACAATTACTGTTAGTAAACTAGGCGCTGTTAGCATTCAGCTCGGAGGATCATGTTGATGAGTCAATTTAATCAGCAGCGCGGAGTCGGATTGATAGAGGTACTTGTCGCCGTATTATTGTTATCCGTTGCAGTGTTAGGTTTTAGCGCCTTACAGCTACGGGCTATTAGCGCCACTAACGAGAGTTTAGTGCGTACTCAAGCTATGAGTATATTGCGAGGATTAGCAGAAAATATGCGTGCTAACTCAGCTAAAATAGACACGTACCAGACGATCATTAATAACCCAAGCTCAGTCACTGATATTAGCTTAAGCAGCTGTAGAGCAATAACAGACAATTGTACGGCCACACAAGTCGCTGTTAAGGAATCAAAGGCTGCTGTTACCAAACTAACAGAATATGGTATTAGTGTGATGATGACTACCTGTCCAGGAACAGCTGGATTTTCTGAAGTGAAGTGTATAGTTGCCGCTTGGGATGATACACAAGCGGCAATGGGTACTGGCGCTCAGGCTTGTGCTAATGCTGATGGAACATATAAGAGTGGTAGTACTTGTATCATTATTGAGGCGTATTAACTATGAAAAACAATCAGTTACCGCCGAACTTACATAATAAATTTCAACAGGGTTTTACCCTTATTGAGCTTATGATTTCTCTGGTATTAGGTCTATTAATATCAGCTGCTGTGATACAAGTGTTTTTAACCAGTCAACGCGTTGACCGCGTTCAGACCGCAGGTTCTGAGATTCAAGATAAAGCGGTGTTCGGCCTACAGTCTATCGAACCACAAGTACGCCTGGCTAATCTAGGTAATAATGGGGTGTCTATTAGCGATATGACGGATAAAGGCGGTATCGTACTTACTTCTAGTAAGAATAATAATGCTTCTGTCAATGTCATTACAGATGAAAGGCTAAGAACAGGATATTTAACTCGTAGTCAAGGTATGGATTCTAATGGAAATAATAATAGCAAATGGAATGGTAGTCTGACAAATACTAATGTATTTAGTGATCAGTTGACTATTCAGTATATTAATACTACGGGAAAGATATTATACGATTGTGAAGGTGAAGAAGTTGAGCCAAACGAACGTGTGATTACTCGTTATTTTGTAGTAGAAGATGATGTGAAAACTGGAAAGTTAAGAAAAAATCTGAATCTTAATTGTAACGCAGGTCGCATAGAAAATGATGACGATAATGATGATAAACTCAAAAAATTTGGTAAAAGCCAAAAAGGTCAAACTATCATCCAAGATATAGACCAGTTTAATATTCTTCTAGGAGTGCAGCAATCGGTAGGTGCCGGTAGTACGACTACATACCAGTATGCCGATATGACGGTAAATGATTATATGGCGCTATCAGATCCAAAGCCTGCTATTACTAATATCAGGATTGCCATATTAGCCCGAAGTACTTCTAACAGCCCTGATGCCAGTGCCGACGTTTTTAACATATTTGGCAGTAACCAGACGTTAAAGCCGCAAGCAGATGCGCCTAAGTATCTGCGTCGAGTCTATGATTCAAATATTCTACTACGTAACGCTCGCGTTATGCGGGTCATCAGTAGCAATAACGTTGGTGGTGGCGGTAGCGAAGGTGGTGGCGGTAGCGAAGGTGGTGGCGGTAGCGAAGGTGGTGGCGGTAGCGAAGGTGGTGGCGGTAGCGAAGGTGGTGGCGGTAGCGAAGGTGGTGGCGGTAGCGAAGGTGGTGGCGGTAGCGAAGGTGGCGGTGGCAACAATGGCAACGGCAATGGCAACGGCAACGGCAATGGCAACGGCAATGGCAACGGCAACGGCAACGGCAACGGCAATGGCAACGGCAATGGCAATGGCAATGGCAATGGCAACGGCAATGGCAATGGCAATGGCAATGGCAATGGCAATGGCAATGGCAATGGCAACGGCAATGGCAACGGCAATGGAAATGGCAATAAGGGTAAGTAAAAATATATCTCAAAATAATATTAGCGTAAAAGATCAGGGTAGGTGAGTAACCATATATTGTATTTGACTCTATTAATAAAGGCAGTAATCAGTTATGAAGACTAATCGCTCTTATCCTATAGGATTATCTCATCAGCGCGGAGCGGTATTGATTGTGGTATTGCTTTTTTTAGTATTAATTATGCTCATCGGGGTGATTGCAGTACGTAACAGCAGTACCGACTTAAAGCTCGCTACTAGCGATCAGATTAATACGGTACTGTTACAGTCCTCTGATAGTGTTAATAACAAGATAGAGATGTCGGTTAATGGTTTGACAACTGGTGATCAGTATAAGCAGATTATGGGTATCACCGGTATATTTGGATATTATTTCTTAGGCAGTAATGACGAAGACATCATTGATTTTTGTTATCGACCACGCTCTTCCTTTTTTAATATCGACAATGCCGTCATACGCCGCGGTTCTGGCAAGATTGTGAATAACACAACGGGTTATTGTGATACGACTAAATCTACTGACTATACTAGCAATCGTAATACTACGATGACACAAGTAATGATAAAAAACGTTAGTGCCACTGCTAACAATGGTGATTTTGCACACATGGCTTTAGGCTCAGACTCTGATGAAGAAACCTCAAAGAAGTATACCTTTGATATCTATTCGACTTCAGTACTGCCTGCTTATGGCAGTGCTAGAGATGAAAAAGTAAAAGAATGCTTTGAAAAAAACGCTTCAAATAATGTGGATGGCGTCACAAAATGTATGGCTGACAATAGTATTCCAAGTAAAATGCTAGTAGAACAAGTCGATGTGGCGAATATTCAAAGCAGTGATTATTGTACTTACTTTGGTAATAGTGCCAAAACAGGTAGCAGCAACGCATTATGTAGAGACAGCTAATAGCGATACAAATGCAACTAATAATCGTTTGACTAAGTTGCGATTGTTGAAAACTATAGCTGGTAATAAGCTAATATACTTATACAACCATGTCTATTATGGCCGTGCTCAGGAGATAACACCGTGAAACTTAAGACTCCCAATCGTAATCATAATCCAGTAGTGGCGGCTCATAAATTCGATGCTCAAAAAGCTGAAAGTCTGTGGTTGCGTACTTCAAGTTTGAGTGCTGTGGTATTAGGTGTGATGTGCATGAGCATAGCGCAAGCTGCTGTGAACCAACAAGGAGAGGTTAGCCGTATTGGTGATCTGAGTATCTATCAGCCTGCAGCGACCGCTCGTACCAACTTAATGATGATGATTGATACCTCAGGATCTATGGGTATCAGCTCCTTAGTGCTACCAAAAAACAATAGGTTTGGTAGTCCTGGCGATGTTGATAGCCCGTTATGCTCGCGCGTTGGAGTGGCTGAATTTAAGCAAAATAGATCAACGAGTAATATTTTTGAATGGACTTATAACCTTACTGACGCATCGACTGGAGGTAGAACTTCTATTCGTAAAAGCGTTACTATCGGCGGTGAAGTTTTTCCTTATCATGTGCGCGGTTGCAAGAAGGGTAATGTTCAAGAGCTTGATAGATTGTCACGTCTAAAAGACGCTTTACTACCTTTGCTAGCGGGTGATCAAATCAGTAATGCGGTATATATGGGACTTGGTCATTTCTCATCTAAAACTGATCTTAATATCGGTACGGCAAGCAATAAGCTAGTTGATGGCCACTCAGGACGTATTTTAGTACCCTCTGCGCCGCTCACTATTGAGCAACGTAAAAAAATTGCTAGAGCATTAATCAATTTTAAATCACTTGATACCACTACTAATGAGGATGGTACTCCCAATACTAACCTTAAACTCTCAAGTAATAGTTATCCAGATGTGAGTAAAGTATCGAGCGGCACACCTACTGCGCATGCGTATGCAGAAGCAGGTGCTTATATGATGGGTACTGGCACTGGTGTAGATAGCACTCAGGATGACATTAGAAAGATTGAGCTTATCTATGACGGTTATATGGTTAAACAAAAAGCGCCAAATTCGGATGAGCAAGTATATTTCGTTTGTATAGCGCTTGGGCCTACGGATACTTCCGCTATCGGCGCTACGGTTAAACAGTGTGTCAACAACTGGCCAGGCTATGATAGCGGTCAAAAAACAGTTGCATCAGGAACGCTCAGTAGTGGTAACGGTGTTTATCGCCCTGATGCTTTAGGTGGCTGGATAAGAATAACCGACCAAACCGAATTTAAAGCACGTTTGAGAGACGTAGCTGGCACAGCGGTAATTATGGATAATTTATGGGATACCTATAATAAATTACCAGTTGGTTGGCGCTATGGCGGCTGGTTAAAAGTGGCACAAGAGCCACTCGATATCGAGCCGATCGTTGGTACGGTCTATGATTATGGTGGTGAGATAAAGGGTTTGGTTTCTTATCGTACTAATCCATTTACCTTAAAGACGAATTTGGCAGACAATCTTGTAGGTGGTCTAAAGTACTCTGCAGCGGATACTAAAAATGCAAACAGTACTGCTTATATTAAAGGCAGCAGTAACAATACTTGTGACAGTAACGGTATCTACTTTTTGACTGATGGAGCACCGAACTCGACTAAAGATAATATGGCACAGGCTATTATAAATCAGTCCTTAACCACTACGCATGCCATCAATGCTAAACCTGTAAATAGCATTGCTACTCCCGCTTTGGTATCACCAAAGCTGCAATCTAATCTATTCGTTGGTGAGACTGGGGGTTGGGAGTATATTGGTGAATATGCCAAGCGCTTAAACGATAAGACTAAAAATCCCTCGGGTGTCGTCATTAAAACAGCGGTAGCAGGTTTTGGCTCATCATTTGCCGCTTTTGATGATACAGAGGGTAAAGCCCTTAGAAAACCTGATGGTACTTATGACTGTGATGCTGCAACCAATCTTGATGCTAAAAATGCTTGTAAATGGGGCAGTTCTGATTATGGCGATGGCGGCTTCTTCTATGCCCAAACTTCGAAAGATATCTCTGATAGTGTTAGTACGTTCATTCAACAGTTGAATAAAACGATTAATACCATCCCCGCAGGTACCATTACGGTGCCTGATGATCCGTATCAGACCAGTACGACTTTACCTTATGCTTATCTGCCCATGCTTGAGCCAAAAGTTGGCGACTCTTTAAAAGTATGGCCAGGCAACCTCAAAAAGTACGGAACCAAAAACGGCACTTTATATGGCAAAAATAACAGCCGCCTATATACGGATAGAGAAGGTGCATTGAACGATGCTGCTGCTGATTTGTGGCAGCAGTATAGTCCGGCACTAGGCAATGCCTCAGTCAATAGCGGTGGATTTTATGCTCGCCTAACGGCACCTACGTCAGGGTCAATTGCTAGTACTCGTAATGTATTTGTCGAAAATTATATTGGCTCTGCAGGTGCTGCTACTCCTGATGGCGTCGTAAAGATTGGTGTTGCTGATAGTGGCGAGCCAACCGGTTTTTCAGTGGTTAATGATCCGGTATATAGTAACGGGCGAACATCCTTACAGTCTAAGCGCCTACTCCTGAACTTCTTGGGTTATAACATTCCTTATACTAATGAAGACCAGACCTTGATTTATCAACTTAGGATGCAAAACTATCTACCTACCGAAACTATTCGTCAAGTTGGTGGTGTCGTGCATTCAAAGCCTGCCTTAGTCTCTTATAGCGCTGAAGTGAATGAAGCTGGAAATATCACTGCCAATAACCGTGATGACTATCTGTTATTTGGTTCAATGGACGGTGCTCTACATATGGTTGATGCGGCAACTGGTGAAGAGAAATGGGCACTCATTACGCAAGAGATGTTCCGAACGCAGCCAGAAGCATTGGTTAAAGGGGCCGTGGGGGAGCTAAGCTTTGGTGTCGATGCCCCATGGTTGGTCAGCGCAAAGTATCGCTACCAAGCCACCGGCACAGGTACTTCAAAAACGCGCAAAGTTTCCTTATATCAACCTGATAGTAGCAATGCGAACGATGTTACTAATACCATTAACTTCTTACCATTGGCAGCCTATGGCGGTTTCCGTATGGGTGCTGAGGGAATATATGCCTTAGATTTAGAGGATAAGAACAAACCTAAGATACTATTTAGTATTACTCCCGATGTTAGTAATCCAAACGCTGCTGTGTTACATCAAAACACGTCGGGTGTGCAAACGACGATTGCCAACACCGCTAGCAAGAGCTATGGCAATGTCGGACAAATCTGGAATACAGTCACGACCGCTCGTATCGGTGCAGGGTCAAGCACTAGCAAAGCTAAAGATGTAATAGTCTTTGGTGGTGGTTATGACATGAAGTACGAAGATCCACAGTTCGTGCCGACGACTGCTACTAGAACCAAAGGCAGCTCGCTCTATATTACAGATGCCAAGACAGGCGATAATCTTTGGTCATGGAACAATCCAGAAAATCATAGTATCGTCGCTGGTGTCACTACTCTTGATCGTAATAACGACGGCTTATTTGATCACTTATACTTCGCGGATCTGGGCGGTAACGTCTTCCGTGCTGACTTCGTTAATAGTAAAACAGAGTCCTTCAGAAATGTACGAGTAGTACGTGTGCTAAATGCCTCTAATGCGTCAGCTGCTGCAGGGGTACTGCCTTATCGCTTTTATGATCGTCCAGTAGTGAGCTTTTATAAAGACCGCCAAAGCAAGATATTTGCTCTCATTAATCTTGCTTCAGGCGATCGCAGCTCACCACTTGCTAAGCGCCGTGACGTTACTGCTACTAGTAAAGTCAAGGCTAACCGCGTTTACGGTATTATAGACACTGATGTTATTCGTTCTGATTTGTTAACAGTAGCTACATCAACCCTTACCATCAAAGACTTAAGTGATACAAATCTAGTTGAGCTAGGTGGAGACAAGTTAATCGTCGATGCAAGTACCAATTTGGCTACGGCTAAGAGCAATCTGATTGCAGAGATGGTAAATAAGACCAAGCAAGGCTGGTATTATCCACTAACAAGATTCGCAGGGTATGAGAACGTCTCCCATCTAAAGTCAGTAGGCGATTACCGTGTTATAAATAACTTTTTATACATGTCAGTGTATGATCCGAATTTCTCGTATGGTGGGGGTAGTGTCTGTAATGCGCAAACCCTTGGTGCTTCAGAGTCTCAGCTATATTGCCTACCTTATGGTGTCTGTATGGAAGATACGTCTCTTACGGGTACGGGTGGCTTCGCACCTGCTGGCAAAGGTATTCAGGAGCTAACGCTTGGTGCAGTAAATGCTGAGAACTTGGATACTACAGTACTGCTGGGCACTCGCACCTTAAGCGAACGTGCGGCAGACCCTCTTTTCGGATACGGTAATGATCCTACAAAGACCCCCATCAAATATGTTGGCACATCTAATCCTTATACCAATGCTGTCAAAGATAATGGTGATGGTACGATGGCTAGTATTTTGTTCAAAGCGCGTTTTGAGCTTAAACCAACCCAATGGTACGAGGGTAACTGATGCATAACGCTGATATCAGCTGCCTTAAGAGCCATGTTAAATATGAGGGTAAAGTCGGTAGTCATGGCTTTACTCTGATAGAGCTGATGGTCGTGGTAATGATCATTGCGATACTTGCCGCTATTGCTATACCTAGCTATCGCCAATATGTCATTAAAAATGCCGAACGTGATGTACAGGCGAAGATGCTTCAGCTAGAGCTTCAATTGGAGCGCTGGCGGGCGTCTGCATTGACATATAAAGGCTTTAGACCGCAAAAGCTAAGTATCGTCAATGGTATAACGACATCTAGCTACACTTATGACGATGGTGATAATAAAATTGTTTATGTTCCAAGCGGTAGCACTGCTAGTAATTATCGTTATAAAATTACGCTCGTCGATAGCACAACCAGTACTGATAGTGATGGTGCCGTTACGACTAGCTCATTAGTAACATTAGGAACCGATATTGATAATAATACAGGCAGGGCATGGAAGATGTTTGCTGAGCCTAGTAGTAATTACAATACAGCGCACAAGATGCTGCTAGATAGCGCTGGTTTGCAGTGCCAGACTAAAAATAATGATAGTAGTATTACAGTTACTTCTACTGATTGTGGTAATTATTCGGAGAGCTGGTAATGATAGATGCCTATTATAGAGTGAACCAAATCAATAAAAATCATCGTGGTTTTACGCTAATTGAGATGATGATAGTAGTTGCTATCATAGGTATTTTAGCAGCGATTGCTTATCCTAGTTATCAGAGCTACGTTATCAAGTCCAAACGTACCGATATGATGAGTGAGATGCAAAATATCGCTTCAATCATAGAAAGTCGAAAATTGGCACAAGGGAATTATAGTAATGCGTTAATTACTGGGTTAGACGGCGATTATCCGAAACAGGGCAGTGCTCTTTATAATGTTACATTCACTCCAGCAACGCTGACATCCAAATGGAAAATTACCGCTGAAACTATAAATAACACTCAGGTAGATGGCGATGGTGATCTAACTTTCGACTACCAGACTGTTAAATGTCGAGATAGTGTTTGCGGTACTGGTAATGAATGGAATGAATAATATGAATTATCATCTCCACTGCAATAGCGACAAAAATTGTCAGTTGTCTTTACCTTTCACTACTCATAATAGGTCTACTGACAATTTTCAGTAGGTTAAGCGTAACATAAAGTGTAGATTATTATACCAATGAAATTTATTACGCATAAATAATGAAAGTAATTGAGTACTTACAGGAAGTACCTACTATAGATGAAAATTTTGGCACGCTATATGCAACAATTATACTAAGACAAATATATTATATTGCTAAAGATAAAACGTGTTAATTACCATTTATCTTTATATACCCCAAAAGGAGTTCATATGAACACTGCTCAAAAAGGTTTTACCTTAATCGAACTAATGATTGTTGTTGCTATTATTGGTATTCTAGCGGCAATCGCTATCCCTGCTTACCAAGACTATGCTGCCAAGTCTCAAGTAGCTGCTGCGTTGTCAGAAATCAGTGGTGGTAAGACAGCTATGGAGTTATCAATGGCTGAAGGAAAGCCAGTGGCTACTGCGACCGATATTGGTCTGCAGACTACTACTGCAAACTGTTCAAATATTGCTGCTGTAGCAGCTAATAGTACAGGTGGTTCTATAACTTGCACGATGATAGGATCTTCAAAAATCCAAGGTAAAAATATTATTTTGACTCGTTCGGATGAGGCTACAACCGGTACTGGTAACTCTGCAGTAACTACCGTAGGTGGTTGGAAGTGTTCTACAACTTTAGACGTAGTTAACAAAAAACTAGCACCTAAGTCATGCCAGTAATCTTAACTAATAACTTTATATAAATAGAGGGGGGCTAGCAAAATGCTAGCCTTTTTTTTATGGTTTATTTATCATTACTTTTCTTCTTATTAGCTTTTTTGTGGCCAGCTCATTTTGAGCCTCTGCCGCTTTTTTACCAAAATGGGTTTATTTTTTTCTCATTAATATGTCTATTAATTAACTTGAAGGAAATTGTTATTGATAGACTATCCATCGTTTTTGTCGTTTTATTGTTCACTATCATGGTGCTTGAGTTTCTTGTAAGTAAGAGTTTAAGCGATGGTGCTATATATTTTCTAATAACAGTGGTTTTTACCATAGTTTCATATATTTTAGGCATCAACTATCGTCAGATTTTAGAGCAGATAAAGTTATTTATTCCTATTTTTCTGTTTACAGCAATAATACTCTTCGTCATACAGATATGTCAGTTTTACCATATAGACTCTATATTTGTAAAATACATATCTGCTACTAGCAATAGGTATTATTCAAACATTGGTCAACCAAATATTTTAGCTACTATATATGCCATTGCTATAGCCTACCTAAGTTTTAAAAAGACGCATGCTAAGTTTGTATTACTGATATCTATTTTTGTTCTAGGAGTATTTTTAACGAAATCTAGAGTTGGATATTTATCAGTTTTCTTAATTTGCTTGCTATCCACTGTTACTTTAAATCAGTTGACAATAAGAAATATTATTAAGAATACTTACCCAGTATTACTATTGATGGTAATGTTTTTTATTAATTATTTAAATAAAGACAGCCTTGTAAGCTCCAATAGATTAAATAGCCTAGATAAAGCTAGAGTTAATATTTATAAAGATGCGATAAATTTAATTATTGATAGACCTATTTTAGGGTACGGATGGGAGGCTGCGAATAGACATCTACCTGATAATAATATCATATACCATAAAAGTTTTTTGTATTCTTATCATAATATAATATTTGATTTACTACTTAGTTATGGTTTTATAATAACTTTAATTTGGATATTCTTATTTTTTAACATAGTATGGCGAAATAAAAGAAACAACGTTAAAGTATTTATTATAAGTTCCCCCTTTTTATTGCATTCCTTAGTTGAGTTTCCCTACTATTATTGGTATTTATTAATGCCTTTTGTTTTTTTAATAGGTGTCATTAATAAGTTATATCTCAATCAGGCGGTATGTATTTTATCAAGAAAGTATTTGCTGTTAATAACATTATTTTTTTTATTAATGTATAAGATTTTTTACAATGAGTATGAGTCTATATCACAAAATTACTTATCTATTTATAATAAAGAGTGTAGAGAGCTGCCTAAGAATCATTGGATATTTTTCAGGGAAAGTTCTAAACATATTGAATATTTTTGTTTAGATACTTCTAAAGTAAATGAGAAAAGAAAGATCGTATCTGATAGCTTAAGGTACACGTTATTAATAAACTATCTAGATACTTATCCTCTAAAAAACGACTATCTAAGTGAATATGCTTGTATAAAGTATAATTACTCTTGTCAATAATTTTCAAGTCATAAAGAAATAAATTTCTTGGTTTTTTATGCTCAAAGCTTATATGGCATAGTGTCTGCAATATACTTAATACAATAACAATTCGATAACACTGCTATGAAGCCTGTCAAAAGTTGTCACCCTAAATCTCAGTCTGGCTTTACATTAATAGAGCTGATGATGATTACTGCTATTATTGGTATATTAGCTTCAATCGCTACAGTTAGTTATCAGAAGAAGATTAGACAGACGCAATTAATAACTATTTACCAAGAGTCTAATCAATATCGTACGCCTTATCAGATACTAGTAGATGAAGGAGCGGGAGTGACGGGATTTTCTCCTAGCGGCCTAAATATGCCCGCACAGACAAAATATTGTCAGTTTAGCGTTACTGCACCTGCTTTAAATGGGATTACTACTAACGCAGTTAAATGTAGCATTCAAAACTTACCCTATTTACAAGAGCAATCACTCAGCCTTGATCGCGCTATTGACGGTACTTGGCAATGTCGAGCATCATTCGATATTCCAGAAGCGTATTTGCCACAAGCTTGTCAGTAAAAATATCGATAACAAAAAACCACCTAATAGCATTGCTAATAGGTGGTTTTTATTTTAATTCTATAAACTGTTTTGAATTTATAATTACTTCTCTAAGTACTGAATCTTACCTTCAACACCATCCCACTTTTCAGCTTCTGGCATCTGTCCTTTCATCTCAGTGATATTTGGCCATTTTTGTGCTAGCTCTTCATTGAGCTGAGTAAACATCTCTTGCCCTTTTGGTACTTCATCTTCTGAGAAGATCGCATTAGCAGGGCATTCAGGTTCGCATAGAGCACAATCGATGCACTCATCAGGGTCGATGACGAGGAAGTTCGGTCCTTCATAAAAGCAGTCGACAGGACAGACTTCCACACAGTCGGTGTATTTGCAAAGAATGCAGTTCTCTGTAACGACAAAGGTCATAGTACTGTCTACCTGTTATTGGATTGAGCGAAATAGAATAGATTAAAAATAAGGCACATTTTAGCGCTTTTGAGATAATTTAACAATTCCCTTTAATAACTAATGATTTCCTTCAAATGATATAGTAAATCATGTGCCTGCTTTGGCGTGAGGCTGTCAGGGTCAATAGCCTGTAGTTCATCTTGTAGGCTAAATATCTGATTTTGTTGAGGAATATCTGTATTTTTTTGTTTTTTATAAAGATTCCTGATGTTTGATTTCTCTATATTACTATCATAAGTCTGCTGGCGTTTATCCTTTACCGACTTAGCTAATTCATTTTTGTCATCATCAATACTTTCGTTATCTGGTTTTAGATTGTCTATGCTTAAGTTATCTACTAAATAACGCTTGGCATCATTAAGCACTTGAGTTGGAATACCCGCCATTTTTGCCACATGCAACCCAAAGCTAGAACTTGCTGCACCATCCTTGATTTGATGCAATAGTAGCAGTTGACCATCAACTTCGCTAGCAGCGACATGGACATTACGAATATTGGCATGATTGCTTGAATTATTTTCTATGTTGTTTTCTGTGTTATTTTGCGCCAATTTTGTCAGCTCAAAATAATGGGTGGCAAATAATGTCAGGCAGCCAATCTCTACCAATCGATTAACACAAGCATGAGCGATTGCCAAGCCATCAGTGGTGGCTGTACCGCGTCCGACTTCATCCATCAGCACCAACGATTTATTGGTCGCTTGGTTGAGAATATTAGCGGTTTCAATCATTTCCACCATAAAGGTTGATTTGCCACCTGCCAAATCATCAGCCGAACCAATACGGGTAAAGATACGGTCGATATCACCAATATGAGCGCTAGCTGCTGGCACAAAGCTGCCACAATGGGCAAGTAAAACAATCAATGCCGTTTGGCGCATATAGGTAGATTTACCGCCCATATTAGGACCGGTAATCATTAACAGTCTTTCAGGATTTTCATAACTGCCTAATGCGCAATCGTTAGCAACAAAATGACTGCTATGTTTGGCAGGATTATTTTGATGAGTATGCATAGGATTTAGTACAGCTTCTACAACAACATGACGACCTTCTTTAATATTGATACTGGTTTGGCTGTTATTATTCAAGCCATTTTCTGAGTGACTGTTTTCTAAGCTATTATCTAAGATGCTACTCTCTTTTGAGTCGTTACTCATGACTGGACGCTGCCAGTTATAAGTGATCGCAAGCTGTGCCCAATTACTGAGTACATCTACCTGGGCGATAGCAGCGCTCAGCTGTTGCAGTTCGGCTAAATGGCTACCTAATTGTATCAATAGCTCATTATACAGTTGCTTTTCTCGAGTTAACGCCAGTGTCTGTGCGCTGAGATACTCAGTCTCGACTGTTTTTAGCTCGTCAGTGATAAATCGCTCGCTACTTTTCAGCGTTTGCCGACGGATAAAATGTGCAGGGGCATTTTTTGCCTGCATTTTGGGTAATT
Source organism: Psychrobacter sp. D2 (assembly GCF_013608135.1). Taxonomy (NCBI): domain Bacteria; kingdom Pseudomonadati; phylum Pseudomonadota; class Gammaproteobacteria; order Moraxellales; family Moraxellaceae; genus Psychrobacter; species Psychrobacter sp. D2. The sequence goes on from NZ_JACDXZ010000001.1 coordinate 429,878, forward strand.
CAAAATAAAAGCCGCTGACCTTATTAAAACCCACTTTTAGGCTGGGTAATTGGCTTTCTTGACGCGCACGCTCTACCATTTCATCCAATGTCACTTGGATATTGTCATGCAGATGAGTCAGGCGATCAAACTCTGCATCATAGCCTGCGGCTAACATGCCACCATCACGAATATGCGCCGGTGGCTCTACGATAATAGCTCGCTCAATAAGCTCGGCCACGGACTGTACGGCAGGTAACTGCGCAGGCAATTGCTGCATTAACATCGGCAACAGTCCTGCCTGCTCATGGCTGATACCCGCATTCGTCAGTAGCGTCGTAAGCTGCGCGCTACTAGCAATACCATCAGCCAATTTACGCAAGTCACGTGGTTTAGCACTCATCAGCCCGATACGGCTACTAATACGTTCAATATCACCGATAGCATTTAAGGTTTCGCGCAAGCTGGTAACTAATGAGATATTTTCCGAGCTTTGCTCAGACTGTTTATCAGGATTTAACAACCTAGTTATCGCATCTAAACGCAAATTAATACGGGCATGCTGACGCAGTGGGCGTTTCATTTGCTGCACGAGTAAGCGTCGACCCATCGGCGTTTGACAATGGTTGAGGACAGATATCAATGACGTACCATTGCTGCTAACGGGCGTAAATAGCTCAAGGTTTTGCTGACTATTGGCATCAATGATTAAATAGTCATCATTATATTCGACGATAAGCTGGTTAACTTGTGGCACATGACGCTGCTGAGTTTGCCGCGCATAATGTATTAGCGCCGCACAGCTAGACTGGGCAAGTGGTGCACCGCTAATACCAAGTCCATCAAGGCGTTGAACCTCAAACTGCTGGCAAAGGGTTGCGCTGGCATGCTCACGGTGGAAGTCATTGGCCGCAACTTCAATAATAGGGCAGTCGAGATGTTGACGTAGCCATAGCAGCCACTCTTCGCTGATATCACCATTACTGTCACTCAGCACTTCACTAATAATACATTCGCTTGGCGCAAAGCGTGCCAGCACCGTGAGCATTTGGGTTTGTAAAGATTCAATATCATCGTGATTGGCGCTGATCGTTTGCGTCGTTAAAGTCCCAGCGGCTAAATCCATTTGGCTAACGGCAGCTTGCACAGGTTGTTTGCTATTCGCTTTGGGTGTCAGAATATCAATAGCAACAACAGTCGGGGTATTATTGGGCGCAATGAGTGCATCGTCAGTAATAGTCCCTGCGGTCAGCGTTTTGACCACTTCACGGCGCATAATAGTGCCAGCAGTAGATTTGCTCTTATCTTTCTTCTGTTTATCGCCTATGGTGGGAGAGTTGGACGGGTTATTTGCATTGTCAGTGCCAGTAGCTGATTCATCGATTTGTTCACAGACAACGACGGTTTGCCCAGCAGCGATCAATCTTGCCATATAACTATCTGCAGCATGAAAAGGCACACCTGCCATCGCAATCGTATTACCTGCTTTATCTGTACCACGACGAGTAAGCGTAATATCGAGTATCTGCGCCGCACGTTTGGCATCATCAAAAAATAACTCGTAAAAATCACCCATCCGATATAACAGCAAAGCTTGAGGATAGTTAACCTTCATATTGAGATATTGCACCATCATCGGCGTATGATCTGCCAAGTGGTAGGTTGTATCGCCTATGATCAATGAGTTAGAGTCAAATGGCACAGATTTTGAAGTGGGTTTACTAAGATTGTTATTTTGAGCAGAAGGTTTAACTGGCATGCAGAATCTCTTAAGTTGTCTTTTTTATTTATTGAATAGGGGTGTTTAAATAAGTTTGGCTAGATAGAAGGCTTTAGATATAAAGGCTAATAATAATCGGTTTAAAATAAAATAGGTCAACTAAAAAGTGTGCTGGTAACAAGCAAAAAAATTGAAAAACATAGGTTTATAAGTGTTATTTTAACACGTCCTATCACCTTTTTACGTCGGCAAATATCTGCTAACTGCACTTGTATCCATCGCCGTCATAACCATATATAATGACGTCACACTTAATTGGGCGATATTTTATTGGACTGTCTTAAATTGGATAGTAACCAGCCAAATAATTAAAAAAACAGCGAGTAAAGCGTTGTCATGCGCACTAATTATCGAATATTTCCATAGGTCAAAAAATTATGTTATCAAAGATTATAGGCAGTGTCGTTGGCACCAAAAATGAGCGTGAACTTAAACGCATGCGCAAAGTGGTCAGCAAAATCAACGCATACGAGGCTGCGATACAAGCCCTGTCTGATGAGCAATTACAACAAAAAACTGAAGAATTTAAAGCAAGACACCAAGGCGGCGAAAGTCTAGATTCCTTATTACCAGAAGCGTTTGCGGTTTGTCGTGAAGCGTCTTTACGGGTTAACGGTATGCGCCACTATGACGTGCAGCTGATCGGTGGTATTACCTTGCACGAAGGTAAAATCGCTGAGATGAAAACTGGTGAGGGTAAAACCTTGATGGGTACCTTGGCCATGTACCTCAATGCCATCAGTGGCAAAGGCGTACATTTGGTGACGGTCAACGATTATTTGGCGGCACGTGATGCGGAATTAAACCGTCCCTTATTTGGCTTTTTGGGCATGACGGTTGGCGTGATTTACTCGCAGCAACCACCACAAGAAAAAGTCGATGCTTATCAAGCGGATATCACTTACGGTACCAATAACGAGTACGGTTTTGATTATTTGCGCGATAACATGGTCTTTAGTTTAAAAGAGAAAAAGCAGCGCCCGCTAAACTTCTGTATTATCGATGAAATTGACTCTATTTTAATCGATGAAGCTCGTACGCCGTTGATTATCTCAGGTCAAGCTGAAGATTCATCACGCATGTATGCGCTGATTAATACCATTATTCCCGTGCTGATTCGCTCAAAAGACGAAGAAGCCAATAAAAATAATGAAGAAGAGGATTTTTGGATTGATGAGAAAAATCGCCAGATTGAGATTAGTGAAAAAGGCTATGAGAAAATTGAGCGCTTCTTAATCCAAGTCGGTGAGCTTGGCGAAAACGAAAGTCTTTATAGCCCAAGTCGTTTGCCATTATTGGCTCACGTACAAGCGGCGATTCGTGCCCACCATGTCTTTGTCAAAAATATCCATTATATTGTCGATGATGGCGAAGTGGTTATCGTTGATGAAAACACCGGTCGTACTATGCCTGGTCGCCGCTGGTCAGAAGGTCTGCATCAAGCCGTTGAAGCCAAAGAAAATGTTGAGATTCAAGCAGAAAACCAAACCCTTGCAACCACCACATTCCAGAATTTTTTCCGTCTGTATGACAAACTGTCTGGTATGACGGGTACCGCTGATACTGAGGCAGCAGAATTTAAATCAACTTATGATTTAGACGTCATTGTGATTCCAACGCATGAGCCGATTGCTCGTGTCGATATGGATGACCAAATTTTCTTAACCAAGTTAGGAAAATATAAAGGCATTATCCGCGAGATTCAAGAGATTCAGGCAAAAGGCGCGCCAGTATTGGTCGGTACGGCAACGATTGAAGCCAGTGAAGAATTGTCCTATCTGCTCGATCAAGAAGGCGTTAAGCATAATGTGCTAAACGCTAAGCAGCATGAGCGTGAAGCTGAAATCATTGCTCAGGCAGGTAGCCCAAAATCGGTCACGATTGCTACCAATATGGCAGGTCGTGGTACCGATATTATCCTTGGCGGTAACTGGCAATCGTTTATTGAAGATATTGATGCGGTTAGCCCTGAAGAAATGGCGCGTCTAAAAGCCCAATGGCAAATCAAGCATGACCAAGTCGTTGCGGCTGGTGGTTTGCATATTATTGGTTCTGAACGTCATGAATCACGCCGTATTGATAATCAGCTGCGTGGTCGTGCGGGTCGTCAAGGTGATCCTGGGATGTCACGTTTCTTCTTATCACTTGAAGATGACTTAATGCGTATCTTCGCCGGTGACCGCGTCGTGAATATGATGCGTGCCATGGGTCTCAAAGAAGATGAAGCCATTGAACATAAAATGGTTTCAAAGTCGATTGAAAACGCCCAAGGTAAAGTAGAAAGTCGTGATTTTGATGCGCGTAAAAACCTACTGAAATACGATGATGTGGCCAATGATCAACGTAAAGTCATCTATGGTCAGCGTGATGATTTGTTGGCTGAGATGGATTTGTTAGAGGCCATTAAAATCATGCATCAAGAAGTCTATAATGCCATGATTAACCAGTTTATTCCGCCAGGCTCTATCGATGATCAGTGGAATGTCGATGGGTTAGAGGATGAGCTTGAGAACGAATTTAAGATTGCAATGCCTATCAACGATTGGCTTGATGAAGATCGCCGCCTAGATGAAGAAGGCTTACGAGCCAAGATCATCGAAACAGCACTGGATCGTTATCACAGTCGCCGTGAGCAAATGGGCGAAAAAGATGCGGCTCAGCTTGAGCGTCATTTTATGCTGCAAAGTTTAGATAAGCACTGGAAAGAGCATTTAACCCAGATGGATCAGCTGCGTAAAGGTATTCATCTGCGTGGTTATGCACAGAAAAACCCTGAGCAGGAATATAAGCGTGAATCATTTGAGCTGTTCCAGATGATGCTTGGCGCGATCAAGTCTGAAACAGTACAAGACTTATCACGTGTGCATATCCCAACCAAAGAAGAGCTAGAGGCGTTAGAAATACAGCAACGTGAAAATGCCGCTCATATGCAAATGCAGTTTGAGCATAGTGATATCGATAATATGGACGGCGGTGTGGAAAGAGCAGCAGTGCAAAGCCGCAATGTCGTTGGCGCTGCTACGGGTTCTGGCGTAGCAGGTGCTATGGCGGGCAGTAGCGATGATGCAGACCCATATGCTGGTATGAATATCAGCCGTAACGCCCCATGCCCATGTGGTTCAGCACTTAAGTATAAGCAATGTCATGGCAAAATATAAACCTAGCTAACATTCCTTGATTAAAAAGTCCTTATCGAAATAGATAGGGACTTTTTTTATGCCCTGAGGATTGATGGCTGAATAAAAATATCATCTACATTGTATTGATTACTTACAAATTCAATGTAGGCGCGCATTTGTGGACAGGCTATAGTGTTTAGCATAATTATTTGGGAGAGCATGATGAATGTAGCATTATTAAAACAGTGGCGTCACTCTTTGGTTGTTACGGCATTATTGGCAGGAGCCTTGTCTATAACAGCCTGTCAGCCAAAGCAAGAAACAGAGCCAAGTTTAGAAGAGAGTATCAGTGAAGAGCAGGCTGTGCCTATGTCTGCTGAACCTGCCGAGCCAAGTGATGTGGTCGTAGATGCCCCCGCTAGCGAAGTCGCAGATGATACCGTGGCTACGGTCAATACTGGCGTCAATCAAATAACGTACTTGTGCTCTCCTGAGCTAGAAGTCGAAGCAACTTATAAAGATACTAACCAAGTGATGCTTGTGACTGCTAAAGGGTCAGTCACTTTGACAAAAACCAATGAAGCCAGCAATCCTGAAGTATTTGAGGGCGCAACGGCTATCGATGGGACGACAGGCTTTGTACAATGGCGCGTTGCCCATAAAGATCGCGAAACAGGTGTAATGCGTGCCGCTGGCACTGACACCACTAACGTCACTACTTATGAATGTAAAAAGACTCAATAATGGCTAGAACGTTGATGGATAATTTAAAAGAAAAAAAGCAACGTTCGCGTTGCTTTTTTTCTTTTGCTTTCCACAAAATCAGAAACTCGACAGTTTATCTCTTATGAGCCGTATTTTGCTCATGTGCCAAAAACCCTTCTTCAGTAACATCGAGTTCCTCATGTTTGAGTTCGACTTCAATGCTGTCAGTATGCGTGTGTGTGGTTTTTTCAATGGCTATTTCTTGGATGACATAAGTGTCCTTAGTAATGGTTGCGATTTGACGCGATAAAACAATCTCAATAGGCACATCGCCAATCTCAACTTGTGTGCCATTGATAGTAACGACAGCTTTACTATCTAATGATGGCTCCACATGACGCAATATGTCTTTATCATCATAGTTCCCTGACAATAGATCCTGACTTTCGGCATCCTGATAATCGGTACGTACCGTGATATATTCTTCTACCAGCTCAATAGGTACTTGAATAGTTTTGGTGCGAAAATGCTTGGTGACAGTTACTTTACCAACATCCAAGCGCTCTTTATTGACTACTGGGCGCTCTTCTAATAATTCTAGATAACCACCGTTATTGTTATTAGTATCAGGTAGATTTTCTGAAATACTTTCTTGTTGATTGCTTATTATTGTTTGCTTCTGACTATGATCAGATGATAACAAGTCAGATGAGGTTAAATCATCTTGCGTGCCACTAGCGGTATTATTGGTAAAGTCAGGATAGTTGGTATTAGGATAGTTATTTTCATTATTAGCATTCATGGTTATTGTCCTTATTATTTTATATAAAAAAAGACCAGAGACGAGCTCTGGTCTTATCTACTGAGCAAATGACTCAGTGGCTAATGGCTGTCGTATAGTATTGATTTAAATAGTATATAACAATATAACAAATACTCTTTAGATTATAAAGCCATACGAATGCCTAGCCTATTACATACCACGAGCGCGGCGTACATCTTCAGCAGTGATATCATCACGAGTAAACAAATTGCCATCACGATCAATGACGTTACCATTATTATCGACATCTAGCTCTTCACGTTGAATGGTATCTACGATCGTTTCAGTATGACGCTCTGTCGTTTTACCAACATTCACTTCTTCTGTGACATAAGTCTCTTTATTAACATGAGCACGCTCAGCTTCTAGCTCAACTTCGATCGTCTCATTGCCATCGATATCACCGATACGGCGTTCAGTTGGGCGATTAACATTGGTACGTTCAATATTGGCATGCTCCTCTTCCAAGTCAACATTGACGTTACGCTCTTCAGTCACGACATGCTTACCGACTTTTACCAAACCTGCCACAATACGATCTTTATTAACAGTCAGACGTTCTTCTAATAGCTCTAACGTATTTGGTGCATCGTAATTATGGTCGGCAATTTCCATACGCTCAGCTTCTGGGATACTGTCAGCGACAAATGCCTGACGGTCTCTTTCATACTGTTCTTTATAGCTATACTGGTAATCATGGTCATAGACTTCCATCGCTTCTACCTGCGATTTGGTCAAGCTATCAAAGAATACGTCATCACCAACGATACGTGCTAAACCTGCTGGTACCAATACTTCTTTTGAGCTAAACCAGCCACCTGCATCGACGATTAAGTAACGAATGCGACCAGTCGTATCTTCTACCAATGCGCCTTCAATTTTACCGATTTTTTCTTCATTAACACCAAAAGCAGTCTTGCCAGTTGGGTCATAATAATCATCACCGATCAGATCACGGTGAGTTGCTTGGATATCTCTTAAACGAATAAGTTGGCTCATTATTATCTTCCTTTTGTATGAGTAAATTTCTTTTTATAAAATGGTTTATTGATATTCTTATATGAACTGTTATTAGATAAACGGTTCAAGCAATAGTATTTATTATAGCCAGTCGCTATCTCGACTTGTTGATATCGTAACAGGACGATTTGGCATGAGATATATAAGCAAGGTAGCAAAGTGTGCGCTTGACGTAAGGGTGTGTAATAGGCTGTAAAGAGCATAATCACTATATAACCTTTAAGTTAAGGCTTTCCTACGCTAATACGTTTAAGCAGGCGGGTGTTAATATTTTGACATAAAAAAACCGCATTGCTCAAAGCAATGCGGTTTTAGATTCTGATAATAAGCTAAAAATTTACAGCATACCGATCATTTTAAAATAGCTTAAGCCAATTCGATTGCTACTGCTACTGCTTCGCCGCCACCGATACACAGTGTAGCAACGCCTTTTTTGCCACCAGTACGCTTTAGAGAGTTAATAAGCGTCACTAGGATACGAGCGCCTGAACAGCCCACTGGATGACCAAGGGCACAAGCACCGCCTTCTATGTTTACTTTAGCATGTTCGATGTTTAGCTCATCCATTGCTGCCATCGTAACCATGGCAAATGCTTCATTGATTTCCCATAAATCGACATCAGCGACTGACCAGCCAGCACTTGCCAATACTTTTTCAATTGCGCCAACAGGGGCAATAGTGAACTCGCTTGGATGACGAGAATTAGAGGCAGTCGCGATGATACGCGCTTGATACTCTAGACCTTCTTCTTTGGCTTGTGACTCTTTCATCAATACAACAGCTGCAGCACCGTCTGAGATAGAGCTGGCGTTTGCTGCGGTGATGGTACCGTCTTTTGCAAAGGCAGGACGCAAAGTAGGGATGCGCTCAGCATTAGCAAGGGCAGGCTGCTCATCGGTATCAACCGTTTGCTCGCCTTTACGAGTTTTGAACGTAACTGGTTCAATTTCATCTTTGAAATGATTGTCTTTGATCGCTGTAAGTGCACGATTTAGCGACTCAATAGCAAAATTATCCATTTGTTCGCGCGTATAGCCTTTTTCATCCGCCATTTCTTGTGCAAATTGACCCATTAACTTACCAGTATCGGCATCTTCTAGACCGTCTAAGAACATATGATCTTTGACTTCTTTATGTCCCATGCGATAACCACCACGCGAACCTGGCATGATATAAGGCGCATTGGTCATCGACTCCATACCGCCAGCAACAGCAACCTTAAAGCTTCCAGCTTTGATACCGTCATGCGCTTGCATAACTGCTTTTAGACCTGAGCCGCACAGCTTATTGATGGTAACTGCACCCGTCGCATCAGACAAGCCAGCTTTGCGCATCGCTTGACGCGCAGGACCTTGACCCAAACCTGCGGTTAAGATACAGCCCATAATAACTTCATCAATATTATCAACATTAACGCCTGAACGCTCAACAGCTGCTTTGATAGCCGCTGCGCCCAAATCTGTGGCGCTTATGTCTGTCAATGCGCCTTGGAAGCCGCCCATTGGGGTGCGAGCGCCGTTTAAGATTACAATTGCATCATGTGACATTGTTATTTCCTTTTTTGAGTATTTTAATCCAACATATTTGATTGATTAAAGCATATTTTTACGCCAGCTCATCTAAGCGTATGCGTACTACTTTATCAGTAATGGTGTCTAACTTCTCGATTTTTTCGATGGCAAGATTCATCTGACTCTCAACCACTGGCAGCGTTAAAATAATCACTGGCACTTGCCCAAGCTTATGCGCCGGTTTTTGTAAAATAGCATCGATATTGATACCAGCATCACTCAAGATACGGGTAATATCTGCCAACACACCAGGGCTATCGTACGCATGGACACGTAGGTAATATCCGGTGATCATTTGTTCAGCACGCAATATCGGCGTATCTGACAATTTTTCAGGGATAAAGGCTAAGTGCGGTACATGATGACCATTGCTGTTTTGTTGGTCAGCATCTTTACATCCTAATACACGCACTAAATCCATCACATCTGCCATCACTGCAGAAGCCGTTGCGCCTGCACCCGCGCCGTCACCGCAATATAACGTCTGACCGAGAGGGTGAGAGTTCACCAGTACGGCATTCTTTACGCCATTAACATTAGCAAGTAGGGCGTTCTGTGGAATCAGCGTTGGGTGTACACGCAGCTCAATACCGGCGCTGTCGTCCCCGCTGCCATTTCCTGCACGGCGAACCGCAAAGCCCAAGTGCTTAATACGATAGCCAAGCTCTTCAGCGTAATTGACATCCTGCAAAGTAATACCGGTAATACCTTCACAGTAGACTTTGTCAAACTGCAATGGAATACCAAAGGCGATAGAGGCAAGTAGCGCCAGCTTGTGCGCCGCATCGATACCTTCAACGTCAAAAGTAGGGTCTGCTTCAGCATAACCAAGTGCTTGCGCCTCGTTCAGTACATCGGAAAAAGGGCGACCTTTATCGCGCATCTCTGTCATGATAAAGTTGCCCGTACCATTAATGATACCCGCTAGCCAATCAATTTTATTGGCAGCTAAACCTTCACGCATGACCTTAATAATTGGAATACCACCTGCTACGGCTGCTTCATAGGCGACATGAACATTATGCTGTTCAGCAAAAGCAAAAATCTCATTACCATGCTCAGCCAATAACGCTTTATTTGCGGTCACCACATGCTTGCCATTTTTGATGGCGTGCATAATAACGTCTTTTGCAAGGGTCGTACCGCCAATTAATTCGATAACAATATCGACATTGTCACTGGCAGCGGTTGCCATTAGATCACTGTTTTGCATAATATTGGGATTAATGTCATCACGCTGACGACGAATACCAACTTCGGTAATCACAATGTCGCGTCCGCTACGACGTTTTAGTTCATCTAAATTATCATTGATTAGATTGACCACGCCCGTTCCGACGGTGCCTAAACCAAGTATCGCTAGTTTGATGGATTTGCTCACAGGATCCTCAAGAGATTAAATAGTGGGATAAAAAACGCGGCTATGAAAGATCTTGAAACTACAAGAATCACTAACATAAATAAGCGCTTATATAGAAATTATATGGCTAAGCTTGCCTAGCGCTTTATCCTATCATACCGATAAGCAGTTGTGACGTCTACACAAACTCACTGTCGCCAAAGTCAGCAATATCAGGGAAGATGACTAGCTTGCATCAATCGCTGTTTGTGCCAATTGCGCAGCTGGTAAATAACCACCGATTTGCTGTCCAGACTCAGTAAAGATAGCTGGCGTACCGTTGACGCCAAGGCTTCTACCAAGTGCCATTTGCGATTGTACAGGGCTGTTACAGCTAGGCGCTTGTACGTTGGCGCCCGTTTTTGCCTGATCCATAGCAGCGTTACGGTCTTGACTACACCAAATAGCTTCCATTTTTGGCACCGACTCTTGGCTACGTGGCCATGCCAAATAACGTACCTCGATGCCTCGCGCATTAATATCAGCCATCTCTTCATGAAGCTTGGTGCAATAAGGGCAATCTGCATCAGTAAATGAATAAATAACCGCTTTAGTCGCGCCTGTTGCTGGATAAATAACCATATCCTTTTTGTCGACTGCTTTTAGCGCTTTTTGAGCGGTACTGGCCACCAGCGCAGCACTAATATCTACCGGTGTTTCTGCGCCAACTGCGATGATTTGCCCTTGAATAATATGCTTACCCGCCTTATCCGTGAAAAAAGAAGGCAATCCTTCAGCTGTCACCCAATAAATACCAGTCATATCGGTTGGTACAGCTGAGAGGATAGTCTCTTCAATACCAGAAGCCTTTAAATTGGCTTGCAACGACTTTACTACTTTAGCATCGCTGTCCTTAGAAACCGCAGCAGTACTCGTTTTGGCTTTGCTGCTATTGACAAGATCTGTATTGCTGGTCGCATCTGCTGAATTATTAGAGCAGCCAGCTGCAACGATAACCAGCAAGGCAGCACTCATAACACGAGTAAGAGGACTGCGAGAAAACGTATCACGGTTGAGATTGATTTTAGAAAAAGGCGCTAAGAACATAGGATGTTTCCTTTAGGCAGTCATGCCTAATCAAGATTTTGGTAGCAAAAAGGTAATGAAGATTTTTTGGAATTTTGATCTAATATGATGACTAGATCGAGCCATAAGAGGTAATAAATTTTTACAGTTTATTGATAACAAAAGATAACTAATAATCAGCCTTATATTAGCATATTTTTATAAATAACCGCGAAAGCCTGTATAACGGTCTTGTTAAATACACAATTTGTAGCTATTCGTTAAGAAAACATAAATAAAATACATTTGTGCTATTTCATATCATTTTATGTCTAGGTAGGCTACTGCTTATAACTGCGTTTTGTGACTGACCATATTTTATGACAGAGTCATCTGTTATTTGAAAATTTACTTATTGAAGCAATTTAGCTTAAGGAGCAACTATGGCAGGTGCCAGTTTATTAACCTTACTTGATGATATCAGTGTAATCTTGGATGACGTTTCGGTCATGACTAAACTTGCCGCCAAAAAAACAGCAGGGGTACTGGGTGATGATTTAGCGCTTAACGCTGAGCAAGTCTCAGGCGTCAAAGCAAACCGTGAGCTTCCCGTTGTTTGGGCGGTTGCCAAAGGCTCATTTATTAATAAGCTCATTTTGGTCCCAGCGGCGTTACTTATCAGTGCCATTTACCCGCCATTAATTACGTTTTTATTGATGTGTGGTGGGTTGTTTTTGGTTTATGAAGGTGCTGAAAAAGTCATTCACCGCTTTTGGCCACATGCTTTACCGCATGATGAAGAGCAAGAAGCTCGTCGCAAAGCCAATGCCGATGAAACAGTAGACTTGGTTGCTTTTGAAAAAGAAAAAATCAAAGGAGCAATACGTACCGATTTTATTTTATCAGCAGAAATCATTGTGATTGCACTAGGTGCCACTGCTAGCGCAACTTTACTAGAGCGCAGTTTGGTACTGTCTATTTTAGCGATTAGTATTACCGTTGGTATTTATGGTCTGGTTGCTGGTATTGTCAAGATTGATGATGTTGGTTTACATATGATGGAAAAAGAAGGCGCATTTACCCAAAAGGTCGGTAAGATTCTATTTGCTGCAGCGCCCAAATTAATGAAATTTCTATCTATCGCTGGTACCTTGGCGATGTTCTTAGTCGGTGGTGGCATCTTAGTGCATGGTATTAATTTCTTATATCATGGTGTTGAAGATATTGCCCATTTGACCGGTATCTTTGAAAGTTTCACTACCGCCTTATTGAATGGTGTCATTGGCTTTATTATTGGTGCGATCATCGTTGCACTCTTGACGGTTATTGGTAAAATACGCAACAAGGATGAATCTGCTGCTCATTAATAGCTTTGGTTATTAATCGACAATATTAAATAAGTTCTTATATTCAATCAAATAGAAAATGAAAAAAGCCCCAAAGTTGCTGACAACTTTGGGGCTTTTGCTTTTTAGACAGGGTAACTTACGATTAGCTGTCTCTATTAGAGTTATCTGAATCATCTGACTCAAGTTTTTCAGCTTGCGTCGGCTTTTTATGGTCAGCTTTTGGCTTACGGGCACGAGCCTTTGGTACTTTAGGCGTTGTTAAGTTGAACATGCCTTTTTGTGGTAGTAGTTGCTCTGCCACATTTTCAATCATGTTTTTATAACTGGCTATGGTCGTTTTTGACTTGGCTGCTTGACTGTCGTCTTTTAGAGAAGGCGCTACTATTGATTCAGCATCTTGTACAGTCTCACTTTGCTCGACAGTAACGTTTGCAACCTCAGCAGCGTCGACGTCGGTCATTTTGATTTCAGCTACATCATTTTCGACACTTCTGATACTTTCAATATCAGTGCTTTCGATATGAGCTTGCACTGTATCTACTTCTGCTAATGTTTGCTCAGCATCTAATAACTGCTTGCTTTGATCACTGACAGCCTCTGTTTGAGCTTGATTGGCCAGAGCATCGGCTTCTACTTCATGCGCATCAATATCGATGCCCGTTTGAACGGGCTCGTTATTTGCCGTATCAGTAACAGCCAATACCGCTGATTCTTTATAATCAGGATGCTGACCACGTGGATCATTGCTAGCACGTTTACTGATAGCACGAGGCTCTACTGATGTTTTACCTTGGGACGCTGCAAACTGACTGACGGCTTTTGTCATTGACTCAAAACGTGCAATGTAGTCCGCTGCTAAAGGCTGATAGCCATAGTTACTAAAGTCAAAGTCGCTATGAGCAACTGGTTTAATAGCCAATTGCTTGTCAGCGCTGTTTTTAACTGGCGTCTGCTCTAGATGCTTAGCTATAGCAGCATTAAAGCAGCTGATGACACCGTCTGTCGCTAAGCGATTTTCTGCCTCTGCTAAGGTCGCACGGATAAATTCACCAACCGTACCACGAATGGTAGGCGCGCGTTCACCAACTTGCACATCTTGCTCATTTGCGTGAGACGCTTTAGCAAATGATGCTTGCACCTGTTGAAGACGTACGACGCGTGGGTCATTACTGGCTTGACCAAACTTATTTGCCGCAACGTAGCGTTCAGCAAATAAAGCATCACGGCTAAGCTCAAGTACTGCCTGATTGCTACTATCCTCGGCAGCAACTTCGTTAGAATCCACGACCACATTTTCTTCGGCAGTATTTTCAGCAACATGAGCCTTCTGAGTGGTTTCGATTGGCGCTGCCTTTTCTACTTGTACCGCTACCACTTCTTGAGTTGATGCAGTATTCTCGGCTTCACTGTCCATGCTAATTTTTGTATTAGCTCGTTCATCTACAGCAGGTTTGTGGCCACTAATTTTATCGCCGCTTTTATCGTCTTCTTTCGAAGTAGGTTGATCCACTTTGTTGGGATTAGCGCTTTTTTCTACTTGATCGATCTGAGTAGTATTGACTTGTGCAGAGACTTTTTCAGAAGTTTCAGCTTGGACGCTACTTTGTTGTGTGTTATCAGATGCATCGCTGCTGGTATCAATCGTTTTAGCAGTTTGTTGAGCTGGTTTGTTATCGACTGACTTTTGCTTATCCGCACGCTGCTCATTATTATTCTCTGAACGCTCTTTTTCAGCATTAGTATCACTTTCAATTACTGCTTGCTTGTGAGTCGCTTGGCGTGATGCAGACTTGCTATCATCTAATGACAAATGTACCACTTCTGGTGATTTGAGCTCACTAGTAGCTTCATTAACCTGTAATACTACTTCATTAGGGTCTTGGTTGCGACGTGCATTAGACTGGTTTTTGTTGCTGTTAGCATTTTTAGGGGCTTGCTGATTGTTTTGCTTAGAGTCAGCTGCCGTTAAAGTTTCACCGCGCTCAAGCTTGCCACGTGATCCACGTTGACTGTTCGATTTGCGCTTAGTACGAGTTTGCTCTTCTACTACATTATCAGAGCTGTCAGAACGACTACTGTCGCTGACACTGGTTGCATTAACACTGGTCGGATTAGCGTTGTCTTCATTTGTATTACGATTATTGTCTTGGCGATTGTTGCGATTACGATCGCTATGACGTCTATTATCCTGCTGACGTTTATCTTGATTGTTAGCTTTGTCATCAGTGCTAGCGCTGCTGTCAGTCGTATTGCTAGTGGCACTATTCTCAGTTTCATCTGCCTGCTCTTTTCTTTGACGCGGCTTAGATGGTCTTGATTTGCGTGGTTTACGTCTTCTTCTTTCTTCAGCATCGCTGCTATCATCAGTACTACTCTCAGCAGAACGTGTCAGTTGACGATTCTGCTCATTACTACTTTGCTGATTAGTTGCTGGCTGAGGCGTTGCAGTATTTTGACTATTATTATTGTTCGCTAAAGCCGTATTATCCACTTGGCCAAACGAGCCTAGACTTTGTGCTCCGGTATTGACCAATGCTTCAATAGCTTCAGCAGCGTCTCGGCTACTAACACTTGATGTCGTTTGAGCTTGCGGTGCTTGCGCAAATAAATTAGACAACCAAGCAACTGCTTGCGGCTGTGCAGCGGCAATAGCAGTATGTTGTGGTGCTACTGGCGCTGATGGGGTTGCAACGTTTTGAGAGCTCTGAGTTTCTTGAACGCTTGGAGTCTCTTTAGTCTGTGGCGCACGCGGTGTTATCACATTGCTACTATTGTTATTACTGCGATGTTCATTACTATGACTGGTGCTATTCTGTTGCTGCTGCGTAGGCGTACTTTGCTGGGCATTAGGACGAGCCTGCGCTTGATCGCTGCTATTTTTATCCGCAGCTTGACGAGGCTGTCGAGTTGGCTGCTGCTCAGGGCGCTCTTTTTCAGCCGTTTGCCAGTCAACGTTGTAGCCAAGCTCGCTATGTTCTTGCAGCTGAGTATCGGTGATACGCTCATAGCTTGACGGGGCAAAGCCATCGCGATTAAAGTGAAGTTTAAAGTTTGGCGACTCTAAGTGCGCATGCGGCAAAATAGTGATACGCGTACCACTGTCTTGCTCAAGATAGACTAAGCTGTCGCGTTTCTCATTCAACAAAAATGCGGCGATATCAGTCGGTACTTCTGCTTGAACTTCACCTTGACGCTCTTTTAGCGCGATTTGCTCGATTTGACGCATGATAGATAATGACAATGAACGCAGGTCACGAATCATGCCATTACCATGACAGCGTGGGCAGATATAACCAGTTGATTCTTCTAATGACGGACGCAGGCGCTGACGGCTCATTTCCATCAAACCAAACTTAGAAATATCACCAAACTGAACGCGGGCACGGTCATATTTGGTAGCATCAATCAGACGTTTTTCAACTTCTTTTTGATGCTTGTTGTCATTCATATCAATGAAATCGATGACAATCAAACCGCCCATATCACGCAGGCGCAATTGACGGGCAATCTCATCGGCGGCTTCTAGATTGGTATGGTAAGCAGTTTCAGCAACGTCTGAACCTTTAGTTGATTTTGCTGAGTTGATATCGATAGACACCAAGGCTTCGGTCTGGTCAATGACGATTGAACCACCTGATGGCAGGCGCACTTCACGCTGATAGGCAGTTTCAATCTGTTTTTCGATATTAAAGCGTGAAAACATCGGCTCATAATCGGTATATTTACGCAGCTTTTCAGCCTGTTTTGGCATCACAGCATCGATAAAGCCTGCCGCTTCAATATAAGCGTTTTCGTTATCAATCCAAATCTCAGAGATATCATCACGCAGATAATCACGGACAGCACGCGTAACGACGCCCGCTTCTTGATGCACTAGGCGCGGTGATGGATATTTTTGGTTTTGTTCTTGAATGGCTTGCCAAATGTTTAGCAAATGATTTAAATCGTGCTGCAAGTCTTCTTGGGTTTTACCAATACCAGCAGTACGTATGATAACACTCATGCCTTTTGGCAGATCTAAACTGCCAAGCATACGTTTCATATCTTCACGCAATTTGCCTGAGATTTGACGCGAGATGCCACCGCCGCGAGGATTGTTTGGCATTAATACCAGATAACGACCAGCCAATGACACATAAGTTGAGAGGGCAGCGCCTTTATTGCCGCGCTCTTCTTTTTCAACTTGGACGATGAGCTCGTCACCTTCTTTAATCAGCTTTTTGATGTTCTCATCACGTGGATTTCCGCTTAAATATTCGGCAGAGATTTCACGAATCGGCAAGAAGCCTTGACGCTGTGAGCCATATTCGACAAATACCGCTTCAAGCGAGGGCTCGACACGGGTCACATGACCTTTATAGATATTAGATTTTTTTTGTTCGCGGGTACGGTTTTCGAGATCGAAATCGTATAGATGATTGCCTTTACAGAGGGCAACACGAATCTCTTCGTTTTGGGTGGCGTTGATTAAAATGCGTTTCATAATAGTATCCTATGAGTACGCATAATAACGAAAAGACAGGCTCTAGGGTAAAGTGGCAAGTACTTGCTAATAACAAAATCAGCATAAGCAGATATAAATTAACGAAAGAACATAAAGCATGGCATTAATAAAGCGCAGCAACGCGTTTCGAAAGCTTAACTTTGGACTAGTGATAGTAACTTCAATATAGAAGGTATAGGGTGTAAGTCTATGTCTATATCTTAATATAAGCAGGCTTGTTATAGCGATTAATGCATAAGCAGGTTAGTGATCGTTTATTATCAGTATTTTGAACCATATTGGTGGTCAGCGCACTTTGTCATTTCGTCATAGTGGCGGATGGTTACTGATATATAAAGGTATTACTGATACCAAAAAAGCATCGTGCTGTCACATAATCAATCAAGGTCTAGCAATCATATCGCTGTTGACTGTATAAATTACAATTCAGCGGTTATCCGTCCAGATCAAGCAATTAGTCATTCTTTATTTATCGTTCTTTTGGATATAACGTTAATAATATCTTGGGCGTCTCAAAGCGAGTTCTTGCTGCGTTAGTCATCAGCGGGGCGTACTTGGCAAACAGAATAAATGACCGGCTTATCGGCACGGTGTCTCATGTCTATTCTACTTATCGTCCTCTGTTTGACCACCAATACTCAGGCAGTTATCGAGATTTACAGGGTAATACTCGATTGCACTCTCAACGACCCATACTTGCTCAACTGCACGCGGCTAAAGGACTATTAGATAATAAATCATCAAATCAAGTCGTTATCATGCGGGTAGTGAGTAAAAGGTATATGGTTGGTTATCGCTTAATAAAAGGCTAATGCCATATTTATCAAGTCGATCCTATCTATTGTCATAATATTCTGTAAGAAATGCTTCATAAGAATAAATAGTTTTTACTAAAAAATAATTTTTTACTGATAAATATCAGTCATGTTCTTCCAATTTATTAGGTATTATAAAGTATATCTGTTGCTATAACACCCTTAAAATCAGATGAAGCGCCGAGCTTGCATAGGATGTACGAGTCAGCCGATTGTATTGACAAGTGATTAGCCAGTCATAAAATCGATATTTTCCACCTAAAACAACAATCAATTAGCAATGAATTATTGTCTCAGCCTCTGCTTAATTGGCGCTCAACATGTTAAACTATAGCAAATCTTTATGTAATTGCCTAACTAAAAATGACGAACTCAAAAATGACAAACGACGAACCTATCCACGAAGCGCCAGCTATCTTTAATAGCAAAACGCGCCCACAAAGTGCTGACGATGAGATTAGCAACTTCGGCAAGGTCAATTACCTTGAAGTCACGCGTCATCAGCACGACCAGCGCTTGGATAACTTTTTGCTTAATCGCTTAAAAGGTTTGCCAAAACCGCATATCTATAAAATGATTCGCTCAGATGAGATTCGCGTCAATAACAAGCGCTGCAAGGCTCATGACAGAGTGCAGCGTGAAGATGTGGTACGTATTGCGCCAGTGGTACTTGCCACTCGTGAAAAACCTATCATCAGCACCGAATTTGCCAAAAGCTTATTGGCGCGTGTGGTCTATGAAGATGAAGGTTTGATCGTGCTTAATAAACCATCAGGTATTGCGGTTCATGGCGGTAGTGGTCTTGCCTTTGGTGTCATTGAAGCCATGCGTGAAGTCACAGGCAAGAAGTATTTAGAGCTGGTGCATCGTATCGATAAAGATACTTCAGGTTTATTGATGATCTCTAAAAAACGCTCTGCACTTAAAGTATTGCAGCAGCATCTGGTCGACAAAACCATTCAAAAGCATTACTTATGTATTGCAAAAGGTCAGCCTGCACTTAACGAACAACGTATTGATGCGTCATTGTTGCGTTATACACTGGCAAGCGGTGAGCGCCGCGTTAAGGTAGATGCAGAAGATCCACAAACCAAAGAGAGTCAGACTGATATCGTCGTTCACGGTCGTTTCATGATTGCTGAGCAGCCTGTTAGCTTGATTGAGGCTAAGCCGCTCACCGGACGTACTCATCAAATTCGTGTACATTTGGCGCACATTGGTCATGCTATCTTGGGCGATGATAAGTACCATGTACATGATAAATCTGGCATGCATCGTCTATGCTTACATGCGTGGCGCTTAGATATACCTGGTTATGAGACTATCACTGCGCCTTTACCAGAAGAGATGCTCGACTGGATGCCAGAAGAGATTAAAGCCAATTTGCCTAAATAATTGGCTGCTTAAACAAGCTTTGATTAGATGCTATGTTAAGCATCAGCTTTAAACGTCACGATAGCTTATGAAACATAAGTCGCCGTGACGTTTTGCTATCTGCCATTTATTATGATTATTTATAAAGGTCTATCTATGAGCCAAACTACTACAATGATTCCTGCTCAGAGTTCTCAGTCAGCCAACCCGCATCATTTAGCAGATAAGAATTTAATCATATTTGATTGGGACGGTACGCTAATGGATTCGATTGGCTTGATTGTTGAGGCTATGCATATAGCAGGTGAGGCACATGGCTTCAAGACAACCGATAAGGCCGTTAAAGATATTATCGGGTTAAGTTTAATGAAGGGCATTGAGCTTTTATATCCGTATTCAAGCGATAAGCAAAAACTGTTAATTCAACAAAGTTACGCAGATTATTATATTGCTAACAGCCAGCGTACACCGTTCTTTGCGCCGATAGAAAATATGCTACAAACCTTGCAGCAGAAAAACCGCCAGCTTGCAGTTGCGACAGGTAAAAAACGTAAGGGTCTAGATCGTGTTTTGGACGCTTCAGATAGCCATCATTATTTTGTTATGACGCGCTGTGCTGATGAAGCAGGCTCCAAACCTGACCCGCAAATGCTGACGGATATTTTGCAATATACCGAACAGCAAATCTCTGATGCCGTATTTATCGGTGATAGCATTTATGATATTCAAATGGCAAACAGTCTGGGCATGACCAGTATTGCAGTTAATTATGGTACCGCCAGCAGCGACGAGCTTGCTGCACAGCAGCCCACGTATCAGGTGGACACGCCCCAAGCGTTGGCACAATTATTATGTGCTTAAATATAAATCGGCGTAAATGATAATCTGCTTAAATGGTAACAAAAAAAGGGTTTATCGATAATAACGATAAACCCTTTTTCATTGAAGGATATGAGATTTATTTGCTGTCTTCTTGAGAGCTGTCTTTTTGAAGCGCATCCTGTTCGATTGCGTCTTCTAGCTCATCACCTTCTAGCAACGCAAAAGAGGACTCGATAATTTTGTCTGCATCAAGCTGATACTCATACCAGTTGCCCATAACCCCTGCTAATTCATCTAGCCCTTCTTTTCTTAAGGCTGAAAATAGCTGAATACTACAGTTCAGACCCAGTTCTTTCAGTCTTTTACGCGTATTAAGCAATGCATTTTTAGAGGCACCATACTTTAGCTTATCTGCTTTCGTTAACAAGATATGAACGGGCAGCTCACCATCTTTTGCCCAACGTAGCATTTGCTCATCAAAGAACTTCAATGGATGACGGATATCGCTCATCAGAACCAGACCTGCAAGGCTTGAGCGCGATACCAAATACTCTTCTAGCTCAACCTGCCATTCTTTTTTCATCTCAAGCGGTACAGCGGCATAGCCATAACCTGGCAAATCCACCAAACGTCTATCAGCATCACCAACATTAAAAAAGTTAATCATCTGCGTACGACCAGGCGTTTTAGATGAGCGTGCCAATTGGCGCTGGTTGGTAAGCGCATTAATGGCAGAAGACTTACCAGCGTTTGAGCGACCAGCAAATGCCACCTCTAAGCCTATATCTGCAGGACACAGGCGAAAGGTTGGTGCTGACATCATAAATTCAGTTTGCTGAATACGCTGACGGGCTTTGGTGTTAAAAGCCGCATGCTTGGCGGCGACATCGTTGAACGGGGTACTCATAAATGACTCATTACGGTTAAAATTTAGATACTTAAATTTAGATAAAATAGTAAAAGATTTTGCAATTGCTCGGTCAATAGCACAGCATCTTTGGCTACTAATAACCAACTATCAATCTTTCATAAAATAAGGGCTTTAAATTACTGACTATTCTATACTATTAATGCGCTTAGTTATTGAAATAACGGTTATTAGCCGCATATTAATTACAGTAGAGATGTAATTGATAGGCGGCTAATAACTCATTTCTCCATTCCTTATCCAAGCGTATTAACAAAGTTAAACTATATTTATATATATTAATTTGACATATATTGTTACAATCTCTATCAGAATAGGTTTATTCACAGATGTTAAGGCACAGAAGCAATGAAGCAAACGTCTGGACGGATGAGCCAATGGAGGTGTCTTATGTTATCGATGACCATGATTTTTGCCAAAGGCAGTCGCTTTTTAGCCAGCAGTGTTAGCGCGCTTATCATTAGTGCAGCTATGATAACTGGTGCAGGGGCGGCTAGTACTGCAACGACTTATAATGAGTCCTGCGCTGCGTGTCATGACAGCGGTGCCTTGAATGCGATCAAAAAAGGCGATAGTGTCAAGTGGCAACAGCTGATACAACAAAAAGGTATGCCAGCACTTATTAGTTCGGTCAAAAACGGTATGATTCAGATGCCAGCTGGTGGGTTGTGCGAAGATTGTAGCAATGATGACTATCGTAAGCTGATTGAATATATGAGCAAATAATTAGCCAAACATCTATTAAATCTTTATTAGCTATTTGCTAAGACATATAAATAAGGCGCAAGGGTCTAGAACCTTTTGCCCTTTATAAACCAGAGATTGAGTCAGTAAGGGGGAAAACTACCCAATGCTACGATTAAGTAGGCAAATAGTAAAAAGTCTTGCTATAATAATCCAAAATAAACCCTGATATTAGTAAGTACTTTCGTGCTGCTTGTGATAAAGACGATAGAATATACGGCTTAGCGACTAAATGATGGCTTTGTGAATATAATACGTCTACATAATGCAATCACTCCAAACAATGCTTACATCGAGTTAGTAGGATTTGTATCAATGAAAAAGTTAATCGCTGCCGCCAGCTTATGTGTTGCAAGTTTCAGCGTACAAGCTGCTATCACTGTTCCTGAATATGATATTAATGCCGGCAAACAAATCGCAGAAACCGTCTGCGCTGCTTGCCATGGTGTTGATGGTGTGAGCCCTGTGCCAGCCCAGCCAAATCTTGGTGGTCAAAACGTCAAATACTTATATAAGCAATTGGTCAACTTTAAAGCAGGCTACCGTAAAAACGGTATCATGCAGTCGCAAGTAGCCAACTTGTCACAGCAAGATTTAGCCAACGTCGCAGGTTATTATTCAAGCCAAAAACCTTGGGGTGTGGCGTTTGGTAATCCTGCAACCACCCAAGAAGCCAGCAAGCTGTTTTTAGGTGGCGATAAATCGCGCGGTGTCATTGGTTGTGCAGGTTGTCATGGTCCAGATGCTGCAGGTAACGTTTGGGCAGCATTCCCACGTTTGGGTGGACAGCATGCTGAATATATTGCCACTCAGCTCAAGCTTTTCCGTGCTGCGGGTCGTGCAGATGATATCGATAGCGACGAGCAAAAGCGTGTCAATGATGCTGCAAAAGAAGGCGAGATGGGCATGATGCAGACCGTTGCTTCTAAACTGTCAGATCGTGATATCCGTATCTTGTCAGATTATGTGAGTGCTATTCACTAATATCATATAAAGTCGGTTTGCTTTATTAACATTATCGATAAGAGCGCCGCTTGTATTCGTTTTAACTGAGTTATTAAACCCCGATTTCGGGGTTTTTTTATAACTGTCAGTCCTTATATAATGGCATATTAGTAGTACTTTACTTTATAAAAATAAATCGCCTATATATCAATTTGACGATTAAAAGCTTAAAAGCTATTTATGCTTAACTAATATTACTCAATGTTACTCACCTTGAATCGCTTGGATATAAATTATGATGATTCGCTATGCTTCTTATTTTATTGCAGCGCTGTTACCATTATTGCTTTTTCGCTGGTTTGCACCGGCGTCAATAGGCGAGATTGATTTTTGGCTGTTGTGGCTATTGGCTATGGTGCTGGTCTCGCTACCGGTCATTTATGCTGAGATAGCATTGGCTTATCGTAGTGCTGAAGCACCTTTGGCGGGTATGCAAAAGCTCACTCGAGAGGCAGATGCCAGTGCCTTTTGGCGTGGCTTTGGTTGGCTTGCTGCCCTCGTAGCCATGATCATTGCAGCGCTTGTGATATCAGGTGCTAGCACTGGTATATTGACTGCACTTACAGACTTAAATAGCACACCTGAAGTGCCAAGCTTTGCGGTTGCCGCAGGCTTGATGGTCATTGCCGCATTGTTAAGTTTGTTGGGTGTGACACCTTTACCGATTGGTTTGGGATTAATGCTTATTGGATTGATATTTGGGGTAGCAAATGGTCTACCAAATATTACCTTTGCGATGACCAATATCAGCTTAGGAGAATGGGCACGAGCAGTTGCACTAGCACTTGTCAGTGTTGGCGCAGGTACAGGCTTATATTGGTTTGGTCAAAACCGTATCACTAAGCAAGTGGTAACAGCGGTGGGCGTAGACAATCACTATGCTCAAAATCCCTCTCGTGCTCATGCGTCAAGCGAATATCGAGCAACCAAGCTGGTGCTACCGATTTGGATATTACAATTATTGGTAGGGATGGTGGCTTTATTTATCAGTGGTATGACGCTACCACCAATCGGACAGCTACTGTATTCGGCAGGGGTAGTTTTTGTCGCCAGTTACTTGCTACATTATAGTACGCAGCAGCTCGCGCATAAGTTTGGACTGTTAGTCAGTTTGGTCATAACGGCTGTCATAGCGATAGTGTTGGTCGTTGCCATACCGACTATTTGGCTGGTAGGTATACTGGTTATTATTAGTAGCATTGCCGTATTATTGCTGTCTGTTTTTGCAGGATGGCAGATGAAAATCAGTCACTTGCGTAAGTCTTTAAACTTTGGCAATGAAGCTTTTTATAATTTATGGCGTGTGGCGATACGTTTGATTGTGCCCGTAGCACTCTTATTAGCCTTGATAGGTTGGGTGATGCAATGGTTAAGCTAACAGCTGATGAGATTCAGGTTAATAAACTGGATAGTGCTCAACAAGACAACGTTCAGCAAGGCACTGTTCCACAATCTATTATGATAACGGTATACTTAGCCTATGCTGAAGATGCACAGAGTCAGCATTATCTAACCTTGTCAGTAGCTGATGACACAACCTTATATGCAGCATTGAAGCAAGCTGGTTGGTTGATACAGTTTGAAGGACTAGCAACATGGTGTGCTGAGATGATAGAGGTAGCAGTGCCAACAGCCAAACGTTGGCATGTTGGCATCTATGCGCAAAAACAGCCACTTAACTATCAATTGCAGTCTTTTGATCGAATAGAGGTATATAGAAGCTTAAGCGCTGATCCTATGTCTCAGCGCAAAAGTAAATCTCGAGTCTGAGGATTAAAGCTCGCTATCGAAGCGATTATTTAGGTAAAGACTCTAAACCCTGAATGCGAGTCACTATGCCATTATTATCAAAGTATACTTTTAGATGCTGACTGGCGTTTTTAACGTCAGCGATACCTTTACGTTGACCTTCAGTCCCTGCTTGATAGTCATAAATATAGTCCCAACGGTTCGGCTCTAGGGTATCTCTAATGGCTGGACTACCAAGAAGATAAAGTACCTGATTTTGATTCATACCCACTTGTAATTTTTGTGCTTGGGTTTGAGTAATAGGCGTCCCTTGTGGCAAATCAATCTTATAAACACTCAGCAACGAGCAGCCAGACATGGTAACAGCGGCGCCCAATATGCTGGTAATAACAATCTTGCGTAATACGCTTGAAGAATGAAGCGGACGTAAATTTAGGGTCTTTATCATGGTAAGATGACTCATAAAAAATGGGTTAGGTACGGCTAAGCACAGTAGATGCTGGTCTTACCGACAATCTTGTATAAATGATACGTCATTTACTTGCAATTGCCTACCACTTACGACATTATTTACCAAATGTGCGCTTGCATCATTTATTATTAATATTTTAAATTCATATACTTATAATCATATTTTTTAGTAAAAATGTACTGGAAATATATTTGATAGTGACTGATTTTGTATGAGGATGATTTTTTACAATTAACCATTCATCACTACTAATGATTATTTACCTTATGTTTTTTGAACTTATTTGCTAAGACTTTCATAGTCAGAAGGGATATTATGGCTTCTTTTACCAATCAAGACTTACGTAGAGCGGGTCTAAAAGTAACGTTACCGCGTATCAAAATCCTAGAGCTGCTTGAGAGCGCAAAGCTGCATCATATGAGCGCAGAAGAGGTTTACAAGGCGCTAATTGAGCAAGGTGAGGATGTGGGTTTAGCGACTGTTTATCGCGTGCTGACTCAGTTTGAGCAGGCAGGTATTGTCGAGCGTCATAACTTTGAAAACAATTTATCCGTGTTTGAGATTACTCAAGAAGAGCATCACGACCATCTGGTTTGTGATAATTGCGGTAAGATTGTCGAATTTCATAATGAAGTGATTGAAGAAGAACAGCTTAAAGTAGCAGCAGAGCATGGCTTTAAGTTATCAGGTCATTCATTGGTACTATATGGTATCTGTGATGACCAAGCCTGTAAGGACAGCGTCAAGTAAGCATCAACTTATCGATGAGATAAAATTAAAAAAGCCCTTATATATGATGAGGGCTTTTTTATAACGGTTTCTTAGGCATAAAAAATAATAACTATGGTTAAAAATACATCATTAAGTAATATCTAACGATAAACTGTCTGCGCCTTCATCCAAGTTTGCCACGCCATTTTTGCTGCTGAGTTTGATTTTTAAGCGCAGATCATTAGGCGAGTCTGCATGAAGAATCGCTTCTTTATAAGTAATCTCACCGTTTTCATATAGATCAAACAGTGCTTGGTCAAATGTCTGCATACCGCTATCACGTGAGCGTGTCATGACATCTTTTATTTCGTGCACCTCACCTTTGCGGATATAGTCGCTGATCAGTTGTGAGTTTAGCAAGATTTCGATAGCAGCCCGGCGTCCTTTGCCATCAGGCGTTGGAATCAATTGCTGCGCGATAATGGCTTGTAAATTAAGCGATAAATCCATAAACAACTGATTGTGGCGACTGGTCTCAAAAAAGTGAATAATACGGTCGATTGCTTGGTTGGCATTATTGGCGTGCAACGTTGCAAATACCAAATGCCCCGTTTCAGCATATTGAATCGCGTAACTCATGACTTCACGATTGCGAATCTCACCAATCAAAATCACATCTGGCGCTTGGCGCAAGGTGTTTTTTAGACCGGCTTCAAAAGAGTGGGTATCGATACCGACTTCGCGCTGGGTAATAATACAGCCACGATGCTTATGGACAAACTCGATAGGATCTTCTATGGTAATAATATGACCATGCGAGTTTTGATTGCGGTGTCCTATCATTGCCGCAAGGGTGGTTGATTTACCCGTACCGGTTGCACCTACTAATAAAATAATACCACGCTTTTTCATTGCCAGCTCTTTTAGAGAGGGGGGCAGGCGTAGCTCCTCGACAGTAGGGATATTATTTTCGATTTTCCGTAAAATCATCCCTGCCATATCACGTTGTATAAAGGCACTGACCCTAAAACGTGCTTGTTGCGCCTGATCAGTAATCGCAAACTGGCACTCGTTGGTCTCATCAAACTCTTTTTGCTGATTGACTGTCATGACGCCTTTAACCAGCCTCATAGTCTGCTCAGCAGTTAAAGGCGTTTTACCAACCGGCAGTATTTTGCCATTAATTTTCATGGAAGGGGCGACATCAGCAGTGATAAAAAGGTCGGAGCCGTTTTTATTAATCATCAATTGTAAAAGTTTATCAATGTCCATAACGTACCTATATGTGCAAGAAAATGTGCAATAAATAGAGTGAAACCTGCTTAAATAAACTTTTTTGCGAAAAATGACAGTGAATTTAAAGGATGATTGCTCAGAAATTTGCAATTAGTACTATATTCGTTTAGAAAGAATTACTGATATCATTTACATTATAAAAATGCTTCAGGCTGTTTAGCGTAAGGTCGTGCAACGTCTTTACTAATTGTGCCTCTCGCTACAAGATTTTTAAGAGTTTGATCAAGAGTAATCATGCCATCACCAGCACCGGTTTGGATAGAAGAGTACATTTGAGCGATTTTATTTTCTCGTATTAAGTTACGAATAGCGGGCGTACCTAACATAATCTCATGAGCGGCAATTCGCCCGCCTGTTTGACGACGTAACAATGTTTGCGATATAACAGCTTGTAGTGACTCTGATAACATCGCTCGAATCATGTCTTTTTCAGCAGCAGGGAAGACGTCAATAACACGGTCAATGGTTTTGGCAGCGGAACTGGTGTGCAAAGTACCGAAAACTAAGTGACCGGTTTCAGCGGCAGTGAGCGCTAAGCGTATGGTCTCAAGATCTCGTAGCTCACCAACTAGAATAACGTCCGGATCTTCACGTAACGCCGAGCGTAATGCTGGCTCGAACCCCAAGGTATCGCGATGGACTTCACGCTGGTTAATCAAACTCTTTTTGGACTCATGAACAAATTCAATCGGGTCTTCAATGGTCAAGATATGCTCTTTACGGGTTTCATTGATATAATCAATCATGGCAGCTAGCGTAGTCGACTTACCTGAGCCGGTTGGACCAGTGACCAATACCACGCCACGTTTAAAGTCTGAAACACGCTTAAACACTTCGCCCATACCTAGATCTTCCATCGTTAGAACTTTGGAGGGAATCGTACGAAAGACGGCGCCTGCACCGCGATTTTGATTAAATGCGTTTACCCGAAAACGGGCTAGATTTGGAATCTCAAAAGAAAAATCCGTTTCAAAAAACTCTTCAAAGTCGGCACGTTGTCTATCATTCATGATGTCATAAATGAGCTGATGAACTACCTTATGGCTCATCTCTGGCATATTAATCCGAGTCATCTCACCATCAACTCGAATCATCGCAGGCATACCGGCTGAAATATGTAAATCTGAAGCCTTATGCTTGACAGTAAAACGCAGCAAGTCTTCAATGCTTAAATTTTGTTCAGCCATAATCGGATATTCCTATTAATAAATAAAGTATGCCAAAATCAACATAGAAAGCAGGCGATAAGCAAGGTTCTATGACATTGTTTGAGCCAACCTCATTAAGATAGGTTAGGCGTCACTATAATTGTTACTATTGCTAGAACTTTTAGTAGTATATGTTAAACCATGTAACAATATCATAACAAGACTGTACTGATTTAACCATCTACTACCTGCATAAAATGCAAAAATAGACTGACTGGCTTTTCGCATGCATAGTGGTAAAGCATCGATACAATCAGCTCTCTTTGATTTCGAACTCACTATATCAACAAGAGTTTTTATGAATATGTCTTCTCAGCAAGTACTTAAAAATGTCGCAATCAATCTTAGCAATAATGATGAAGCAGAAGTTCAACATCTAACTGAAAACTGGCAGCAGGTAAAGACGCAAGTGGTACAGGCATGCGAACAAACGTTGCGAGTGCCGAGCAGTGTAACTTTGCTTGCGGTGTCCAAAACCAAATCTGCTGAGATGGTGGCAACATTGGCGCGTCAAGGTCAGCATGATTTTGGTGAAAACTATCTACAAGAAGCGATTGAAAAAATACAGTTGCTACGTGAGCAAGTAGGATGTAAGCATATTGTCTGGCACTATATTGGAAGCATTCAGCGTAATAAAACCCGTGATATTGCTGAGAATTTTGATTGGGTACAAACGCTTGAGCGTGACATTATTGCCAAGCGTCTTAACGACCAACGTCCTGCTGAGCTGCCACCTTTAAATGTCTTGATCCAAATTAATATTGATAATGAAGACAGTAAGTCGGGATGTCTGCCAGAGCAGCTTCCAGAATTGTTAACAGCAATTAAAAATTATGAGCGTTTGCAATTGCGCGGATTGATGATTATTCCTGCTAAGGCAAACACAGATGCTTTTAAGCGCACCAAACAACTATTTGACGACATTAAGCGTACCCATCCTGAGCTGAGTCAATGGGATACGCTGAGTATGGGTATGAGTGATGATATGACTGATGCGATTGCTAGTGGCACGACCATGGTGCGTGTTGGCACGGCGATATTTGGTGCGCGTGCTTGATGTAATAGTGAATTCAGTATTAAAACGATACAGTAGGACTGGGATGAATTTTATGCAGCCTCTGTCAGCGTAGTCACAGCACGCCAGAAAAATTTATACCAGTACTGCGTTGGAATATAACGTATCTGTTTTATTTGAAATTGACTATAGTACACACGCTTGAGGATAAAAATTATCATAAAGCCAACCCTGACAGTACTCATAAATTACATTACGTATTAAATCACATCATCAAACTTTGTCACTAGTAGCTGAGTTATTTTAAGATTGTCAGTGGCGATAATCTCAAAACGATAATTGGCATACTCGACACAGTCTGTCTTTTTAGGAATTTTACGCAGCATATACATCATAAAACCGCTAATGGTTTCGTAATTTTGGCTATGCGGTAAATTGACCATGCCCAATGAGCGAATCACATCTTCAATGGGCGTCATGCCATCAATTAGCCAAGAGTTATCTGTACGCTGGACAATCGGTTGCTCCTCTAAGGTGACCAGCTCGCCCATCACGATGCTCATTACGTCTTTAAGCGTGATCACCCCAACCACTAATGCATACTCATTTACAATGACGGCAAAATCTGCACCCGTTGATTTAAATGTTTCCAATACTTCAAACAACGATAATGTATCGGGAATAAACAGAGCAGGTTTTAGCAACGCTTTGTCTGTTAAACACACTTCTTGCTGCTCAAGTACTGAGGCTAAAAAGCTGCGTGATTCTACATAACCGATGATATGTTCTAAGTCATCGTCATTACAGACCAAGAATTTATTATGCGGCTGCTTAATCATCACAGCAACCACTTCTTCGGTGCTGGCTTTAGTATCAAAATAGACAATATGCTCGCGCGGATTCATGACTGAGGTTACGGTTCGCTCTTGCATCTCAAAGATATTTTCGATCAAATGATGCTCTTGATGCTTAATGACGCCGGCTTCCGCACCTGCATCCATCACCGCATAAATATCCTCTGACGTCATTTCATCTTGGCGTACGGTTGACACGCCTATGAGTTTAAATAGTAAATTTGCCGCCCCATCAAATACCCAAATAATCGGCTTAAAGATAAAAATAAAGAATATCATCGGGCGTACCATCTTGACCGCGATAGGTTCAGCGTTGGACATGGCCAAACGCTTGGGCATCAAGTCTGCAAACAACACAAACACACTGGTGACTAAGATAAATGACACCACCGACGCGGCAGTCTCATTGCCAAAAAGCTGCTGTAAATATGGACTAATGGCTGACTCGCCAATGACCCCTGCTAAGATAGCCACTGCATTGAGCGCCACTTGTACCACGGTAATAAAGCTGCCGGGTTGCTCTTGCATATTGAGTACATCGAGTGCTCGTACTTCGCCTTCCTTGGCCATGACTTGCAACTTGATTTTGCGGGCGGAGGCAAGCGCCAGCTCCGAACTAGAAACGATAGCGCTTAGCGCAATTAATATAAAAATAAACACACCAGCGGTTAGCAAGCTCATGACATACTCGGATAGAAATAGATAAGGTAGATAGATTTACAGTAATGATTGAAGATAATAATTGGTAGGTTTTGAGGTAAAAGACATTTAGTTATTAACATTTAGTTAGGCACAAAAACTAAAAAAGCTGGGCAAGCACCCAGCTAATTATAAAACAATTTTATGATATTAGATAAAAACTTAAATTTATCAAGCCTTTAAGAAATGGCTCTAAAAGGTTTTTGATAAATTCAGTATCAAGGCTTAGCCTTTTATTGACCATTTATTGACGAGCGGATAACGGCGCTCACGACCAAAGGCTTTATGGCTAATCTTAGTACCAATTGGTGCCTGCGAGCGCTTGTATTCACTATTGTCGACCATTTGAATAACCTTAGCGACCAAATCAGCATCAAACCCTTTATTAATAATATCTTGATAGCCCATATCTTCATCGATATAAGACATTAAGATACCGTCTAAAACATCATAATCAGGCAAGCTGTCTTGGTCTTTTTGATCAGGACGTAGCTCAGCAGATGGTGGACGCGTAATGACGCGTTCAGGAATAACAGGCGTATCTTCTAAACGGTTACGATAGCTGGCCAATTTATAAACTTGTGATTTATACACGTCTTTTAAAACGTCAAAACCGCCTGCCATATCGCCATATAAGGTCGAATAGCCAACAGCTAGCTCTGATTTATTACCAGTCGTAATGACCAAATGCCCAAATTTATTAGACAATGCCATAAGTACCACACCGCGTGCACGTGCTTGGATGTTCTCTTCAGTGGTATCAGCAGGCGACTTGTTGAATAGTGGCGCAAGCGTATGACGGATACCTTCGACTGCATCAAAGATAGGACAAACGGTATAAGAGACATTGAGACGGCGGGCTTGAGCTTGCGCATCCTCTAAGCTGATTTGAGAGGTATATTCGTAAGGCATCATGACTGCATAGACCTTGTCAGCACCCAGTGCGTCGACCGCGATACAGAGTGTCAATGCTGAATCAATACCGCCTGATAGACCGACGATGATGCCAGTAAACCCTGAAAGATTGACATAATCGCGTAAGCCTACAACCAATGCTTGGTACATCTCTGATTCACGGCTTAATGATAAAGGTGCTTTTGCTTGTGTATCAAATTTTGCTGTTTTTACATCAAAGCTTGCCAGTAGTAATTGATTCATAAAGCGTGAGGCTTCATGTGCGACGCTGCCGTCTGCTTGAATGGCCATAGAGCCACCGTCAAATACCAAATCATCTTGACCGCCAACGGCATTAAGATAAACGATAGGTAAGTTGTTTTCACGGCTACGCTTGGTCAGCATTGTTTTGCGAGTATCTTGTTTTTCGATCTCAAATGGTGAAGCGTTTAAGCTCACAATAAGGTCAGCGCCTTGCTTTTTGAGCTCGGCAATAGGACCTTTTTCCCATAAATCTTCACAGATCAGCAGACCAATGGTGATACCTTTATAATCAAATAAGACTTGATTACGTCCTTTATCAAAATAACGGCGCTCATCAAATACGCCATAGTTTGGCAAAATTTGCTTATGATAAAAGCCCTTTTGATGACCATTATGCAAGATAGCGGCTGAGTTAAAGGTGCCATGATGATCAACATGCGGATAGCCAACAATCATCACGATATCATCGATGTCGCTTAGGGTAGACAACGCACTTTTGATACGTCCTGAAAGACTAGGACGTAGCAACAAATCTTGCGGCGGATAGCCCAATAAGGCCAGCTCTGGGAAAATAATGACATCAGCACCTTGCTCGCGTGCTTGCAGTGCTAGGGTGCGCATTTTTTCAGCATTGGCTTTGATATCGCCAACTAAAAAGTGAGATTGGGCTAGGGCAAACGTAACGCTATCTTGCGATTTTGAAGCTTGGTTGCCCTTATTGGAAGCGGTAAGGTTGGGGTTGTCAGTATCTTTTGCAGTGTCTTTTGACATTGTTATTGTTCCTATCAATAGGTTATTTAAATCTGTTATATATTTCTTGGTTTCAAATAAAACCAAATGAAAATATGTTTCCGAAAACAACTCAAAATATGTATTTAAAATCATTCACTCAAAATAAGATGCTTAAATAGTGCATCAATATCATGAGCATCAAACATATATAGGCATGAATGTCATGCAAATGTGCCCTCTCAATTTATGCAGAACTGCTCTAAAAATAATGCTAAATACCATCTAGAGTAAGATCACAGACGAGAGGTGTTTTATAGACGCTAAGGGCTTACCTCAATAAAAGTAATAAAGCCAAACCAACAGAGCGTCATTTGAAAGCGTAAATCAATCCCTTTAGTATAACATCAATTGATGTTACTAATAGAACCAGCCAGTGATTTAGCTCTCTAGATAGCAGATATAAAAGTGCTTAAAAAGCGCATATTGATGATGTTTTTGTTAAGATAATTATGTTCCATAGGTTTTGGCAATCAACCTCAATGACGATACAGGCACTAACAAATTTGCTCCCAAGAAAGTTGTAAGTAAAGGTTACAACATAGCGTTATTTATTTGGATAATCTTGTTGCATAATAGTTTTTTGCTGTTAGCCTAATTAACCTTATAAAAGCAGATATTTTATCCAAATCTGTACTGCTCAAAATCTTCGCTAATGGATGAAAATTACAAACATAATCTGTGATTTAAACAACCCATTTATAAATTTTATAGTAGAACCGTATTAGGTTTCTGCTGGTCACCCTTGGTTTGCACGCTATGATTGAAAACTGGACAAAAGAATTTATTATTCAGCGTTTGCTGGCAATCACCTTATTGGTCGTGCTGTTTGTGCTGTGTTTTCAAGTGGTGCAGTTTTTTATTGTACCGGC
Source organism: Psychrobacter sp. D2 (assembly GCF_013608135.1). NCBI lineage: Bacteria > Pseudomonadati > Pseudomonadota > Gammaproteobacteria > Moraxellales > Moraxellaceae > Psychrobacter > Psychrobacter sp. D2. The sequence goes on from NZ_JACDXZ010000001.1 coordinate 463,644, forward strand.
ACTGTGGGCAGCGATTTTGGCGTATGTGACTTTTCCTATTTATAACTTTTTTCATCAAAGAGTCAGATTTAGCTCAAATTTTAGTGCAGCGATTATGACCGTCAGTATTACTTTGATGATAGGCGTGCCCTTGGTAGCCGGTATTTTTATCTTACAGCAAGAAGCGCTAAGCCTGATCAGTAATTTGGTCTATCGTATTAAAGTGGGTTATCTGGACGTGCCTGATTCTGTTAAAGATTTGCCGATAATAGGACAGCAGGTCAAAGATGTGCTTTGGCGCATCAATAAAAACCCTGAAGGGACGCTAGAGGCTTTTCGTCTTTGGGTACAGTCGCATCTGTACTACGGAAAAATTGCCTTTGACGTCGTGTTCAGCAGTCTTGCCAAACTTGGTATGGCGCTTATGACGTTGTTCTTCTTTTATCGCGATGGCACCAGTTTGGTTCGCCAAATTCGACAAGCGCTGCGTAATATTATCGGTAATCGTATCGACGGTTATATTGACTCTGTCGGTACTACCACGCGTGCGGTGGTTTACGGTATCGGTCTGACAGCATTAGCACAGGCATTGCTTGCTGGTATCGGCTATTATTTTGCCAGTGCACCGAGTCCTATTTTAATGACGATTGTAACGTTTATCATTGCTCTCATTCCATTTGGTACGCCATTTGTTTGGGGCGGTGTCTCACTTTGGTTATTGAGCCAAGGGCATACGGTTGAAGGTATCGGCTTAGCACTGTGGGGTATTTTAGTGATTAGCTGGGTTGACAACCTTATACGTCCGATTGTTATTAGCGGTGCGACCAAAATTCCTTTTATTATTATCTTTATTGGGGTGTTGGGCGGTCTGACGGCTTTTGGTTTTGTGGGTTTATTTATTGGTCCTGTGGTACTAGCAATCGGACTTGCGGTATGGCGTGAATGGATATCACAGCATAAAAATGATCTGTTTGCCCAACAAGAAGAGCTGGATCAAGGTAAAAACTTGATTAAAGTGGATCAGCCGAGCCAAGACACACTTTTATAAGCGCGTTTATAGTAAAGCAATCATCTAAAGCGCTTAAAGTCATATATAAGATTATCTATATTCAATGAGACGGTAGCGAATACTATGAAAAACAAGGTAGATACGATGAGAAATCTCACTATTGTGGCTGATAGTAATATCGCAAGCCTTGATGAGTTCTTTAATCCTGTAGCGCTGGGTCAAAATACTGAGCAACAGGTGCAGGTCATACGTGTTGCTGGTCGTGATATCAATGCACAATTAATGGCAGATGTGCAGCCTGACGTTTTGTTGATACGCTCTGTCACTTCAATAAATGAATCACTATTAAGTGATAATAATAGCGTCAAATTCGTTGGTTCTGCGACCATTGGTACTGACCATGTCGATCAAGAATATTTGGCAGAACGCAATATTACCTTTGCCAATGCCGCTGGCTGTAGCAAGCATTCAGTCGCACAATATGTAGTGACTGCTATATTAACTTTACGCCCACAGTATTGGCAGCAATCCACGAAGCCATTAACATTGGGCATCATCGGACTTGGTAATATCGGTAGTACGCTAGCTCAGTATGCCAATGATTTAGGCTGGAAAATATTGGGTTATGACCCTTTATTAGCCACATCCGATATCAATAACGCTAGTCTTGAGCAGGTATTGAGCCAAAGCGACATAGTAAGTTTACATGTCCCTTTAACGGATAAAAAAGATACGGATGCGCAAGGTGCAACTAGCAACAGCAACAGCATTAGCAATAATGTCAGCGACTATCCAACGCGTCATTTAATTAATGCAGAAACTTTGACACTGATGTCGCCGCATACTATGCTGATTAATAGTGCGCGCGGACCTGTGATTGATGCCGCTGCCCTCGAAGCCGATATCGATGCGACTGAACGCCAAGTGGTATTGGATGTGTTTGAACATGAGCCGCAGATTTCTGAGAGTTTGCTCTCTAAGCTTGCTATTGCCACTCCGCATATTGCTGGTTATACCTTAGAAGGCAAGCTGCGTGGCACGCAAATTATTTATGACGCCTTATGTGAAAAATTGGCAGTACTACCTGTATTATCGATGCATCAGTTACTACCACTCAATACTTATCTATGGTTTGAGCTAAAAGAACACCCAGACAGATTGCAAAAGTTTTATGATATTAGAAAAGACGATGCGGCATTAAGAAATAAAATAACCAACGGTAAAGTTAAAGGTTCAGATTTTGATCAATTACGCCGTGATTACCATCTGCGCCGTGAATGGCAAGCACAAACAATCAGTGTGACTATTTAATTATCTGTTTTTACGATTTATGAGGCACTGTAACCAGTCATGAGTAAAGCCAATAATCAGCCTTTATCTAATCTAAGCTATGCCCCAACGATGACCCTTGCAATGGCGCAGCAGCGTGCAAAATTAATGAGTGTCATTCGTCAGTTCTTTGCCATGCGTCAAGTATTAGAAGTGCAGACGCCGCTATTATCGCAAGCAGGCAATACCGATACCTTTTTGCAATCCGTAGCCGCACAGGTCACGTATCAAGACAAGCCTTATACTTATTATCTGCATACGTCACCTGAATTTGCCATGAAGCGTTTGCTTGCCAGCTGGCAGGTGCCCATTTATCAAATCTGTCCAGTCTTTCGAGATAATGAGATCGGGGCGCGGCACAATATTGAATTCACGATGCTTGAATGGTATCAGCCAAATTATAGTCTGGATGATCTGGCAGCAGAGCTTGGTGAGCTATTGGAAGCGCTCTATGGTCATCCGATAATCATGAGTCATTATCGCTACATTGATGCTTTTATGGATTTTGTTGGTATTCACCCGCTGACCGCCAGTCTAGCAGCATTACAAGCCGTGGCAGAAGACAAAGGTCTGATAGGATTTGATTTTAATAGTGCAGAGAGCTGCGATAGCGAACAAGACCGTCGTCAAAGCTGGCTAGATTTATTATTTAGCCATGCTGTTGAGCCAAATTTGGGTCACGATTTGCCGACGTTGATTATTGAATATCCGCCTGCAACTGCCGCTTTGGCAAAAACCGCTATTGATAAAGAAGGGAATAAAGTTGCCAAACGCTTTGAGCTGTATATCAAAGGAATCGAGATTGCCAACGCTTATGATGAGCTAGCAGACGGGCAGGCGTTAAGGGAACGGTTTGAACAGGACAATCAATTGAGAGCGCGGCATAAGTTAGTACAAATGCCTATTGATGAGCATTTAATAGCAGCGTCTGATGATTTGATACCTTGTAGCGGGATTGCTGTTGGTTTAGATAGGCTGCTGATGGTGTTGACAGATGCAACGAGCTTAGAAGAAGTTATCTCATTTCCTAGTGGTTCGGCTTAGTCGCTCTTTGATAGATTCAACATAGTCGTTCCTTATTTTACAAGCCTATACTAAGAAAGCGAGTAAGCCTTTTGACTTACTCGCTTTTTTGTCTGTCATTTTATTTATAACTAACTAGTACGGGGCGCCATTATAATTTTGCAATAGCCTCAGCAATGTTTGTCTCACCATTATGCATACTAAATACGGTGTTAATGCTATTGTCTGCATTAAGTACAGCCGCTAGCGTAGTTGCGACATCTTTGATTGAGTTCTCACCAGAATTATCATCATTGATCGTAATTTTTCCAGTAGCGGCTCGCTCTTTTAACGCTCCTGCTTGTACGATGGTGTAATCCAGACTGCTGTTATTGATTAACCACTGATCAGCATAATGCTTGCAGATATAGTATTCTTTTAAATTTTCAATAGCTGAACTGTCCCATTTACTGGTGTCTAACGAAAAGACGGTACTTAGCATGATATAGCGCTTAATGCCTTTGTCCTCTGCGGCTTGCATGGTTTTGACCGCCCCATGTAAATCTACTTCTAAGACGTCTTTGCCGCCAGACCCAGCAACGAAATACACGGCGTCGATATCTTGCTCAATTTGCTTTTGAATCGTATCTTTATTTGCGGTGATATCTAGATCTAGTTGGCTATAATTATCGTCATTGAATAATCTTTCTTCTTGACGGGTGGTACCGATCACTTGATGGTTATCTGCTAATAGTTGCTTAACCAAATCAGTACCCACTCGACCACTTGCGCCTATCACTAAAATCTTCATAATCATTCCTATTTTTATTTGCGTTATCGTCGTTTTACAAACTCATTGTTTTAAATGTTGAGTACAGCCTAACAAGAAAAATCGGCACGCTTCGTTATGAAGCGTGCCGATTGCATAGTGTTTGGTTATAGAGTGTATACGGTTTGCAAGGAAGTAAAGCGCCTATAGTGATTTTGAAATAATAGAGAGAACGTTATTTATAAAAGATTAGCGTACCAATTTATTTAGCCCATCGGCAAAGGCTTTTTTATCACGATCGCCATAAGGTTTTTGTCCGCTCATCTCTTGCAGCTCAAGCACGCCAGTACCACGCATGGTGTCCATAAAATCACGCATATTGAGCTTCTGCTTAATATTATTTTTGTCATAGACCACACCGCGTGTTGTCAGTACCATGCCACCTTTGTCCAAAATATCATTGGCCAAAGGGATGTCACTGGTAATCGCCAAATCACCCGGCTGAATCTGCTCAACAATATAATCATCGGCTTTATCAAAGCCAGAGGGCACGACAGTCATCACCAGTAGAGGCGATTTACGCAGTTTGATTGGCTGATTGGCGACAAATATCGCCATCGTTTGTGTGCGCTCAGCGGTCTTAATAATCAAGTCTTTGGCAATCAAAGGCACTGAATCTGCATCTACCCAAATCTGCATTATTTCTTAGCCTTCTCTGCTTTAGAGTTGGTTGACTCAAAATTTTGTTGCTCATTATCATCATTTGCTAAGCTTTCTCTATTTTCAGCGCCAGCCTTTACTTTAGCAGTAATTAGATCATCTTCTGCTGTTATCGGGTTATTGATGGGCGTTACCTTTTTATCAAGACCAACTTTATTAGGCAGTACGGCGACCAGCTTTGCCAATGCAGGCTCTAAGTCAGCTACATCATTGGGCATCAAGGTAATATGGGCGATTTTACGGTCATCGCGCTCCGCTTTATGATAGCTATGATAATGTACGCCATCGATATTGAGCACTTCACTGATATCAGGATATTGCCCCAAGACATTAATCATAATTGCTGGATAGACATTGTCAGTATCGCCTAGTGGCAGATTGACTACGGCACGAATATGATTCTCAAACTGGCTGGTGACAGCACCTTCAATACTCCAATGACCAGAGTTGTGCACGCGTGGCGCTATTTCGTTGGCAAGTAGAGTATCATTGCCGCGAGCATCTTTGGTCACAAATAGCTCAAGCGCCATCACCCCAACATAGCCCAAATGGTTCATGACGTTGGTAATAGCATCGGTCGCTTGTTTGAATAAATGACTGGTACCAATAGCTGGTGCTTGAGTTTTGGCTAATATACCCTGATGATGATGGTTTTCGACCAAATCATAACAGCGTACCTGACCGTTTTGACCTCGTGCGGCGATGATAGAAAGCTCACGACTAAAGTGAATAAAACCTTCAGCAATTAATGGCGCTGGCGTTTGTGTAAGCGTGCCTTTACCCGTAACTGCATCCTTTAGTTCTTGCCAAGCTGCTTTGATATCGCTGTCTTGTCTAATCACAAACTGACCTTTGCCATCATAACCGCCTCGGCTAGTTTTTAGGACGATAGGTAATCCAAGATCATTACAAGCTTGCTGTAATTCTGCCTCTGAACTAACAGACACAAAAGGTACCGTTGCGATATCAAGCGAATTAAACATCTGCTTTTCTTTTAAGCGATCTTGCGCAATATCTAGGGCAATCGTTGGCGGAAACATGCCTTGTTTGCTGCCAGATTTTGATAGATTTGCTAGTTGCTGAACGGTAGCAGTTGGGGTATTTTCAAACTCCAAAGTGAAGACGTCAGCTGCTTCAATAAAGGCATCTAATTGCTCGCTGCTAAAAACGCGTCCATATAGACTGGCCGGACAGTCAGCGCTGTCTTCCAAAAACACACATTGATAGCCCAATGGCATAGCCGCTTGTGCCAGCATCATGCCAAGCTGACCACCGCCTAAAATACCGATGGTGCGGATGGTTTGAGTAACAGGGTAAGCGTTCGCTATGGTCATGGCAGGCTCTTTGATTCAGATAAACAAGGGGTTAAATGCTTCAATATATGAAAATATAAATGCATATGGGTATAAAAGTCTAACGAGTTAAAATAGGAAAAGGTGCATTGTATGCACCTTATATTTAGTAAAACTTATCTAAAAATAAATATCAAGTAAACCCGCTTATATTTAAAATAAACGATAGAAATGGTAAATATAATAATTATTTTCCAGTCGCTTAATTTAAATACTAAGTATTAATAATACCGGGCGTTGGACTGGCAAGAATGGTGTCAGTTTGCGCTTGACGCATATTATCCAGCTTAGTCGCAATCGACTCATCATGTAATGCCAACACTTGAATCGCAAGCAGTGCCGCATTATAAGCGCCTGCTGAGCCAATAGCTAATGTGCCAACTGCCACGCCTTTGGGCATCTGAACGATAGACAGTAAGCTGTCCCAACCACTCAGCATAGAGGATTTTACGGGTACACCAAACACAGGCAGCGGCGTTTGACTGGCGCACATACCGGGCAAATGGGCTGCTCCGCCAGCGCCAGCGATAATCACTTGCAAGCCGTTGCCTTTTGCGCTTTTAGCATAATCGAATAATCTGTCAGGCGTACGATGTGCTGAAACCACTTCACATTCAAAGGCGATATCAAAGTCTGCAAGCAATTGTGCTGCTGCGCTCATGGTTGCCCAATCAGACTGCGAACCCATGATAATGCCAACTTTTGGTTGACCAACAGGGGAGGTGATAGGTGCGTTCTGATCAGTAGCGTTAACCGTCGCTGAGATAATGCTCATGCTTTGATATCCTCAAAAAGACCATCATACAAAAATTTTGCTGTATTCGTAAAGTCAAGTTTGCGCTTTAATGCCAAATCACGCGTATAAAACATCATACATCTCAAAGATAGCCAAGTATGCGAGCCTCTTAATCATGATGATATTGGATAAAACGGCTGGTCTTCAACGGTAAAGGCTGCTCACTATCGAGCTGATAACAGGTCAAATAACCGCTATCGACGGCTGCCGAATAATCGGTACAGACCACTTGTGGACTGAGCGGCTCAGGGTCACCCGTTAGCCAATAATGTCCGACAAATACAGGTTTGTGGGTTTTTAGAGTGAAGTCAATATTGTCAGCCAATACATCTTTAGGGATTTGTGCCAATGCCGATAAAGGTGCGCGCGCTACTTCATAAAGACTGCGTGTATTCAACTTATCAAGCCACCAGCGTACTCGTACGCGCGTGCGCTTAGTACCTTCTTTATCGACCATCACTAAGCCTTTAGGCAGCGGCGTTTCAACGCCTTTTAACACGCGCTCTAACGCATCAAATTCTACAGTACCTTCTCTAGAGGTCGAGATCAGCCCATGGACTGTCAGGCAATTGTTCTCTGTCAATAACGGCTGCAATATCGCCATGCTGTCGACATCCCAACAAGCATGCACAAAGCAGGCATAGTCGGTTTCAAGCCACAAAGGAATCTCATACAAGCGTCGTAGCCAATATTGATGTGTCTCTGAACCAAAGGGTACTTCTGCCAAAAACGCCTCATGCTGACGAGTATGTATCTCATTATGTGAGCGCAGATATTGACTGGTATCATCAGGATCGAGGGTGGCAAAGGCGAGAGCATTATATTCATGATTGCCCATCACTGCATCAGCAACATCGGCATCGAGCATAGCAAAAACGATTTCTAATGTCGCTACCTGCTGTGAGCCGCGATCAATCAAATCTCCAATGAATAGCGCACGATGACCGGCTGGCGGCACAAAGCACTGACCATTATGCACATAACCCAATTGCTGTAACAATCCAACCAGTTTGTCTGCATAGCCGTGAATATCGCCGATAACATCTATAATCATAATAAAGTTTCAAATCTTAAATATAAAAGGGCGTAAAAAGCGGTTTTGTGAAAATGATAGCCACTGTTATCCGTGTTTTCTTGGTTCGTTACTGCTATTTTCAGTCATTTTTTTAAAACCCAGGTGACAACAGCGCATTTAGAAAATGCGGCAGGACTTGTGGCTCTAGAACAATCGTGGCTATCACCCCAAACGCGCCGCCCCACATATGGGCCATATGATTGATGTTTGAGCCGCCGCGTTTATCAGAATAGATACTGTAAGCGACATAGGCCACTGCAAATAAGATAGCGGGAATAGGGATGATCGCAAACAGATAGATTTTTTCCCAAGGAGCAAGCAATATAAACGCAAACAATACAGCAGAGACACCGCCTGACGCGCCAAGGCTTAAATAGCTGGCACTTTGCTTGTGCTTAATATAACTTGGAATCATCGCAACAATAATAGCCAGTACATAGAAAAGCAGAAAGCCATAACCGAACAAAAACTTTTGGTATAAGCCCTCAATGGCACGACCAAAAAAGTATAAAGTGAACATATTAAAGAGCAAGTGCATGCTGTCAGCATGGATGAATCCATGAGTCACAAAGCGATCCCATTGACCATTGTTCACTGCTGGGGGATAAAAAATCAGTCGATTAAACACTGCTTTGTTTTGCCACGCCAATAGACTGACAATAACCGTAATAATAATGATAAGCGTCGTCTGGTTAAACAAAGGATAGTCCTTAGGTTGGGTCTGATAGATAGCAGTGATAAGTAAGACAATACTTATAACATAGGTTGTGTTGGTTATTGTCATCCAAATATGAATAATAAACAGCTACGTATTTATCTTAATAATAGTAGCAGCGATTATCATGCAAAAACCAATATGCGACAAAATTGTGCTTTAATGCTTGGTTATATTGAATAATATAACATCGTACGAGTGACAGTGAGTAATGCTTCGTATACTGACAGTAACGACTGATGCTATGACCAATCAAAATATATCGACTATATATGTAACATTAACGCTGACAGAGGCAGTAACTTATGAGTATCATCGATCAACTAGAGCAAACGGTGACCCCAGCTATATTGGGTAACAATGGTAGCGTCTCCCATGTCAGCTTATTGGAACAATTTTATGCGATTTTGGCATCGCGTTTGGCATTGCCACATATCTACTCACAGTTATTGCGTATTGATGCCACCGTTACCAATGACAATGTCGCACAACCGCCGTTATTTGAGCAACTTTGGCAAACCGCAAGCTTACGTCGGTTGATGATTCAAGAGCTGGCAGCGACCCATCATATTGATGAGTTTACGACGATGCAGCTACTGATGAATGCCGCGCCACTGGCCTATCAAGAGTTAAAAATACTGGCAAATGGACAATTTTTGCCAGCTTTTTTGCAAGGTGAACAAGCCTCATTGCGCCCTTATTTGCCGATATGGTCCGCACCTATCATTGGCGCGCCGCAGCATACTGATGATGAGCTGTTTCAGAGCCAGAGAGTATTGGCAGGGACTGTGATACCAACTGTTGCTTTAAATAACTATAAGCCCGCCGCTGTCGATATTATCGCTTCACCGAGTTTCACAGCAGAATCGCCGATACCAACTTTAGATGAGCGTCTCAGCACTGATTCGATTCATGTCAGTCCAGCAGAGCATCATTTGGCAGAAAATAGCAGCCTACGCCGAGAAAAAACACGTACCCGTAATCAACGCAATGATATGTTGCTATGGACATTTGTATTACTAGGGGCAGTGACCGCTATTGGACTTGTGTGGGCATTATTAATCAAGCCAAATGACACGCCGCCAGTAGAAGCTGCGGTGACAACGCCAGTTGTCGTGTCGCCTGTGATTGAACCGCCAGTACAAGTGGTAACGCCAATTGAGCTCATAGTTGGGGTGGATAACAATGGCAGTCTTTATACTTGTAGTGGGTCAGTGGGCGATGTCGCGCTACAAAGCCTATTACAACAGGCGCTCAATACTAGCTTTGGTGAGCAAGCAGGGATGTGTCAGTTAACTGTCAAAGAAGGCGTTGCAAGCAGTGTTGTCAATATGCCAATAGAGGTATTACCTAATGTGCTGACATTATTGAAAGCAGCGCCGTTTGCGCGCTTACAATTACAGAATGATCGCATCACGGTAGAGGCGCCTGATGCTATACAGCTACAGCGCTTAATGACAGATATGCGTACATTGCTGCCATCGATGATGATTGAGAGTACTGCACCACTACCATTACCTACCAACCCTAATGATATGAATAATGGTATCGTGGAGCAACAAGGTATGGCGACTAATAATTTTAATAATCAATTTGAGAATGCGTCTGCCAATAACAATGCTAACAATGTGGAATATCAAGCACCAGACGATGAGACCAACGATAGTGTGATGCCAGCACCTGTCAGAAATAATAATACTAATAATTTTAATAGCGCGCCTTCAGGTTCAAATGGCTCTATCTCTTTATCTGAAGTTGACGACATGGCAAACAATGTCATTGTGGTTGAACCTGCTCAAGTCAGAAGATAAGTCACTAACATTTTTAAAGACTATAAAACGTTAAAAAGTGTCTTATATTTTATAAGGCACTTTTTTGTTTCCAATAATAAGCAGTTTTTTAGGCAATATTTGATTGGCACTGTTTTAATATTGCAATTTAACGTTGAGCTGAATATAGATTCGCAATTTTTACTTTATAAGTATCATAGTTACGAGTAACAACTGAAATATTACTTATTGTAGCATTTGCACAACAGCGCGTTGATTGTGAACGCCTTCTTAATACTTTTATAATAACGAAAGCTGAATCTGGTCATTGCCCATTTTATAGCGTGGCTAGGTGTTATTTCAGACGATTAAATTTTAGATTACTACTGTTATAGATTAGCACTGACATAACGCGCTTTTTTTTGAGCGCGTAAACGATATAAAACAAGTCACATAAAATAATGATGAATCGAGGAAGGATGCTATGGATATTATTAGTCATTTGACACGGACAGTCAGTCCAGCGGTACTTGGAGACGATCACAATCCTGCCAAGAAAAACTTACTTGAACAGTTCTATGCTATTTTTGCGGCGCGTCTAGCAGACAATCAGACCCATGACCGTTTTGCCAATGAAACGATTGCTCGTGATGATCAAGGTTTTTATGATCGTGTATGGACAGAAGACGCACATCGCGACCAAATTGCCCGTGAGCTTGCGGGTAAGCATAACATCGATGTCACGGCTGTTCGTGGCCTAATTGCTATGGCAGCACCGCTTGCTTATCATGAAATCAAAAGTTTGGCAGGCACGACGCCTGTACCACAATTTTTGAATGATAATAGTGACAGTTATCAGCGTCATATCCCTGTATGGGCAACGGCTGTATTGCCTGTTGGCGCGATTGCTGCTGCTCCTGTTTCTACGGGTACGCGTATATCAGATACCGTGAGCACCGCGCCGCTACAGCGTGAAGAAGAAAAAGACGGCAGCTTTATGAAGGCACTATTACCTATTATTGGTTTGATTATTTTAGGTGCTTTGGCATGGGCGTTATTAAGAGGCTGCCAAGATAAGCCTGAGCCGGTCGGCAAGCCTGTTGTAACAGAGCAACAAGCAGCAGATGGTGCTGGGCAGGCAGTTGCAGCCGATATTGCACCAGCATCCTTGCGTATTACTACTGATGAAAATAGTGAGCTATATGCTTGCCGTATGGATGTGGGTAATGACACGCTACAGAGCAATGTCATGACTGCACTGACTGGCGTGTTTGGTGATGCCGCCAATAGTTGCCGTACAGATATCGATAATAACTTCTCAATCGATATGCCAGCGACTGCGCAGCTTGCCACTATTTTGCCTATTTTCAAAAATGTTCCAAATGCCAGTATGCTGGTTAAAGACGATACGATTACGGTCAATGCGGCTGATACCGCCGCTTTAACCAAATTGGTATCTGATTTACAAGCTGCTGCGCCAGCGATGACGGTCATTGCTGAAGGTCCACTCGATGAGCAAACTGAGATTGCTGCTAGCCTAGCAGCGTCTGAGGCAGCCATGGATAATTTGGGGCAAAACCCAGATCCTCGTGATGTCGCTCGCGCCTTAAGTCTACAAGTGGTCAATTTTGAAGTAGATAAAGCGGTGATTCCTGATGCCAATAAAGCGATATTGGACCGCGCTGTGAAGCTAATGGAGCAAGTGCCTGATATGACGCTGATGATTATCGGTCATACCGATAAAACAGCGGATGCTGCTTATAATATGAAACTGTCAGAAGAGCGTGCTCAGGCAATGAAGGCGTATTTGGTCGCCCAAGGTGTTGATCCTAGCAAGCTTATGACCAAAGGTATGGGTGAGACCGATCCTATAGCGGACAATACGACAGACCAAGGTCGTTTCCGTAACCGCCGTATCGAGTTTGTGGTTTATGACGAAACGACTACAGCCAATGATGGCTTAGCGATTAATAGTGATGCGCTTGATCCAGACCTAAATCCATTAGACAGCGACAACGATGATTTAATGCCAGATGCTGATGATGCTAGCCGTGGTACGGCATTGGATCCAGCTGCAACCAATTAAGCGAAGCGTTAAGATACATTGAATTAAACTATAAATCAGAAAAACCGCATCTTAATCAAGGTGCGGTTTTTGTCTTGTCTATTCTCCTATATCGAATTAACTTGATTGCCATTTATTAGATGTAACTGGTTGGGTCTTTTAACTCAAGATTAGCGGATGCCTTAGAGTCTAATTGAGTAGGAAAAAACGTCTGTGAGATATTCTCTTTTGCTTGTTGCCAATAGTCAAACTGCTGACAAGTCGATTCAAGGTTACCTTGCCAAGCGGGTATCTGTCCACACATGGTTTTGATGCGTTTTTGATTGGGATAGGGCAGATCTTGCGCCGCTTTTGCTGCTTCATGAGCCGCGACGCGATCATTACAAACCAAAGCAATATCACAGCCAGCTTCGATCGCTGCTTTGACGCGCGCACTGACATCACCCGCAGCTTTTGCCCCTGCCATAGACAAGTCATCAGAAAACAACACCCCGTCAAAATTTAGCTGCTCACGAATAATGTCTTTGAGCCAAATCTTAGAAAAACCCGCTGGTTTATTATCTACTTGCGAAAAAATCACATGTGCTGGCATCAAAGCATCAAGCCAAGGCAACGTTTGCGCAAATGGCTGCATATCACTGTTCATAATCTCATCTAAGCTACGATCATCGATGGCTTCTGCCACATGTGAGTCGGGGGCTATTGCACCGTGACCAGGGAAATGCTTACCCGTCGTTGCCATGCCAGCGGCTTTCATACCACGCATAAACTGGCTTGCCAAAGCAGTGATAGCTTGCGGCTCATGGTGGAAACTGCGATCACCGATAACTTGGCTGATACCATCTCTATCGAGCACCGGTGCAAAGCTCAAATCAATCCCGACAGCCAATACTTCAGCTGCCATTAAATAGCCACAATCATATGCACAGTCTAGAGCGCGATTGGGGTCTTGGTTAAATAACTCACCAAGTCTTCCCATCGCTGGCAGTGGCGTAAAACCGTTACGCAATCTGGCAACGCGCCCGCCTTCTTGATCAACCCCAATCAGAATGTCAGCATTGTGACAACGTATGTCGTCACATAGCGCGCGCACTTGGGCGGCATCGGTGACGTTTCTGGCGAATAATATGACCCCACCAACTTGTGCTTGTCTAATTAAGCTGACATCTTCAGCCGTCAGCGCGGTACTATCGATATCAATCATTAAAACGCCATACATTGCGTGATCCTTATGAGGTTATATATTGTTATATGCTACGGTAAACTAAAAAGTCATAAGAAATGACATCTATTATTCATCGCTATCAGGGTCTTATTATGACAGTAATTGCGAGTCCAGCATAATGTATCACGGGAATTCATTGGAAGACATTTTAATACATTGACCGATATTCGTTAAAGGGATACGTCTGGTTTATGTAGTGAGAAACTTGGTATGAGCGCGCGCAGCGTGTAAGATTGTTTATACAGTTTGAGACAGAGCTATATTCATGCCCATGCTAGTATTGATTGGTTTTTTAACGATAAAGCCAACATAATCCTTATGCAGATATAAGCTTTTAGTGCTAGCGTAACGCATGGTTTAGTGTTAAATATAAGAGAGTAAAAATAGCTAGATTTTATGGACAGCCATTTATAGATATTTTTTGATTTTGCTAAAAACAGAGCATACTTTTCACTTAAAATAATTAGGTAGATATGATGAAAAAACAACCAGCACAGTGGTTACTCAGTGCAGCGTCAGTGGGCATCGCAGGTTTAATTCTTACCCAGAGCTACGGCACTGCAGTAGCTGATACCAATACCGAAGGTTTTAAACAGACGCCTGAGCAACAGGTTACCACGCGCCAAGTAGCGGCATTGCTGGATCGCAGTCATTATCTTAATCAGCCACTGGATACAGCGACTGGTCGCGAGATTTTTTCTATGTATATCGATAGTCTCGATCCAAATCATACGTTGTTTTTGCAATCTGATGTCGATGAGTTTAAGAAAAAGTATGCCGATGAGTTCGGTGCGCGTTTAAAGCGTGGTGATTTGTCTACTGGGGTAGAGGTATTTGAGCGCTATCGTAAACGCTCAAATGAGTATTTTGTCATGGCAAAAAAGATGCTAAAAACGGATATCAATTTGACCAGCAAGGATAACATTGTCCTTGACCGTGAAAAACTCAATCATTTTAAAACCAAAAAAGAACAGCGCGACTATTGGGCAAGTCAGTTAAAGTTTCAGTTGATGAGTATTACTTTGGGTAAGGAAGACGAAAAAGCAAAAGAAAAAGTCTTTTTAGACAACCCGGATATCACGCGTGGTCAAGATTTGGTCCGTAATGATGAGCGCACGCCAAGTGAGATTTTACTAAACCGATTGTCTCGTCAGCAAGAGCAGTTTACCCGTCTCAAAGATGATGAGATTATGGAAACCATCTTAAACACGGCGATGCTGACCTACGATCCTCACAGTAATTATTACGCGCCAATTCAAGCCAATGAGCTGCAAATACAATCTAGCCTACAGTTAGAAGGCATTGGCGTATCTATCCGCCCTGACCGCAAAAACCCAGACTATACCCGTATTGTTACCTTAGTCGATGGCGGTCCGGCAGCAAAATCCGGTCAAATTAAGCCCAACGATTTAATTATTGGTATTGCCAAAGATGGCGAGACCATGACCGATGTGGTTGGTTGGTCAACGCGAGAAATCGTCAGTTTGATTCGTGGTAAACGCGGTACATCGGTGACGATTAAAGTTCGTCAGCCTAATACCCCTGATGCCAGTGCTCGTAATGTGACTGTGGTTCGAGATATTATTGCACAAGAAGAATCAGGCGTCACTCAGCGTGTCGTTGAAGTTCAGCGTCCAAATATCGATAAAACTCCAAAACGTATCGGTGTCCTTGAAATCCCAAGCTTTTATTTGAACTACCGAGCCCGCCGTAATGGTGAAGATTATCGTAGTGTCAGTATCGATACCGAAAAAGCATTGAAAGAGTTGAATAAAAAGAATATCGATGGCTTGGTCGTTGATTTGCGCAATAATCCAGGTGGCTCACTAGATGAAGTTGCCAAGATGCTTGGCTTCTTTATTAAGAGTGGTCCGCTAGTACAGATTCGTGATAATCGTGGCAATATTCAAGTCTACCGTGATGATGACGGTGGTGAGCAGCTATATGATGGTAAGGTAGTCGTTTTGACCAATCTTGCATCTGCGTCAGCAAGTGAGATTTTTGCTGCCGCTATTCAGGATTATGGACGTGGCTTGATAGTCGGTAGTACTACAACAGGTAAAGGCTCAGCGCAAATCCAATTAGACAGCTTGGCGCTTGGTTCTGCGACGTTAACGCAGCGTAAATTCTATCGTATCACCGGTGGTAGTACGCAGAATAAAGGCGTGGTCCCTGATATTGAATTGGTCAACATCTATGACGATGCAACCTTTGGCGAGCGCGCACAGAAAAAGGCGCTGCCTTGGGATACAATTAAGACTGCACCGTATAAGCCCGAAGGTAAATTCACGTCGAATACATTGGCGACTCTAAACCAACAGTCAAAAATCCGCCAACAAAAAAATCCGCAGTTCGTTTATTTATCAACGCTCAATGATATCCGTAATATGGAAGATGAGAAAAAACCAGTTGCGCTCGATATCAATAAACGCCGTGCCAAAATGCAGCTAATAGAAAAACGCTCCCTAGAGGCTGAGAACAAGCGTCAGATTGCAACTGGTGAGCGTCCTTATGCCAACTGGAATACTTATCAAGCGGCAATGGATGCAAAGTTTGAAGAGCGGAGTCAGATGAAGGCTGCTGAGCGTCCAGAGCTACCAGAAGATGAAGCTTTCATTAATGAAGCGGCTTATATTATGCTCAGTGCTGAGCCAACAAAGCTGAGCAGTCCTGAAGAAAAGCTATAAAAATTATTGTAAACTATTATTTATTCAGCTGTCCAAACTCTACGAAAAGTGCACGTAAGCATATGCTTACAAGGATTGACGTTTAGACCTCTTACTTAGTATGGGTCAATCTGCGATTATACATCTACGGCACGATTGAACTGAAAGGTTCAGAGGTACTAGGGATTGGTATCTGGAAAGTCGCATAAGGGATAGGTAGTTTGCTGATTAGGGATGATAGGGCTGGATGCCCGACCGTTATAAAATACTTCGGGATTAAGTATTGAATGACAGTAACATGGATGGTTGGTAATAAAAGCCGCATAATGCTAGTCATTATGCGGCTTTGTTACGTCTGGGCTTTGTGATATTTTAAAGGTCTTAATGTCAAGTAAATGCAAATAAAAACCTTTAAATTTGCTTATAAAAAAGGGTCAATAGAAAAATCTACTGACCCCTTGCAACAAAGGATGGGCTTCATCACTCATTGTTTAGGCATCTAGCACAATAATCTATAAGAGATTAGTGTTCAACGCCACCTGCGCCATGTACATGACCGTGGTTTAGTTCATCTTCAGTAGCAGCACGTACTTCTTGGATTTCAACATCAAAAGTCAAACGCTTGCCAGCTAGTGGATGGTTAGCATCAACAGTCACTTCTTTGTCACTGACGGCAGTCACAGTAACTAGCATCACTTGACCACCAGCTTCTGACTGAAATTGCATACCAGGCTGGATATCTTCAACGCCTTGGAAGTTGTCACGTGGTACATGTTGTACCGCTTGTTCTTGGTATTCGCCGTAACCGTCAGCAGGCTCAACAACAGCATTAACTCTTTCGCCAGCAGATTTACCTTCTAGTTGTTGCTCTAGACCTGGGATGATATTACTGTGACCATGCAAATAAGCAAGTGGTTGACCTTCTGGAGATTGGTCAAGGATATTACCTTCGTCGTCTTTTAGCGTGTAGTTGAACTTGACGGCAGTGTCTTTTGCGATAGTAGTCATAAATTATCCTAAATATGTTGATATTAAAAATTAAATACGGTTGCAATAAACCTAAAAAAGCCAATCAGCCAGCCAAATAGCCACGTCATCAGTTAATTATCATCAGTTTATTAGGGTAACTTTAGCAGTTAGCCTCTTTAATTGCGATAACTCCCATCACTTTCAAGGTTAAAACAACAAAAAATGCCAATTAATCGTGTAATTGGGCAGAATAATCCATGTTTTTAGCATATTAACCAAATACTGCTTTGCTGGTTTTAGGTTCGCCAGTTGCGTTTTTGAGCAATGACTTCTACCATAGCAATAATTATAAGGATAAAAAATATGACTTCACTCTCTCATGCTGCCGATAATCAGCCATCTAATATTAACTACCAATTCGACTTTGAGCGTTTTTTAGAGCATCTGGTTGATGTCACGCTTAGGTTTACAACAGATACAGACGCGCCAAGCTTATGGCTACCAGCATGGATACCGGGTAGTTATTTGATGCGTGAATTTGCTCGAAATATCACCGCTGTACATTACGAGATATTGGATAAAGAGTTATCGGATAACCAGATTGCGAATAACAAAAATTCTAAGTGTTATCGCGCGCAAAAAACTGATAAGCACACATGGCAATTGCCACACGCAAAAGCAGGGCAAACGATAAGCGTATATTACGAAGTATATTGTTATGATTTATCGGTGCGCACGGCTTATGTCGATCAGCAGCGCTTGTACGGCAATTTTACTTCTTTGGCATTGGCAGTTGCTGGGCAAGAGCAATCACCAATCCAAGTTAGCTTGATGGTACCCGAAGCCTTTTTTATTGATAAAAATAAAGATCAAGTATTACTAGCTTGTGGACTTAAAGCTACATACTTACAAAGCGATGAGCAATATTTATATGGTGTGCAAGCGGACAGCTATCACGAACTGATTGATTATCCGTTTGAGATTGCGATACAAGAGAAATTTGATTTTATCATTCAAGATAATCAGCATCAGACGCTGAGCCATCAATTTTTCCTCGCGGGTAAGCATAATGCCAATATGGGACGATTGCAGCAAGACCTAACTCGGATCTGCCAGACGTATCTCAATTGGTTGGGTGACGCGCCATTTAATGATTATACTTTTATGACTTATGCTAGTGGGCAAGATTATGGCGGCTTGGAGCACATCAATTCGACCAGTTTGATTACCCCACGCCGTGATTTACCTCGTATCAATGAACCAACAATGCCAAGTAGTGATTATCAGCGATTTTTAGGCTTGTGTAGTCATGAGTATTTTCATGCGTGGTGGGTCAAGACAGTTCGTCCCGATGTGATGCTAGATGTGGATTTACGCCACGAAGCTTTTACACCTTTGCTATGGGTATTTGAAGGCTTTACCTCCTATATCGACGATTTTATGCTGCAAGCCTCAGGGGTTATTGATAAGGCAAGCTATCTAAAGTTATTGGCAGAACAAATTAATCGCTATCACCAAACGCCGGGTCGCACACAGCAAAGTGTGGCAGAATCGAGCTTTGATGCGTGGATTAAGCTGTATCGCAACGATGAAAATACTGGCAATGCGGGTATCAGTTACTACAATAAAGGAGCTTTAGTGGCGTTATGTCTGGATTTAACGCTACTAGAAAAGAGCGCGGGACGTTATCGTTTATTTGATGTGGTCACAGCTTTTTATGAACAAGCGAAGCAAAATGATAATCAGCGCGTCGGGATCAGTAGTGCCGATATGGGGACTGTCATTGGGCAGTTTATGCCAGTAGCGGATTGGGAAGAGTTTGAGCGCTGCTATGTTAATGGCGTTAAAGAATTGCCTCTGAAACCGTTATTAGCCGCTAACGGTATTCAGTTACATAGCAATACCAAAGAGACCGCTGATAAACATGTACCGTGGGGCATGAGATGTACTGAAACGCCAATGGGACTTAAGGTCAGTAAGGTAGCGCGCGCGAGCGCCGCGGCAAAAGCTGGACTCTCAGCACATGATGTTATTATCGCAATTGATGGTATCAAAGCAGATAACAAACAACTAGCCCTATTCAATGATGCATCACACGACATTGAATGCCATTTGTTTCGCCGTGATGAGCTGATGACGGTTAAGGTTGCACCGAAAGTCGATACAGATGAGAGTGATGGTTTAGATAAAGTCTTTCCACATAGCATTAGCTTGCGTTTAGCAAAGGCTAATACAGATGATGAAAATAAAATAAATGAATTAAAAACAGAAAGTGCTTGGTTAGATGTGATGAAGGGTGCTCAGTCATAGTGATTTGGCTATCACACGTAGTTGAGTGCTCTACAAAGACAGTGGCTACTATAAAATTAGCAGCTATTAAAAAGCCCATACTAAACAATGATGCTTAGTATGGGCTTTGTGTTGTACGCTTAAAATTTAAGCATTAGGTTTTGTGGTTTTGGCAACCTTTACGGCTTCTTTCTGGTTTGCAGAAGTATCTTGATCGGTAGCATTGCTTGCATCTTTTTCTGCATTAACTAACGTTTTTGCAATCCACTCTTGTAACCATATAATTTCAGGCTGCTGGGCATCAATGATGTCTTGTGCCAATTTAAGCATTTCTTTATCAGTACCATATTGGAGCTGTATCATTGCCATATCTACCGCGCCGCGATGATGAGGCAGCATACCACGTGCAAATGCCATGTCTGGCACAGGGTTTGCGATGCCAGTTATCATATCGTCATGCATGGCTTGCATGCCTGCCGTATAAGCTTGTTGCATTGCTTGGGTATTGGGCTTTGGCTTGGGCGCATCAGGGTGGCTAGCAAGCCATTTATTTATAATATCAATCTCAAGCTGCTGTGAGTCAATGATGTCTTTTGCCAGCTTACGCATCGTCTCATCAGTACCGTATTTAAGCTCAATCTTTGCCATATCTACTGCACCATGATGATGCCCAAGCATACTTTTTGCAAAGGCTGTATCAGGATCGTTATAAGCCATACCTACCATCATCTCATTATGCATATCAGTCATAGACTTCGTATAGTCTTTAAATATGTCCGTCATTGGCATCTCATCTGGCGTAGTATCAGCAGTCATCATATCGTGAGCATCCATATCTTCATGACTGTCAACTTGCTCTGATACGACCGGTGCATCGTCTTGCACTGCATTCACCTCAACATCATCTGATGCTGGCTGGCAAGCACTTATTAATAGCGCAGCAGACACGCCAGTAGCAAACAAGGCAAAACGATGAAAAGCAGTCATGACATATCCTTACCATAAATTGAACAAGAAGCTTAGCAAAAAAGCATATAAAGCATATAAAGCATATAAAGCATATAACTAAATGTTAACAGATAAATCTTACTCTTTCGAGACGCTATGTTTAAGATGTCGTAATATAGTGAGCTTAAATAAAAAAATCTATCTTAAGTACGGCTTTACTTAGGTATTATGATAGCTAACCTATGACGCCAAGTTTTCGGCATTGCTCACTATTTAAATGAATGCGTACAAACTCACCAACGCCCAACTCTCCAAGCTCAAATCCTGCCACTGACCAGCGTATCAAGCGTAAGCAAGGCAGCCCTACATGTGCAGTCATACGCCTCACTTGGCGATTTTTGCCTTCATAAATAGTCAGCATTAACCATGACGTTGGGATATTTTTACGCTCACGAATAGGCGGATTACGCTCCCATAATGTAATCGGCAAGTCGACTTCATCCACCAATACTGCAGAGGCAGGCAATGTCTTACCGTCTTTCAAGACCACGCCTGACGCCAGCGCCTTTAATTGGACAGCAGTGACCATGCCTTCTACTTGCACCAAGTAAGTCTTACCTTGTTTTTGTCTGTTTTGCGCAAAACCCTTTGCAGATGGTGGCTGCGTGATGGCTTTATTAATGCGTCCATCACTGGTCAAAATCAGCAGCCCCTCTGAGGTAGCATCAAGCCGACCAGCGATACGGAGTGACTTGTCCGTGAAATATTCTGATAGAGTAGTATGGTCATTATTGCTGTCATCACGGAATTGACTTTGTACTCCGTAAGGCTTATTAAACAAAATCAGGCTAGAGCTGGACATAAAATAGCGTTTCCCAAAAATAAAATGGCGGATAGCAGGACATATACTATAAGAATTAATATACGAGTAAAGCCTAAAGGTAGAGGCGTGTTTTACCTTAAGTTTATCGTATTGTACAAACATTTATAATGCTGTCATCACCATGATAAAACAGCTAGCATAACAGAATGCCAAGGACGCTTAAAACACATAATACCTATCAAGGAGTATCACCTCATGTCATATAACAAGGTTATCGTACCAATAAACGGCGAAAAAATAACCGTAAATGCTGATTTATCCTTCAATATTCCAAATCATCCGATCATTCCCTTTATCGAAGGCGATGGCATCGGCGTTGATATCACACCTGTCATGATTGAAGTGATTGATGCGGCAGTTGAAAAAGCTTATAAAGGCAAAAAGTCCATCGTTTGGATGGAGACCTATTGCGGTGAAAAAGCGTCTAAAATTTATGACGGCGAATTTATGCCAGAAGAGACGCTTGATGTGTTGCGTGATTATGTCATCAGTATAAAAGGTCCGCTGACCACGCCAGTTGGCGGCGGTATGCGCTCGCTGAACGTAGCAATGCGACAAGAGCTTGATTTGTACGTTTGTCAGCGTCCTGTACGTTGGTTCGAAGGCGTTCCAAGTCCTGTCCAACATCCTGAGTTGACTGATATGATTATTTTCCGCGAAAACTCAGAAGATATCTATGCCGGTATCGAGTGGAAAGCAGGCAGTGAGGATGCCAAAAAAGTCATTAAGTTTTTAAAAGAAGAGATGGGTGTGACACAGATTCGCTTTTCAGAAGATTGTGGCATTGGTATCAAGCCAGTATCAAAAGAGGGCTCACAGCGTTTGATTTGTAAAGCGATTCAGCACGCCATCGACAATGACTTGCCCAATGTGACGCTTGTGCATAAAGGCAATATTATGAAGTTCACTGAAGGCGCTTTTAAAGAGTGGGGATATGAGGTTGCTACTGAGTGCTTTGGTGCTCAATTACTAGATGGTGGCCCTTGGATGACGATAACAAATCCTAAGACAGGTCATAAGATTGTGATTAAAGATGTGATTGCGGATGCGTTTTTGCAGCAAATCTTGATGCGTCCAGCTGACTACTCAGTGATTGCGACATTAAACCTAAACGGCGACTACATCTCTGACGCGCTAGCCGCGCAAGTCGGTGGTATCGGTATTGCTCCGGGTGCTAATAAAGGAGTTACTATTGCCGTATATGAGGCAACCCATGGTACAGCGCCAAAGTACGCCGGACAAAACAAAGTCAATCCAGGTTCGCTTATTTTATCAGCTGAGATGATGCTACGTGATATGGGCTGGACAGAGGCCGCTGACTTGGTCATCGAAGGTATCCAAGGTGCTATCAAAAATAAGACCGTGACCTACGATTTTGAACGCCTAATGCCGGATGCCACCTTATTAAATACCTCTGAGTTTGGTAAAGCAATCATCAAACATATGAATGGGTAAGAAAATGATGTCTTTTACAGAATGTCTTGTAAATAGTTTCTGACATAAAAATTACTCATTAATAAAAGACAAAAAACACCCCAAAATCTAGGATATTTGGGGTGTTTTGTTTACGCTAATATCACTTCTATAAATTAACTTTTATAAGATGAGTTAATTATAATGAAGCAATGGCGTTATTGAACAAAGTGCTAGGACGCATTGCTTGCTCAGCCAATGCTTCATCCGCTAGGTAATAGCCTTTAAGATCCATAGGCTTACCTTGAGCATCATTTAGCTCTTTGATAATAGCTGCTTCATTGCTTTCAAGATTTTGCGCAAGTGCGGTAAATTGCGCTTTTAGCTCGCTGTCTTGATCTTGAGCAGCGAGCTCTTGTGCCCAATACATAGCAAGATAGAAATGACTGCCACGATTGTCAAGCTCACCGGTTTTGCGTGATGGAGACTTGTCATTCAATAACAGCTTTTCAGTTGCTCTATCTAAGGTATCAGCCAATACTTGAGCTTTAGGGTTGTTGTCATTCTGTGCTAAATGCTCTAGCGATACAGTCAATGCCAAGAACTCACCCAAAGAATCCCAACGTAAGTGGTTTTCTTCAACCAATTGTTGTACATGCTTCGGTGCTGAACCGCCAGCGCCCGTTTCAAACAAACCGCCACCCTTCATTAATGGAACCACTGACAACATCTTAGCACTGGTGCCCAATTCTAAAATCGGGAATAAGTCAGTGAGATAATCACGTAAGATATTACCAGTAGCAGAAATCGTATCAAGACCACGAGCAACGCGCTCTAAGGTATAACGCATGGCACGAACTTGTGACATGGTTTCGATATGTAGACCAGTGGTATCATGATCTTTTAGATACATTTTTACCTTTTTGATCAGCTCGTTTTCGTGTGGACGATACGGGTCTAACCAAAAGATAACTGGTGTATTCGATTCGCGTGCACGGCGTACTGCAAGCTTGACCCAATCTTGGATAGGCTCATCTTTAACCTGACACATGCGCCAGATATCACCTTTTTCAACACGCTGCTCAAGCAAGATCTCATTTGTTTCTTCGTCAACAATACGAGCAATACCGTTATCGCTCGCTTCAAAAGTCTTGTCGTGTGAGCCATATTCTTCCGCTTTTTGAGCCATTAGACCGACGTTAGGGACTGTACCCATCGTTGTTGGATCAAAGTTGCCATGCCATTTACAGAAATTGATCATTTCTTGATAAATGCGGGCAAAGGTAGATTCTGGCATGACGGCTTTACAGTCATATAGTTTGCCATCAGCACCCCACATTTTGCCGCCGTTACGAATCATAGCTGGCATGGATGCATCAACGATGATGTCACTTGGCGAATGGAAGTTGGTGATGCCTTTTGATGAATCAACCATCGCCAAACGTGGGCGGTGTACTTGGCAGGCATGTAAATCACGCTCAATCTCTTCACGCAAACTGGCTGGCAACTCGGCAATTTTTTCATACAAACTTGCCATGCCGTTATTAACATTGACACCTAGCTCGTCAAATAATGCGCCATGCTTTTGGAAAGCATCTTTATAGTAGATTCTGACCGCATGACCGAAGACGATAGGGTGTGATACTTTCATCATGGTCGCTTTTACGTGCAACGAGAATAAGATACCAGCTTCACGGCAGTCTTCCATTTCACGCTCATAAAAATCAAGCAGTGATTTTTTGCTCATAAACATAAGATCGATGACTTCTTTATCAAGCAAAGCGATGCCTGTTTTGAATACATTTACAGTGCCATCGTCCGCTAAGCGTTCCATACGTACAGTACGCGCTTTATCTAAAGTGATAGATTGCTCGCCATCATAGAAGTCGCCGCTGTGCATATGTGATACATGCGTTTGTGACCATTGTTTCCATTCACCCATAGAATGCGGATGTTTGCGTGCGTAGTTTTTGACCGCTTTTGGTGCGCGGCGATCTGAGTTACCTTCACGAAGTACAGGGTTTACCGAGCTGCCTAGACTTTTGCCATAACGCAGACGAATCGATTTTTCTTCGTCAGTTTTTGGGTCATCTGGAAAATCAGGAATAGCGTAGCCTTTACCTTGTAGCTCTTTAATAGCTGCTTTCAACTGTTGAACAGAAGCACTGATATTTGGCAATTTGATGATGTTGGTGTTTGGATCTTGTGTCAGACGACCTAGCTCAGCTAAATTATCAGGAACGCGTTGCTCTTCACTTAAAAACTCAGGGAATTCAGCCAATACACGGGCAGCAACTGAGATATCACTGGTGTCAACTTCAATGCCTGCTGTGTGAGTAAATGCTTTGACAATAGGCAAGAATGATACGGTTGCAAGCGCTGGGGCTTCGTCGGTTTTTGTATAAATAATTTTTGACATTGTAGTAGAGTATTCCTTTATGTTGTCATTAATAAGGGGAGTAAGGCTTGGATCTTATTTAATCGCTTTATATAGCCTTCATACCATAATGAGTGATGGCGCTAAATTAAGCACATCAAGTGTCACTTTTGCAATCATACAAAAATATATTTAAACAGTTTGACGCATTTAAATAGTTTTGAGACTGCCTGTTGACCTTATTTTGCAAAACTATCTTTTGGAAGCTGTTTTAACCTTTATGACAAACTTACCGCCAAAAGAGGGGTTGAACGATTGGGTAACACTGCCTGACGATACATGACAGTCGATATATTATAGTTCATCAACTATAAATCCGATATGATGTCAATCTCGTATGTTGAACTAAGTATACTATTTCGCTCATATCTCATCTATATGAATTATATTAAGCTAATAATACTCTTATTCTATCAGTCATCAAGATTGATATCATCTTTTCCATGTAATTTGCCTGTTTTTAATGGCAGTTTTTATTACGTATGGCATCAAAGTTTTGTTTCTATCACACTGGTACGGCATCATTTCTTAAACAGTATCACTGATCCTATAACAGTT
The DNA here is from genome assembly GCF_013608135.1 of Psychrobacter sp. D2. Taxonomy (NCBI): domain Bacteria; kingdom Pseudomonadati; phylum Pseudomonadota; class Gammaproteobacteria; order Moraxellales; family Moraxellaceae; genus Psychrobacter; species Psychrobacter sp. D2. The sequence goes on from NZ_JACDXZ010000001.1 coordinate 489,612, forward strand.
ATATAAAATTCTTGCAAATTGTGACAGCAAAAAAATGCCAATTTGATAGGCTATATGATCAAGAAAAGTCATCAAAAAAAACAGTGTACTGATTATGAATTTACAATATGCGTTACTGAACGATATCAGTTGGCAAAGCCTAAGCGAGTGGCAAACGCCAGACACCCCTTTTATGTCATTTGCCTTTTGGCAAGCGCTTAGTGACACTGGCGCGATTGGCGAAGAGGCTGGCTGGTTACCTATTTATATATTAGTGCACCGTGTAGATGCCGATGATGATTTTGTAGTACAGCAAAATTTGTCTTCTGTAGAAGCTTCTATAAAGGTGAAGCAGCCGGTTGCCGTGATGCCCGTATTTATTAAAGGTCATCACCAAGGGGAATTTGTATTTGACCATTCATGGGCGCAAGCTTATGCGCAGTATGGTCTCGACTACTATCCGCGTTTGGTAACTAGCGCCCCTTATACGCCTATTACTGGGCAGCGCTTATGGTTGGCAGCAGGTGAGACGCTCGATGCTGACATTATAAAGACCGCTATTGCAGGGGTGGATGATATTGCGCAGCAAGTAGATGCCTCTGGCTGGCATGGGCTATTTGTCACACCTGAGATGGCTGCTATGGCTAACGCATCGCTGCCGACTGATATTGATATAGAAATGGCGCTTAAAAACCAAGCAAATGGTGTAACGGCAAAACCGATTGAGCTACCGATACTTGAGCGTCAAGGTTGCCAATTTTTATGGCAAAATAAAAATCTAACTCAAGATGATCAGCCATTTACAGATTTTGAAGCATTTTTGACCACGCTCAAAGCCAAAAAACGCAAAACCATTCGGGCTGAGCGCAGAAAAGTTGCTGAGCAAGGTATTACGTGCCAGCGAAAATGCGGTGATGACATTACCGAGTCCGACTGGAAGACTTTTTATCATTGCTATGTAATGACTTATGCGGTACGTGGGCAGCAGCCTTATTTGACCATGGATTTTTTTAAAGCATTAGCGCAACATATGGCTGAGCATTTAATGCTCGCACAAGCACTTGATGCCAACGGTGAGATTATCGCGAGCAGTCTGTTTTTATATGATAAGCCTGACAATAAAACGGCAACTTTGTACGGTCGTTATTGGGGAGCGCTTGGTGAGTATGATAGCTTGCATTTTGAGCTGTGCTATTATCAAGGTATTGAGTTTGCCATCGAGCAAGGCTTGCACTATTTCGACCCAGGAACGCAAGGCGAGCATAAGTTGATTCGTGGCTTTATTCCAACAGCTACCCACTCACTGCACCGTATTTATGATGCGCGTTTTGTGCCAGCGATTGCTGATTTTTGCCGCAAAGATCGGCTACAGATGTCGCAATATCGAGAGCAGGCATTTGAAGCTTTGCCGTTTAATATTGATAATATGCCAATGTTCGATAACAATGAATAACCTTATCTTTTAACCATCTTCTACTTAATAAAGTACATATTAGCCGTAAACTATGACCTCTCATCTTTCTTGCGTAACCAATTCATTACCTCCAACTGAGCTATTGCCTTGGCTAAATACCGAAGGCTCTCTTACTGCCTTGCTAGAGGTAAAAGCTGGGCGGCCGTTACTTGTAGAACGCAGATTTGAGGGCTATCGGTTATTGTCTTTAGCACAAAAAAAACAACTGGGTATCAAAGGGGCAGCGCTTAGTCATCCACGGCTGGCATGGGTCCGTGAGGTATATTTATACGGGAATGACGAGCTACCATGGGTACAGGCGCAAAGCCTGTTTCCGTTATCAAGTCTAAAAGGCAGTGCCAGACGTCTACAGCAACTAAAAAGCACACCCATAGGTTATGTATTGTTTAATCGCAGTCGTACCTTGCCCAATCAGCGCTGTATCAAACATACGGCAGATGGCTGGCAACGGCAGACACTTTATGATTGGTACGGTCGTTCTTTACTCATTAGTGAGACCTTTTTGCCACATTTCTGTGAAAAATAATTGGATATTTAAGTACTTCATCAGAAAATTAAAACAACCAATTAATTAGCCAACTATTTTCCACTTTATTGTTCAGATAAGTTTTTAGTGAATAAATTTTAATGAATTTACTGCTTCTATTTAGAGGATATATTGATAAGTTACTGAAAAAAATAGATTTAAATATAGAGAATTTTGCCTTGTCGTCTACTCAAAATAAGCTGATATTTTTTTGCGCTCGCAACATAAAGTTTCATGTTACACTTAAACTTTAGCGAGAATATCGATGCAAAAGAGTATCGAATTTATCCTTAAAACTGCAAGCTAATGATAAGCTCATGCCTTTTGCTTGCCTATTTCAAACTTCTTTTGCTACTCGCTTCTTTCAACGACCGTTATTACTAATAAACGTCACCACTTAGGACTTTACTATGTTTAAAGATATCTCTATCAAAGATTTTGATCCAGTACTTGCTAAAGCTATGGCTGCTGAAAGCGTTCGTCAAGAGAACCATATTGAGCTTATCGCTTCAGAAAATTACTGCTCACAAGCAGTGATGGAAGCGCAGGGTACTGATTTGACCAACAAATACGCTGAAGGCTATCCTGGTAAGCGCTATTACGGTGGTTGTGAGCATGTTGACGTCGTTGAGCAACTAGCTATTGACCGTGCAAAAGAATTGTTTGGTGCAGAATATGTGAACGTACAGCCACACTCTGGTAGCCAAGCAAACTCTGCTGTCTTTTTAGCATTGCTTGAAGCCAATGATACTGTGCTTGGCATGAGTTTAGATGCTGGTGGTCACTTAACGCATGGCGCACATATCAACTTCTCAGGTTTAAACTACAATGCAGTACAGTATGGTTTGGTCGAAGGCACTGGTCTTATCGATTATGACCAAGTTGAGAGCTTGGCAAAAGAGCATAAGCCTAAGATGATCATCGCTGGTTTTTCAGCGTATTCACAAGTAGTTGATTGGGCACGTTTCCGTGAAATCGCTGACGAAGTAGGCGCTTACTTGCTAGTGGATATGGCTCACGTTGCTGGTCTTATCGCTGGTGGCGTTTACCCAAGCCCAGTACCGTTTGCTGATGTGGTGACCACGACGACGCACAAAACCTTACGTGGCCCACGTTCAGGTATGATTCTTGCTCGTGATGAAGTACTTGCTAAAAAGCTCAATTCTGCCGTATTCCCAGGCAACCAAGGTGGTCCGTTGATGCATGTCATCGCGGCAAAAGCAGTTTGCTTTAAAGAAGCATTAGAAGAGAACTTCAAAACCTATCAGCAGCAAGTGGTTAAAAACGCTCAAGCCATGGCAAAAGTCATTCAAGATCGTGGTTATGAAATTATCTCTGGTGGCACTGAAAACCATCTGATGCTTATCAGCTTAGTTAAGCAAGAGATGACTGGTAAAGAAGCGGATAAATGGTTGGGTGACGCACACATTACGGTCAATAAAAACGCCGTACCAAACGATCCAAAATCTCCGTTTGTGACTTCTGGTATCCGTATTGGTACACCAGCGATTACCACTCGCGGCTTCAACGCAGCACAAGCAGGTGATTTGGCAGGTTGGATTTGTGATGTTCTTGACAGCCGTGGCGATGAAGCAGTAACTGCTGAAGTACGTGGCAAAGTAGAAGCGATCTGTAAAGAGCTTCCTGTATACGCTAAAAACCAGTAATTTCTAATTAATTGGTTTTATAAGTCAGAAATAAAAAAACCGCTTAGCTTTTGCTAGGCGGTTTTTTGTTTTACGACTATTTAAATTAACGTTTTAATTTATCAAATCACATAAATGGCAATTTGGTGAATATCTGCAAGATCGTCGCGTTAACGATATCAACGAAGAATGCACCAACCATAGGTACAATCAAAAATGCCTTATGTGATGGTAGGTAACGATCGGTGACCGCCTGCATATTGGCAATCGCTGTAGGAGTTGCACCCATACCGAAACCACAGTGTCCTGCTGACAAGACAGCTGCATCATAGTCTTTGCCCATGAGTTTGAAGGTCACAAAGTAAGCATAGCCAATCATTAGAACAGTTTGTGACAATAAGATGATCAATACCGGACCTGCCAAATCTGTCAATTGCCACAGCTTTAATGACAATAAAGCCATCGCTAAGAAAAGACTCAGAGAAGCGTTACCAATGACGTCAATCGCACGGTCAAACATATCAAAGTTAAATACCATGGTTAAGGTGTTACGCAAAATCACACCACCTGCTAATGCCCATACAAAGGTCGGTAACTCAAACCACGTATCCTGCGCTACCAAAGTCATGAGATCAGCAAATGCCAATGCTGCGGCAAACAGTGCCAATGATTCAATGGTAGACGATGCTGTAATCAGACGGATATTATCCGGCTTTTCAAACATCTCCTTATTACTATGAACTTCCTCTTCGCTATGCTTGGTGCTATAGAGCGACTGCTCACTTGCCAGTTTTTCGACATCACTTGGGTTTGGATTGATTGCTGTAGGCTTGAGACCAAGCTTTTTAATCAAGCGACGGGCAACAGGACCACCGATAATACCGCCTGCCACTAAACCATAAGTGGCAACTGCGATACCCAGCGTCGTCGCGCCAACGACACCATACTGCTCCTCCAAAGTAATGCCCCAAGCACCAGCAGTACCATGACCACCAGTCAAAGCGATTGAACCGGTCACCAAGCCAAGCAAAGGATCAAGCCCAAGTGCGCTTGCCATTGCAACACCAAGGATGTCTTGCAAAATGATAAAGACAGACACGATGATGGTGAAAATCAGTAAGGGTGAGCCACCTGCTTTTAACCGACCAAAATCAGCGCTAAGTCCGATAGAGGCAAAAAACATCAGCATAGTCGCTGTTTGCAGTCCTTGATGGAAATTAAAGCTATAGCCCCAAACAATATTAAGAATATAAACGACAATCGCTGCGACCAAACCGCCTGCGACTGGTTCTGGAATATTGAAATCTTCTAAAAACTTAATTCTTTTGACTAAGAAGCGTCCAAGCAAAAGTACTAATGTGGCTAATATCAGGGTGTAATAGCCGTTTAGGGTGATTTCCATATGTTAATCCTTTCTATAAATATAAATTAACCTGAATTCGGGATAAATCTGTTTTTATCTCGAATTTAGATTCTTCTTTTACTAGCGACTAAGACAAATCATCAGACGCCACGACAATCCACAGCTGTGGTTTGCCAAATTCTTTAAAAGCATCTTCTATAATACTTTTGAAGACATTAAAATCTTCGGGGTTAATATTTTTAACCGCTGTTAAATCAAGTACCAAATGCTCGATGTCACTGTCTGTTAAGCAGTCCCACGCTGCATCCCAGTTATGACCAAACCAACTTGGGAAATCGCATGCTTTTGCTAAGCTACTTAAGAGTGTTTCTTTATCTAATCGCTCTTCTATAGGTATAGCGATTGCTTGTTCAGGAGTAGTAGCAGACGTTCTGCTGCTTTTACCTTTAACAAGGTTTTGCCTAGTGCTGCTTCGATTTACATAGTAAATAGCTTGAGTCATGTTATTTCGCCTCCAGTTTTTGAAAGCTGTCGTAATGATCAAGGGTCAAATAATAAATGGTTGGTGGGTGACCGCCAGTGACAATACGCCGTGCGCCGCGATGCGAAACGGCAGGTGTGGGTACAGTATATTCGCGATAGTAGCCTTGCGACTGCTCCGGTAACTTGCCTTCGCGATTATAGAAAGTGGTTCCGTCTTTGTTAGGATAAGGGAAGGGTCCACCTTGCTTGATAAGCACAAGCGTCTGATCTATTTGCGCATCACCAGTGATAGCCGCTGCATTTGAATTACTGGCAGATTCAATATGATTTTGCGATAGAGTAGTAGATGGCGCGCTATCGGCAAAAAAACTGGATTTCAAATCAGTAAAGAAATAAACCGCAACAGCGATAATGGCAATCAAACTGAATGGAGTAGAGAAGCTGCTTTTCTTATTTTGGCTGCTACGATTATTTTTGCTAATGCGGCTTCGATTGTTTTTCTGACTAACATTATCTGAGCTACGATGCATTGAATTTGCCACTGAATTGGATGCTGGTGTCTCTAAAATACTCAATTCATCCGATGTGACTTCGGTGGCGCGCAATTGGTTTTTGTCATTGCGTTCACTATTAAAATAGACACGTTGCCCATTGCTGATAGGCTGCGCCATTCGCACGGATTTTATGTGAAAAAACACATCTTCACTCTGATTGTCGACATCGATAAAGCCATAGCCTTTATCAGAATTCCAATGCTTAATTTTACCACTTTGCATGGGCATCCTCGTCCTATCGATAGATTTTTATCACGTAAAACAATGGCTTTATGTCATACATAATATAGTTATTAATAATAAAAAAACGCCAGCAATTAAGCTGACGTTCTGTAACAATTATACTGCAGACGACATTATAGATTGTAGTGAAGACGTAATAAATTAGGTACGTGTTTCGCCATGACCATAAACGATCCACTTTTGTGAAGTTAAGCCTTCAAGTCCGACTGGTCCACGCGCATGAATCTTGTCAGTTGAGATACCAATTTCGGCACCAAGACCATATTCAAAACCATCGGCAAAACGGCTAGAGGCGTTAATCATCACGCTTGCCGAGTCGACTTCGCGAATAAATCGCTGTGACTTGGTATAGTTATCTGTAATGATAACATCGGTATGATGACTGCCATGGGTGTTGATATGCTCAATCGCCTCATCAATGCCTGATAAGATTTTAATCGCGAGGATAGGGGCGAGATATTCGGTATCCCAATCTTCAGCGGTGGCGGCTGATAAATGGCCTTTAAGGATAGTGTTATCCTTCAGAATAGCCTGCGCTTTATCATCAAGGCGTAGTTGCATCGCATTATCGGCTTCAACGATGGCTTCGGCAATTTTTGGTAACAGCTCATCAGCGATGGCTTCATCGACCAACAAGGTTTCCATGGTATTACAAGTACCATAGCGATGGGTTTTGGCATTGACACTCACGTTAATGGCAATCTTGGGATCAGCATCACTGTCGATAAAGGTATGACAGTTGCCATCTAAGTGCTTAATGACAGGCACGCGTGCATCGCGGCTGATACGCTCAATCAACCCTTTACCGCCGCGTGGTACGATAACATCAACATATTCTGTCATAGTGATAAGCTCACCGACGGCAGCACGGTCAGTGGTCTCTAGCACTTGGACACTATACTCAGACATACCAACGTTTTTTAGTCCTTCTAAAATACATCTGGCAATCGCTTGATTGGACTCAAATGCTTCCGAGCCGCCACGTAAAATGATGGCGTTACCTGACTTTAGTGCCAGTGAGGCTGCTTCCAAAGTGACATTGGGACGCGACTCATAAATCATACCGACTACACCAAGTGGCACGCGCATTTTACCCAGATGAATACCCGACGGACGATACCTCATGTCTGTAACCTCACCAATAGGATCAGGCAATGCCGCAACGTCTTTTAGACCTTGTAGCATGCCATCAAAGCGGGCGTCATTTAACTCCAAGCGATCAAGCAGCGCAGCATCTAGTTCGTTCTTTTGTCCATTGTCCATATCGACTTTATTGGCGGCTAAGATATCTTGCTTAGCGTTCTTTAATACATCGTGAATCGCCATCAGTGCAGCATTTTTGTCACCTGTATTGGCAGCAGCCAGTGCTCTGGATGCAGCGCGCGCTTCTTTACCAACATTTTGCATATAAGCGGTTACGTCTGTGGTATTGGTTTGACTCATAAATATTCTTCCTTATAGTTATAAATAGAAAACAATCAGTGTTCTTTAGCGCTCTAATGGCACTCTGCTATTTAACATAGAGGAGATTAGGTCGATAGTAAAGCCGATTTTGTGAATAGAGCTCGCTTGTCTTTATATGATAGTCATGATTGAGCATTGGATTTATGGTTACGTATTTTTAACAGAAATAGACTGCAATTACTAAGGTAGTCGCTATGAATCGTCCGTATAGTGAGCGCTAAGCAGCAAAAGATTCATTTTAGCTTTAACACATTATTTTTGAACTCGCTCGGCTACATGATAGCTATTCATAGTAGAAATTAATGATAGTAAATAAAAATATTGGAGAATAAATATGACCATTGATCAACAACAAATTCAAAAATCTGGTGCTTACAAAAACTGGTTGGGCGTTGGATTGGTTGCAGCGGCATTGACGCTAAGTGCCTGTGGTAAGAAAGAAGAGCCACCGGTAGAGACGGCGCCAGCAGTCGATGCGCAGACTTCGGTAGAAGATGAAGCCACGGGTGTGGCTACTGCCGGCAGTGCTGACGATGTTGCGGTAGCAACTGCTGACAATGATATGGCTGTCAGTAGCACGGATGATGTGGCCGTAGCAACTGCGGATGATGCAGAGGTGATGGACGGTACTGAAAGCGAAGAGCACGTCTCAAGCTACTAATGTGGCAGATAAAACAGCGCTCACGCTATTAAGATGATAAAATAAGGCCCATAATTGACTGTATATTATGGGCCTTATTTTATAAAGGTAATTTATTGCCAAACGCCTTTTCAATGCTAAGCGCCTTTTTACGTCATGTTTTCATTCATATTTATTGGAAGTCTGCTAAACCATGCTTGATACTGCAAATAATCCGACTCGACCTATCGCTTTAGATTTACAAGATATCCATAAAAGTTTCGGCTCATTGGCCGTACTGAAAGGCGTATCTCTAACTGCCTATGACGGCGATGTTATCTCTATTTTAGGCTCGTCTGGCTCAGGTAAGTCGACCCTGCTGCGCTGTATCAATTTGCTCGAAAAGCCCAATCAAGGTCGCATTATTATCGGTAAAGATGAGCTGATGCTAAAGCCAGCTAAGTCAGGCGAATTGCAAGCGGCTGATATCAAACAGCTAGAACACTTGCGCGCACGCGTGGGTTTTGTCTTTCAGAATTTCAATTTATGGCCACATAAAACGATTATTGACAATATCATTGAAGGGCCAATACAAGTCTTAAAAATAAAAAAAGACCAAGCCATTAGCGATGCTGAAAAGCTGCTCGATAAAGTCGGTTTGCTTGATAAAAAAGACGCTTATCCTGCTAATCTGTCTGGTGGTCAGCGTCAGCGTGTTGCTATTGCACGCGCGCTTGCTATGCAGCCACAGGTATTATTGTTTGATGAGCCGACATCTGCATTAGATCCTGAGCTGGTCAATGAAGTGCTTGCGGTGATGCGAGAGCTGGCAGCCGAGGGGCGCACGATGCTGATTGTGACCCATGAGATGCGTTTTGCTCGTGACGTTTCTAGTAAAGTGGTGTTTTTACACCAAGGCGTTATTGAAGAGATTGGTACGCCTGAGCAGGTCTTTGATAACCCTAAGTCTGAGCGCGTTAGAGACTTTATGGCTTCACATCGTCAAAATTAATCCATTGCTTAAATCTGGTAAAATGGCAATCTTAGCAATAATTGTTTAAAACGCTAAGATTGCACATCAGTAAGTCTATTCGTGCCTTTATTACTCAATAATCACAGTCGGTATGCAAAACGTTTGTTTTTGATATTCCACTCAGGTATTATCAAAAGACTTGTGAACGGGTATGCATAGCACTTCTCCATATACCTAAATATCTCACAGCCTGAATATCCAGTTGCCTGAATCTGAGTAACTTATCTGGCAGGGACGTCAGAGAAAATATACCAGAACGCTGTATTAAAAATTAGAGATTAAAAATCATCTTAAAAATCCATCAGAATTTAAGGAACGTATGATGTCGAATTCTCGCCTATTGTGGTCATCGATGACCGTTACTGCCGCGCTCATGTTAGGTGCTTGTAGCCAACCTGCCAATGACGCTGCTGATACCAATGCAGATGCACCGACAGCAGGAACCGCTGGCAAGACCATTCGTATTGCGACTGAAGGCGCATATCCTCCTTTTAACTATACCAATGCCGATGGCAGTTTAGCGGGTTTCGATATTGACGTTGCCAATGCTCTATGTGAGCAGATGCAAGCCAAATGTGAAATTGTCGCTCAAGATTGGGACGGTATTATTCCGGGTTTATTGGCGCAAAAATACGATGCCGTTATCGCTGGTATGTCTATTACCGCTGAACGTCAAGAAAAAGTCGATTTCAGCGAGCCTTACTTTGCCAATACGATGGTTTGGCTGACCGATACCAAAGGCAGTTTTGATCCTAAAGTCATCAAAAATCTGACGCTTGGTGGTCAACGTTCAACGACGCCGGGTGCTTATTTACAAGACAATTATGAAGGCAAAGACGGCAATACCGTTAAGCTTTATGACAATTATGACAATGCTTATTTGGACCTAAAGTCTGGTCGTAGTGATGTTGTATTGGCTGAAAAAGTATCAGCAAAATCATGGTTAGCAGACAACCCTGAAGGCTTCGGTATCGTGGGTGATGAGATTGACAATGATGACAATATTGCGATTGCTGTTCGTAAAGGCGATGCCATTAAAGAAGACTTTAATAAAGCGCTGAGTGAAATTCGCAGTAACGGTGAGCTTGCCCGTCTTGAGCAGCAAAACTTTGGTCAATAATCTGTAATCATTAGCGTCGATTGTTTATATCCTTCTTAAGTGGCGGATATATATACGGCTGGTAAATATATTAAGGAATAACCACTATGATCATTTCAATGACCTCGTCAATGACCAAAAAAGCCTTGTGGTTAGCGCCACTAAGCGCTGCCATGCTGATGCTAGCTGGCTGTAACAACAGCTCTACACCGACAGAAAGCACTGAAACAGCTGCTGCAACTGATACGCCTTTAAATATCAAAATCGCGACAGAATCAAGCTATAAACCTTTTAGTTATACCGATGCTGATGGCAAGTTAATCGGCTATGAGATTGAATTGGTTGACGCACTATGTGCGCAAATGAAAGCCAAATGCGAAGTGATCTCCCAGGATTGGGATGGCTTGATTCCAGGCTTAAATGCGCAGAAGTTTGACGCTGCCATCGCTGGTATGTCAATCACCCCTGAGCGCAAAGAAGTGGTCGAATTTAGCGAACCTTACTTTCATAGCGGCATTATCTTAATCGGTAAAAAAGGCGACGATGTTAGTGTTGACGCTCTAAAAGGTCAGCCAATTGCCTCACAGCGTTCAACTGTTGCTTCGCAATATCTACAAGATAAACATGCTGATGCTGATATCAAACTTTATGATACCCAAGACAATGCGTATCTGGATCTAACGTCAGGTCGTGTACGGGCGATGATGTCTGATAAAGTGACTGGTATTGACTGGCTAAAAACAGAAGCTGGTAAAGACTATGAAGTCAAAGGCCAAGAAATCAGCACCAATGATGATGCGATGGGTATCGCTTTCCGTAAAGGCGATCCATTGGTTGCCAAATTTAATAAAGCCTTGGCTGAGCTAAAAGACAATGGCACTTATGATCAAATCACGGGTAGCTATTTTGGTACCAGCTCAACCACTGCTGCTCAAAAAGCAGTCGCTACTAGTGATATCAAAGAAGTAGTAGTCATGGATAAAGCTAGTGTCGATGCTGATACGGTGATTGCTAAAGAAGAGCAAGCGACAGCAAACTAATACCTGTGATGACAAATATGTATTGATCCTAAGTTTTGAGGAATGCATATTTGCTAGTACTTATCAAAATTTCACGACGTAATAAACTCAAGGATGATTATGAGCAACCATCTTGTCATAGGCTCAAATTCAGTGACCAGTCAGCGGTTTTCAAAACCTATACTCGCAGTAGCAGCATTTTTAGCTTTAGTCGGTTGTAGTAACGGTCAAGATAAAGGGGCTGAAAGTACTAACTCAGACGCTAATAATACTGCGGAGACAACTGAGAAAAAAGCAGATGCGACAGAGGGTAATGTGCTGCGTATCGGTACTGAGGGTGCTTATGCGCCCTTTAACTATACCAATGCAGATGGGACGCTCGGCGGTTTTGATATCGAAATTGCCAATGCTATCTGTGCTGATATGCAAGTAACTTGTGAGATTGTGGCGCAAGATTGGGACGGTATCATCCCCGGTCTCAAGGCTGGTAAATATGATGCTATCGTCGCTGCGATGTCAGTCACCCCTGAGCGCGCTCAACAAGTAGCTTTTACGGATCCGTATTTTAGCAATGCGCTAGTGTTTTTAGCCAAAAAAGATAGCACCTTTGACCCTGCTAAGGTGACTGATATTAATGCCCACTCTATCGCCGCTCAGCGCTCCACCATCTCATCACAGTGGCTAGAAAACACTTATCCAAAAGCGGATATGAAGCTATATGATACATTAAGTAATGCGTTTTTAGATTTGGGTGCTGGTCGCGTCGATGCCATGATATCGGATAAACTGCCAGCGATTGAATGGCTCAGCTCGACGTCCGGTAGCAATTATGTGTTAAAGGGCGCGGAGATTGATATCAATGATAATTTTGCGATTGCCGTCCGTCCGAATGATGAAGCTCTACAAGCAAAAATTAATACCTCATTGAGCAATATTAAAGCCAATGGCACTTATGATAAGATCAATCAAAAATACTTTGCTGTGCCAGCAAGTGCGACACTAACAGAAGCACCAGCTGTAGATAGTGCTACACAGTAAAGGCTCAGTAGTATTACTGTTTTCACGACTGCATTCATATTGTGTTAATAAGCATGAGGACATCGCCATTATGGTGATGTCCTTTTTCTTGCGTCCTTATTTACAGTCACGCTATTATTGTAGGCATTATTAACCAACAGATTTGCTGTTCTTTAACTAAATTATCGGCCTTTTAAAGAGATAGATATCTATTTAGGCGATGCTTTTACACGTCAGTATTAACATAGCGGCGAATGAATATGATAAAATCAGCGCTCATTTCTACTGTGTCAATTATCGCGGCAATAACCGTATTAATCTAGCGTCAGTATATGACGCAAATGGCTCATATTTCTTGGGTCTAAAGTACGTTTATTAACTGTATTCAGCTATTGATGCTGATTTTTTTAACTCATATTTTGCAATTTGCTAATATAAAGAGACTGAGTGGATAATCGTGTTTGACTTACAAGGATTTGGCGCGCTTTTATTGAGCGGCGCTACCGTCACCATACAGCTTGCCATGACCAGTCTGATCATCGGCATGTTCTTAGGTTTGCTCGGTGCCACAGCAAAGCTGTCTAATATCTGGCTGCTGCGCAAAATTGCGACTGTCTATACCGCCACGATGCGCGGTATTCCTGAGCTACTATTGGTACTGTTTATCTACTATGGCGGCTCTATACTGCTAATGAGCATCCTCAAAAAGTTTGGCTATAACGACTATGTCGAGATTAGCGCTTTTTGGGGCGGCGTGATGGCACTTTCTATTGCTTTTGGTGCTTATGCGACTGAAATCTTCCGTATGTCGATTCAAGAGATTCCTATAGGACAGCGAGAAGCGGCGCAAGCGATTGGTATGCGTCCTTTTCAGACTTTTTATCGCATAACCTTACCTCAAGTATGGCAGATTGCATTGCCAGGTTTGGGTAATCTATTTTTGGTTTTGCTTAAAGATACGGCACTGGTGTCGGTCGTAGGTCTTAAAGATATCATGTATCAGTCCTCGCGCGCCGCGCAATCAACACAGCAGCCATTTACCTTTTATATGGCAGCGGCAATAATTTATTTAGGTTTGACCATGCTGATTACTGGCTTTATGATGTGGCTTGAATGGCGTGCCAATCCGGCGGCGCGTTATGCTAAAAAGCTCAGCCGTCAAACCACTCACCGTCAATCGACCATAGGATAAAGGGGAAGACACTATGGATTGGAATTGGCAGGTTATTTTTGATCATATCCCCGACTTACTCGGTGGCGCGGTATTGACCGTACAGTTGGTTTTGTTCTCGGGTATTATTGGATTATTTTTTGGTTTGGTTTTGGCGCTGTTACGTCTGTCCAAAAATTGGGTGGTACAGATACTCCCTTTTCTGTATATCTTCTTTTTCCGTGGCACGCCATTACTGGTACAGATATTTTTGATTTACTATGGTCTTGGGCAGTTCGAAGCGGTACGTAATTCGTTCTTGTGGAAGCCAGTTCTTAGCCAAGCTTACTGGTGTGCTATCATTGCCTTTACCCTAAATACCAGTGCTTATTTAGCCGAGATTATCCGCGGTGCGATTCAAAATATTCCGGTCGGTGAGCTTGAAGCTGCCGATGCAATCGGGATGTCAAAATGGCAGAAGCTGACACGTATTACGTTACCGCGTGCCTTTGGTATTGTGATTCCGGCATACAGCAACGAAGTAATCTTTATGCTGAAAGGTAGTGCGCTAGCGTCAACGATTGCTTTGATGGATATTACAGGCGTTGCCCGTACCATTAGTGCGCGTACTTATACCCTGATGGAGCTGTTCTTTGCTGCCGGTATCGTTTATCTCTTGTTGTCGTGGGTGATTCTGTTTAGCTTTAGAATGTTTGAAAAGCGCATGAATCGTCACGCAAGCTATGTGCCACCAGATGTGACTACGCATACCGTCGGCTAATGAATTATTATGAATAAAACTTATCATTAACGTTGTGATAAATAGTGCAGTATGTTTCGCTTTTTAAAATATCAATCATCTGTTGTGAGCGCCTAGTATGAGCCAATCACCATCTATATCCTTAGTCGATACAATTGCTGCCAGCGTCAAGGATGACGCGAGTATTGCCACCATTAATGATAGCGTACGAGAATCCATCGGCAAGGTCATCTGCGTGGGCCGTAACTATGCAGAACACGCGCGTGAGCTTGGCAATGAGATACCAAAATCGCCTATCTTATTTATGAAGCCAGCATCATCAGTGGTCAGTGTGCACAATGATATTGTCCGTCCAAATCCAGCGCTATATGGCGACACTCATTACGAAGCAGAGCTATGCATTCAGCTGGCAGCCGACTTATCGGCAGCAACGATTGAACAAGCAAAGCAAGCGATAGGTGGCGTGACTTTGGGGCTTGATTTGACCCTACGTGACTTGCAAAGCAAGCTCAAAGAAAAAGGTCATCCATGGGAGCGTGCTAAATGTTTCGATGGTGCTTGTGTGCTTGTCGATTGGATTGATCCGCAAGCGTTTGGTGATTTTTGCCATGTTGAATATCAGCTTTATATTAATGACGAGCTGAAGCAAGATGGTGACAGTGCCTTGATGCTATTTCCAGTGTATGAGCTACTAGCAGAGATTAGCCATGCCTTTAGCTTACAAGCAGGCGATGTGATTATGACTGGTACGCCGAGCGGCGTTGGGGTATTGCAAGCAGATGATACGCTAACATTCAAGCTTGGCACTCATGAATGGCAGGTGCAAGTTCGATAATGTCTTATCGCAGCAGTATCATATAAGTTTTTACATGCATTGGCGCTATCAAAAAATCCCAAGTTCACACTTGGGATTTTTTTGGTTTATCAGTGGTAATAGCCATTTGTCATGAGGTTATCATCACATTACTATCAAATTGGCATTTGGTTTTCAACGTACTGTCATAAACACTCAGTAGACTTAGGCATAATTCGTATTTTGGTGATTGCAATTACAAGGCTGCAATCAACTCTCTTATGCCAATCAAGCCTAACAGCAAGGTGACTGATAATGACATTATTGAATAACAAACAACCACTTGCCCATGAAGTCGTTGAAGATTCTAATCCGACCGACAATATCGATTTTCAAACCATTATTAGTCGTCGTTTAAATCGGCGTAGTATCCTAAAAGGTGGCACAGGATTAACAGCGGCGGCGTTTTTTGGCGCGCTACCTTTAGTCGGCTGTAGCGATGACGATGATAGTATTCCTGCCAAAAATAATGGCAATGATGCTGCTGTCCCTGCACAAGGTGATCTCAAACGTCCCGAAACTTTGAAGTTTACAGCAGTGGCGCATTCGACTGCCGAAACGATGAGCGTGGCAGCAGGCTATAAAGCCGAGATGATATTACCACTTGGTACGCCGCTAATATCTGGTATTGATGACTGGAAAGACAATCGAGAGCAGTCGGCTGAGTCATTCGAGTGGCGCATGGGTGATAATCATGATGGCATGTGGTTTTTTGGCAAAAAGGGCAGTACCTATGACCCCAAAGCGTCAGAGAATGGGCTGCTGGTAATGAATCATGAGTATGTAAACAGTAGTGAGCTGAGTCCGTTTGGCTATCATGTTATCCAAGATAATAATGCCGCGCCCATCTTTCAAAATCGTCGACTTGCTAGCGACGTGCGCCGTGAGGTTAATTGTCATGGGGTAGCGGTGGTCGAGATGAAACGCCGCGCTGATGGCATGGGCTATGAGATGGTGGCTGATTCGAAATATAATCGCCGTCTCACGAGTAGTAGTACAGCGCAGTTGACAGGGCCCGTTGCTGGCTCTGATTTGGTCAAAACTAAGTTTGATCCGACAGGCTTTCAGACTCGCGGCATCAATAATAACTGCGGTGCAGGTTTGTCACCTTGGGGCACTTATCTGACCACCGAAGAGAACTTTTTAGGGGTATTTGCCCGTGGGCAAGATGCTAGCCAATTAAGCGCTGGGCATAACTATGGTCGCGAACGCTACGGGGCAACGGAAAACTTCCCTGGTTGGGAATACTTATGGCATACCCCTGATGCTAAAGATGCCAAGATAAGCGACGAGTTTTCACGCTGGGATATGACCGCCGCTAGTGCTAGCGCTGCTGACGATTATAGAAATGGCTTTAATACCTTTGGCTATATCACCGAAATTGATCCTTTTGATCAAAATTCCATGCCGCAAAAGCGCACGGCACTAGGGCGTTTTGCTCATGAAAATTGTGCCTATGCCCCTGTTGAACAAGGCAAACCGGTGGTTTTTTATATGGGTGACGATGCTCGGGGTGAATATATCTATAAGTTCGTCTCCAAAGCCCCATGGTCAAATGCTGATATCGGCGGTGGATTAAAAGCAGGTGATAAGTATTTGAATGAGGGCACACTCTATGTTGCCATCTTTAATGAAAATGGCCGCGGTGAATGGAAAGCGTTGATTCACGGTCAAAATGGACTGGATGTCTCCAATACGGTCTTGCCTTTTCATGGACAAGATGAGGTGTTGGTCTTTGCTCGTGCAGCAGCAGATGTGGTCGGTGCCACCAAGATGGATCGTCCAGAGTGGGTGTCGGTCAGTCCCATAACGGGCGATGTATATGTGACATTGACCAATAATAAATATCGCGGCGTACGTGATGATCAGCCACTTTCAGCGCCCAATCCGCGCAGCTATAATACTGGCGGCAAAGCGCGTGGTAATGACAATGGTCATATTATTCGCTGGGCAGAAGCAGGGGGCGATCATGCGGCAACCAGTTTTGAATGGGATATTTATTTATTTGCTGCGCCGAGTGATTTATCAGCAGAAAACTTATCACAATTAAATGACAATAATGACTTTTCTTCCCCCGACGGCTTATACTTTGATCCACGTGGCGTCTTATGGATTCAAACAGATGACGGTGCTTATACCGATACCAGCAGCTGTATGTTGCTAGCAGCGCTACCGGGCAATATCAGCGATGGAACCCTCACTACTACGTCAGCGGGGCAACAAACCCGAGTCGGCATGCCTGCCAATAATGACAATATCAAACGTTTCTTCGTCGGTCCGGAAGGCTGTGAGGTCACAGGTATTACGATGGCCCCAGACTTTAAAACCTTATTTATTAATATTCAGCATCCGGGTAATACGTGGGGCGCTATTGCTGGAGGTAGTACACCACGCTCAGCCACCGTCATGATTACTCGCGAAGATGGTGATGTCATACTGGCAGAGTCGTTTGTCTAGTTAAACATTTGCATTAGTAATGATACGTCTTAGCAAACATAAAAATCCTAAGCCATGGCTTTGGGATTTTTGTGTTTTAGGCGGTAGTTACTAGTGTGCAATTTTTGATATTGAATAATTACATGGCTTTTTGACAATAAAGATACTTGATAGTTAAATCATTCTCTTCTGTTTATGACCATTACAGGATAGTATGGAAAATCCCTTTAACTGTTTGATATGTCAACATTATGCTCAGTCCAAAACCTTTAGAAACTATCCATGATTTATTTGCAACGACTCGGCGTCCTTCTGATGAGCAATCTGCTATCGATATAGGATTTCAAGGCGATGTCTATGAGGAACTGGATAAGCTTGACTATATTTATGTGGATGAGCTGACTGAAAAAAGCGTGAATCATAGTGATGTTCAACCATATCAACCGCTCTCATTGGTTGGTTTTTTTGAAGGATTGGCACAGCTTGCGACTATGGGTGTGGTCGAGGTGACTGACATTGTAGAAGCCATCCACCGTGAGATATTACTGCGTCCTTTAGGGCGGTTTAATAAAGGAAATGTCGAGCGCTGGCAACAGGGTATCACGGGGCGCATTTATGGTACGGTACGTCAGGCGATGCAGCTGATTGGTAATAATTTAGCCTCAGGTCTGCACCTTTATAATACTGTTTTAAAACCCAAAAAGGTCAGACTATTACCAAAGAACTTGCGGCGCATGGTCAATATCCTAAACGGAGTGATGGGCGATCATCTGATTACGCATCAAAATCCATTAGCAGTATCGATGGTGCTGTATGATACCAATAATCGGGTGCAAAGCACTGTATTGTCAGGGCGCGTTATTATTCTATGCCATGGACTTTGTTTAAGCCACTTAAGCTGGAAAGTATCTGGTGAGAATAATCTGGCAAAAGCGCTCATGTATAGCTTGCCATCAGCGACTGTCTTGTACTTAAATTATAATACAGGTCGACGTATCTCAAGTAATGGACGTAGCTTTGCTCAAGTATTGCAAGATTTGGTTGAGAATAACCCAGACATCACCCAGATTGATTTGGTCGGTCATAGTATGGGCGGTTTGGTAAGCCGTAGCGCGCTGTTTTATGGCAAAGAGCAAGGTTTTAGCTGGGTCAAAAGGGTGAGCAATCTGGTGACTTTAGGGTCACCGCATCATGGCGCAAGTTTGGAGCAGATTGGGCATTTTATCCAAGATAAAATTGCTAAATTGCCCTTTGCTGGGTCATTGGCAAAGCTTGGTGATATGCGCAGTGCGGGTATCATTGATTTGCGTTACGGTAGTATTCGAGATGCCGACTGGCAAGCGTTAGAAGGGCGTAGTGTGCTACCAGCAGATTTTCGGCATCCTACTCACTTGCCATTGCATGTGAATACCTATCTGGTAGCAGCAGTGATGGTCGAGACCCATTTTGAATTTAAGACCACAAGTTTATTGGGTGATGGGCTAGTTTCGGTAGAGTCAGCACTGGGTGAGCATACCGAAGAGCATACGCTGGCAGTACCAGAGGGACACAAAGCTATTTTTTATGGGATAAACCATATGAATTTAATCTACAGCGATAGAGTACACCAGCAAATCATTGCTTGGCTCTTGGATGATAGATTAGGCGATGCACATGAAGCAAAGTATGCGCTGAACCCGCGTATTTATTCTTATCCAGAAACCTATGAGGTTTAGCATAAGAGATACAAAATAAGCAGACTAATGCTAAAAACCCTCAAGCATCATACTTGAGGGTTTTTTTATGACTGACTATAGTGAATTCAGTATTAAAACGATACAGTAGGACTGAGATGAATTTTACGTAGCTGCTGTCAGCGTAGTCACAGCACGCCAGAAAAATTTATACCAGTACTACGTTGGAATATAACGTATCTGTTTTATTTGGAATTGACTATACTCAAATCAGTGAGATAAAAGACTACTCAGCAAAAATCGCTGCCACATCGTCTTTATTAAATTTATAAATCTCACCGCAGAATCCGCAATCCATCTCAAAGGTACCGTTTTGCTCTGCAACGATATCCAATGCTTCTGTTTCGCCGATTTGCTCGATTGCCATTTCACACTTTTCACGTGAACACGTACAACCAAACGATAGCGAGATAGGCTCAGGAGCAACGACTTTTTCTTCATGATATAAGCGATACAAAATCTCATTGGTATCAAGCGTGGTCAATTCTTCTGCTTTCAGTGTACGCGTCAATACAGACAAGCGTGTCCACAAGTCATCATCAATACCAGCATCTTCATTTTGCTCAACTTCGTATGTTTCTTGAGCGGTACGTGGCAGCATTTGCACCAAGATGCCACCCGCTTGTAAACCATCAGATGCCAAATTAATCAGCGTTGGAATCTGTGCCGATTGCTTTTGATAATGCGCCAAACAATCTGCCAAATTGTCATGGCTACGTTCAACAATACCTTGATATGGCTCGCCGCCATCCGGTTGGATATTGATAAATAATACGCCTTGACCAGTAGCGCCCAGTTCAGCAAACGCTTCTTTAGCATGCAGCATATTATTCCACGCTTGTACGTGCTCGTCAGTATCATCTTTCCAGCTGGCAAGAGCGCGGATAATACCGTTTTGATCACATTCAGCCATCGCCCAATTCAGCAAACTATCGCTATCTGATGATTGCAATTGAATCGACAAGCGACCATTGATTTTAACAGTACCAATCAGCAAACTTGCAGCCGTCAACATCTCACCGAGTAAGCGTTTTAGTGCTTCAGGATAAGGCTTTTGCGCAATGGTCGTCGCATAGCTACGCGATAAGCGCACCACATCACCGCGCACCGGAGAGTCTTCAATAAAAAAGCGTTGGCGAATGTCGTTATCTTGCATCAGATCAGTATTTTGTTCAGGAGCATTCGGAGTTTGGGTATCTTGGGTCATAGGTCATGTATAAGATTAAGAAGTTGCTAGCTTTATGGGGATAGGTTCGGATTTATCAATCGTATCTATAGTAGATACACTTTTAAAAAAATACAGTGCCACTGGGATTAATTATTCGCAGCCTCTGTCTGCGTAGGCACAGTCAGCAAGCAAAATTGATACCAGTAGCACCTTATAATTTTTGTATTTCTTTTATTTAGGACTGAATATAGTAGATTGTTGACGTAAGAAATGCCGTTTATAAAAAATGAATTTCTCTATTAGCTTTATCAAATACGTACCTATATTAATGACGTTAGAGCTTGTTTTATTTAGGGATTATTATCTTAGATAAATTAAAAACCGAAAATAGTCAGCTGAGTAAAAAAAGTTTACCCTCGTCAGTCAATTTGTTGTACAGTAACATTAAGTTGCATAGTGATAAACAACAGCAACAGCACGGATGCATAGCAATAGGGCCCATAAATGCAAATTTATAGCGTTTTTCTACGGTTTCTATCGCACTTAAATGTCATTCCAATCTTGTGGCAATGTGATAAAAGGACATATCTCATGACTTACTCTCTTTCTACCTCTATATCCAAACCATTAACGTTAGTTGCCTTTATGGCACTAGCTCTAGCAGGCTGTAACAACAATAGCCAAACCAGCAATGAGGCGACGCCAGCAGATGGAGCAACCACTGAGGCGACGGCAAATACCAACGGCACCTTAGATAAAATCAAAGAATCAGGCACCATCGTCGTCGGTCACCGTGACTCTTCCATTCCGTTCTCATACATCGCTGATGATCCAAATCAGCCGATCGGCTATGCTCATGATTTAGAGATGAAAGTGGTAGAAGCTGTCAAACAAAAGCTGAATATGCCAGATCTAAAAATCCGCTATAACCTTATTACCTCACAAACACGCATCCCATTAGTACAAAATGGTACAGTGGATTTTGAGTGTGGTTCAACAACCAATAATGAAGAGCGTCAGAAACAAGTCGCTTTCTCTAACGGCTTCTTTGAAATCGGTACGCGTTTACTGACCAAAAAAGATTCAGGTATCCAAGGTTTCGATGATTTAAAGGGTAAAACCTTGGTCACGACTGCAGGTACAACTTCAGAGCGTTATATTCGTGAATACAACGATGACAAAAAGATGGATATCAATGTCATCTCAGCAAAAGACCATGGCGAAGGTTTCTTGATGCTAGAGAACGGTCGTGCCGATGCCTTTATGATGGATGATGTATTGCTAGCAGGCGAAAAAGCCAAAGCAAAAAATCCAGATGAATGGGTCATTGTTGGTGAGCCACAATCGTTTGAGATCTATGGTTGTATGATGCGTAAAGACGATCCAGAATTTAAAGCGGTGGTCGATGAAGCATTAGCCAATGTCTTTAAGTCAGGCGAGATCAATAGCATTTATGACAAATGGTTCTTAAATCCAATTCCACCAAAAAATGTCAATCTAAAGTTTGAGATGTCAGATAACTTAAAAGCGTTGATTGCCAATCCACATGATAGCGATCAGCCAAAAGTAGCGACTGCGCAATAACGCTCCTTGTCCCTCAACATAGCATGCTTACGCGTTCAGATTGTTTGTCAAATAGTTTGATAGCAGTCTGAAAGCGTGGGCTTTTTAACCGTTGCTCGGAGAGACAATTATGAATTATAGCTGGAACTGGGGTGTGCTCTTTGAGCAGACTGGTATCGGTAGCGAGCTGTATATCCATTGGATGATTACTGGTCTTGGCTGGTTGTTATTGATTGGCAGTATTGCATGGGCAATCGCCATGGTGGTTGGTACTATTTTTGGCATCATGCGTACCTTGCCGAATAAAGGCGCACGTGCTATCGGTACTGCTTATGTGACGTTTTTCCGTAATATTCCCTTATTGGTACAATTATTTTTCTGGTTTTATATCGCTCCAGGTTGGCTCACACCATCCATACAAGAGTGGTGGTATAAAGACTTGTCTCCCAATACCTCAGCCATGCTGTCAGCCAGTATCGGTCTTGGTTTATTTACCGCAGCTCGTATTGTTGAACAAGTACGTACTGGTATCGAGTCACTACCTCAAGGGCAGATCAATGCTGCCTACGCACTTGGCTTTAGTATCCCACAAGCCTATAAAGAAGTACTGCTGCCACAAGCATTTCGGATTATCTTACCGCCGCTGAGCTCAGAGCTGACCAACTGCTTTAAAAACGCCTCAGTTGCGTCTTTGGTTGGGGTAATGGAGCTGATCAGTCAGACTAAAACCATCAGTGAATATACCCAAAACAGTCTTGAGATTTATACCTATGCGACCATTATTTATCTGGTGTTTAATCTGTCTTTAATTGCCATTATGGGGCTAATTGAACGTAAATTGCGTGTGCCTGGGCTAATTGCAGGGAGTCAAAAATGAATATGACCGAACTTGCAACTGCCTATCCCGGTTTAATGGGTGGCATGCTGACGACTTTAAAAGTATTATTTTTAGCAATCTTAGGCGGTCTCAGCTTAGGGACGGTATTGGCTTTGATGCGTTTGTCTGGTATCAAAGCGCTTGAGATACCTGCAAAGCTATACGTCAATTATTTCCGTTCTGTGCCATTGCTGCTCGTGCTGCTCTGGTTTTATTTTGCGGTACCGATGATTTATTTTTGGGTCGCTGGTAAATATCTGCAACTCGATACAGCCTTTACCTCGTGTGTAGTCGCTTTTATGATGTTTGAAGCGGCATATTTTTCAGAGGTGGTACGTGCGGGTATCCAATCTATCGGCAGTGGGCAGGTCAATGCTGCCAAAGCGCTCGGTATGACCTATGGGCAAACGATGCGCTTGATTATTTTGCCGCAGGCGTTTCGCAAGATGCTACCGCTGATTTTGCAGCAATGTATTATTTTATTCCAAGATACGACATTGGTTTTTGCGATTGGCTTGACGGATTTTTTCCGTGCCGCTTATGTACGCGGTGAGCTGATGGGTTTATTAACGCCCTATATATTAGGAGCAGGCGCTGTTTATTTTATTATCAGTTTGAGTGCCTCTATTGGCGTGCAACAAGTACAAAAGCGTTTAAGGTTCTAATGATCTTTAATAAATTCGTATCGGAACCTGTACGTTAAGAGCTATATTTAATAATGATGAAAATAATGTGGTTAGGAGCCAGTGATGAATGAGCCAGTAATGAATAATACTGACACGTATATAAATGAATTTGGCGGACTGGTCACTAACACTGGTCATGCAAGCGATGAAATCGTCATCCAAATGAGTGATGTGAGCAAATGGTATGGTGACTTTCAAGTATTGTCTGGCTGTAGTGCCCATGTGCATAAAGGCGATGTCGTCGTCGTCTGTGGTCCATCGGGCAGCGGCAAGTCGACCTTGATAAAAACGGTTAATGGACTAGAGCCTTTTCAAAAAGGCGAGATTATGGTCAGCGATATCTCCGTTGGCGCGCCAAAAACCAACTTGCCAAAATTACGTAGTAGTGTCGGTATGGTCTTTCAGCACTTTGAGCTGTTCCCGCATCTGACGATTGTTGATAATTTGACTGTCGCGCAAATCAAAGTGTTGGGACGTAAAGAAGCGGAAGCCAAGCAAAAAGCCATGGCATATCTAGACCGCGTCGGGCTAACGGTGCAAGCAGCAAAGTATCCAGCTGAGCTGTCCGGTGGGCAGCAGCAGCGTGTCGCGATTGCACGTGCGTTAGCAATGGATCCAGTGGCAATGCTCTTTGATGAGCCAACTTCAGCACTTGACCCTGAGATGATTCAAGAAGTGCTTGATGTCATGGTTGAGCTAACCCGTGAGGGCATGACGATGATTTGTGTTACCCATGAGATGGGCTTTGCCAGTCAGGTTGCCAATCGGATTATCTTTATGGATGAAGGTCATATCGTTGAAAACTGTAGCAAGGATGAGTTTTTTGAAAGCGCGAAAAGTGACCGCGCGCAAATGTTCTTATCAAAGATTCTCAATCATTAAAGCAGTCATTTAGAGTTGATTTATTTAGAGCGCCTATTAATAGGCGCTTTTTTTATTGTAAGCGACTTTATAAACGCCTACGTGAGTGAATACCTGTTTACTGATATAATGGCAGCCACTATCATAAACAGCCACTATCATAAAAACAATATAATCTCTCATCTATCATGGAGTCAGTATGAGCAAAGAAGCTACATTTCCTATTACTACAGCAACAGACGCCAAAGGTATTGTCATCATTGGTGCAGGTTTAGCCGGCTGGCACGTGATTGATGCCATTCGTGCCAAAGACAAAGATGTGTCGATTACTCTAATCACCACAGACAATGGCGATCGTTATCATAAGCCGATGCTTACCATGGCAATCAGCCAAAACAAGCAGGCATCAGACTTGGTACGCGCGACTGGCGCTGATGCGGCAGAAGCGGCACAAGTGACCTTACTTGCCAATACGCAAGTCACGGACATTGATGCTGCTGCGCAAACGGTACAGCTTATCTCAGCGCTGCGCTCAGATCCTGTTTATACCAATTATGCAACCATCAGCTATGACAAGCTGGTCTTAGCGATGGGTGCTCATCCTATTTTCCCTAAGAGTTTGCCGCAAGATTTGGTATGGCATGTCAATCATATTGAGCGTTTTGGGCAATTGCAAGAAAAGCTTGCCATTGGTAGTCAGCACGTGGCGATTGTCGGTGCGGGTATGGTAGGCACTGAGATTGCTGAGGACTTGCTCAAGGCAGGTCATGAGGTAACCTTAATTGATTTAAATAATGCGCCGCTATCACAAATGCTACCGCCAAAAGCGACAGCTCGTATTGCCAAAGCAGTGCAGTCGCAGGGTATTAATTTTT
Source organism: Psychrobacter sp. D2 (assembly GCF_013608135.1). Lineage (NCBI taxonomy): Bacteria > Pseudomonadati > Pseudomonadota > Gammaproteobacteria > Moraxellales > Moraxellaceae > Psychrobacter > Psychrobacter sp. D2. The sequence goes on from NZ_JACDXZ010000001.1 coordinate 515,093, forward strand.
TAGGCGGTTATCAAGTATCCGATGTCATACGTAATGATGACGGCAAGCTGCAAGTTAGCTATGAGCTATTTACTCCTAACGGAGAAGATACAGATACTCAGTCATCTGAGATGTTAATCGTCGACCATGTGATTGCCAGCACGGGTCTGACCGTTGATGGTAAATTACCAACTGCAGCTGGAGTTGAGTTCAACCATCGCACTGGTATCGTAGTAGATGCACCAACACTACGAACCAATACCAATAATATTTATGCGATTGGTGATTGTATGTCTATCAATGGTGTTGCCTGCCGTTATGTAGCGCCACTACGTGCGCAAGCAGCAACGATTGCTGATGATGTATTAGGTTTAGAGCATAGCGGTTATGAGCATAAGCCACCGATGATTCGCTTAAAGAATAAAGCCATCTCAGTGATGGCAACGGGCGTGCCGCAAGCAAACGGCAACTGGCAAGTAACCACTGAAACTGAAGACGAGCTTATTATGAATTTACTCAATGATAATAATGAAGTCAGCGCGACCGTTACTATTAAGGCGCCGCCAATTATATCAGCGTAGTAATTATCAAATTGCCTGTAGTTTATGGTCTTAGCTTGTTAAACATGCATCATGTTTTTAAGTTGAAGATACTCTAAAATTTAGTGCTAAAAAAAAGCCAGCCACCTATACATAGCGTGACTGGCTTTTTTGTGTCAAATATCTGCCATATTTTTATGCTATCTTTAATAAAGCATTACTATTGGATTCTAATTAAATGATACATATTGTATTACTATTATTGACAGCATTCGATTTAAGGCGGTATAGTAGTTAACGCTAGTCGAGACCTGTTCAAGGAAGAATGAATGGGTGGCAGGCGACTAATAAGTATTATGAAAAGTAAAACGAAAGGACTCGTTATGACTCAAAATATCCATTTTGATACCATTCTAAATAATATTCCCTCTATCAATATGGGCGCATGTTCGGCAAATGCGCCATTGACTCAAAGCTATGATAAAGGTCCTGATGTGCCGCTGATTGAAGCGACCATCGGTGATTTCTTTGATGCTATCGTCTCCAAATATCCTGAACGCGAAGCGCTGGTCGTCTGCCATCAAAATATTCGCTGGACATATCAACAGCTGCAACAGCAAGTCAATCAGTTAGCGAGCAGCATGATTGAGATGGGGCTTGAGATTGGTGACCGTATCGGTATCTGGTCGCACAACAATGCTGAATGGCTTTTGATGCAATTGGCAACTGCCAAAGTTGGTATTATTTTAGTCAATATCAACCCTGCTTATCGTGTCTTTGAGCTGCAATATGCGCTAAATAAATTGGGCTGCTCGGCATTGGTGCTCATGCGCCATTTTAAAAGTAGTGACTATGCCAGCCTAATCCGTGAGATGTGTCCTGAGATTTACCACAAAAATTACACTCAGCTGGATTTGGTCGAGATTCCAACGATTGAGCGCATCATTTGGATTGATGAACCAAACAGCGATGAAGATTTTGGGTTCATGCAGAAGTTTTCTGCATGGATGGAAGAAGGTGATGCCAATGATCCGCGTATCGCCGAGCGTCAAGCTCAGCTTAAAAATACTGATGCCATTAACGTGCAGTTTACCAGTGGTACAACGGGCACACCGAAAGGCGCAACTTTAAGCCATCGTAATATATTAAATAACGGCTATTTCATCGGTGAAGCGATGAATTTCACTGAAGAGGATAGACTGTGTATTCCAGTGCCTTTATATCACTGCTTTGGTATGGTGCTTGGCAATTTAGCCATTCTCACTCATGGCGGTTGTATCGTTTATCCAAATGATGGTTTTGAACCATTATCGGTATTACAAGCAGTTGAACAGGAAAAATGTACAGGTTTACATGGCGTACCGACGATGTTTATCGCTGAGCTTGATCACCCTGAATTTAAAAATTTCGACTTATCGACCTTGCGTACTGGCATTATGGCAGGCTCTAGTTGTCCGATTGAGATCATGCGCCGTGTCATTGATGAGATGCACATGAAAGAGGTCACCATTGCTTATGGCATGACTGAAACCAGCCCAGTATCCTGTCAAACCAATGAACATACGCCACTTGATAAGCAAGTCTCGACCGTGGGACTCGTGCAGCCAGCGCTTGAAGTCAAAGTAATTGATACCGAAACAGGTGAAATTGTGCCCTTAGGCGAAACTGGCGAGTTACTCACCCGTGGTTATTCGGTCATGAAAGGCTATTGGGGCAGTCGCTTTAAAACGCGTGAGGCGATTCAAGATGGCTGGATGCACACCGGTGACTTGGCGACCATGGACGAAGATGGCTATGTCAAAATCGTCGGTCGTAGTAAAGATATGGTCATCCGTGGCGGTGAAAATATCTATCCGGTCGAAATTGAAAACTATTTATACCGTCATCCTAAAATCCGTGATGTGCAAATTGTTGGCGTTCCTGATGAAAAGTATGGTGAAGTATTGGCTGCTTGGATTATACCTAAAGAAGCTGGCAGCTTAACGGAAGAAGAAGTACGTCAATTCTGTAGTGAGCATATTGCTCATTATAAAGTGCCAGCCTATTATCGCTTTGTGACCGAATACCCAATGACCATCACTGGTAAAATTCAAAAATATAAAATTATCGAGCAAATGAGAGAAGAGTTAGGCTTATAAAACTTGAGCCGTTTTACTTCTTGTTTTATTAATAACTTGCATTGGTAAAGGCTAAACTAACCAGTAGTTAGAATAATTCGCATAAAAAGCTACTCGCATTTACGCATTAAAGAAAAGGGATATCATGAGCGCTATCATAACCAGTAAACTGAGTCCAAATGCCGCTGAATTTCAGCAGAACAGTGCTGCCATGCAAGAGGTCGTCGATGACTTATATCAGCACTTGCGTAAAGTCGCCCAAGGTGGTTCAGAGCGTGCACGCGCCAAGCATTTAGCACGTGGTAAGCTACTACCTCGTGAGCGTGTCGAGCGTTTGCTTGATGTTGGTACGCCATTTTTAGAAGTGGCTCCGATGGCGGCGCACGATATGTATGGTGAAGATATTCCAGCGGCGGGCGTGATTGCTGGTATCGGTCGTATCAATGGCATCGAGTGTATGATTGTCTGTAATGATGCTACCGTAAAAGGCGGTACTTATTATCCAATGACGGTCAAAAAACATCTACGTGCCCAAGAAATTGCCCAAGAAAACAATTTGCCTTGTGTCTACTTAGTTGATTCTGGCGGTGCAAACTTGCCCAATCAGGATGAGGTATTCCCTGATAAAGAACACTTTGGACGTATATTTTTTAATCAAGCTAATATGAGTGCCGCTGGCATTCCACAGATTGCAGTGGTCATGGGTAGCTGTACCGCTGGTGGGGCATATGTCCCAGCGATGAGCGATGAATCTATTATTGTTAAAGAACAAGGAACTATCTTTTTAGGTGGTCCGCCACTGGTGAAAGCTGCAACAGGTGAAGAAGTCACAGCAGAAGATTTGGGCGGCGGCGATGTACATACCCGTCTGTCGGGGGTGGTCGATCATTTGGCGCAAAACGATACCCATGCGTTATCAATCGCGCGTAATATCGTTAGCCACTTAAACCGTTCTGCTAAACAGATTCCAAACCAAATCAAGCCGCTTCCACCGCGCTACGATGCTAAAGAACTATACGGCGTCATTCCAACTGATAAGCGTAAGCCATTTGATATTAGAGAAATTATCACTCGTATCGTCGATGACAGTGCCTTTGATGAATTTAAGGTGCGCTTTGGCACGACATTAGTATGTGGTTTTGCTCATATCGAAGGTATGCCAGTTGGCATTATTGCCAATAATGGTATCTTATTTAGTGAATCTGCACAAAAAGGTACGCACTTTATCGAGCTGTGCTGTAAACGCAAAATTCCTTTGATATTCCTACAAAACATCACCGGCTTTATGGTTGGTCGAAAATACGAAAACGAAGGTATTGCCCGTCATGGTGCCAAGATGGTGATGGCGGTAGCGAATGCTAAAGTACCAAAATTCACCGTTATCGTTGGTGGCTCATTCGGTGCTGGTAATTACGGCATGTGTGGACGTGCGTACAGTCCGCGCTTCTTATGGATGTGGCCAAATGCGCGTATCTCTGTGATGGGCGGTGAGCAAGCGGCGTCGGTATTGGCAACGGTTAAGCGCGATAACTTTGACCGTAAAGGCGAGGCGTGGAGTGATGAAGACGAAGCGGCATTTAAAGCGCCGATTCGTGAGATGTATGAAGAGCAAGGTCATCCTTATTATGCTACCGCTCGTTTATGGGATGATGGCGTGATTGACCCTGCTGATACCCGTAATGTGTTGGCATTAGCGCTTAGCGCGGCTCATAACGCACCGATTGAAGAGACAAACTTTGGTGTCTTTAGAATGTAGCAATGAACGGTATATTGACAGTCATTTAGTGCTCATAAATACATAAAATATAGAGAAAGATATGCAACAAAATTTGAATCATTATAAAAGTCTATTGGTTGACGTTGAGCAGCACGTTGCAACGGTAACCTTGAATCGCCCTGAGATACGTAACGCCTTTAATGATGAGATGATTGCTGAGTTGACCCATGCTTTCAAGACGCTTGGCAATGATGAGCAAGTACGCGTTATCGTTTTAGCAGCGGCCGGTAAAGCGTTCTGTGCGGGTGCCGATTTGAATTGGATGCGCGCCATGGCGGATTATAGCTATGAAGAGAACCTAGCGGACGCGGACAAATTGGCACAAATGCTTAAGACTATTTATGAGTGCCCAAAACCAACGATAGCGGCGGTACAAGGGGATGTTTATGCAGGCGGCATGGGTTTGGTTGCTGTCTGTGATGTAGCTATCGCTGTAAGAATTGCCAATTTCTGTCTTAGCGAAGTACGTCTGGGCTTAGCACCAGCAACCATTAGCCCTTATGTGATACGTGCATTAGGTGCCAGAGCCTCACAGCGTTATTTTCTCAGTGCGGAAGTATTTGATAGCAAAAAAGCCCGTCAGCTTGGCTTTATCCATGAGCGCGTCAGTGAAGAGTCGCTTGATGATGCAGTTGCAGAATTTTGTGCCAAAGTAGTCAAAAACAGCCCTGAGGCTGTGAAAACCTGCAAGCGCTTATTGCATGAAGTCGCGGGCGCACCGATTACCGATGAGCTAATCGCCGATACGGTCAAAGGCATCGCTGATATCCGATCATCAGAGCAAGGTAAGGAAGGGGTGCAAGCATTTTTACAAAAGCGCCAACCTGATTGGCTAGTAGCAAAATAGCCATGTATCAATAAAAAATATTTTTGCTAAATTGCCAATGAATAATAAAACCAGTTTAGCGTAAACAGTCATACGTGAATATCATCCTACCGTTTGATTATTTATCAACGATAAAATGACAAGATACAGGGATAGTTATGTTTTCTAAAATTTTGATCGCCAACCGTGGTGAAATTGCCTGCCGTGTTGCTGCGACTGCCAAGCGTCTGGGTATAAGCACCGTCGCTGTTTATTCTGATGCTGACCGTGAGGCTAAGCACGTGTCTGTCTGCGATGAAGCTGTCTATTTGGGTGGTTCGGCTCCTAAAGACAGCTACCTAAAAGGCGATGCTATCATTGCCATTGCCAGAGAGACCGGCGCACAAGCGATTCACCCAGGTTACGGGTTTTTAAGTGAAAACGCGGATTTTGCGCAAGCCTGCCAAGATGCAGGTTTGGTCTTTATCGGGCCATCAGCTGACGCTATCCGTGCCATGGGCGGAAAATCTGAGTCCAAACGTTTGATGGAAGCGGCTGGCGTGCCACTAATACCCGGCTATCATGGTGAAAATCAAGATGCGCAATTTTTGCAGCAGCAAGCCGATAGCATTGGCTATCCTGTACTGATTAAAGCCAGTGCTGGTGGTGGTGGTAAAGGTATGCGTATCGTTGAGCAGTCCAGTGGCTTTATTGATTTATTAGAATCTTGTCGCCGTGAAGCGATTACCAGTTTCGGTAACGATCAAGTATTGGTCGAAAAATACGCATTGAAACCTCGCCATATCGAAATCCAAGTATTCGGTGATACGCATGGCAACTATGTGCATCTGTTTGAGCGTGATTGCTCGGTACAGCGTCGCCATCAAAAAGTATTAGAAGAAGCGCCGGCACCGGGTGTCGATGCGGCGATGCGTGAAGCAATGGGAACAGCGGCAATTGAAGCTGCTCGTGCGGTCAATTATTTTGGCGCAGGCACGGTTGAGTTTATCGTTGAGCAGCGCGAAGGTTCGATGAACTTTTATTTTATGGAAATGAATACCCGTCTGCAAGTTGAGCATCCGGTCAGTGAAGCTATCTCTGGCGTCGACTTGGTCGAATGGCAGCTATTGGTCGCGGCAGGTTTGCCATTGCCGAAAAAACAGGAAGAGCTGGCTATCAACGGACATGCGATTGAAGCACGTATTTGTGCTGAAAATCCTGACAATGGTTTTTTACCAGCCACAGGTACTTTATTCACTTATCAAAAGCCTGAGCATAGTACTTTCGTCATTAATAAGAACAGCACGGATGTGCGTATCGATGATGGCGTACGCGAAGGTGATGTGATTAGCCCATTCTACGACTCTATGATTGCAAAGCTTATCGTTCATGCGCCTACTCGCGAGCAAGCGTTAGCCAAGCTTGATCGTGCACTAGCCCAAACGCGCATCGTCGGTCTGCCAAATAACGTCGCATTTTTGCGCTATATTCTTAATACTGAATCGTTTAGCCAAGCCAATCTTGATACAGCTTTGATAGAACGTGAGCGTGAGCAGCTGTTTGATCAGCATCCGCTTGAGTTATCGACGCTTGCGGTTACTGCTATTGCGCAGCAGCTTGCCAATGAAGCGACAACGCAAGGGTCAGATCCTTTTAGCAAGCCTACGGGTTTCCGTGCCTTTAGCGATTATACGCGCTCGTTTAGCTTGGTTTATAATGAGCAATCTTATAGCGCTCGTATTAGCAACTGGCGTAATGCAGCTTGCTTAGACAGCAAAAAGGGCAGCGATAACCTCAGTAGCTTTACGCTTGTCATCGAAAAAGAAATCGCCAGTACAGATGTTCAAGATAATAGTAATGTGGCGGCGCAAACCTCGACAGTCTATGAAGCTCAAGTCAGCTATAGCAGTATTGACGCACACAACCATACCTTGTGGTTAGATGGTGCCCGTATCAACGCCCAAAGCTGGACAAACCATGAGACCGTCTATGTCTTTACTGATAACGGGCGTGATGAAATCACCCTTGTTGATATTATGGCGCACGTAGGCGAAGAGTCTGCAGCAGTCGGCAGTTTGAAATCACCGATGCCAGGACAGGTCGTTGCCTTTAAGGTAGCAATTGGCGATACGGTGAAGAAAGGCGAGCCATTGGCTGTTATTGAAGCGATGAAAATCGAACATACCATTACTGCACCGACAGATGGCGTGGTGGCAGAATTGCTATTTTCAGCAGGTGATTTAGTCGCTGATGGTGATGAGTTATTACGTATTGATACGGAAAGCGAATAGCTGACAGAGCCTCACAGAAAGGCGAATAATAAAAAGGATGATAAGTATGAGCCATTCGTATCCAAACCACTCGTATCCAAGTCATGTCAGAATCGTCGATGTCAGTCCGCGTGATGGACTACAAAACGAGTCAACGACCGTGCCGACTGTGGTTAAGCAAAGGCTTATCAATGACTTGATTGCCGCAGGGGTTAAAAAGCTTGAGGCTACTAGCTTTGTCTCGCCAAAGTGGGTACCGCAAATGGGTGACAATAGCGCGCTGTTAGAAGCACTTGCAGCCACACGCCACAGTGATGTGAGTTATTCGGTATTGGTGCCGAACATGCGCGGTTTTGACAATGCTATCGTCCATCGTCCTGATGAAATCGTCATTTTTGGTTCAGCCAGCGAAACCTTTAGCCAAAAGAATATTAACTGTAGTATTGATGAAAGTATCGAACGCTTTGCGCCCGTTGCGGCTGCAGCAAAAGCGCAAGGTATCAAAGTACGAGGCGTTATCTCTTGCACGGTCGGCTGTCCTTATGAAGGTGAGATTGACCCTAGCCAAGTGGCTTATGTTACTAAGCGTTTGGTTGAGATTGGTGCTGAGCAGATTGGCATTGCTGATACGATTGGTGTTGGTACGCCGCTTAAAGTACAGCGCGCGCTACAGGCTGCATTGGAATATGCTGATATCTCTATGTTATCAGGACATTTTCATGACACTTATGGTCAAGCGTTAGGTAATACCTTGGCTGCCTTACAAATGGGTGTCAGTGAATTTGATACTTCAGTCGCTGGACTCGGTGGTTGTCCATATGCCAAAGGCGCAACAGGCAATGTCGCGACCGAAGATGTGGTGTATATGCTGCATGGTATGGGTATCAGTACTGGTATTGATTTGGATAAATTGGTCGTTGCTGGTGAGCGTATCAGTGAGTTTTTAGGTCGTCCTAATGGCTCAAACGTGGCACGTGCTTTAATTAACAAACGTCAGTCTTAACTAATTTCATTAAGAATATAGTTAGTCATAAGCTAAATGAATAGATAGATAGGTTTATGGCTGGGACAAATTTTTTGAAACCTCTGGAGTGACGAAGTCGCACAGCAAGCGAGGAAAATTTGTCCCAGCTATATCATCTATTTTTAAATTGACACAGCACTAGTAAAAAATTAAACATCAAAATACAAGGAATGGTTATGAGTTTACCTGGATTGAATTTTCAGCTTGGCGAAGATATCGATGCCTTACGTGATATGGTACAACAGTTTGCGGCTAATGAAATAGCCCCACGTGCTGCCGAGATTGACAGTAGCGATGAGTTCCCAATGGATTTGTGGCAAAAGATGGGTGATATTGGTCTACATGGCATCACCGTTCCTGAAGAGTATGGTGGCTCTGACATGGGTTATGTCGCGCATATGGTCGCGATGGAAGAGATTAGCCGTGCTTCTGCCTCTGTGGCACTTAGCTATGGTGCACATTCTAATCTGTGTATCAATCAGCTCAAACGTAACGGCAGTGAAGCACAAAAACAAAAATATCTGCCAAAGCTTATCAGCGGCGAATTCATCGGTGCTCTAGCTATGAGTGAGACAGGCGCTGGCTCAGATGTGGTCAGTATGAAGCTAAAAGCCGAAGAAAAAGATGGCAGTTACGTGTTGAATGGTAGCAAAATGTGGATTACCAATGGTCCTGATGCGGACGTAATGGTAGTTTATGCTAAGACCAATCCGGAATTAGGCGCAAAAGGCATGACTGCTTTTATCGTTGAAAAAGGCATGGAAGGCTTTGGCACGGCGCAAAAGCTCGACAAACTAGGTATGCGCGGTAGTCATACTGGTGAAATGACCTTTAATAATGTTGAAGTACCTAAAGAGAATATCTTAGGCGGCTTAAACGAAGGCGTTAAAGTTTTAATGAGCGGTCTTGATTATGAGCGCGCGGTATTAGCCGCAGGTCCTATCGGTATCATGCAAGCAGTGATGGACAACGTCGTCCCTTACATTCACGACCGTAAGCAATTCGGTCAAGCCATCGGTGAGTTCCAGCTTATCCAAGGTAAAGTTGCAGACATGTATACGATACTGCAAGCAGGTCGTAGTTTCTTATATACGGTCGGGAAAAACCTCGATATGTTGGACGCGCGCGGTGCCGGTCATAGCCGTGAAGTGCGTAAAGATTGTGCTAGTGTGATTTTATGGTGTGCCGAAAAAGCCACATGGATGGCAGGTGAAGGCATTCAAATATTCGGCGGTAATGGCTATACCAACGAGTATCCACTAGGTCGTTACTGGCGCGATGCCAAGCTTTATGAGATTGGCGCGGGTACCAGTGAGATTCGCCGTATGCTAGTCGGTCGTGAGTTGTTTAATGAGACTAAGTAAAAATTACTGAGTGTTCATTAGATATGAAGTTCAAAATAAAATCGATACATTAATATCCTCCTGCTAATGGGCTAAAGGGATGAGCTGTTCGCAGGCGTAACAGAGTCTGCGAATAGCTCATCCCTTTAGCACTCTGTATTGCTCTCAAATCAAATAGACATAAAAAAGCAGGACGTTTTAAGCGTCCTGCTTTTTTAATTTCTAGCTTATAAAATTTTTTCAGTCATCATGCCTGTTTACTATGATCAAAATAGCGCGCCAAGCCATTTAATAATAAATCATCACGCAGGCGCACTGGGCGGTTGACGTGTTGGGCGATAATAGCTGCATCACCGCCAGTCATGATCACTTCAAAGTTGGGATGACGTGTGCTAATCTCGTTAATAGCACCGACGATAGATAGTAGTATCCCGCGATGTACCGCGTCTTGCGTGGTGAGACCTTGGCTGACATTATCAAAAGTACCGTTAGAGATGGTAATTTGCTTGGTCCCAGAAAATAGCGACTCGCGCTGAAGATAAATACTAGGGAAGATATAACCGCCCAAATGCTCAGCATGGTCAATCAAATCAATGGTCACTGCTGTACCACAACCTATCACACATTGACGTTTGGTTCTATCCACCGCGCCGAGCATTTGTAGCCAGCGGTCACAGCCGAGCTGCTCATCATTATAAGCGCTTTTCATCAGCGGATAATTGGCATCGACGTGGACAAATTCAAACGGAATATTAAGGCGACTGAGTGTCTCTGAGACTTTGATATTGAGATCATCACCGAGCACCGATGAAATACCGATAAAGTCAGGGGCATAACGCTCAAAGCGGTCGGTCAAACCCATGAGTAATTCGGCAGGTGCTTGCAAATGCTGCTTGGCATCATGCGAGACTATCTGTCCGATATCATCGGTCAGCCAGTATTTAAGGCGAGTATTGCCGAGATCAAGCCAGAGCATAAAATTCCCTTTAGATAGAGCGCATTAAGTAAATGCTTTAAGCGTTATCAATAACGTCGATGCGTCCGGTAAAAAGCGCAGAAATATTACCGTTATCTTGGCGTAATTGCAAACATCCATGTGTATCAATACCGCAAGCATAGCCAGTGAGTATCTCTGTTTGACCGTTGTGCTCTTGGGTAATACGTAAGCGCCGTCCTGCTAGTGCATCCATTGAGTCAAATTGCTGCAAAAAGCTGTCTAAATTATAGGTTTGACCGGTTGGTTTTTCTAACCCTAAATGCTCAAAGCGTGTCATTGCTGCCACTAATGCTTTGCTCATTTGTTGATAAAGCTCTCGTAGACTTGGCAGCGTACTTGCTGGTTTATCTGGCGCTAGCAGCTGCTCGATATCTTGTAAGCTGATGGCTTGGTAGCTCATACCTTCGCAGGTTTGGGCAGTAAGCTTGGGTATCGCTTGTACGTTTAGTCCCACACCCATCACCACGCCGACCAATTTGCCTGCTTGGGTAACGGGCTCAATTAATATACCAGCAAGTTTGCTAAATGGAGTGATTTGCGTGTCAGATACGGCTCCTTCTATTTTGGAGCACGAGTGGTAAAAGCCCAAATCATTTGCCCATTTTACCCCTATAGGTGTTAAACCTTGGTTAGCTAGTTGTGCATTTAATGTTTGAATAACAGGCATTTTTGCCAGCTCAATACCGATTATTAACGACAATAAACCGCTAATCGGCATATGTACTGGATAGTATAACGATAGATAAACATTGCCACGTGGTGATTGCCATGAGCGCCCGTGTTGTCCACGACCTGCGCTTTGGGTTTCGGCAGTCAGTAAATGCATATCATGGGCATTGAGCGTGCCATCCTGTACCGCTATGATAAGCTCGCTGTTGGTCGAGACGCTGCTAAAAAGGTGCCGATGGTTAAGCTCTGGCAAATGAGTAAGCAGGTGAGACTTAGAGTCGCAGTCAGATAAAGAGTCGAGTGGCAGCATACGTTTTTTCGCTTTGGTTAATAGAGCAAAGGTGATAAATGTGGCAAGGGAAATTTTTGATATACTGAGCGATGGTCACAAATATTCAATACAGAGTAGATAGGATAAAGGTCAATGTGAGATTTGGCAAATGCAATTAAGCGTATGATCAGTAAGTGCTAAAAAGATACAACGATAAAATAATCTAATAAAAAGACGCATGATAAAAGGCTGATTCAATGATGTTATATGTATGGTTTGTGATTGCAGGGGCGTTTGCTGGCGTCAGCGCAGGCTTGTTTGGCGTCGGTGGCGGTATGATTATCGTACCAGCATTGGTGTGGATTTTTGCGGCTTATAATTTTCCTCCTGAAGTGGTGACCCATTTGGCGATTGGCACTTCCTTGGCGACCATCGTTGTGACTTCGATCAGCTCATTAACTGCGCATAATAAACGCGGCGGTGTACGTTGGGAAGTATGGCGCAAGATGGCATTGGGCTTGGTCATCGGTAGTCTGGTTGGTGCCGGTATCGCGGACATGATTGATGGCAAAGTATTGCAAGCGATTATCGGTGTCGGTGCTTTATTGGTCGCTTTAAAGATGTTGTTCTTCTCCAATAAAGAGCAGTTGGGCAAACCATTACCGTCGGCTGGTGTACAGTTTAGCGCCGGTACGGGCATTGGTATGGCGTCCTCTATCTTTGGTATTGGCGGCGGTAGCTTGACCGTGCCATTTTTAAACTGGGCAGGGCTACCGATGAAGCAATCGGTCGGTACGTCTGCCGCTTGTGGTTTACCTATTGCATTGGCTGGCGCAGCAGGGTTTGCATGGTTTGGTCAAGATGTGGTTAATATGCCCGAAGGTACGATAGGCTTTGTCCATATCACAGGATTCTTATGTATTTCCGTTGCTAGCTTTGCGATGGCAAAGGTCGGTGCCAAACTTGCCCATGTATTGCCTGCGCTCACGCTTAAGCGAGCTTTTGGCATATTATTGTTATTTGCCGGTGGGCAGTTATTGTTAAGTGGGATTGGGTTGATTTAATTTAGGTTTAGCGAAATATTGATTAATAATGAATTGAGGGTTTAACATGGCTATTGTTGATTTATTTCATAAAAGGCAGAAGAAGCTTCGAGGTGAATATCCTAACGTTTACCAATACGATGAATTACCACGCGCGCTTAAAGTTCAAATAGTTCACTTATGGGATGAAACAATAGAAGAGGACTATTCTGGCGGTGATTGGAATCCTAGTAGCTTAAATCGTGAACATTTGAAAAAATGCTACAAGAGTCTATGCAAAGAGATAGGTGTATTTAAACTAAATGAAGAAGACAGTGATAATGAAATTTATATCACCTACTTTGAAAGTATTTCTAACTATTTTTTAAGTGAAGACAATATTGAGCAAGCTCTAAGTGTTATAGAGTTGATGATGCAAATTATTTCAAGCTTCGCTAGAGAATATAGGTATAAAGTTTCTATAAACGTTGATGAAGCTATCAATGAATTGAACCAACGTTTTCGTGAACATGGCATAGGTTATCAATACGAGAATGGTCAAATCATTAGAGTAGATTCTGAGTTTATCCATGCTGAAGCTGTTAAGCCAGCTTTACAGCTACTAAGTAATCCAATGTATAAAGGTGCACAAGAAGAATTTTTAAAAGCTCACGAACATTATCGTCATAGTCGTTACGATGCTGCTCTAACAGATTGTCTTAAAGCTTTTGAAAGTACAATGAAAATTATAATTCATAAGAGAAGTTGGGTATGTGATAACAATGCAGCTTCAAAGAAGCTTATTGATTGTTGCTTAGCTAATGAATTGATACCAAAGTTTTGGACAGATCAATTTAATTCATTAAGCAATATGCTTACTTCAAGTATAGGTACACCTCGAAACAAATTGAGTGGTCATGGTAAAGGTAATGATGACATAGAAGTTCCTGAACACCTTATTCAGTATGTTTTACACATGACAGCCTCTACCATTGTATTTTTGATCAAAGCAGATGAAAGCTTGAAATGATTACTTCCTATCAATCGCATCGAGCCCCAAACGCATCCATTTTCTTGCCAGCTCATCATGGTCAGTGAGCATATTCCACAGCGCATCTTCACTAAAGATAGAGTATTCTTTACCTGAGTATTCAATTGGCAGATCTGCTTCACGATCCGCCATCCATTGTGGATTAAGATAATAATCTTTCAACTCGTTTAGCAATGCTTCAGCTTGCAAAAACTGCTGTTGCGCTTTGAGCTGCTGGCGGTATAGTGCGCACCATTGCTCATATTTTTGCTGCAATTCTTGCGGATTATAGTTAGTCATTTTAATTCTCTTGATTTTTAGTGTTTAAATTAATGATATTGACTTTAAGCCATATTATAGCGTCCCTCATAAACCCTAAAAATTTAGCACAATTTGAGGTAGAATAGCCGCCTGTTTTCGCCATATTTACTGATTATTCATGCGTCTAAAATCTCTCAAGCTGGCAGGCTTTAAATCCTTTGCCAATCCTACCACTTTTACCTTCCGCCATGGCATCACCGCCATTGTCGGGCCAAATGGCTGCGGCAAATCCAACGTCATCGATGCCATTCGCTGGGTGCTGGGTGAGACCTCTGCCAAGCAATTACGCGGCGGGGCGATGAGTGACGTTATCTTTGCTGGTACGCAAGATAAAGCCGCCAAAAGTGCCGCCAGCGTTGAGCTGACTTTTGAGCATACGCAAGATGAGCAGACGGGTATTCGCCATGAGTTTAATTTATATCAAGAGTTATCCGTTCGCCGTCAGGTAAATTTAGAAGGGCGCTCAGATTATTTTATCAATGGCACGCGCTGCCGTCGTCGTGATGTGGTCGATGTATTCTTGGGTACGGGTCTTGGCGCGCGCAGTTATGCTGTCATCGAGCAGGGTATGATTGGGCGTATTGTTGAATCTAGCCCACTGCAGCTACGTGAATTTATCGAAGAAGCGGCAGGGGTTTCGCGCTATCAAGCGCGCCGTGAAGAGACGCAAAAGAAGTTAGAAAAAACTAAAGATAATTTGGCACGTCTGCATGATATGCAAAGCGAGCTTATTAGCCAACAAAAACGCTTGTCTAAACAAGCAGCCAGTGCTGAGCGTTATGAAGAGCTGGCGTTAACGCTTGCTGATATTAAACAACAACTTGCCATTCAACAATTATATCAAGCCAAACATAATCAGCAGCAGCAGAAAATCGCTCATGAGCGTAGTGCCACTGAGGTTGCAACCTTACAAGCCGACTATGAGACTCTAAAAGCTAAACAAGATAAGCTTGCTGCCCATATCAATCAGGAGCAGTGGCTCAAAGACGATGCCCAAAGCAGCCATTATCAACAGCAGCTAAGCTACCAACAAGCAGAGCACCAGCTCAGTGATGCAAAGTCACAGCTGACCACCATTGAGCAGCAACTTGCCAGTTTAGAGCAGCAGCGTCAGCAAGCAGTCGATGAAATTGAGCGCTTAAAATCTGATGAAGTTGATCAGCAGAAGGTGCTACAAGAGTTGCGTCCGAAGCTTATTGAATTAACGAATAGACGTGAAGCGCATAAACGCAACGAGCAACCGTTGCAGCGCGCCTACCATGACGCGCAAAATCAGCTGTCACGCCTGCAAGATAATGCGCGCTCGCTTGAACAGCAGCAAGCCATTAATAACCAAGCGCAAAAACGGCAGCAGAAAAATCATGATAAGTGGCAGCGCCGCCAGCAAAATTGGCAAAATCTCTGGCAGCAATTACAACAGTCTGTATCTCTAAATAATAGTGCTGACGAGCAAGAGCCAGCTGAGGCGAACAATTTACAGCACACATTAGACACGCAAGTGACTGAGCTAAATAAACAGCTGCAACAAATTGAGCGTCAACAAGATAGCGTTGATGAACGTCTGTCAGAGCTACAACCGCAAGCGCATGATTTACAGCAGCGTTTGAACACGCAGCAGCGCGAGTTAAGTGAATTTGAAAAGCGTCATGCCGTATTGGCAAGTGAGTACGATACCCTACACCAGATATTGCATCCTAAACCTATTCCAAAATCGCAACCGCTTGTTCATGCAAAAACTGCTGATGTAGTAAAAACCGACTTAGAAAATCAAGTGTTAAATAATTATAATGACTTAGCCATTACCACCTTGCGCGAGCAGATTGAGCTAAGCGAGAAAGGCAAACAACATGCGCAACTACTCGATAGCGTATTGGCGTTGTGGTTGGATAGTCATGTATTGATTGATACAGCATCTAATCAACAACACACCAGAGGTTTTCAAGAAGCGAAAAGTTTATGGCAAGCGCTTGAATACGATTTGGATAGTCTGTTTATTTATCAAATGGCACAAAACCAGCTTATTACTAATGAAGATAAATCGACAATAGGTAGCGGTCACAGCTTATGGTTATCTACAAAGCAAAATGAGGCAAATACAAAACCATTTATCAGTAAATTGCCAGATACTCTAAGTGATAAAGTACTACCTCTATCAGAGCTGATTAGCGCGCCGAACTTAGCGCTTTGGCAGGAATGCTATTTATATATTGCGCAACCTGAGACAAATAATAAGCAAACGTTAGAAGTGCTTGCTGAGATTTTAAAAGCATTGCCGCCAGCAGCCATTTTGCTAACTCTTGATGGCTGGCTTATCAGTCGTCAGGGGACGATTAATCTAAGCAAGTTTGCTGGCGCGCAAAATGGGCAAAATGGTAGCAATAGTCAATTTTTAACTCAGCGTTTACAGCAGCGCAGCCGTCTGCAAGTGTTAGAAGAGTTGCTTGATGAGTTTGAAGCCAAAATCCAAAATCAGCGAAAGGCTATTGCTAATAACCAGCGTAACTATGATGCACTGACGGTCAGCTTAGAAGAAACCCGTGCGCAAGCTGAGCAATTGACCCGTGACCAGCATAAATATCAGCAGCAGCTCACCACTCAACGCGCTAATGCTGAGCGCCTACAAGCAGATAGCCAACGCTTAAGCGCTGATAAAATAGCCCTTGAGCAAGAGCAGCAAGAGCTTAAGCAAGAACAACAAACGCTTAATAATGAGCTACAGGACATCCAAAGCGAAATAGCGGCGCTAACGCCACAAATCACCGATGCTCGAGCGACAACGCAGCAATTACAAGCTGAGCGCAGTGAGTTAAGTCGCACCCGTCAGGCAGACGATGATGATTGGCAAGCATTGCAGCTGCGTATCCAGCAGAGCGAGATACGTGTAGAACATGGCGTAAGCAGCCTTGGGCGTGTGACCGAGCAACACGATAAGTCACTGCAAAGCGAGAAAATTTTACAGACAAATTATGAACAGCAGCAAAATAAGCTGCCAGCCCTGCAAGCAGCCCTGCAAACAGTGCAAACGGCGCGTGATGAGCAGCAGACGTTATTAACAGGGCGCGAGACAGCATTAACGGCACTTAAGCAAGAGTATAATCAGCAGCAGGTCGAGCTAGATATCCTGCAACATACATTGCAAGCTCAGCAAAGCGCGCTTGCCCATCACTCGACCGAGTTGGCACTAAGCGCGGCGAGGTTAGAGGATGCTAGCAGCCATACGCAAGAAGCGCTAGATGTGTACTCTAATGCGAGTCATAAATATAAAGCGCAGTCGGATATATCTCAGCAGCCACAGCATCAGCAACAAGTGATGAGTGTCTCAAACTTATTGGCAGACTTTATCGCTCATGATCGCCGTGTGCGTCCAGACAAAATCGCAGAATTAGAATCTGAGCGTAATAAGCTTGAGCAGCAATTAAGCAAAATTGGCGCAGTTAATCTCGCCGCGGTGGCAGAATTGGCTGAGGTTAATGAACGTTTAGAGCCACTGGCGCAGCAGACAGCGGACATTGCTGCCAGTATGCAGACGTTGACCGAAGCGATTGCCTCTATTGACGAGACGACCAAGACACTATTTATGCAGACACTGGATGCGGTCAATAACGAGCTTGCCAGCTTATTTGCCAAAGTCTTTGGTGGCGGACAAGCAAGCTTAACGCTAAATACTGAGGATATGCCTGCTAATGCGCCAAAATCAGAACAGTGGCGGGCAGGGTTGACTTTGATGGCACAGCCAAAAGGTAAGCGTAATAGTCGATTAGCCGTGTTATCAGGCGGTGAAAAAACCCTGACAGCGCTGAGCTTAATTTTTGCGATATTTAAGCAGCATCCTGCACCATTTTGCGTGCTTGATGAGGTTGATGCGCCGCTTGATGATGCTAATGTCGCTCGTTTTACCAGTCTCATTCATGAATTAGCAGACGATTTGCAGTTTATCTTTATTAGTCATAATAAATTAACCATGCAAATTGCTGATGAATTAAAAGGTGTTACCATGCCAAGCGCAGGGATTTCTACCTTGGTCAGCGTATCGCTCGATGAAGCAGCACTTTATATTGCTGAATAGCAAAAATAGTGATAACTGACAGCGATTGTCAGTGGTATAGTTAGGGGTCAGGGCAGAAGGTCACGCAAGTGTGTCAGCCTCACGGTAAACGATGACTATATGGTGACGATGTTAATTAGCCATGCTAGACTATTGCCATTTATTCCCTCTTATGTATTCTCTCTTGTCGTAGATTAGGATTATTTCTCATGACCGCTATTCAGTTTATATTGATCGCCATTGCTGCATTGATTGTGCTTGCCGGGCTAATTATGGTCATGCGTAGCTTTAAGCGTCGCAAAAATGCAGAAGCTGCCGCGGTCAATTATGATAAAAACGGTATTCCTATCATACCGCGTCATGAGCGCAATATCGTCGACCAGCCAGATTTAGATGACACGATCGCTGGCGAAACCAGTATCACGCCTGACCGCAGTTATCTGAATGCAGTCGTTGAAGATGCACCTTTGAGCCAAGCGCGTCAGCAAGACGATGTACAGTTGATGTCTGGATACGATAATGTTAGTAGCGATGTAAACGATAGCTATAGCCAAGTAAATGATGAAGATTATGCGCGCTGGCAGGCAGAGCAGCATAACGATAATAGCGAATTTACCTCTGCTGCTGAGCAAATGAATATCGAACAAGAGCCTGATGCGTTTTCAAGCTTGGTATCGGCAACCGACAGCCTGATGCCATCTATTGATACGGCAGAAGAGCCAAGTTTCAATGATAATAGCCCGATACTTGATCAGCATTTATCAGAGCCAGTCGATGATACGCAAAATGCACCACTTATCAATGCCAAAGACAATATCAATATCACCATCTTGCCGCACCAATATCGTGACCGTCCAGCAGCGTTGATTCGCGGTCGTGATTTATTGGCATTGATCGATAAATATGGTCTGCGTTATGGCGCGATGAATATGTTCCATCGCTATGAGCAAAAAGACGGCACCGGTATGCTATGGTTTAGTATGATGGGCATCACCGATAGTGGTATCGCGCCTTTTGATCCGCATAGCGTGGCGACCAATAACTATAACGGCGTGGTGGTCTTCTTATCGTTGCCGCATCCTCAAGCGCTGCGCAGTTTCGACAGTATGATGAGCATCGCTTATATGATGGCAAGCGATTTGGACGCTGTGATGCTAGATGAAGAGAACGACCCAATCACGCCTGAATACAAGCAACAGCTACGCAACCAAGTGCGCGATTATGAAGGTTGATCGCTACCAAAGTTGATTAAAATTGATAAATAGTATCAGTATTGAAAAAGGCAAATAGCGATGACGTTATTTGCCTTTTTACTTTTGCAAACCATTCATTTCCATTAAAAGTTTATCCGAGTATCTTGCAAACTTGTTATCATATCGACATCTTGAATTGCAAAAAAAAGACGCCGACTATGACTGACCCTATCGCACCGCTTACCTCTAAAGACATCAATACTGCAAAATCTGCAGCAAACGAAGATGCTATCGTGGCTCAAATGCGCACGTTTATTGATGCCCTCAAGCAGCACAATTATGCCTATTATGTGCTCGACAATCCCATCTTAGAAGACAGCGAATACGATCAGTTGCGTCGCTCTTTATTGGAGCTTGAAGAACAGTATCCCGATTTGGTACAGCCAGACAGCCCAATCAATCAAGTCGGCGATATGCCGCTATCGGCATTTACGCAAGTCACTCATGATATTCCTATGCTGTCGCTTGGCAACGTCTTTGAATACGATGATTTGCGTGATTTTATGCGCCGTGTTAATGACCGCTTAAGCGTGGCTCAGCAAAGCCCTGAATACGAGATGGAGCTAAAGCTAGATGGCTTGGCGGTATCGCTCAAATATGCTTATGGTAAGTTTGTCCAAGCGGTGACACGCGGTGATGGACAAACGGGCGAGGATATTACCCAAAATGCCAAAACCATTCGCAATTTGCCACTTTGGCTCGCGGCTGCAAGCGAGATTCCATTATTAGAAGTGCGCGGTGAGGTGCTGATGCCAAAGGCAGGTTTTGAGCGTTTGAACCGCCTTGCTGAAGAAAAGGGTGATAAAACTTTTGCCAATCCACGCAATGCTGCCGCTGGAAGTTTAAGACAACTTGATCCCGCCATTGCCGCCAGCCGTCCGCTCGCGTTTTATTGCTATTCTGTCAATCAAGGGTTACCTGAGCATATCAAAACCCAATCAGCAGCGCTTGCATGGCTAAAAACCATTGGCTTTACCGTCAGTGCGGTCGAAGTAGTGCAAAATCCACGCGAGTCTCAAGCCTATTATGAATCGGTAAAGGAGACACGTGGCGAGCTGCCGTTTGAGATTGATGGCATGGTGATTAAGGTCAATAGCTTGGCGTTGCAGCAGCAGCTTGGTTTTTTATCGCGTGAGCCGCGCTGGGCAACCGCTTATAAATTCCCTGCCGAAACTGTCATGACACGCTTGCATACTATCGAGTGGCAAGTCGGACGCACCGGTGCCATTACGCCCGTTGGTAAACTAGAACCTGTGAAAGTCGGCGGCGTCACCGTCAGTAATGTCACGCTGCATAACTTTGGTGAGATTCAGCGATTGGATGTGCGTGCAGGCGATATGGTCAGCGTCCATCGTGCAGGGGATGTGATACCTAAAGTCACCCGCGTTTGGACAGATCAGCGTCCAGAAAACTCTGAACCCGTTAAGTTGCCATCGACTTGCCCAGTATGCGACTCGCCAGTGGTGCTGCCCAAAGATGAAGCATTGGCGCGTTGCACCGGTGGGCTATTTTGTCCCGCGCAGCAGGTCGAGGCGCTCATTCACTTTGTCTCGCGTCGGGCGATGGATATCGATGGCTTAGGCGCAAGTTGGCTGATTAGCTTTTTTGAGCACGGTTTGGTCAAGACCGTTGCCGATATCTATCAGTTGCACAATCATCAAGACGAGCTGATTACGCTTGAGAAGCTGGGCGAAAAATCAGTACAAAACATCCTCAGCGCTATCGAAGCCAGTAAGCATACGACACTCGCGCGCTTTATCTATGCGCTGGGTATTCGCGGTGTCGGTGAGACGACGGCGCAGAATTTAGCGCAGCAATTTGGTGACCTTGATAGCTTGATGGCTGCTGATATCGATAAGCTATTGCAAACGCCTGATGTCGGCGCGATCACTGCTGAACTTGCTTATAAATTCTTCCGCGCACCGCACAATATCGAAGTGATTAATTCGTTGCTTGAAGCTGGCGTGCACTGGGATAAGGTTGAGCAAGTCGCATCAGAAGGATTGCCGCTCGATGGGCAAACATGGGTCATCACCGGTGCGCTCGATAGTATGGCGCGTGATGAAGCCAAAGCTAAGCTGCAAGCACTCGGTGCAAAAGTCTCAGGCGGTATCTCGGCAAAAACCACCGCGCTGCTGGCAGGGGATAAAGCTGGCTCAAAGATGGCAAAGGCAGAGAAGTTGGGCGTGAAAGTGGTGGGTGAGGAAGAGTTTTTGAAGTTGGTTGGGGAGTAGGATAAAACATGAAATGTTATAGAAGTTTTAGTTATAATGACATTTGTTTGATAAAATAGAGCGACGTATAAATATGAATTTTTTAGAAGTTGATAAATTAATTATATTTATTTTGTTTATTGTGCCTGGGTTTATTGCAATAAAAACTTATAATTTTTTATATCCATCAAACATTAAATTTTCTGAGCAGGTAGTTGATGCTGTTTCTTATAGCTCAATAAATTATGCATTATGGATAGTACCTAGTTTTTACACGTACAAATATTACATGAATATAGGTAGTTTCTTTGTTCTTGGTGCACTAGCTGTCGTAGTATTGTTCATTTCGCCTGTTGGCTTGGCATTTTTCTGGAAATGGATAAGAGGGGTTAAGTATTTTCAGAAATTTGCTGTACATCCAATAGGAAAGCCATGGGATTACTACTTTGCCAAAAAGAAAACTGGCTGGGTAATAGTTAATATGAACAGTGGTAAAAAATTGGGTGGCTCTTATGGAGTTGATTCATTTTCGTCAAGCTACCCTCATGAAGAGCAAATTTATATAGATGAAGAATGGGTTATAAATGCAGATGGTGGTTTCGAAAGGATTGTAGAGCAAAGTGCAGGTATCATAATTTTCTTAAAAGATGCTGAGTCTGTATCATTCTATTATAGTGGAGATGAACTAAATGACGACTGAGATTAACAAAGATCGAGTTGTTAAACGTATTATCGATAAGGGTTATCAGCCGAGTGATGAGGGTTATAAACCTGAGCCTCATAGACCTGGGCATAGGCCTTCAACATCTGAAAGTAAGCCTAAAAATCCTCCTAAGAAGCGTTGATAATATATTAAATAGTACATGCGCACTATTTAATAAGAATTACACTGTAGAAGCACAACGTAATAAGACATGACAGCAACTGTCCTAGTAAACTATTTTTTGTGAAATTAGAGGGTTCTCAAATGAGTAATAAAATTAACGATGATAAAATAAAAAGCTGTTTTATTGGGGATGGCTATCAACCAAGTGATATAGGTAATAAGCCTAATGGCAGGCCTCAAACTGGGCATACACCTGAGCGTTCTGAAGCTAAACCTGTAAATCCACCTAAAAAGCGCTGATTATATTATTGAGTTAGCGTAGGGTGCGCCCAGCGCACCTAGAAAAAAACTACTCTAATTTATCTGAAAAACTCTCTGAAAAACCAATTGACTCATTACCCCAGTCTTCCGCATAAACACCTTGCTTCACATAACGATGAAAGCTCGAATATGGCCAGTCTACTACATTTTTAACTAACCCATGCTTAACAGGATTATAGTGCAAATAATCCATATGCCTTATGAAGTCTGCTTCGTCTTTTATTTCATGTTCATAAAATCGACGTTGCCAAATACCTCTTTCGCTTCTTTTAATTTTTGAACGGCTTAACACATCTATTGGTAAATGATATTGCGGACAGGCTTGGGTGGTTAATCGTTTTATCTGCGACCAACGCATACTATAATTAGCATCGTCAGTAGGCATTTTCCAAATACAGTGTAGATGGTCGGGTAGTTGTACCCATGCAATGATTTTAAAAGGATATTGTTGTTGAACTTGTTTGATGCTTTTTTTAAAGGCTTTTAAGAAGTCATCTTCACACAGTATTTTTCTTCGATCGTATGACACCAAAGTAAAAAAGTAGGTAGCACCTTTCGTGTATGAACGAATGTATTGTGACATTTATATTTACCGTATGAATTTTAATACTCTATAGGTGCGCAGGGCGCACCCTACAAATTAAATTACTCCACTACCTCTCCATGCGCCTTCGCTTCACCTTTTTTACCATCTGGCTGTATCACGATAGGCAATACCAATCCTTTCGCAAAGTCATCAGACAGCACATAATCATAGCTACTGGCAGCGACATCAGGCGTGGTATGAATGATGAGTTTCATCTCATTGCCATCGGTTAGCTCATGTGAAACATAGCTTTCACTTAGCTGATCCAACGCTTTAGATAGTGCTTCATTACTTGCCATGCTCACTGTTAGATTATGCTGAGCCGTCGTATTATCCACCTTGAAATACTCTGCATAATCACGGACATTTTGGCTATCAAGCGCAAACGGATATTGATAATTAGCGAGATCGGCTGGCTTTTCGCCGCTATCCATGACTGACCAATCTATCGTATTTGCTACCGCTGAACCCGTTGTCGATACTGATGTATCCGTTTTTTTAGCCGTAGTCTCCGCACTATTATCGCAGCCTGTCAGCGCCCACATACTGACAGTCGTAATGATGAGCATGGTTATAAGACGCTTTGGCATCGAGGTATCCTCTTTATGATAAGTTATGAGATGTTTTGATAGAGGCGCTATTTTGACAGCTTTCTGTGTGCTTCTCTAGCGAAATGCAAAAAAGGATGCTTTTCACTCTAGCAATTTCTTATTCTAGTAAGTCAGATAAGAAGACGAGTTTTCTATAAACCGTTTAACAGAGCAGGCACAAAAAAAACAGCCATCTTTCGATGACTGTTTGTGCTAATGCTAAGCTTAACAATTATAGATTTATCATTATTAATGAATGATTAAACCGAAATAACTATCTACCTACTTGGCAGTTTACTTGGTATTCTTTACCATTTGCCCATTTCATAGCGAAGATACCTTTGTCGTCTTTCATGTGCCATGCATAGACCATTTCTGGGTTTGACTCATTCACATAGCTTGCTGTATCGCCTTGAACAGCGCCATTCAAGATAATTGGCTGGTTTGCCCAGTTTACTTTAGGTAAAGTGGCGTTTAGCATTACTTGCTTCTTATTGATTGACTGCTTTGCCAAGATTTTGCTGCCATCAGTACAGGTATAAGGTGCTGGTGCCATACGGTCATAAGCGGCGTCAGTCACGCTTTCTGAAGCAGGTGTATTTGGCGTAGTAGGAGCAGTAGTCGCACAAGCGCTTAATAGGGCAAGTGCAGGTAGAGCAGTAGCAAGTTTGGTTAGGGTATTCATAGCATTCTCCAAAAGTATAAAAATCATCGTGTATTTGTTATTAACTATGCGTTAAGCATATAGCGCATATAGTATCCAAAACTCACTTTATAGAATGTTAGAAATTGTTTGTTACGTGTTCACTTGGTTACTTAAAAACTAATTACTGTAACGATTCATTCAACGATATTTTATCATTTTCTGATTTCATCATTTTTAGCAAGCAGCATAAGCAGCTTCAAGATCAAATAAAAAAGCGCCTATCAACGTGTGGCTGATAGGCGCTTATCTAATTAGGCATTAGCCAATAGATACTGTTGATCCACTGTATGACAGCGGATCATTGGTGATTTGATTACTTGGTTTTACGTGGTGGTAGACCGGTATGCTGAGTTTGGAAGTTGCCTTTACTCACATTCTTTTTGCCGCCAGTAGTTTTGCTCGAAGTACCTTTATTTGACCAGCTGTCATCTGTTTTATTGCTACGTTTCACCGAGTCATTGCCCAGACGGCTGTTTTTCTTACGCGCTGATTGATAGCTGTCTTGCGCCGCATCACGACCTTCTAAGCTGGCATTAAATGGCGGGATTAAGCAGCCGCGATTTTTACCAATCAAATCACCGCGCCCCATATCTTGCAGGGCTTTACGCAGCATTACCCAGTTTTTTGGATCATGATAGCGTAAGAAAGCTTTGTGCAATTTGCGCTGCTTACCTGATTTGACGATATCCATATCACCTTCGTCACGGCTGATTTTATGCAGTGGGTCTTTATGCGTGTGATACATGGTGGTCGCGGTTGCCATTGGGCTTGGGTAAAACGCCTGTACTTGGTCAGCGCGGTAGCCATTGCCTTTTAACCATAGCGCAAGATTCATCATATCTTCATCTTTGGTACCCGGATGGGCGGCGATAAAGTAAGGAATCAAATACTGCTCTTTGCCCGCTTCTTGGCTGTATTGCTCAAACATGGCTTTGAACTTGTCATAATTGCCCATGCCTGGTTTCATCATTTTCGACAAAACGTTTTCTTCTGAATGTTCAGGGGCAATCTTGAGATAACCACCGACATGATGGCTGACCAATTCTTTGACATATTCAGGATCTTTAATCGCCAAATCATAGCGTAGACCAGAGGCAATAAGGATTTTCTTCACGCCTTTGATATCGCGCGCTTTACGATACAACTGTGTCAAATTACTGTGATCGGTAATCAGATTTTCACAAATATCAGGATAAACGCAAGACGGTTTACGGCAATTTTTCTCAATAGTTTCATCTTTACAGTTTAGACGATACATATTGGCAGTTGGACCACCAAGATCAGAGATAACACCGGTAAAGTTTGGTGCAGTATCACGAATCGCTTCGACTTCACGTAGGATAGATTCTTCTGAGCGATTTTGGATAATGCGTCCTTCATGCTCGGTGATAGAGCAAAAAGTACAACCGCCAAAACAGCCACGCATAATGTTGACCGAAAACTTAATCATGTCATAAGCAGGGATACGCGCATCGCCATAGCTTGGATGCGGCAGACGAGCGTATGGCAAGTCAAACACGTAATCCATCTCTTCCGTCGATAAAGGAATCGGTGGCGGATTGAGCCACACATCGATAGAGGTATGTGAGTTACCGGCGCCGCTACTATGACGCTGTACCAAAGCGCGTGCATTACCCGGATTAGTCTCAAGATGCAAGATACGGCTAGCATGAGCATAAAGCACAGGGTCAGATTTGACATGCTCATAATCAGGCAGACGAATGACGGTTTTCTCACGCGGTGGCATTTTAATTTTATGCTTACGTGCTGTCATCGGTTTAGTAAAGCCACGCATTTGTACGACTTGCGTCTCTTCATCGACTTGGTCAGTATTCAAGATTTTATTGGTCACTGGTTCAGACACGAATCCTGGATATTGCCCTGACATTCCTGACATTGATTGCCCAACAGGAGAGGCGCTAGGCTTATCTTGTTCGATTGAGCATTGATCAAGATCCTCGGTCATCACATACGGGTTGATAATCGGATCAACACGACCAACGGTATCGACATCATTACTGGCAACTTCGGTCATGCCTGCTTGCCAATGACGGCGCGTCGGCGTGAGCAAGTACGCTGTACCGCGCAAATTGCTCATTTGCTCAAAGGTATAGCCTTTTGATAGACCATGTACTACATCGACGATGGCGCGCTCAGCATTGCCATATAATAAGACATCAGCACGGGCATCAAGCAAAATACTACGGCGTACTTTATCTGACCAATAATCATAATGCGCAATACGGCGCAGGCTGCCTTCGATACCGCCTAAGATAATTGGCACATCAGGATAGGCTTCACGGCAGCGCTGGCTATAGACGATAGCCGCGCGGTCAGGACGTTTGTCCGCGACATTACCCGGCGAATAAGCGTCATCACTACGGATCTTACGATCAGCCGTATAACGGTTAATCATGCTGTCCATGTTGCCCGCCGTCACGCCATAAGCGTAGACAGGTTTGCCAAGTTCCATAAAGGCATCTTTACTCTTCCAATCTGGCTGAGCAATGATACCGACGCGGAAACCTTGTGATTCTAGTAAGCGCCCGATAATCGCCATACCAAAACTTGGGTGATCGACATAAGCATCGCCCGAGATAATGATGACGTCACAGGCATCCCAGCCAAGCTCATCCATCTCTTTGCGGCTCATCGGCAAATAAGGCGCAGGCTCGTAGCAGCTTGCCCAATGTTTGTCGTAGTCGTAAAGGGGTTTGGTGCCTTGTTTAAAGGCGGTGCGGGCGATGGTATCGGCAGACATGGGATAACCTTAATCAGAAAATCAGAAAAAATGCATATATATAATAGCCATTATAGAGAACGGTAGTTGATGGCTAATTTAAAGGCGCTCATTTTAACATGAATAACGTTCATGATGTAATAAACGTATTAGCGATAAGTTATTGATAGCGCAGAATAATCTATGGATAGCAATTAGGCAAAAAGCAGCTATCAATCTAAATAAATCTTCGTACCACTCTTAGTAAAGTTCATCACAAACTGACTCTTAAAATTACGTACATTATTTTCGTAAGTGAGCAAATTGCGAGTGAACTGATGATAATCCTTCATATTTTTAGCACTCACCATAAGCATAAAGTCAGCATCGCCAGATACTTCATAACAGCTCATCACTTGCGACTGGGCATTCATCAAACGCTCAAATCGATGCTGCATAGAGTTATTGGAGCGCTCCATCTCTACCATCACCACCGCCGTCAAGCTATAACCAACCTTATGAGGGTCTACTATAGCGACTTGCTTAGTGATCACCCCATTGTCTATCAGCGCTTGCACACGACGTTGAGCCGTAGCGATAGACACATTGACGTGTTCTGCAAGGGTTTTTAAGGGCAATGTCGCATCATCTTGCATCAAATTCAAAATGGACTTGTCGGTCTTATCTAGTGGCTGATTCATAGAGTTTCGCTTTAAGGTAGAGACATTAACAGAGGATGATTACAATTCAATTACTATAGAAGTATTATCACTATAAATCATAAATTAATAAATTATTAGTAATATAGGTAACTATAAGATAAATATATTCATATTAAGATGAATATAGAGATTTTTTCACAACTACTAGCTATAAACTAAGCTTTATATATTAGAAAACAATAATAATCTCTATCAAATAGTGTTCTCACTGCTCATGCAAATAAAGGTGCTTTATGTCTACTTCAACCCTAACCAATACTGTAGTGTCGACTTTGTCACGTTTCCCAATGTCAGCAATGTGGACCAAAGGCAGCGTACAGCAGCGCAATTTAATGATGGGTGTAGCACTAGCAGTCTTATCCAACGTATTGTTTGGCGTACTGTATGCTTACAGCAGCTTTTTAGCGCCGTTATCAGGGACACAAGTGTTTATCTGGCGGATGCTAGCGATGTGGGCCGCACTGATAGGATATTTGCTTATTAGCGGGCGTTTAGGTTTGCATATGGATAAACTCAAAGCATTAGGCTCTGTTAAACAATGGGCATGGTTGCTATTGCCCACACCAATATTCTTAAGCCAGTTTTGGTTATTTATGTGGGCGCCAGTCAATGGGCAGGGCGTACAGACCGCGATGGGTTATTTTTTATTTCCATTGATGATGGTGGTGTTTGGATGCGTATTGTTCGGTGAAAAACTAAGTCGCTTACAATGGTTGGCGGTTGCTTTTGCCGCAGTTGGAGTCGGCAGTGAGATTGTACGTACGCAAAGCGTCTCGTGGGCAACGCTTTGGGTCTGCGGTACTTATCCTGTTTATTATATTTTGCGCCGTTTGCAAGGTATTGGCGCGGTAACTGGGTTATTGGTCGATTTAACGATATTTGCACCATTTGCTTTGGCGTACTTATTTTTTATTGCCCCAAGTAGTTTAAGCTTAGTCAGCGGCTCTGGGTTCTTTATTGCGATGCTGATAGGACTCGGCGTTATGAGCGTGCTGGCCATGAAAACCAACGTCGATGCCAGTCAAATGCTACCAATGAACGTTTATGGCATGATGAGTTATTTGGAGCCCGCATTACTATTTATCTTAGCAATAACCGTTTTGGGCAATCCTTTTGAATCAGCGATGATTTATAGTTATGGTCTTATTTGGGTCGGGATAGCTTGTCTGATTGTGCATGGTGTACGTCAATTACGCCGCGCCCATCAACAATCGCAAACGACAAAAATTGCACCAGTTATGTGAAAATTAATAAATAAGAGTAATCGAATAAATAAAAACGGACGATTCAACGTTATGCTGAATCGTCCGTTTTTTTAAGATTAACACCAATCTTTTGAAAGAGGGCTTTAATCTAAATCCTTCTTAAAACCACGCTGCTTATCACGTTCCCAATCACGGTCTTTAAGCGTTTTACGTTTGTCATGCTGTTTTTTACCGAGTGCTAAACCAATTTGACATTTTACCAGTGAGTTTTTCCAATAGCAGGATAATGGCACACAGGCATAGCCTTTTTGGTTGACTGCACCCATTAGCTTTTCGATTTCGCGGCGATTAAGCAGCAGCTTACGGGTACGGATACTGTCAGGGCTGACATGCGTCGAGCTGGATAGCAGCGGCTGAATATGCGCGCCAAATAGGAATGCCTCATTATTACGAAAAATAATATAAGCTTCCGTAATGGTCATTTTGCCCGCGCGAATGGCTTTAACTTCCCAACCTTGTAGCGACAGACCTGCCTCAAATGTCTCTTCAATAAAGTACTCATGACGAGCCTTTTTATTGGCACAAATTTGATTTTCCGGTTTTTTTGATTTTTTTGACATAATGTCTCCATAAGGACTGCTTAAATATATCTTGTCCCTATATTTCTAGTCTTACTAATTCCTCATCCTAACCCTTAAATGCGGGTTATTTTTTATAAATGCTAAACAGATGAGTCGAACTGGCTATTGTAACAAAGCTTCCGCTGCAAATGTAGCCGCGCTGTTAGGACAAATGTAGCAGATAAGTATTAAGTTTGGATAAAATTTGCTAGCATATAGCTTATTATTTTATCACCAACCACATTGGTCCTGCTATGAGCTCTTCTGCTACTTCTTCAAAATTGCATACCAAGATTTTATACCCTGGCACCTTTGACCCCATTACCAATGGTCATGTGGACTTAGTGACGCGCGCGACCAAATTATTTGACGAGGTGGTGATTGCAGTGGCATCTGGTCACCATAAAAAGCCGTTATTTAACTTTGAAGAGCGTGTGGCTTTGGTCGAGACCGTATTTGTTGATTTGCCGCAGGTATCCGTTATAGGCTTTGAGGGCTTGCTAGTCGATTTTATGCGCGAAAAGAATGCCACTGCTGTCTTGCGTGGTTTGCGTGCGATGTCAGATTTTGAATATGAGTTTCAACTCGCCAATATGAACCGTGAGCTTGATGAAAATTTTGAAGCCGTATTTTTGACGCCTTCACAGAATTACTCATTCATCTCGTCGACCATGATTCGCGAAATTGCTAAGCTCGGCGGTGACGTGACAAAATTTGTGCCGCCTTGTGTCTCTGAAGCTTTTATTCAAAAGCTCGGTAATAAATAGGTCGCGTATCTGTGTTAGATTGCGTATTTCTTAATAAATAGAAATGCCTGATAGAAAAAAAGGAGCAGTCTATGGCGTTGTTAATTACGGATGAATGCATCAATTGCGATGTGTGTGAGCCTGCCTGCCCAAACGAAGCCATCTCAGAGGGCGATGATATCTATGTAATCGACCCTGACTTATGTACCGAATGCGTCGGTCATTTCGATGAGCCGCAATGTGTGGTTATTTGCCCTGTCGATTGTATTCCTCATGATCCCAATCATATCGAAACCGAAAGTGATTTGATGTCTAAATACAAGCGCATTACTGGTCAATAAAATATGACAACTGTATCAACCAACGATTTTGATCAGCAACATCTCTGGCACCCGTATGCCAGCCTACCACCGACTTATCCCAATATCGTGATTGACCGTGCCGAAGGTATTTATATCATTACTGAAGATGGTACGCGCCTGATTGATGGTATGTCGTCATGGTGGGCAAGCGTGCACGGCTATAATCATCCTAAGTTAAATGCGGCGATGATTGAACAATTGGGCAAAATGGCGCACGTCATGTTTGGTGGTTTAACCCATCAGCCAGCGATAGACTTGGGCAGAAAACTGCTGTCAATTGTGCCTGCCGGACTGGATGCGATATTTTATGCCGATAGTGGCAGTATCGCGGTAGAAGTTGCGCTTAAGATGGCATTGCAATATCAAATTGCTGCCAAACGTCCGCAAAAATACCAATTTGCCTCGACCCATTCAGGTTATTACGGCGATACATGGCATGCGATGAGTGTCTGCGACCCTATTAACGGCATGCATATCTTATATGGTAAGCAATTACCGATGCAGCATTTTGTCGCAGCGCCACCAATGGGATTTAAGCGTGATTTAACCCAAAGTGAGCATGAGGCGTTAACTGAGTTTTTTGTCAAAAATAGCGACCAGCTTGCTGGATTTATCATCGAGCCGATTATCCAAGGCGCAGGCGGTATGCGCTTCTATAGTCCTCAGTATTTACAGCTCTTACGCCAATTGTGTGATGAACATAACGTGGTATTAATTGCCGATGAAATTGCCACCGGTTTCGGGCGTAGTGGCAAGTTATTTGCGTGTGAGCATGCTGCTATTAGCCCTGATATTATGACGATTGGTAAGGCACTGACCGGCGGTTATATGACTTTTGCCGCGACCCTGTCTACACGAGAAATAGCTGACACCATTAGCCAAAGTGATTACCCGTCACTGATGCATGGTCCGACCTTTATGGGCAACCCGCTGGCATGTGCCGTTGCTTGTGCGTCGATTGATTTAATACTGTCCTATGATATTGAAGCGCGTACAGCCAATATGCAATCTGTCATGGAGCAACAACTTGCACCAGCTGCGAGTTTAGAGGGTGTTAAGGAAGTGCGTTGTTTAGGTGCTGTAGCAGTAATCGAACTACACGACGCCGTTAATATGCCAGTCTTTCAATCTTTACTTATCAAACATGGTATTTGGGTTAGACCCTTTGGAAAACTGGTCTATATTATGCCGCCCTATGTGATTACCGATGATGAACTTACCACTCTTTGCCAAGCGTTATTAAAAGTGGTCAGTAGTTATTTAACGCGAAAGGATTAATGATGAGCGTACTCTTTATCTCAGGTATTGATACCGACATCGGCAAAACTTATGCAACCGGTATGATTGCTAAAGCCTTAATGGAGCAAGGCGTTAATGTCATTACCCAAAAACTGGTGCAAACGGGCGTCGCAAGAGATTTAATTAGCGGAAAAATGGGAATTGCTGACGATATTATTACTCATCGTCAGCTGATGGGCATTCCGCTACAGCCGTGTGATATTGATAGTACCACTTGCCCGTATCGTTATGAGAAACCTGCGTCACCCCATTTATCCGCCGCACTTGCCAGTGAAATTCTTAATACTGATGTGATTACAAGCGCTACAAAAATTTTGCAAGCGGATTATGAGGTAGTGCTTTTAGAAGGGGCAGGGGGCTTATTAGTGCCAATCACTGAGCAATTATTAACCTTAGATTATATTGCTAAACAAGGCTATCCGGTTATTTTGGTCACATCAGGTCGGCTTGGCAGCATCAACCATACGTTGCTTAGTTTAGAAGCCATAAAATCTCGTGGTCTAGACGTTCATAGTGTCATTTATAATCATATTCACGACAATGCTGCTCAGACGGATACAGAGATAGCCGCTAGTACGATAAAATTTTTGCAAAACTATTTAGCTGAGCATCATCCAACGGCGCATTGGTTAGCCTTACCTGTACAAGAGGATAATGGGTTTAGTAATACAGATTTTATACTCCCTCAAAACTTTGTATAAATCACCGCTAAAAATAAGCCAAAAAAACTTTCCGAAAGCAATATGAATTTTGCTATACTAGCGCGCTTGGTAGACTAGGCAATCGCCGCTGCACACTGGTAACAGACATGCAGGGGAGGAAAGTCCGGGCTACATAGGGCAGCGTGCCAGCTAACGGCTGGGCAGGGTAACTTGACGACCAGTGCAGCAGAGAGTAGACCGCCTTTAGTGTCTGACACTATCGGTAAGGGTGAAAGGGTGCGGTAAGAGCGCACCGCGTGGCTGGCAACAGTTCACGGCATGGTAAACTCCACGCGTAGCAAGACCAAATAGGCATCGGCATGGCGCGGCCCGCGTTCGATGCGGGTAGGTTGCTTGAGCGTATTAGCGATGATACGCCTAGAGGAATGATTGTCCACGACAGAACCCGGCTTATCGGTTTACCAACCTTTTTAGCAATGTTTTAAACATGTTTCTTTATTAGCTAATCTTTAAAGAAGCACAGCAGTACTTACTGGTTTGGTGTTTTAAAATTGCGCTTATTTTGAATTTAATTCAATTTTTTTGCAAAAAATGCCTTTTAAGGGTTGACGACAGTCACTCATATCGGCATAATACCGAGCCTAAAATGGCGATGTAGCTCAGCTGGTTAGAGCGCATGACTCATAATCGTGAGGTCAAGAGTTCAAGTCTCTTCATCGCCACCATTTTTAGCAAGACCTGTAACATTAAAAATGCCAATCATTATTTGATTGGTTTTTTTTTGCCTATTTTATGGCTGAAAATAAATATCTACTCATAGAATCTATATCAGATCTAACGAAGTAAATATTCTTGATTTAAAGCTTGCTTGTCTACCTTCATTTATAAAACCAAGGCTTGCTGACAAAATCCACTTACTTTATAGTGGAAAACTGCTAGAATACCCTCACGTGCCTGCGCGTAGTTATAACTAATAATCAGCGCTGTAGGCACTTCACTTGCTACAATACGGTTTGCTTAATGTAGTGATATTGGTGTATTGACCGATATTAACTATGAGTAAGTATTCTATTGTTGCCATCTGACAGCATTTAT
The DNA here is from genome assembly GCF_013608135.1 of Psychrobacter sp. D2. Classification (NCBI taxonomy): domain Bacteria; kingdom Pseudomonadati; phylum Pseudomonadota; class Gammaproteobacteria; order Moraxellales; family Moraxellaceae; genus Psychrobacter; species Psychrobacter sp. D2. The sequence continues at coordinate 549,227 of NZ_JACDXZ010000001.1, forward strand.
ATTCGTTATTCAATCCTCCATTATTTAGTAGGCGCTTTGTGACTGCATTAGCCAATATTCGTAACTTTTCTATTATTGCCCACATTGATCATGGCAAGTCGACCCTTGCCGATCGTTTTATTCAAATGTGTGGCGCGCTGCAAGATCGTGAGATGCAGGCGCAAGTCCTCGATTCGATGGATATTGAGCGTGAGCGTGGTATCACGATCAAAGCGCAGTCGGTGACGCTGTATTATGACCATCCAAATGGTGAGCGCTATCAGCTGAATTTTATTGATACGCCTGGTCACGTGGATTTTTCTTATGAAGTCTCTCGTTCCTTAGCGGCTTGTGAAGGCGCGCTATTGGTTGTTGATGCAGCACAAGGCGTTGAAGCACAGTCGGTTGCTAATTGCTATACCGCGGTCGATCAAGGTCTTGAGGTCATGGCAGTTTTAAATAAAATTGACTTGCCACAAGTTGAGCCTGAGCGGGTGATTCAAGAGATTGAAGACATTATTGGTATTGATGCCGTTGATGCGCCGCGCGTGTCGGCAAAATCTGGTCTTGGCGTTGATAAACTGCTTGAGGCGTTGGTTGAATTTATTCCTGCGCCAACGGGTGATCGTGACGCACCGCTGCAAGCGTTGATTATTGACTCATGGTTTGATAATTATTTGGGCGTTGTATCATTAGTCCGTGTACGCCAAGGTACGATAAAAAAAGGTGATAAACTTTATATTAAATCGACCAAAGATGCGCATTTAGTCGGATCAATTGGTGTCTTTACCCCGAAGCCGTTAGATACAGGTATCTTAGAAGCGGGTGAAGTGGGCTTCATTATTGCGGGTATTAAAGACATTGCAGGCGCGCCAGTTGGTGATACGATTACTCATGCTAGTACGCCTGACGTCGATCGTATTCCTGGATTTAAACAGATTACGCCGCAAGTGTATGCTGGTATGTTTCCTGTAGAATCTACCGACTTCGAAAAATTCCGTGAAGCACTACAAAAACTGCAAATTAACGATGCGTCGCTATTTTTTGAGCCAGATACCTCAGACGCGCTAGGCTTTGGTTTCCGTTGTGGCTTCCTCGGTATGCTGCATATGGAGATTATCCAAGAGCGCCTAGAGCGTGAGTATGACTTGGATCTGATTACTACTGCACCTTCTGTTATTTATGAGATTGTGAAAAAAGATGGCAGCATTATCTATGTTGATAACCCATCAAGACTGCCTGAACCGAATAATATCGAAGAATTCCGTGAGCCGATTGCTCGTTGTCAGATTTTAGTACCGCAGGATTATCTCGGTAACGTGATGACGCTTTGTATTGAGCGCCGCGGTGTGCAAGTCGATATGCGCTTTATGGGTCGTCAAGTACAGCTGATCTTTGATATTCCGATGGGCGAAGTGGTCATGGACTTCTTTGACCGTCTAAAATCAGTGTCACGTGGTTTTGCGTCACTTGATTATAATTTTGAGCGTTATCAAGTTGATAAATTGGTTAAAGTTGACGTGCTGATTAACGGTGACAAAGTCGATGCGCTTGCTATGATTGTCCATGAAACTCAGTCGCGCTACCGTGGTAACGCACTGGTGACCAAAATGAAAGAGCTGATTCCGCGTCAAATGTTTGATGTCGCTATTCAAGCAGCAATTGGCAGCCAAATTATCGGGCGTAGTACTGTGAAAGCCATGCGTAAAGATGTCTTGGCTAAGTGTTATGGCGGTGACGTCTCACGTAAGAAAAAGCTACTGTCTAAGCAAAAAGCCGGTAAAAAACGCATGAAGCAAGTGGGTAACGTCGAGATTCCACAAGAAGCCTTCTTAGCCGTATTGCAGGTAGATTAGATTATTAATAAATAAATCATCATTGGATAAGTAGCTCGCTAATAGGCAATTAAGTATGGATTTTGATTTCAATTTGATTTTAGTGCCATTGACCATAGGTTTGGGTATTATTTGGCTATTAGATAAGCTGACACTTAAACAACGTAAAACACGGGGTCGCGGTAAAGAGAGCTTGCTGGTACGCTGGGCATATGATTTTTTCCCCGTGCTGGCGGTAGTATTAATTGTGCGCTCATTCTTAATTGAGCCGTTTAATATTCCGTCGTCCTCGATGGTGCCAACGCTATATACGGGTGACTTTATTGCCGTTAATAAGTATGCTTATGGTGTTCGTTTGCCACTGACTTATAATAAAGTAATCGATACTGGCACGCCTGAACATGGCGATGTTGCCGTTTTTCGTTATCCAGAGAACCCAAGTATTTATTATATTAAGCGCGTCATTGGTCTGCCGGGTGACACGGTTAGTTATAATCAAGGCACAATTGCGATTAATGACGTGCCTGTTGCTACTCAAGCCATTGATTTTGACGCTAATGCAGAGCTGACGTCACAGTTATATTCGTCAGGGGAAGTTGCTCCGGGTCAAATGCTGACAGAAGAGAATGCTGCTGTAATGGGTCAGCAAGAAGAAAGCGACGCAAAATATTTTAAAGAAACTCAAGGTAAGCATGAGTATGTTGTTCGCTATTTGAATGGTATGAACAGCTCGCAATATGCGCCATTTTTACAGCAACAGTCACCAGAAGTGGTGAGCTCAGAAGGCAATGAATGGCGTATTAATGTGCCTGAAGGTCAGTATTTTGTCATGGGTGATAACCGTGATCGCAGTGCAGATGGACGCTTTTGGGGCTTTGTTCCTGATGATAATTTAGCAGGAAAAGCAGTATATATTTGGATGCATAAGCCGCCAGGTCTACAGCTACCTACCTTTAAACGTAATGGTGCTATCGATTAATGACATCAATGTTCTATAGATATATTTACCGACAAACGTTTTGTGCTAATATTATGGCTATTCAATGCAATGATATCTAGCTTATAAACATTCACTAAGAAATAGTGTTTTCTAAGCTAAATACATTACAAATATAGCTATTTTTCGTTGAGAGGTATTATGGTGCAACAGTTATCTGGCTTATCTACACAGCGCGGTGCTAGTGTCACGAGTATCGTTTTTATTATCATCGCTTTGGGTGTTGCTGTTAAATTGATTGTTGCCATTGTGCCAGCACAAATTGGCGATTATCAACTGACTAAAACCTTGAGTGCGCAGCTTCAAGAGTCTAATAATAAGAAAGAGACTGCCAAGCAGTTCGTCGAGCGTGTTGATAAGCAGTTGTCTATCAATGCTGATTACGATACCAAAGCAGAGGATGTATTTACCTTTAAAGATAAAAAAACAGGTCAGTTGACTATCTATAAAAAATATGAAAAAACCAATACGCTCTTTGGAAATATTGATATTGTGAATCGCTTTGAAGGCGATATCGATCCTACAATAGCAGAGTAATCGGATTTTCTAAAATACGAGCAGCAACGATCTAACAAGCCAGTACTCTAGAAAACAGTTCTTTATGAGCTGGTTTTTTGTATTTAATATTTTTAAACGTTACTATTTAATGACTTTAAATAGTACAACAAAAGGGATAATCATAAGCCACGCATGAAACCAACTTCGCAGTATCCTCAGGCGGTTCCTAACCCACCAAAAAATAGCCTGTCTGATGACACGCTTGTTATTAGCTCAGAATTTATTCAACGCTTAGCAGTATTAACGCGCAAGTTGGGTTATGTGTTTAATGATTTAAGTCTACCTAAGCTGGCACTCACGCATCGCTCGTTTGATAGTAAAAAGAACTATGAACGCTTAGAGTTTTTGGGTGATGCATTACTAGGTATGATAGTCGGTGAAGCGCTATATCATCGTTATCCAACCCAAAATGAAGGTCGTCTGACCCGTATGCGAGCGACGCTCGTGAGGCAAGAATCCTTGGTCATTATCGCTCAAAATCTAGAGCTGTCTAATCAGCTAATATTGGGTGTGGGTGAGCGTAAAGGTGGCGGACGCAATCGTGCTTCTATATTGGCGGACGCCGTCGAATCCTTGATTGGTGCTATTTATCTAGACAGTCAAGATATGAATATCACACGAGAATGTGTATTGTCTTGGTACGGTGATTTGATTGATAATGTCAATGATCAAAAAGCCCTAAAAGATGCCAAGAGCCGTCTACAAGAATGGTTGCAGTCGAAGCAATTTGACTTACCACATTATGAGTTGATGGAAACACGCGGTAATGCCCCGCATCAAATATTTGTGGTACGCTGTCAGGTAAACATTCTTAACTGTCCTGATATTACCGAATCCGGTGAAAGCCGCCGTATTGCTGAGCAAAAAGCGGCTGAATTGATGATTAACCAACTTCATAAGCTGCCAAGTGTGGCTAAAAAACGAAGCTAATGGCTTTTGTAATATTACTCTGGTTTTATATTGCTGACTTGATATTAATGCCTTCAAGACTATCATTTCTATATTTTAAAAATGCTCATTCTTTAACGAATTAGTATTGCAACATCAAATATTCTTAACTTGATAACAGTGCTGCTATTTATGTCATATGCGCATACAGCAGTTTAACTGACGATAACCTCCACAGGATTACCCTATGAGCAATCATACTGACTTGCCATTAAATAATGAAGATAATGCCACAAATATGACCGAAAATACTGACCTAAATTTAAGTACAAACAATACAGTAGACATGAGTGAAGTAGGAATCAACGAAACAGAAAGCAATGCAGTAGATAATGATTCAGCAATCGAAGATTTCTTTTCACCAAATAATGGTGCGCTTGCTGCTGAAGGTTTCAAAACCGGCTACGTCGCCATTGTTGGTCGTCCAAATGTCGGTAAATCAACGCTGATGAACCATTTATTGGGTCAAAAGCTGTCCATCACTTCACGTAAACCACAAACGACGCGTCATCGTATCCACGGTATTTTGTCTAATGATGAGATGCAGGCAGTATTTGTTGATACCCCCGGTATTCATCGCAACGAAGTACGTGCTATCAATGAACGCATGAATAAAGCGGCCGTCTCTGCATTGGTAGATGTTGACTTAGTATTGTTTGTTGTTGATTCTGATCAATGGCGTGACGATGATTTACTGGTTCTACAAAAGCTTGGCGATACCAATTTAAATGTGGTTTTAGTGATTAATAAAGCGGATACCTTAAAAGATAAAGGCAGCGTTTTACCGTTAATGGAAACCTTTAACGACAGCTTTGATTTTGCTGATATTGTCCCCGTTTCTGCATTAAAGAATCAAAACTTAGATCGTCTGCAAGAAGTGATCGCATCACATTTACCAGTCGCTGCGCCAATTTATGATACAGAACAAATCACCGATCGCTCAGAACGTTTTTTAGCCAGTGAAATTATTCGTGAAAAAATCATGCGTAGTGCTGGTGATGAAGTACCGTACGATTTAACGGTACAAATTGACGGCTTTAAAGATGAAGCGGCTCATACTGACCCAAAAACCGGTCGTCCACGTAAAGCCTGTACCTTTATCGATGCCACTATTTATGTTGAACGTAGCGGGCAAAAAGCGATTGTGATTGGTGACAAAGGACAACGTATCAAACAAGTCGGTATGGATGCTCGTAAAGATATGGAGCAGCTGTTTGATAAAAAAATCATGTTAACGCTGTGGGTAAAAGTTAAGCGCGGTTGGTCGGATGACGAGCGAGCCTTAACCAGTTTAGGCTATTAAAAATATTAATAGCGACTCTCTTTTATATTGAGTGAACTATAGCTGAGGTAATAATCATGCGTAACGAAGCATTAATCGGTTATTTATTACATCAGCGCCCTTATCAAGAAAAGCGCGCCTTATATTATTTATTTTCTCAGCAACACGGGGTGATACATGGTATTGGTAAAAAAGGCGCGCCACTATTTATGCCTTTACAACTCTTTGCTACTGGCAAACGTGATCTCAAAACATTCAGTCAAATCAATATAGTCTCTTTTAGTTCAGTCCATACACAAGCTGTCCAAGATGATAATGCCGCAAATGTAGATATACGACATCAAGAAAGCATTACAGGTCAGCATCAATATGCAGCCTTGTATTTGAACGAGATATTGTGGCGACTATTACCTACTGAAGATCCTATGCCCATATTATGGCAGCATTATCAAAATAGCCTAGATGCGCTCAAAAAACCCCTAACCGCTGACGAGCTACGTCTGTGCTTGCGCCAGTTTGAGAGCTATCTATTTAATGAGTTGGGATTTTCACTGACGTTACATCAAGACAGCCTTGAAAACCCTATTGAGCCTGACCAGGTTTATCGATTCTTACCCGATATGGGCTTAGTGCCGACTTTGCATACAGAAGATGGCGAAAGTATGGTTGGTCATGCGGTTTTTAAAGGGAATGATATTTTGATAATGGTAGAGCAAGGGTTGTCCGTTAGTACTCTGAACGCATGGTCGCGTTTACATCGGCAGTTGATTGATCATATGCTTGATTATCAACCGCTACAAAGTCGTCTACTTTGGCACCAGCAACAGCGTTATCAACTATAAAGCGTATTTAACAATAGAATATGTTCACAACTACTTATCATCAATAAGCTATTTTTAGTAAATGATCTAACTATTAATAAAAGGATTTTTTATGACGGATACAGCGCAGATTTTGCCGACTACATTAGAGCAAAATCCACAAAATACTTCAAAAAAACCACTCTTAGGTGTCAACGTTGACCATGTGGCAACCTTACGTCAAGCACGCGGTGTGGGATATCCAAGCCCACTAGCTGCAGCACTTTTATGTGAGAAAGCAGGTGCTGACGGTATCACTATTCATTTGCGTGAAGATCGCCGTCATATTCAAGATGCCGATGTATATGAGATGGCAGGGCAGCTGACTACAAGAATGAATCTAGAGATGGCAGCAACGACTGAGATGCTAGACATAGCCTGTCAAGTCAAACCATATTGGGTATGCCTAGTGCCGGAAAAACGTGCTGAACTGACTACAGAAGGGGGGCTTGATGTGGCAGGGCAGCTAGCCTCATTGACAGATTATGTCAGTCAGTTACAAGCAGCAGGTATCAAAGTCTCTTTGTTTATCGATCCAGAAGATAAGCAGATCGAGGCAGCAGTTAATTGTAGCGCTGACGCAATCGAATTACACACAGGTTCTTATGCTGAAGCAGGTCTGGCAGGTAACACAGATAGGGTAAATGTAGAGCTTGAACGTATTAAAAATGCAGTGGTTACCGCTAAACGAGTTGATAGTAAGCTGTTGGTCAATGCTGGTCACGGTCTAACACGTGACAATGTTCATGCGATTGTCCAAATTGACGGTATATATGAGCTAAATATTGGTCATGCTTTGATAGCGGATGCGCTATTTGTGGGGATAGAGCAGGCGGTTATTATGATGAAAACAGCGATGCACCGATAGCTACGACAGTTTATTTTTAGCTTATATTGCTATTTCATTATGTACCACATCCGGTCGGATGGTTTTCGTTAGGTTTGTAAGTAATGCCTCCTGTCTGATTAAAAGAGATTTGGTACATGGTGTGATTATAGGTTGAGGTTGGACAGTATTTAATATGGCCGAAATGCCCACGAGGACTGCCACTATTGCCCCAAAATTTAGTGTAGTGACGGTTATTACCGACACGTAAATACAAAGTACTGTATTTTGGGTTCAGCGCTTGGTCTTCTAACAAATCATCAATACCAACATCAAAATTGTTATTATTATTTTTATCCGAGAATAATAATAACTTTTGAAAGCTGTCTCTATGGCAAAGACCACCCCCATTAGATAAGCAAACCAGTAAATCTTGTCTTCTAATATGACTCTCAGCTTTTGCCAAAGTCAAGGTGGTGTCTATTTGGCTTGCAATACGTCTGGCTTCCATACTTGCCAACTGAGTCAAAATATAAGGTGTGGCAATCATTAATATAATAGCTAAGATAGCAATGGTTACGATTAATTCTACTAAATTAAACCCATGCTCATTATGCCGTCTAAAATCCTTCGAGCATATTGAAAGTATTCTATAGGATATAGCCATAATGGACTGCTACCTGTATGAAAGGGATAGCTAAGATGGTTTTAAATGTTTATTGAGTTTTTAAATCTATTGTTCGTGTCATCATTTGTTTTATCAAGTTGCATTACTAATATAGTGAATAGCAAAGAAAGCTATTAAATGGAATAAGTAGAATATTGTTTGTTTCTACAATTGTAAATATAAACCAAATATATGTCTACTGTCAAAGAATGTTTCAATTCGTGAATAGATGCTTTTAATAATAGAGAAAATTAACTACTTGTATTAAAATGAGTTGCAACAATAGGTAGGAATCGTTTCATCATCTATTGCGACCTAACATACAAAAGATAAAGAGTGTAAAGTGTGTTAGCTCTCAGTAAGTTAAGCGGGCTAATGTGTTTTAGTTATGACATTATCGTGTAATAATGTGTAGCTGGTTTACGAAAAAAGTTGTAAACTGAATTGATAATCGCTAAGCTACGTCTTAATTGGTTTTGCTTTGTAATTTTAAGTTCGTAAATGATGTTTGTTTTTGAGCAATAGTTTTGCTTAATGCACTACTAAAATTATCCTTTGGAGGAAGTTTCATGAAATTAAATAAAATTGCTTTGGCTTTGTTTGCCATCACAGCAGCCCCACTAGCAGCTAACGCTGGCGTAACTATTAGCCCATTACTACTTGGTTATCATTACACTGAAGGTGCTGATGAAGAACAAGCTGCTACTATGGGCGGAATCTATAAAGAAAACGGCTTATATACTGGTGCAGCATTAGGTATTGAGCTTACTCCTTCTACTCAATTTCAAGTAGAGTATGGCGTTTCAAATACTGATGGTGCAAGTGACAATCCATTATTGACTGGTCCTTATGACGCTGAACAAGAAATGATTACTGGTAACTTCTTGATTGGTACTGAACAGTTTACTGGTTATACTGATAGTGCATTAAAGCCATATGTATTAGTTGGTGCTGGTCGTTCTAAAATTGAAATTGAAGATGCTGCTGGTAACTTCGTTACTGGTTCTAAAGATACTATTGGTAACCTAGGTCTAGGTGCTATGTACCGTATTAACGACGCTTTGAGCCTACGTGGTGAAGCTCGTGCGATTCATAACTTTGACGAAAACTGGTGGGAAGGCATGGCTTTGGCCGGTCTAGAAGTGGTACTTGGTGGTCATTTAGCACCTGCAGTAGCTGTACCACCGATGCAAGAGCCTAACGTTCAGACTCCACCAATCGTTGTTGTTGAATCTGATCTTGATTCAGACGGCGATGGCGTACCTGATAGTATCGATGCATGCCCAGGCACTCCAATGAATGTCGTTGTAGATGAGCGCGGTTGCCCAGTACCAGTAGATATTACTGATGAATTGAAAATGGAACTGCGTGTATTCTTTGATAACGATAAATCAGCTATCAAAACTCAGTACAAACCTGAAATCGCTAAAGTAGCAGAGAAGATGCGCGAGTATCCTAACTCTACCGCTCGTGTTGAAGGTCATGCTTCTAAAACTGGTCCATCAGCACGTTATAACCAACGTCTGTCTGAAGCCCGTGCTGTTGCTGTGAAATCTATGTTGACTAACGAATTTGGTATTGCTCCAAACCGTCTATCAACCGTTGGTTATGGTTATGACCAACCAATCGCTGACAACAACACTGAAGAAGGTCGTGCTATGAACCGTCGTGTTTATGCCATCATCACTGGTGACAAAACAATGACTGTTGAACAAACTAAAGATATGGTTGTTCAATAAGTAATAGCTACTAATTATGTAATGAGCTAATTAGTTACAAAAAAAGTCATCCAATGGGTGGCTTTTTTTTATTTATGTATCGAGAAAAGTAAGTTATTACATAAATTTATGATTTAATAATGCTATACTAGCCACCCAAACACTTTGTAAATTGACAAAGTGTACATTAGCATAGCTATCTGTACGATGGATTCATCACCATAAGTCTATGTTTTACTTCTATTAATTATCTAGCTGTACCTATTGTATGGTTATTTGATCATAGCGTAATACTACTTATCTGGTTAATGGCAAAAGTTTATCCAGCGGTGCTTACTGCTACTGCATTTTTTTAAGACGAAACGAGCATTTTATATGGCGAACGATATCAAACACCTGCGTAACATTGCAATTATTGCCCACGTTGATCACGGTAAAACAACTTTGGTTGATAAGCTATTACATCAGTCTGGTACTTTTGGCGACCGTGCAAATATTGCTGAGCGTGCAATGGATTCAGGTGATATTGAGCAAGAACGTGGTATTACTATTTTGGCGAAAAATACAGCCATTCGTTGGACAGATAACACTGACGGTACTGAATATCGTATTAATATTGTGGATACCCCTGGTCACGCCGATTTCGGTGGTGAAGTTGAACGTGTAATGTCTATGGTTGACTGCGTACTTCTAGTGGTTGATGCTGTTGATGGTCCAATGCCACAAACTCGTTTCGTAACGCAAAAAGCGTTCGAGCAAGGTCTAAAGCCTATTGTTGTTATCAACAAAATTGACCGTCCTGGTTCACGTCCTGATTGGGTAATGGATCAAATTTTTGATTTGTTCGATAACCTAGGTGCGACTGATGAGCAGCTTGATTTCCCAGTTGTTTATGCCTCAGCATTGAATGGTATTGCTGGTCTAGAAGCTGATGATTTAGCTGATGACATGACGCCACTGTTCAAAACTATCGTTGATGTTGTACAGGCTCCACAGGTTGATGCAGATGCACCATTCCGTATGCAAATCTCAAGTCTTGACTACAATAGTTTCGTTGGTGTTATCGGTATTGGTCGTATTCAGCGCGGTAAAGTAAAAACCAATACACAAGTAACTGTCATTGATAAAAATGGCAATACCCGTAATGGCCGTATTTTGAAAATTATGGGTTATCATGGTCTTGACCGTATTGATGTTGAAGATGCACAAGCTGGTGACATCGTTTGTATTACTGGTATTGATTCGCTTAATATCTCAGATACGATTTGTGATCCTAGTGCTGTCGAAGCATTACCAGCATTAACAGTTGATGAACCTACCGTTTCAATGAACTTTCAAGTAAACAACTCACCGTTTGCTGGTCGTGATGGTAAGTTTGTCACCTCACGTAATATTCGCGAGCGTCTTGAGCGTGAATTGATTCATAACGTAGCATTACGTGTCGAAGATACAGAATCTCCTGATAAATTTAAAGTATCAGGTCGTGGTGAGCTGCATTTATCTGTATTGATCGAAAACATGCGCCGTGAAGGTTTCGAGATGGGCGTTTCAGGTCCAGAAGTTATCGTCAAAGAAGTTGATGGTAAGCTACAAGAGCCGTATGAAAACGTTGTCTTCGATATCGAAGATGCGCATCAAGGTCCTATCATGGAGCAGGTTGGCTTGCGTAAAGGCGAGATGACCAATATGGAGCTTGATGGTAAAGGTCGTATGCGTATCGAAGCGACAATGCCTGCCCGTGGTTTGATTGGTTTTCGCTCTGAGTTCTTAACCCTGACTTCAGGTACAGGTATCATGACTTCAAGCTTTTCACATTATGGTCCACAAAAAGTTGGTGAGGTTGGTGCTCGCTCAAACGGTGTCTTGGTTTCTATGGCGAAAGGTGTTTGCTTAGGTTTTGCTTTATTTAACCTACAAAAACGCGGTAAATTATTTGCTGAGCCACAGCTTGAAGTTTACGAAGGTATGATTATTGGTCTTAACTCACGTAATGATGACATGGCAGTGAACCCGACGACTGGTAAGCAGTTAACTAACGTTCGTGCTAGTGGTACTGATGAAGCATTGACACTGACTCCAGCGGTTAAGTTTACGCTTGAGCAAGCACTTGAATTTATCCAAGATGATGAATTGGTAGAAGTAACGCCAAAAGCGATACGTATTCGTAAACGCTACTTGACTGAAAGTGAGCGTAAACGTTATGGTCGTAAGAAAGGTGCGTAATATTGAACAATAAATAGTAGTTATCCATTATTTGGTTCCGCATTAAAGATATCTAGTGAGCAGCATAGAATAGTGATATATCAACTATTCCATGCTGCTTTTTTTTGTGTTGCATTTTACATAGAATAAAAAGACAATAGTTGGATATCACTTACTAAAAAAACAAGTAATATTACGGTTATTATTAAAATCCCAAGTTGGATGCATCATTTATACGCTTATCTTATGGTCAATAAGATTTTTGAGGAGATAAATCATGAGTATGGTATCTGAGTTTAAAGAATTTGCTTTAAAAGGTAATGTGATGGATCTGGCCGTCGGTGTGATCATCGGTGGAGCATTCGCTACGATCACAAAGTCTTTAGTAGAGGACGTGATCATGCCCATTGTTGCTTTTATCGTCGGCGGCGAAATTAATTTCAAGAATATGTTTTTGATATTGGGCGATGTGCCAGAAGGTGTGGCACGAACCAATGATGCCCTCAAAGCTGCTGGCATTCCTGTATTGGCTTATGGTAGTTTCATTACCGTACTGATTAACTTTCTAATCTTGGCGTTTATTATTTTTATGATGGTAAAAATGGTCAACAGATTGCGCCGTGCAGATGAGGTAGAAGAAGCAATAGAAGAAGCAATAGAAGAGCCGTCAGAAGAAGTGCAATTGCTTCGTGAAATTAGCGCTAAGCTTGGCAATATTAATAAGTAAATATATTTTACTGACCGTCAGATTAAAAAATAAAAAAGGCTAACGTCATGTTAGCCTCTTTTTATTGGATTTTTTATAACTACTCAATAGTAGTTATGTTTAGGGTCTAACGACAACATAGTCATTGGTATTAATAATAATTTCTGATGGTTGATCAACGACGATACGCACAACGTTATTATCAACGATTTGCGATTTGTAATAGTTGTCTTCAGCAACCGTACAGCCTAAGCAGCGACTCATTGCATTCCATGGTTCAACAAAGAGCTTCTGCTGTGCTTGGTCAGCATTACCGCCAATCAAAGAGAAGGGCAAACTGACGATGTAAGCGGCTGTACCTGCTACAGCTGCTATCAACTGTAATGGCTTGCCGACAACGGTATCTACAGCCATAGTCTCATAAGAGGGACCAAAATCTGTTTCATCAATTTCTATCGCTGCCAAAGCAGGTTGCATACTTGCAAAAGCTAAGCTGGCACTTATCAATACAGTTAATAGCTTATACTTTGCGGTGCGTTTGGTGTTAGCTTGAGCAGTCATAATGATATCCTAAAACTCATAAATAGAATGATAAATGGCTGTTGCTATTTCTCCACAGAAATAGAGATATCGCGGCAACGAGAAATAGCCTATATATTACAGGTAAATAAATGGTTTGCATTATTTATGTAAGTGCAAGCACTATTAAAGCAATATGTGGATCAATAAGCAACAAAAATGCGCAGTATATAAGGATATGTTTATTAATTGCTCTATTTTAATGACAAGTAGTTAAAGAGTGGCGGACTGGTCTATTTAAGTGAATATTGGATAAAAAAATTAATATGGGAAAATCCAGATCTAATTAATTGGCTGACAAACAGGGCAGTAGACACTGGCACGTCCATTGAGCTTGATATTCTCTAAAACTGAATCACAGTGCGGACAAGTTTCACCTTGTCTACCATAGACATTCAAGGTTTGCTGGAAATAACCTGTTTGACCATCAGCAACCGTAAAATCACGTAGTGTTGAACCACCTAGCTTGATAGCTTTCTGTAAAATCGTTTTGATATGGGCGACTAAAATTACTATTTGGTCATATGATATCTTATTCGCTGGAGTAGCAGGATGGATGCCTGAGAGGTATAAGCTCTCAGTGGCATAGATATTACCAACGCCGACCACAGCTTGCTGCTCCATAATGACTGACTTGATGGCTCGTTTGATAGGCTGCTTTTTAAACGATTTGCTGCTTTGAGTCTGGATGGACTGTTCGCTACGTTGGATAAGATAATACAAATATTCTGCTGTGAACGCATCTGATAAAGGCTCAGGTCCTAAATGGTTTAGTAGCTTATCTCCGTAATCCTCAAGCCATAAGATAGAGCCAAAGCGTCTGGGGTCGTAATAATGTAGCTGAGTTTGAGTATCGTCAGCGCCGATAAAACTTATAACCAAATGGTCATGTTTGCGCTTATCGCTTGCGTGACTGTGTTGTTGCAAGCTACCTGACATGCCAAGATGAACCAGAAGCTGTCTCGGCTGTAAATTCCTAGGTTCAACAGAAGATGAGACAGTATCATCAGCTAGCGGTATAAAATTGAGGATTAAATACTTTGCCCGTCGCTCAACGCTGTCCAATGTATAATCAATCAAATCTGCTAAATTATCAGGTACCGACCAACGCAGCTTTGGTTGAAAAACTTGTACGTTGGTGACTTTTTGTCCTAATAAAGGCGTCAGACTGGTTTTTGTCGTTTCTACTTCTGGTAACTCAGGCATAATATTTTATAAAATCTCTATTAAGAATTAAATGTATTATCAGGCAACAGCGCGGCGAGCATGTAAGATACCGTGCTGCTGTTCAAGCTTAGCAAGTAACTTGGATAAATGTGCTAGCCCTGACACTTCAATATGAAACTTTAAAAAGGCAATATTATCATCATTGCTCAGAGTTTGAACTTGACGAATATTGACGTTTTCTTTATCAATGATTTGGGTTAAATCGCGTAGTAAACCCCGCCTATCATAGGCTTCTATATGAATATCAACTGGCTGATAGCGACCAGATTTAATCTTCCAAGCTGCCTTGATTTCGCGTTCAGGATCACGTTCAATCAGGCGCAGATATTCAGGGCAACCACGATTGTGGACACTGACACCGCGCGATAAAGTAATGTAGCCCGCGATAGGCTCACCGTGCACAGGGTGACAGCAGCCTGCCAAGCCAACTTCAATGTTATCCAAGCCATCGATTTGGATTTTGTAAGCATCAAGCTTACCTGAATCTCTTTTATCAATAATAGGGGCAAAATCTTCTTCAGATCTTTCAGGCTCTAGATGCAGTTGACGAGAGATATGACTGGTAAGCTGATTTAGACCAATTTCACCCGTCACCAAACCAACCACAATATCGTCGGTATTGTTGACATTAAAATGTTGCGTATAATCGTTTAAATCGATGCTGTTCGGATGTACCGATAGACGTTCAAGCTCTTTACTGAGCATCTGACGCCCGATTTCGATATTCTTATCGCGATCTTGTTTGTTAAACCATTGACGCAGTTTTGAGCGGGCACGATTGGTATGAATATAGCCTAGTGAAGCCACTAGCCAGTCGCGATTGGGCTCACGTGAAGATTTGGTAATAATCTCAACTTGCTCGCCCGTTTTGAGCTGATAGGTTAGCGGCACATAACGCTGATTGACACGCGCTGCTTGAGCACGGTTACCGACCTGCGTATGAACATAATAGGCAAAATCCAGCACAGTCGCACCTTTTGGCAACTCCGTAATATCGCCATCACGACTAAATATGTAAATACGTTCGAGTTCATCAAAATCAACCAATTGCTCTTCGTCATCATATTCAACTTCCTCTAATTCATCACCGGTTGATAAAGATGAGCGCGGCTGATTATTGATAGACAGCAGTTGACGTAAAGAGCTGATTCGCTGATTAAGGTAATTGTCCTTTTTGTTTTTGAGCCCTTCTTTGTAGTTGACATGGGCACACATGCCAAGCTCAGCTTCAAAATGCATCTCTTGAGTACGAATCTGTACTTCAAGCGATTTGTTTTCAGCGATGACCGCAGTATGGAGTGAGCGATAACCGTTAGATTTTGGATTGGTAATATAATCGTCAAATTGCTCAGGAATATAACGCCATAACCCATGTACCAATCCTAGCACGTGGTAGCAGTCTGAAGGAGTGGTCACCAATACTCGCAGCGCACGGATATCGTACAGCTGATCAAAAGACAATCCTTTAAGCTTCATTTTTCGATAAATAGAATAAATATGCTTCACGCGTCCTGAAACTTCGCCCTCAATACCAGATTCTGCTAAAGACTCGTTCAGTCTATCTTGTACGCGCTGGATATAAGACTCACGCTCGCTACGCTTTTCTGATAATAGTTTGGCAATTTCTTTATAACGATCAGGGGCAAGATAGCGAAAGGCTAAATCTTCAAGCTCCCATTTCAGCTGGGCAATGCCCAAGCGATGTGCCAATGGCGCATAAATAGTCATGACTTCACGCGCCACGCGAGCTTGCCGAACTTCATTGGAAAAGGTCAGCTCGCGCATAGCAAAAGTGCGTTCAGCAAGTTTAATCAGTACTACTCGGACATCGTTTGTCACTGAGATCAGCATGCTATAAATATTTGATAATTGATCCCGCTGATTATTTACGAAGTGATCCTCTAAGCGCTTATTGCTTTCGATAATCTCAGACAGTTGTCCCATCGCTAAGGTATCTTTAACCAAGGTTGAGATATCGATGCCAAACTTTTTTTCGATTTCGCTAAGACTAATAATGGATTTGCGCGCACTGCGATAGAGCATGGCAGCGACAAGGGCATCTTCATCTTGATAAAGGTAAGTTAAGATATCAGTCATGCCGATACCAGTCACGTAGGCGCCCGAACGCTCCGATTCACTGGTATTCATGTGATTACGGACGAATGCACAGGCAGCGCTAAGATTGGGTACTGAATCTTGCCCAATACGCTTTGCAACATTATCAAGCCAAGTAGGTACATCAATATTGATTTGATTTAAATCTAACGCTTCAAGCTCTTGCTGTGAAAACGCCTCGGATTCATCAAGAATTTTATCCCTTAAATAGTCATTTTCAAGATTTGAGTCATGACTGTAGTAGGCGTAATTAACAGAGCGATCAAAGGTAGTATGGAGTTTATGAGTGGCAAGTTGATACTTGATATCTAATGGGATTTGAGCATAGCTATTGGCAGACTGGTGCGAGCGTTGACTCGCGACCAGTTGCGCTGCCAAAGTTGCACTGTCGGCTTGCGTGGTTTGTCCATCTACCAGCGGTAATCCTTCACGAATTTTTACCATTGCCCACTCCTCTTAGCTATTTTGACTTGATAATAACGGCATCTACAATGCTAGAGCTAAACATGAGCTTGCTATCGATAAATGGTCAGTTATAAATCAATACAGCCGCTAAAAAATCCATTTTTTAGCAGCTATAAAATCAATTATAGGGATCTTGCATAGAATTATGAGCGCTTAGACTCACTATGTTTTATAAATAATAAAAACAGTGACTATTATTATCGCATGTTGCGATGACAAATCAAGCAAGGCTCTGTAATGATAGCGTTAGCCGCATATGCGAGTAACGCAGATATCATTCTTAAATTGCAGCGATTAACGCCTCTAAAAATCATAGGTTAATACTACACTCTGCCATTACATACGGTTTAAGCAGATATTTTTTCAAAGCGCGCGATGGACTCAACGTGACCAGTATGACAAAACATATCCATGACGCCAGCGTGAGTCAAACGATAACCTTGTTCAAGCAATGCTTTGGTATCGCGAGCAAGTGTAGCAGGGTTACAGGAGACATAGACAATCCGCTCGGCGTTAAACTTAGGCAAATATTGCATAATCTCCCACGCGCCAGAACGCGGTGGATCGATAAGCAGCGCATCAAACCCTTGGTTAGCCCACGGTTTGTCTGTACAGTCATGCGTCAAATCTTGGCTATAAAACTCAGTGTTATTAATGCCATTACGGCGCGCGTTATCAGCGGCGCGTGCAGTCATAGCTTCACTGCCTTCAACACCAACGACCGAGCCGGTTTCACCAACCAAGCGCGCGAGAGGCAGGCTGAAATTGCCTAAACCGCTGAATAAATCTAGAACGCGTTCACCTGCTTTTAAATCAAGCAAGTCACAAGCAAGCTTGGTCATCTGACGATTCACCGACAGATTAACTTGGGTAAAATCGGTGGGAATAAATTCAAACGTCAAATCATACTCTGGTAATTGATAATACAAACGTCCAAACTGCTCGCTTAAATCATCTGTATCCCTCAAGGCAATACGTTGGATACTATCCGCACCCTTTGATTGTAGATACAGTTGCCAATTACGTGCTGCAAAAAATACTTTTAGCTTATCTATATCGCCATCTGATAACGGTTCAAGATTACGCACAATTAGCGCGACTGGCTGATCGCCATCAGGCAGCTCTGGTAAATGCTCGCCCATTGCCAACTCAAGCTGAGCAATCTTGTCACGGCTATCTAAAGTACTAATAAGGGTTTTTAAGTTTTCAATCTCAAAGCCAATACGCGGATCTAAGATATGACACTCATTTAACTCTGCTAAGAAATTACTAGAACGCTCGCGAAAGCCGACCAAAGCAGTTTCTTTTTTGACCACATAACGTACGCCCAGTCGGGCTTTGGTACGATAGCCAAGGCGATCACCGACTACTGGCTCAAGCCAGTGATCAGGTGCCACATTGGCTTGATGAACCAACATCTCAGCAAGGACAGATTGCTTAAATGTAATTTGTGCATCTGGCTGCCAATGCTGCAAATTACAGCCACCGCAAACACCAAAATGCGGGCAGGGTGGTACCACGCGCTCAGGATTTGGATTGGCAGTGATGCTCACCGCATCGCCTTCTTCAAAGCTCGTGCGGCTATTAGTAATCTTGACCAACGCACTTTCACCTGGCAGGGCAAAGCTGACAAAGATTTTTTTGCCATGCTTGTCAGTGATATGACCGTCAGCTTCACCAAATCCATTACCGTATACCGCAACGCCGCGCCCATCATGCGATAAGCCGTCGATAGTAAAGGGGAGTGGCTCAGCATCTTTTAGACGACGACGCGTCTTTGATGATGGCTTAGATTTTTTCTTATTAGGCGGAATCGTAATGGTTTGCGTCTCATTTGCCTGTTCGGTTGCATCTACGTTGGTAAGCGTCTTTGAATCGGTGGGTTGCATAAACCTGCCTATAAAATGAAGGTGTTAAAAATAATAGCAATTTTAACATATAAAGCGACTAAGGTATTAGGCGCTCACAAAGTAAAAAAGCGGTGATTATAAAACTATAATCACCGCTTACATGTATCGTTCATCAATATATCAACTGGCTAAAATTGCTAGCTGATAAGCCAGTCATTCAAAAACGCCTGATGGCGTGGCGTGCCATCTACTTGGGTAAATTTTGTTAGATAATCACGGCTTTGCTGCTGCCAAATGGCAAAATCTGGCAAAGATAGCTGACCGGTCAAACGCAGCCAGCGCAGATATATCAGCCAAGTATTCATCACATCAGATTCACAATATATTGACAGCGTTTGCCAGTCATTATTGCTGACAAGTTCGCCGACCATACTACCATCAACATCTGTCTTACCGGGCAAGCCATATAGACTAGCAACGACATCCATCGCCTCGCGGCGACTGGCACCGTATTGGCTAAATCGATCCATCAAGTCAATATGGCGCGTATGGAAGCGATTGACATAGTTGTCAAAACGCATGTTTTTGATACGCTCACCTTCTTCAAACAACCAAGGCGCTGCCAAATCATATTGCATGGCACGATATATAAGTACAGGAATATCAAAACCTGAACCATTCCAGCTGATCAGTTTAGGCAGTTTTGCAATATCATTAAAGGCGCGAAAAAACTTGGCAAGAATCTCTTCTTCGCTAAATTTGTCTGCAGTAAGGGAAAATAATGAAAAAGTACCATCCTTAATATATAGAGCAGAGATACAGACAATGCGCTGTAATGGCAAACGCATGAAATCATGCCCGGCTTCTTGTATGCGGATGGCAGTCAACGCACTGAGCGTGTCAGCATCATTGAGCTTAGCCAATTGCGGATAGATACGGCGGGCAGCATCGGTATCTGCAACCGTTTCAATATCAAAGACCAAAATAGGGTCAGACGAAAAAGCTTGTGACATAGAGGTTTCTACCTGATTATAGGCTGATAAAGCTATATTAAATGCATTGTATACAGTTTATCTTAGTTCACGTTATCTAAGCTGGCATCAACACTATCATCAACATTGTATAAGCCGGTCGATAAATAACGATCACCACGGTCACAGACGATAAAGGCAATGACGGCATCAGGATTTGCCTTAGCAACTTGTGTGGCTGCCCATGCTGCTGCACCTGATGAGACGCCCGCAAAAATCCCTTCGGTTTTAGCAAGCTTACGCATATAAACCTCAGCGACGCGCTGATCGATATCCATAATCTCATCGACTAAGTCGGCATCAAAAATCCCTGGCATATAAGCGGCAGGCCAGCGGCGGATACCAGCGATAGCTGCATCCTCATCAGGCTGTAAACCGATGATTTGTATATCAGGGTTTTGCTCTTTTAAATATTGTGCCACGCCGGTAATGGTGCCAGTGGTACCCATAGAGCTGATAAAATGGGTAATTTTACCGTCTGTTTGCGCCCACAGCTCAGGACCTGTAGTCAGATAATGCGCCTGTTTATTATCAGGGTTATTAAACTGATCTAAGACAATACCTTTACCGTCTGTTTGCATTTGTAGCGCTATGTCGCGCGCGGCTTCTATCCCTTCTTCTACCTCAATCAGCGTCGCACCATAAGCCGTCATGGCGTCTTTACGCTCTTGGGTTGAGTTGCTTGGCATAAACAAGGTAATCGGATAGCCACGCATCGCCGCTACCATGGCTAATGCAATACCAGTATTGCCACTGGTTGCCTCAATCAACATGTCACCTGGCTTAATATCACCGCGCAGCTCCGCTTGATAAATCATATTAAAAGCAGGGCGGTCTTTGACAGAACCAGCAGGATTATTACCTTCAAGCTTGGCTAGCATGATAGCACCATTGTCAATCTGCTCTTGTTCAGGTAAGCGCTGCAATTTGACTAACGGCGTTTGACCGACGCAATCAGCAAGGTCAGTAATTTGAGTAATGAAATTGGCGTTTGACTGAGCTGTAGCGGACATAAAGTATCCTTAATAGTATCTATTTTTAAAGTAGTTTAACGCTATAGTAAAGTGCTATATATTCGGCAATACTTTGAGGTAACAGCAGCGTTTTTATTATTTGATAAGATTATGGTATTAAAGTGTTAAATAACCATGTTTTTATAAATGCGTCAATAATAAGTCAATACATCGTGACTGTCAGGTATTTATTATGGAAAATAAAAATTTGCGACATTGTATCATCTTGTTTTTGATGGCGCTTAAAGCAGATAGCTTTATCGATGATTGTCTAACAGCGGCTAATGGAATCCTGTTAAGATAATCATAAGCTATATAGTCGTTAATAGATGATACCTAAGCGGTCAGTAAAAGCATTGTAAAATGCTAGTAACAAAAACAGTAGTGGAGATGGTGCCCAGTATGGCTTACAAAAAACGTTTTGATACCAGTAGTGCTTATGGTCAGCTGGTCATATTGGTATTTTTGCCCATCTGTTTACTCGCAGCAGTGGGCGGTATCTTGGTGTTTTATGAAACCATGCGTGCCAGTAATTCAGAGCAAGCAGTGTTGGCTGAGGCAGTGCTTATCCGCTATTCACCTACGATTGCAGAGATAATACCTGAGCTGTTAGAGCAAGATGCTGCCAAGATACAGACTTCAGAAAATAATAATGAAAACGCTAATGACAATAATAAAGTCTCGCAAGCTGCGATTGCAAAGTTAGAAGGCATCCAAGATAAACTCAGACGTATGCGGGCAGAGCAACATGTTCAGCGTATCGCTATTGTCAATCAGAGCAACGACATACTTGCGACAGTTGGCTATGGTACGGAAGAGGTGTGGCCTGCAATCGATCCATCAGAGCGTTTTTTAGCGCAAAAATCCACTCCTATCGGTACCGCTTACGGCAGTATATTAGGTGAATTTGAGGGTCAAACACTGTGGTTATTAGTCGATATGGATAGTGAGCCGCTTTATATTGCGCGCTATCGTATCGCTATGGCATTGGTGATTACCGGTTTATTTACGTTATTAATTCTACTACTAAGTTTAAACATTTATTCAAAACGTTGGATTGCGCCGATTTATGAGCTGCGGCTGCAATTACAACGTACTCACGTCGATAATCTTTATCAGCCTATCCCCGTTGAGTCGAATGGTGAACTAAATCTATTACAACAAGACTTGGTGAGAACATTACGCCGTTTATATGTCAGTTTTCAAGAGCTGAAAGAACATGCGGAGCAGACCGAAGATGATTTGCGTCTTGCTTTTGATGAAATGGAGATGCAAAACATCTCTATTCGTAATGCGCGTGATGCGGCAATCTCAACCAGCCAAGCCAAATCAGCGTTTTTAGCCAATATCAGTCATGAGCTGCGTACGCCGCTCAATAGTATTGATGGTTTTATTAATTTGCTCGCGCGTCACGGTGAGCTCAATCCTGAACAAGACTTGTATGTACAAACCATCCGTAAATCGTCCGCCCACTTATTGGCATTGGTCAATGATGTGCTTGATTTCTCTAAAATCGAAGCGGGCAAGTTGGTACTAGATCGCCATGAGTTTGATCTTTATGACACTATCTATGATGTGGTCGATATGCTGTCGCCAGTGTCTGCAGAAAAAGGTCTGCGCATGGCGGTACTGTTTTACAACGATGTGCCAATGCGTATCAATGGTGATGCGCTGCGCCTCAAACAAGTACTAACCAATATCGTTGGTAATGCGATTAAATTTACTGATAGCGGTGACGTGGTGGTGCGCGTCAGCTTAGATGACTATCAAGACAATTATTTGATGATTAGCGTGCAAGACAGTGGTAAAGGCATCTCGCTGTCTGATCAAAAAATGCTCTTTCAAAGCTTTAGTCAAGGAGACCCATCCATCACGCGTCAGTATGGTGGTACAGGACTGGGACTGGTCATCTCTAAGCAATTAACACGGCTGATGGGCGGCGATATTGGTTTTTATGACAATATGCAAGAGAATATTTCCAATCAAGGCGCGACGTTTTGGTTTCGTATGCCAGCCCATGTTGATGTGGTAGAGGCAGCGACAGGACAAACCATTGAGCTGCCTGTATTGGCACCATTGGCAAGTGCGACTGATGAATTTAACGTTCTTATTTGGATTAATCATACCGCGTCTATACAAGTACTGAAAGCTAGTCTGCATCATTTGCCTATTAAGCTAACCCAAGCCAATTCTTTGCCAGGTTTGCTTGAATCGTTAAAAGAGCGTGGTAATTATTGGGACTGGGTCATCGTTGATGATGATACCCAAGACGATATGATGGCGCTGCTTAAGCAAATCCGTTTACATTATCAAGGTAAACTGGCCGTCTTTGGTTATCAAGTTGCCGCTGATCAAGCACTACTCAATCGTTACCATGCCAATATCTTGTATGAGCCATTAGACAAGAGACAGTTATATGCGATGCTAGATACGCAAAAGCGTAGTGTACCTACTGGTATGGCAGAACCACGTTGGAAAGGCGTTACCGTATTGGCAGTTGACGATCATTTGCCAAACTTACTGGTGCTTGATGCGCTGCTGAGCGAGCTTGGTATTCATGTTATTACGGCCAGTAACGGATTTGATGCGATAGAGCTAATCAGTAAACAGCAAGCGAAAAATATCAAAGCTACCAAAACTGAAAAACAAAGCCTGTCGAAAAAAACTCAAATCTCAAAAGCGGTCACGCGAGATGATGTCAGTAAATCAGCGGTTAGCACGTTACATATCGAAGACGTAACGACAGAAGAAAAGGGTAACGCACAACCTAAAGATAGGATCGATCTTATCTTTATGGATATTCAAATGCCACGTATGTCAGGGCATGAGGCGGCGCGACAAATCCGTAAGATTGAAGCAGCAGATAGTCATATTCCTATTATTGCACTGACTGCACATGGGCTAGCAGACGAGCGGGATAAATTAGTCGCTAGTGGTATCAATGATTATGTTGGTAAGCCTATTAGCCAGCCGCAGCTGCTACAAGTATTACAAAAATGGCTTGGACGTAATGCCTCGTCATCACCATTAACGGCAGAAAATGATGAGCATCCACAAGGTCTTGGCATAGCAGGTGACTTACAACTATTAGAGTCAAAAACCATTGACGCTCAAAATTCTGATGTACCAAATATGATGCTGCAACCTTCCTCATCTGCGCCTAAAAATGCAGCGCCGCCTACCTATCAAATGATTCGAAGCGAGCAGGTTCAGAGTTATAAACCTACCAAGATGAGCAATGAGAAAAGAGTAAAGCGACCTCTGTCACTGAAAAAAATCCGTGATGACTACCTGCGTGACAGTCAACCACGTGAAGACTATCGGCGTGAAAACCTGCGCGAAACGCAGCCACGCTATGAAAACCTGCGTTTTCAAGAACAAGGGCAGGCGGCATTTGGTACGCGTTCTATTCAAACGCTCGATGATAATAAAGATGAACTATCAGTCAGTACTGTGTATCTGCAAAACGACAATAACTTAAATGCTTCTGTATTTAATACCTTGGATATTCTAGATTGGCAAGATGCATTGACGCGATCAGCCAATAAGCCAGATCTTGCTGCAAAGCTAATCATTATGATGCTTGATACCATTAATGAGGAAAAACAAGCATTGACGCAAGCGTGGGAGGCACACAATCGCAGTATGCTCGCGCAAATCGCTCATCGGATATTGGGCGGCAGTCGTTATACGGGCGTGCCACAACTGCGCCAAGCCAGCCAAGATTTAGAAGATAAGTGTTTATTAAATATCCAGCATACCACGCCTGCACAGTTTGCAATGTTAGAGCCTTACTATGAGGCTTTATTAACCGCTTTGAATAATTTGCAAACGCTGGATTTGTCTGCTTATCCGCAGCTTAATTACCATCGTCTAAGTGAAAACGATATGACTTGGAAAATGATTTAAGGAAAATTTTTATGATGCTAAGAGGTAACGATATCGTGGCAGTCAGTTATTGATAAGGTAGGAGATAGGCAAGGCTGTTAATATCAGTCTATATATAAGCTATTATTTCAATTATTAAGGATGATTATGCACACTATCGCCACCTACCAGTATGAAACACTACAAGTTAGCGCGACTGATGATATTTTAACCGTGACAATCAATCGACCTGAGAAAAAAAATGCCATGAGCTTTAAAGTGGTCGAAGAGTTGATTGCGGTAGCCGGTCGCATCAGTAAAGACAAAACAATACGTGCGGTGATTTTAAATGGCGCTGAAGGAACCTTCTGCGCAGGGATTGACTTGGGCGACTTAAATCACCCCAAAAACCAAGTTTTTGCGCTATGGGAGCTGATCAAACCTTGGCAAAGCTCATTTCAGCGCGTGTGCTTAGTATGGCGTGATGTCCCAGTACCTGTCATTGCCGTACTTGAAGGATATTGCATAGGTGCAGGCTTACAGCTGGCGCTGGCATGTGATATTCGTATCAGCCATCCTGATTGTAAATTGGCTATTATGGAAGCTAAATGGGGACTAGTACCAGATATGGGCTTGACGCAATCTGGTTTTGGCGTGGTACGCGCTGATATCCTAAAAGAGCTGGCAATGACAGCCCGTATCGTTAGTGCAGAGCAGGGCAAAGAGCTAGGATTGGTCAGTCATTGCAGTGAGACGCCACTTGAGCAAGCGCAGCAACTTGCCGCTGAATTTGCTGAACGGTCACCAGATGCTGTGCTGGCAAGTAAACGCGTTATCAATGCCATGTTTGAACAATCTGCGACTACTTTATATATAGAAAAAGTCTGGCAATTAAAGATGATGTTCGGGCGCAATCGTAAACTTGCCCTTAGAAAAGCGAAGCAAGCCAGTACTGTATTTGGCAAGCGCCAGTTCCGTTAATACAGTTTAGATAGCTTATTGTTTTAAATGACTTCATCTTATTTCAAACGAACCATTGTTTTATTGATTAAAGTTTGTTTTATTAACGTGATACCTCTATTGAAATATAGGCAGACAGTGCGATATAAGACTGTCTGCTTGCGTAGCGGTTCGTCGATAAAAATAAAATAACAATCACTAGATCAAATGGTTTAACTATGTCTGCTCCAAAATCCCCCCTTCCTAATAAACCGCTTGCTGCTGACCGCGTGCGCTCTGCCGACTTACCTGTCGCATGGATTATGATTCTGGGTCTTATCGTTGCGGTAGGACCTTTATCTATTGATATGTATCTGCCAGCGTTACCATCGATGGCAGATGACTTTGGTGTGTCGACAGCCTTTATGGCAAACTCCGTACCTGCTTACTTTGTCGGATTGGTATTTGGTCAATTGTTTTATGGTCCCTTTAGTGACCGCGTTGGCCGTGTCAAGCCTTTATATATAGGCATGGTCTTATATGTGATTGCCTCTATTATTTGTGCAACCACCAACAATGAATATGTGTTGTTCGCTGGTCGTACCTTGCAAGCGCTCGGTGCTTGCGTAGGAGCAGTGGTTACCCGTGCTGCGATTCGAGACCGTCTAACCGCTAAGCAAACAGCAAAAGCGTTTTCTATCATGATTTTGGTAATGGGCTTAGCGCCGATACTAGCACCATCACTTGGCGCAGTATTTTTGCAGTATTTTAGCTGGC
Organism: Psychrobacter sp. D2; assembly: GCF_013608135.1. NCBI lineage: Bacteria > Pseudomonadati > Pseudomonadota > Gammaproteobacteria > Moraxellales > Moraxellaceae > Psychrobacter > Psychrobacter sp. D2. The sequence continues at coordinate 575,668 of NZ_JACDXZ010000001.1, forward strand.
ATTCTATCTTTTGGTTTTTGGCGGCTTTTGGCACGTTAAATTTATTACTGACCAAATTTTTCTTTTTTGAGACCCTTAGCGAAGAAAACCGCACTGTGCGTCCTGCCAAAGAGATACTCAGTCAATATTGGGATTTGCTTAGAGATCCCACCTTTAGCTATCCGGCGATTGGCGGCGGGTTATTGATGGGCGCAATGTTCGTTTATATCAGCTCAGCCTCTGAACTTATCATGGATACCTATGGTATGTCAGCCACACATTTTGGCTGGCTCTTTGGTATGAATGCCGCAGGCTTTGTGGCATTGACGCAGCTTAACCAATGGCTGACCAATCGCTTCCGTATTTTGAGTATTTTACGTTTTGGTGCGATGATGCAGGTCATCTCAGCGGGGGCTCTATTTACCCTTGGTATCGTATTTGGCACCGATGCTTGGTTGCCATTAGTCTTAGTCTGTATTTTCTTTTGTATCTCAGGTCTAGGTTTGACACAGCCCAACGCTTCAGCGATTGCGCTTGCTTTTCAAAAGCGCCGTGCTGGTATGGCCAGTGCGCTACAAGGCTCGCTTATGTTCTCAGTAGGTATCTTTGGTGGATTGTTATTAAACTTATTCCCTGTCAATCCAGTACTGAAAATCGGTATCGCGATGTTTGCACTGATGAGTCTTGGTTGCTATTTAATTTGGCAGATAGATCGTAATTTGGATTTAGATAATGCAGATTAATTAACTGACAAATTCTATTTATTAATATTCATCAGTAAAAAAGTATTCAGTACGTATTCATCGTCTGAATGCTTTTTTTTATGCTTTTTTTATTCATTGTTAATAATATCTATTTTTGGTACAAGCCTCAGTACGCTTAGCTTGATAGGTAAAAATCTTGAACCTGCTTTATATATTGTATATACATTTCTGGTTATATATAAACAATTGTTTGCCTTGATAAAACAAAGTGATTGCAATGACTGAGTTGCTCAATTATTATCTAAGGTAATTTTCTGTAATTAAGTGTTTTTTATATCTTTCTTAAACTTACAGAATTGTTTTTAAAATTGATTATTTTGAATAAAATTGAGGCTTAAGGATAAGAGATGAAACTATTATATCGAGCATTACCGATTATATTGAGTGTAGGCTTATTTGGGTGTGGAAATTCTTCTACCCAAGACAACGCTAATGCAGCTGGCGCAACAGTAACGGAACATAAAGACAATTTTGTCAGTAAACTTCCTGCTACAGCACCGACATTAAAGGTGGCAATGACTGGTGATTTACCGCCTTTCTCATTTCAAGATGATTATGGCAACATGCAAGGCACTGATGTCGATTCGATTAGAGCCATTGGGGAAGAGCAAGGCTTTAAAGTCGAATTCTACAAAGAGTCATGGCAGGATATGTTCGATAGTGTGGAATCGGGAAAGCGTGATTTAGCTATTTCTGGTATTTCTTATAAAGATGATCGTGCAATTAGATATGGTCTATCAACGCCTTACTTTTTCAATCCAGCTACTATTATGTATTTGGAAGGAAAGTTTGATATCAAAGATTTAAATGATATCAAAGGTCTAAAAACAGGTACTTTAGAGGGTTCTAAAGAAGAAGACACTCTAAAAGAGATGGGCAGCTCAGTTGAGCTGGTTTCAAGATCTACTGCATTTTTGGCTTATCAGGACTTAGTTCAAGGTAATACTGATGTGTTCTTATATGATATGCCAGTTTTGCAATACATTATAAAAGGTTATCCAGAACATAAAGTTAAGATTGTCCCTTATGAAGCAGCGGATGCGCCTTCAGCACAGCAAGTCGTGTTGATGGCAAAAGAAAATACCAAGCTGATCAAGAGTGTAAATGAAGGCATTACCAAGCTAAAAGCAAAAGGCACATTTAAAGAGATTGAAGAGAAATGGCTGGGTGCGACTGAGCCTGCGACCAAAAGTACTTCAAATAATCAGCAATCGAGCTAAGGGACTATAAAGATGGCAACCACACACAATGTCGATAATAAGCGCTATCGCAGTCTGATTATTTCGATTGCACTATTTTTATCTTTGATTGGCGCCTTGCTAGCGTTTACTTTTTATACCTCAAGCTTGCTTGAAAGAAATACAGTTTTGATTGATAAAACCAACCAAGTTGCTAATAGCGCCCAAGCGGTAATTAAAGACTTATTTGACTTGGATAGCAGTTACGGTGAAGACACCAACTCGCCGCATATACAACGAGTATTAGAACGTTTGGAGCAAAATACAGCGCTTATTACTAGCTCTATCACTGCCATTGAACAGGGTGGTGAAATTACCGATGTCGATGGTAAAAGCTATGACTTACCGAAGATTAATAATAACTCTCAAACCAAAGTCGCTGCGGCGAATGAGCAGTGGTTACTTTTAGAGCCTAAGATTCAGACTTACCTTAAAGACGCTGACAACATCATGGTCGATTCATCTGATGAATTGATTCAAGCGGTTGAACAGGCAAAAACATCGAGTCTACTAATTAACGATTCGTTAGACCAGCTCACCGATGAAGTGTTTATCAATGCTGAACGCCAAGCAAGTACTATCCGACTCATTCAGGTATTGGGTGTTGCAGCTATTTTTGCTTACTTCCTAATCTTCGTATTTTTCTTTGTACGTCGTCTGCGTGATACAGATGCTGAAGCGTTGGCCGCTCGTCGTGAAACGCAAGAAATTATGGAAACGGTTAATACCGGCCTGTTCTTGTTGGATAAGGATTTGAATATTGGTCAGCAGCATTCTCGCGCGCTTAACGGCATTATTGGTGAGGATAGGTTGGCAGGAGAAAACTTTGCCGATGTACTGCGTGGCCGTATCTCAGACAAAGATTTGAGAACCACCCGTCAGTTTATCGAGCAGTTATACAACCCACGTGTCAAAGAAAAGCTGGTTGATTCTTTGAATCCTTTGCATAAAGTCATGCTACACAATGCGTCTGGAGAAGAGAGTACCACCAGTCGCTTCTTAGACTTTAAGTTTTCACGCGTCTATGAAGATAAAGACATTGCCCGTATTTTGGTCAACGTCAATGACGTCTCAGATGCAGTATATTTAGAGCAGCGCCTAGAAAAAGAACGCTCGCAAAATGATATGCAGATTGAGATGTTGACGACCATCTTAAACGTGAATCCAAAAATTATTAATGAGTTTATTAGTAATACCAAAGCTCACATCGATAAGATGAACAATATCTTGAAAAATCCTGGTAGCTCGCAATTTGAGCTTGAGGGTAAGCTAAAAGCGATTTATCGTGAAATGCATAGTCTAAAAGGTGAGGCATCTGCGCTTAAACTGCATAGCTTTACCAAAATCGCGTCAGACGCTGAAGATAAGCTTGATGCGCTGCAAAATCAAGGCAAGCTGTCGGGTAATAACTTCTTACCGCTCGCCGTGCATTTAGATGACTTATTGAGCCTATCGAATACCATTGAAACGCTAGGTGAACGTATCAATCAGGCAGCGCCAAAAGCTAACAATAATGCAAAACCTGTAATGCCAGTAAAGACTGCACCACAACCAAGTGTTGTCCAATCTCAAGTAGCAGACGTTGCTACCACTAACATAAATGTCGATGGCGGTAATGAAATCGATTTGAGCGATGAGTCAGATGACGAGCATCTCTCTTATTACCAAGATTTTGCTAAAGACATTGCTGTTAGACAAGGCAAGAAAATACAGCTTAACGGTCATAATTTAGCACATATAAACATCCCTGAACGCCTCAAACAACCGATCAAAGAAATCAGTATTCAGTTGCTACGTAATGCAGTGGTACATGGTATCGAATCACCTGAAGCGCGTCAGTCAGCGGGCAAGTCTGCCATCGGTAGTATCGACTTAGAAATGCAACGTGACAGTCAAAACTTAATCATCGCACTGCAAGATGACGGTCAAGGTATTGATTATGAAGGCATTCGTCATAAGCTGATTGCTGATGGTCGTTTCACGCAAGAAGAGGCAAGTCAGATGACTCATGGTGATCTGCTCAAAACCTTGTTTGCTTCTGGTTTCTCGACCAAAGAACATGCCGATGAAGATGGCGGTCGCGGTGTGGGCTTAGACGTTATCAAGGCGTTGGTCAAAGAGCACAACGGTAAGCTGAATGTAAATACTGAGCTTGGAAAAATGACCCGTTTTGTCATTACCTTGCCTGCTGCGTAATTAAGGACAATAAAAAATCTATGTATAAATTAATGATCGTCGATGATTCAAATATTATTCGAAACCGTATTCAGCGCGCTTATGACTCGGGTCAATTCATGTTGGTTGCTACGGCAACCAGCGGGGTTCAAGCGCTTGAAAAGTTCAATATCCATCGTCCAGATGTGGTGACCATGGATTTGACCATGCCGCAAATGGACGGTCTTGAATGTATTGAAAAAATTATTGCTATCGACCCTGACGTTCGTATCTTGGTGGTCTCAGCCTTGTCTGACAAATCTACTGGCATTGAAGCGTTATCATTGGGCGCGAGTGGGTTCTTGTGCAAGCCTTTTTCAGAAGAAGAGCTGGTAGAGTCTTTGTATGAGTTGGTACAAGACTAATATTGTCCAATAATTTTAATAAATACCTTATTAAAGAACACACATTATGAAAGAGCAAAATTTACAAATTTTTGTGAGTATCATTACCAACTATTTTACTCAGTTTGGTAATGATGAGTTGGTGGTCGATACGCCTTACTTGTTAGAAAACCAACAGCCAAAAGTCCATGATTATACGGGCGTCATCGGTATATCAGGGGTGCAAAAAGGGGTGGTTTATTTTACGGCGACCACAGCGTTATTGAGCAGTATTCTAGACAGTATGGGCGAGATAGATAAAGGTGAGGACAATCTAGTCGATTTAGCAGGCGAGGTTGCCAATACGGTTTCGGGTAATGCCCGTCACGAGTTTGGTCCAGAATTTCATATCTCTGTCCCGTTTGTCTTTAAAGGCTCGCCGCAAAGTATCATTTTGCCTAAAAGTGGCCGTTCTTTTATCATTCCAGTGAGTTGGCGCAGTCAAATCGGAGAGATTGTGGTTTGTTTGCAAGATTGAATACACAACCCCGTGATGATAACTATGGACGATGAACAATTATGGTTAATGTAGAAAAGTTAGGCGTCTTTTTAAGTTCAATCAGTGCATTTTTTGCGCAGATTGATGCTGAGGCAGTGGTCATTGATACGCCTTACCTAAACAGTAATAAAAATGCTGTTGGTTATGATTATAGTGGCATGATTAAAATATCTGGACCGCTTGAAGGCTGTGTCTATGTCAGTGCTCCAAGCAATATGTTGCGTGAAGTTATCAAAGTGATGGGCGAGCCTGACTCCTCTATGACGATGATGAAAGACTTGTTGGGTGAGATGGCAAATACCATCTCTGGCAACGCTCGTACCGAGTTTGGTGCCGATTTTATTATCTCACCGCCCAAGATTATTGAAGGTATACCCAGTATTCCTTATCTACCAAAAGACCGCCAAAGCTATGTCACGCCATTTACGTGGCGAGGCTATAAAGCAGTCATCGGTATCAGTATCGCTTAATCTTATTCCAAATTGATTAAAAAAACGACGTCTCACCGTCGTTTTTTTATGCATTATCATCCACTTAAACCTTATAATAGCGCTAGCAGTCGCTAAGCGTTATATGATAAAATACAGCCCAGCTATTTTTTATCATATAGTATTCTGTACGTTCAAATCGTAGCTCAGTTCTTTAACCAACCCATCAACCAATGACACACACATCATGGCAAAGAATTGCTGGGTGTTTGGCGACTTGATTAATTTGCTTCATGGCTAGGTACTTCATTGATATACCTAACTCATAGCAGATGCGTGTCGCTAGATAGGCAGTTTTTGTGATGTGGAGGCATAACCCAACCAACAGGACATTTAACATGGCTACAAAGAATCCAACCAAAATCGAAATGCGCGACTTATTACAAGCCGGCGCTCACTTTGGTCACCAAACACGTTTTTGGAATCCAAAAATGGGTCCATATATTTTTGGTGCCCGTAACAAGATTCACATCATTAACCTTGAGCACACTGTAAAAGCGTTTAACGAAGCATTGACTTACGTTAACGGCTTAGCTGCTAAGAAAAACAAAGTATTATTTGTTGGTACTAAACGCGCAGCTAGCGGCGTTATCGCTGAGCAAGCAGCACGTGCTGGCATGCCATACGTTGACCATCGCTGGTTAGGTGGTATGTTGACTAACTGGAAAACACTACGCCAGTCAATCAATCGTCTAAAAGAGCTAGAAAAACAAGCTGAAGACGGTACTTTCGCTAAGCTTACTAAGCGTGAAGCGTTAGAGCGTACTCGCGATATGGAAAAACTTGAGCGTTCATTGGGCGGTATCAAAGACATGGGCGGTCTACCTGACGCAATCTTCGTTGTAGACGTAGATCATGAAGCAATCGCTATTAAAGAAGCTAAAAACCTAGGTATCCCAGTTATCGGTATCGTTGATACTAACTCTAACCCTGATAACGTTGATTACATCATCCCAGCAAACGATGATGCTATCCGTGCTGTGACTTTGTACGTAACTTCTATGGCTGATGCAATCATCGCCGGTAAAGAATACGCACAAACTCAAGCTGGTGGTAAAGCTGAGCAAGAAGCACCTGCTACTGAAGAAGCGGCTGATGCTCAAACTGAAGAAGCTGCTACTCCAGCAGAATAAATCGCTGAGTGATATGGTTTGATGTTGTAAGGCTGCCTTGATAGTTTGTCTATTGGTAGTCATATAACATGACTTATAGTATAGACAGCATAAAGACAAACAATAGGCATGATGTAGTATTACTCGTCATGCCTTATTGTTAAAGCGGATTTGTTAAAGTGGCGTTGTTAAGCCACTATACAGAATTCAAGTGCGTTTAGATATTGTGCACTCCCATATATAATAATGCTCACCTACATAATAAAAGGTAACTCTTATGTCAGAAGTAAAAGTATCTGCCAAAATGGTAAAAGAATTGCGTGACCGTACTGGTCTTGGCATGATGGAATGTAAAAAAGCGTTAGAAGAATCAAACGGTGATGTCGAAACTGCCATTGATAACCTACGTAAATCTGGTCAAGCAAAAGCGGCTAAAAAAGCGGGTAACATCGCAGCTGACGGCGCTATCATCATCGCTCAAGGCGACAGCAAAGCATTCTTGTTAGAAGTGAACTGCCAAACTGACTTCGTTGCAAAAGATGAAAACTTCGCTGCATTTGCAGAAACAGTAGCGAACCTTGCATTAGAAAACAATGTGACTGACGTAGCTGCTATTGCTGAATTGCCATATGGCAATGGTCAAACAGTTGAAGAAGCACGTGTATCTCTAGTACAAAAAATCGGTGAGAATATCCAAATCCGCCGTGTTGAAGTACTTGAAGGCGCTAACATTGCTGCATACCGCCATGGTCTACGTATCGGCGTAGTGGTATCTTATGAAGGTGGCAGTGCAGAAACTGGCAAAAACCTTGCTATGCACATCGCTGCATTCAACCCTGTTGCTGTTGCTGATGAAGACGTCGCTGCTGATTTATTAGCACGCGAAAAAGACATCATTGAAGCAAAAGCACGTGAGTCTGGCAAGCCTGACAACATCGTTGAAAAAATGATCGAAGGTGGCCTACGTAAGTACCTAGAAGAAGTTACTTTATTACGTCAGCCATACGTTATGGACAATGAGAAAAAAGTTGGTGACGTACTAAAAGCTGAAGGCGTAAAAGTACTTGGCTTCAAACGTCTAGAAGTCGGTGAAGGCATTGAGAAGAAGCAAGAAGATTTCGCTGCTGAAGTTGCTGCAACTCAAGCATTAGCTAACAAGTAAGTTTTAAAATGCAGTAAGTACTGAGTTTGTTTTTGCTCAGTACTTATAGATTGTTTGATATAAGAAGCAATCGAGCATAAAAAAGCCCGTTATTTATTTAACGGGTTTTTTATGTCTGTGATTTTTATTTTGGATTAACGCAATGCCAAATAAGCAGAGTTGGCATAGCTTGCGCTATTACTGTTGCTACTCGTGCCATAACTAACGTTTTGCATGCCACTGCCATTACTGGTATTGGCAGTATTGCTATTATTAGCATTCATCGTATTACCAGATAGCCCTGAGTCGTTTTTATACAGGCTATGATAGCGGCTCATCACACTTTTGACATAGTTACGCGTTTCTTTAAACGGTGGAATGCCATTATATTTATCGACGTTACCTTCACCTGCATTATAACCCGCGACCGCAAACTCGACGTTGTTGTTAAAGCGGCGCATCAGCCAAGCGATATATTTGGCAGAACCTTCAATATTATCAGCAGGATTCCAAGGGTTACTCACTTTAAATCGACGTGCTGTAGCTGGCATTAGCTGCATCAGACCCTGCGCACCGACTGGTGAGCGAGCATTGGGATTAAAGGCTGATTCAGTATGCATCATGGCTTTCATAAGTCCTGGATCGACACCGTGGCGCTGCGCTGAAGCCAGAATATAGCTATCATAAGAGTTACGAGTACCGCTGCTGCTTGCAGAGCTGTTCCCATAGTCATTGCTATTACTGCTACTACCACCATCATATAGACTAGAATCTTTATAATAAGTGACTTTTACTTTTTTAGTAAATTTATCAAAATTACCACTGGGATTGACGTTGGTGAGAAGTACTTGTCCGCCTTTGTCTTTATAGATATACATATTGCCTGCTTGAGCAGCGATAGGTAGGCTAGATAGGGCAACGGCGGTGAGTAAAACGGGAGACAAGCAGCGGGTTATGAAAGGTGCAACATTTATCATAGGGTTATCACTTTTTATCGAGTAGTAGCAAATTGCCTTGCTTATGGACGCATTGGTTTGCGCAATAAAGCGGTTATCCTGTCTGCAATATTTCATAGTCACTAAGCTTAAGTGCTACAACGCAGAACCACGGTTAACAAAACCAATTGCAATAGATACAAAAAATAATAGTTGCTTACTATAACATATAATAACTTTTTACTACATCTGATTGCCCTGACAAGCTGGCCAAACAAACATTTAAATTGTAAAAATTTTTAATAAAATCAATATGGTATTGCAGTGTACCTTATTAAGTGCGAGGTCAGAAGTAGCCACAGACCATTTACAGTGAAGGCAAAATAGAGGAGGGCTATTATCACTAATATTGGCCAAAAAGCATTGAAATACACGATGCATCTAAATATTCGCAGCCGTACTATAGTGAATTCAGTATTAAAGCGATACAGCAGGACTGGGATGAATTTTACGCAGCCTCTGTCGGCGTAGGCACAGCACGCCAGAAAAATTTATACCAGTACTGCGTTGGGATACAAGGTATCTGTTTTATTTGGAATTGACTATAGAATAGCAGTGCTATATTAAAGGACTATTAAGCAGACAGTGCCGTGACAAATATAGGTACCCAGACAGCAGTGACCAAACCATTCACTGCCAAGCCAAACGCGGCATATCTGCCCGCTGTATGACTGATTTGCCATGCTTCTACGGTGCCAAACGCATGAGCGACTAAGCCAAGCGCTAAGCCTTTGGCACGGTCATCTTCAATGCCAATAAATAAGAAACGCGCTAATGTCCCGCCAATGAGACCTGAAACGATAATAATCAGGTTTGCCATCGCTAGAGGTGCTTTGATTAAATCTGCGATACTTAGACCAATCGGCGTGGTCACTGAACGACTGGCAAATGCTAATATCGTATCGTGACTGAGTGAAAATAGATAGGCTAATGACATCGGTAATAATGCACCAATCAAACTTGCCATCGCCACAATCAAGACAAGTTTCTTGATAGGTAAACCTTTGAAATTCATGGCAGCCAAAGGTATTGCCAATAAGACAGTAACATAACCTAATAGATGGTCAAAAACGGGTTTGGCAACGGCGTAATAATTATTGTAATCCCATTGGAAAATGAATAGAAATATAACGACCAATACTAGTGCGGTAATGACCATCGGTAACCATGAAAGTTTGCGTGCCAATATGCGAGCAATTATATGGGCTGCTAAAGTCAGTAATATCGCCGCAAAGGTTGCCACAAACACATTATCAAAACTCATAAGATTCCTTTATTCATACCGCTCAAGGCTGTCATTTTTGCTCATTAATAGTAGTGTTGCCGTTCATATCATTATTACGGTTCAGCCAACGATTGGATAACACGGCAAATCCCCAAATCGGTATCAGCGTACTAATCAGTATGGTAAGCATAAAGCCCCATAGCTCATCTCCTAAAGCAAATAACAGCAAGCCTGCACCGGCTGAAACTGGCAAAAAAGCAAAGCCACTATCGACAAGTAAAGTATTACTCGCTTGGGTAAGCCAGCCTGGAATACCTTTGATAAATCGCCAAATCATCAGAATAAAAAACATGGTCAGTAAGCCGACGATATTGGCCGCTTTTTCAATACCCGCCAACTGACAGACAAATACTGCCGACTCACGTACAGTAACAACAATGGCGAGCGTCAGTAGTAATGCCATCCATAAGGGCATTTTTGAAGAATGGGTAGACTTCATAAGCAAGTGGACCACGTCAGGGATAGATAAAAGAGTAAAAAGATGAGTGAGAGGAGAATCACGAGTGCAGTATATAAAAGATTATATATAGAGTGTCGCAACTAATAAAGCGTATCGGTCAATAGTGACCATATAGTCTGTAAGTAATAAAATCGATACATCGATATATAGCTGTTGCTAATACGAGTTTCTCTTGTGCGCTATGTTGATTCAGCATTAAAAAGGACACTATTAATAAATAGCGTCCTTTTTAATTTTATTCAAAGTATTTTAAGTAAATGACTTATTTTTGCAAGTCGGATGTTTGAGTATCTTCTATCAGCAAGTCTTCCGCTACTCTCTCAGCTTCAGCATTTAACGCCTCAAATTCAGCAAACGCTTTTTCTTCAGCATCCGTCATCGTTTGTTCTTCTACATCATCAGGCTGCTCAAACTCTTCAAGTATCGGCATCAGCAATGTTGCTTGCGCTAATGGCAATACATCTAGAGGCTCTAAGTTGGCTTGACCAAGTAACTGTCTCAGTCTATCGCTTGGCAAGCGAATCGTTAAGCACTCATGACCACTGTCATCATAGCTTTCTTCTTGAATAACGCCGAGCTCATACAAGGCATTTTTTAACTGCCCTGCGCTATAAGGTAGGGTCAAATCAAAGGTAGTCAGTGTGCCAGTCAGTAATTGCTGCACGGCCAATGACAACTCTTCCATGCCTAAGTTTTCTCTAGAAGAAACATAGACGCGGTTGGGTTGACCTTCGCTAGCATAACCGATACGTGCAGGCTCATCGGTCAAATCAATCTTGTTGTAGACATTAAGCACAGGCACATCATTATCAATTTCAGCCAGTACGTCTTTCACCGCCTGAATTTGCTCATGCATATCTTCGCTCGAAGAATCGATGACATGGAGCAATAGGTCTGCTTCAAGCGTCTCTTCTAAGGTCGCATGGAAAGATTCAACCAATTCATGTGGAAGATGACGGACAAAACCTACTGTGTCGACCAGTACCACACGTCCTACACCTTGCCAATCTAAGCGGCGTAACGTCGGATCGAGTGTCGCAAACAGTTTGTCGGCTGCATAGATGTTTTCATCGACCAAGCGATTAAACAAAGTAGACTTACCAGCATTGGTATAACCCACAAGTGAAATAGTCGGTACATCTGATTTTTGACGGCGAGCTCGACCTTGCGCACGCGTCTGTCTGACTTTTTCGATTCTACTTTTGAGCTGCATGACTCGCACTTGTAGCAAGCGACGATCCGTCTCAAGCTGGGTTTCACCGGGTCCACGTAGACCAATACCCCCTTTTTGACGTTCCAAATGCGTCCAACCACGCACCAAACGTGTCGACAAATGGTTAAGCTGTGCCAGCTCTACTTGTAGCTTACCTTCGTAAGTACGTGCACGCTGCGCGAAAATGTCCAAAATCAGACCCGTGCGATCAAGTACGCGGCATTGTACCAAGGCTTCAATATTACGCTCTTGTGAAGGCGATAAGCTGTGGTTAAAAAGAACGATGTCCGCATCATGCTCGCGCACCAATTCTGCTATCTCTTCTGCTTTGCCGCTACCAACGAAATATCTGGCATCAGGACGGGCACGTGAGCCTGTGACGAGTGCCAAGCGGTCTGCGCCTGCTGAGTCTGCCAATAATTCAAATTCACCTAAATCATCAGGATCTTGAATTTGGCGGATGTCTAAATGTACGATGATGGCGCGCTCGCCACCGGTATGTCTTTCAAAATATTCCAAAGAGTATCACCTATCCATAAAGTAAATAAATCGCAACGCTGGCTATCCTAAATGTGAGTTCTAAATATTTGGGTTTTATTCAACATATTGAGTAAATTACCCAGCTTATCTAAATAGGATAACCATCATAGTTGCGTTCAGATAACCATTTATATGTGGTCTTATCAGTTGATATTAAAGCGTATTCACACAATTAGCGATGATTTTATGTTACAGCGTTCATTAAGTAGGATTTTATCTTGGCAGCGTAATATTCTTTCTAAACTGAATCAGTTAGAGACATTAGCAGCAAATTACTCACAAAACCTATTCATAACTCAGTGAACAAGTCGTCACTGACTGCATAAACTTTGTTATACTCATTGCGTTTGTTTACCATATATAATCATAAGTTTTAATTACGAGGGACACAGATGAGCCAACCCAAGACAGGCTTTTCAATCAAACAGCAATTGGGGCGCGGCAAACAGATTGCTGGTATGACCACCACAATTGCTGGTGGGCTACGCGCCGCCCAACGTATCGGGGCATTTAAACAGCCACCACGCGAAACACTGCCGCGCTACATTCAAGCTTTTTGTCGCAAAATGGCAGGCTCTTTTGGCGTCAAGGTTATCGCCGTTGAGCGCGTAGAGCAACATCACGGGCTATGGGTTTCTAACCATGTATCGTGGATGGACATCCCTGTGGTCGGTACAGTGAGCCCTGCTTTTTTCTTATCCAAAGCCGAGATTGGTGAATGGCCTATCTTTGGTAAGCTGGCACACGCAGCGGGCACAGTATTTATCGAGCGTGGTTCCGGTGATGTCGGCTCAGTTGCGTCGCAAATTGCTAACTTTTTAACCAAAGGCTTCTCGGTTATCTTTTTCCCTGAAGCGACCACCACAGATGGCAAAAAAATCAAACGTATTCATGGCACCTTGCTACAAGCGGCGATAGATGCTGATGTGCCTGTGCGCCCGCTAGTGATTGCGTATGTCAATAAAGACGGTACCTTAAGTGAAGAACTGCCTTATTACGGCAAGCTGACGATGAAAGACAGTTTGAAAAAGGTTTTAGATAGTAAAGATGTCACCGCTTACGTCTTACCACTAGAAGCAATCGATCCTAAAGGTTTGAGCAAAAGTCAGCTGACAGATTTATTACAATTACGTATGCAAGAAGGCTTAGCTGAATTACATTCGCGTGTATTGACCAAAATAGCGAAAGTTTAATTCTATACGCTTTAAATTGGTTATTTAAACGTGTATAAAAAAGGCGCAAATCTTAGTAGTTAATACTAACGACTTGCGCCTTTTTCTTTGCTATGCAAATACCTGAACTTCAGATTGTTGAAAGCTGAACAATATCAATCTATGACCACGCAAAATTATGGTGACGGATTAGGATGTTGAGTATGTACCGCTTCGATAGCGTCTAGTACATCTGAGTCTAAGGTTAAGTTAATGCTATCAATATTAGATTTCAGCTGTTCGATAGTGGTCGCGCCAATGATATTGCTGGTTACAAACGAGCGTGAGTTAACAAAGGCTAATGCCATCTGCGCCATATCTAAACCGGTATCATCTGCGATTTTGGCATATTGGGCGGTGGCTGATAGTGCTTCTTCATTAGTATAACGGGCAAAGCGATCATACATGGTCAAGCGCGCGCCAGTAGGACGTTTACCATCGAGATACTTACCAGATAGCACACCAAAGCCTAGTGGTGAATAAGCAAGTAAACCCACATTTTCACGATGCGCAATCTCTGCCATAGCCACTTCATATAAGCGGTTAAGCAAACTATAAGGGTTTTGCACCGTAATAGGTGCGATCAAACCATTCTTATCCGCTTCCCATAAGTAGCGCATCAATCCCCAAGCAGTATCGTTTGATAATCCATAAGCACGGATACGACCTTTTTTAATCTCGTCATTTAACGCTTGGATGGTTTCTAAAAAAGGCGTCAAATCATCGAGCGGCTGTGCTGCCATTGCTTCGGTATAACCGAGCTGACTGAAATAGTTCGTTTGACGTTCAGGCCAGTGTAGTTGGTAGATATCAATATAATCGGTCTGCAAACGCTCAAGATTGCCATCAATAGCACTGCTGATATGCGCGGCATTAAAACGCGTTCGCCCATCACGTAAAAAATCCATTGGCGATATCTTACTGGCAAGAACGACTTTATCGCGTTGTTTGGTCTTTTGGAACCATGTGCCCATAAAGCGCTCAGTATCGCCTTGCTTATCTTTGTCTGGCGGTGAGGGATACATCTCAGCAGTATCCCAAAAATTTAGGCCTTCACTGAGTGCTAGGTCCATCTGCTCATGTGCATCGCTTTCGCTATTTTGCTGTCCCCACGTCATCGTTCCCAAGCAGATTTTGGAGACTTTTTCATTGAGTTGCGGCAGTGTTTGATATTGCATATGTTCTTCCTTTTTTATTTTATTCTAAAGCAATTTTTATATTATATGAGCTTGATACCTGTGACACCCGGTGGCGTCACTTGAAAGATTTTAATTTTAAACAGCACAGATTGTCCAGCAAGCGGATGGTTAAAGTCTACTTCTACTTCGTCATCAGTGATGACGCTAATCGTACCGGGTAGAGTGTTTTTGCCTTTATCCTCAAATTCAACCAGCATACCAATCTCAGGATTGTCAGCGATAAGCGCAAACTGAGTAGGGCTAAAGCGTTGGATGTTGTCAGGATTCCATTCACCAAATGCTTGCTCTGGCTCAAGGTGTGCCGTACGCGTATCGCCTGCACGCAGATTCATCAGCACTTGCTCAAAGCCAGGTAGTAAGCTCTCATCACCTATAGTTAAAGTAACGGGTGTATCACGGCTAAAGGTTGAATCAATTACAGTACCATTCTCGAGCGATACTTCAAAATGCAGCTTAACGAGGCTGCCAAAAGTGATGCGGATGTCTTCATTTGGTGTGATAAATTGCGAGTCGGTCATGGAAAATTTACCTATTACTGGAGTAGGAAGTTAGGTGGACATCAATATAAGAAATGATAAGTCATCTAGAAAAAGTTGTAAGCGCCAATAGTGTAACGTAAATAGTGTAATATATTTGGCGAATCTAAAAGTGAGCGCAACATTATGGCAAAACCGATAGCAACTAAACAACAAGGTCGAGTCACAAAATGGCAAGACGATAAAGGCTTTGGCTTTATTGAAACCGAAGCGGGCGAGTCGGTGTTTTTTCATGTCAGCGCGTTTAAAGCACAACGTCGTCCTGTTATCGGCGAAGATGTTGTTTTTACGGTTGGCTATGATAATCAAAGACGCTTGCAAGCAAAAGAGGTGCAAGAGCTGAGCTTTGTACAACAAAAGATGGCGCAAAAAAATAAGCAAATTCGCCAGCGTAATCACAAACGTAACGCCCAATCAGAGTTTGAAGCGGGGCAGAAGAAACGCTTGTTTCTTGGTGTTGGATTTTATGGTGTACTGATATTACTGGCGGTCATGAATAAGCTTAGCTGGCTAGTTGTTGGGTGGTATGCTGTATTGGGTATGATAACCTATACCATATATGCTAAAGACAAAGCAGCGGCTCAACATAACGACTGGCGAACACCTGAGATGACATTACATATTTTAAGTGCGCTTGGTGGCTGGGTCGGGGCAATGGTCGCACAAACCTACTTGCGTCATAAGTCACAAAAGCCTGAATTCCGTATTGCGTATTATTTGACTGTCATCATTAACATGGCAGGGTTACTATTTATATTGGCGGGTAGCGGTTTGGATTTTTTACAGAAGAATCTTATTTAATGGAGTGACTTTAGTTCTATCAAATCATCCATTAAAATTTATTTTTTGAGACAGATTTGTTTATAGCTGTTTTGAATGAAAGCATCGGAGAGATAAGTGACTGAAAAATTTACCAGTATAGAGATGGTTAGACGTGAAAACGTCAGAACACTGATGCAAAATTATAAAATAACAAGAATGATGTTATCTCAAGGTACAAACATTAACTATGCGTTATTAGGTCACTATATCGGCAAGAATCCTATTAAAGCCATTGGCGATGAGACAGCAAATAAAATTGAAGTATTTTTTAATAAACCTATCAACTGGTTGGATCATGAACATGATGTCGCTAAAAAGGCAAATAATGGTCTAGGTTTTGGTGAAGAGACATCCGACAATTTAATAAAAGTACCGATATATAAAACCTATTTCTGTCGTGAAGAAATCGAAGAAGAATGTTACTTTCATCCTCAGTTTTTTAAGGAGAAAGGTATAGACCCCCAGTCTTTTAGTTTAATGTATGCGACAGATAGCAGTATGCAACCTTATATCAATATTAAAGATAAAGTGGGAATAGCGATAGATGACAACTGCATAAAAGATGGAAGTACATTGCATAGCTTACATTCAGATTATCCGGATAAGCTGGTGAACGTAGAGGATACAGATAGCCTTGTGATAATAGGTAGGCTAATATATAGGGCTGGATAGGCTATAGTAAAATAATAATACAGGTTTTAAATGCTCAATAAAGGCAGTAGTTTGTGCGACTCTACTCTATTGCGTTTTTAAACAATAAAAAGCCCCGCTATAATCGATATAGCAGGGCTTTTTATTGTTAATAGATTGTACTTTTAATATTATAAAGACGCGTTAAACGTCACGCTTTTTTTCCAAAAACAGCATATCGATGACAATCAATAATACACCGATAGAAATGCCAATATCAGCAATATTAAAAATAGGATAATGCCAAACATCAGCATAATGCACATGTATAAAATCGATGACGTGACCATGTAATAAGCGATCGATCAAATTGCCCACGGCACCGCCTAATACCAATGCCAAACCTAGTGATAAGAGCTTAGCTTGACGGGGGGCTTTAGCTAGATAGCCTATCAAGAATAGCGACATCAATAGCGCCAGCCCTGAAAAAAACCACTTTTGCCAACCGCCTGCATCTGCCAAAAAGCTAAAAGCAGCACCGTAATTGTAAGCGAGAGTCCAGTTTAGAAACGGCTCAATCACAGGCACAGGTTCAAGAAAGGTCAGATTGGTCTCAGCTAACCATTTTGTCCATTGATCAAGGATAATCACGACCAGTGACAACAGATACCAGTTAAGCGCAAGACGACCATTAGCGATCATCTTTGGCGTCTTGTTCAATCGACTCTTCGGCGTCGATGAGCTACCCGTAGTGGCATGAGCCGGTTTAGGTGAACTGTCGACGTCGATAGGCACCTGCTTATCGTCAGGCGAATTTGTTGGATTAGGCGTTGAGTTAGGCATAGTGGCGCACCTCTCCATCACCGCTGACGTTGGTTGCACAGCGCGCACATAATTCTGGATGTGCGCTATCTGTGCCAATGTCATCACGGATATGCCAACAGCGCACGCACTTGGTCCCCGCTGCAGCATTCACTTCGACAACTAAATCTGCCGTTATATTATTGCTATCTGTTTGCTCATCGATGTTTGCTACATTAGCAGGGGCAGCGCTCAAAGGCTTTAAAGTTGCGCTACTGGTAATAAGGACAAAACGCAGCTCTTCGCCAAGCTTAGCTAGGCTTTCATGCATAGCGCCATCAGCATATAGACTGACGTCAGCGGATAAATTGGCATTGATGATTTTCTCGCCACGTGCAGTTTCGATATGCTTATTAACCATATCTTTTGCGAGCATGATACGTTGCCAGTCATCATTGCTAATAGCGCTCAGCTCAAACTCTGGGAAGGTGTACCATTCTTCAGTGAATACATAGCTATCAGTGCCATGCAATACTTCCCATGCTTCTTGCGCCGTAAAGGATAAAATCGGTGTAATCCAGCGAATCAATGCTTCAGCAATATGGTAAATCGCTGTTTGTGCAGAGCGGCGCGGTTGACCATCAGTTTGTGTGGTGTATTGACGGTCTTTGATAATATCCAAATAGAAGCTGCCCAAGTCTTGCGAGCAGAATGCGGTGATATGCTGCGTGACTTGGTGGAAGTCCATCGCATCATAAGCACTGATGATTTGTGCTTGTACCGTTTGCGCACGCTCAATGATAAATTTATCGAGGCTAACCAGCTCATTAATATCAACGCTATTGGTAGCAGGATCAAAATCATCAGTATTGGCAAGCAAGAAGCGTAGGGTATTACGAATGCGGCGATACATATCGATTGCACCCTTAAAGACGGTTTTACCAGCGCTCATCTCATAACGGTAGTCGCTTGATGCAATCCACAAACGCAACATATCCGCGCCCGTTTTATTGATTTCTTCTTGCGGGGTTATGATATTACCCAGTGATTTACTCATCTTGCGACCGTTTTCATCAACCACAAAGCCATGGGTTAAAACTTGTTTAAACGGTGGGCGCTCGTACATGGCTTCCGAGGTCAGCAACGACGTCTGGAACCATCCACGATGTTGGTCGGAGCCTTCTAAGTACATATCAGCAGGGTTGGTCAGCTCGTCCCGTTGATCAAGTACGGCAAAATGTGTCGTGCCAGAGTCAAACCAAACGTCTAAGGTATCAGTCGCTTTATCATAATCAGCAGCTTCCGCGCCCAAGAAATCCTCACAGCTGGCATCAAACCATGCTTCTACGCCACCTTCGTTGATTTTTTGTGCTGCCGTTTCCATCAGTTCAAGTGTATTTGGGTGTAGTTCACCCGTTTCTTTATGGGTAAAGAAAGTAATCGGTACGCCCCACGTACGCTGGCGAGAGATGCACCAATCTGGGCGACCTGTCATCATAGATTCAATACGGTTTTGACCCCACGCTGGTGTCCATTGAACCGCTGGAATATCAGCAAGTGCGCGCTCACGCAAACCTTGTGTTTCCATGCTGATAAACCACTGCGGCGTGGCACGGAAAATGATTGGCGATTTATGACGCCAGCAGTGCGGATAGCTGTGCTCAATTTTGGTATGGCTAACCAGATGACCGTTTTCGTGTAGGGCAGAGATGATTTGTGGATTGGCTTTATATATGTGCTCACCGGCAAATACCGCCGCGCTTTCTAAATAAACGCCCGTACCACTCACTGGATTTTCAACAGGCAAATTATATTTTAGACCAACGATATAATCGTCAAGACCGTGACCTGGTGCCGTGTGTACCAAGCCCGTACCACTGTCAGTCGTTACGTGATCGCCCAAGATTAATGGCACTTGGCGAGCTTCGATAAGCGGATGCTGAGCATGTAGACCTTCAAGCTCACGACCTGATACGGTCGCTAAGACACCTTTATTCTCGAGCTTAAATTCACTTAACGCCGACTCAACCAAATCAGTCGCCAGTAGTAAGTTGCCGTTTTCCGTAGCGACCACACTATAATCATGCTCAGGATGGACTGCAATAGCTTGGTTAGCAGGCAATGTCCAAGGCGTCGTCGTCCAGATAACGGCAGAGATATTGCCGTCTATTTCAGCCAATGCCGCAACTTTGTCACTGTCTACAATATCAAAGCTGACATAAATGGCGTCTGAGACTTTATCTTGATATTCAACTTCGGCTTCAGCCAATGCTGAACTACAATCCAAGCACCAGTTGACCGGCTTCATACCGCGAGTTACGTGACCATTGTCATAAATTTTGGCAAGGGCGCGCACGATATTGGCTTCTTGATGGAAGTTCATAGTTAGATAAGGATTGTCCCAATCACCAAACACACCCAGACGCTTAAAATCCGCCTTTTGCAATTCGATCTGTGTGCTGGCATATTCACGACATAGACCACGGAATTCGGTTGCAGAAACCTTTTGACCGACTTTACCATGTTTGGCTTCGACTTTTTGCTCGATAGGCAGACCGTGACAGTCCCAACCGGGCACATAAGGCGCATCAAAACCAGATAGAGTTTTTGATTTTACGATAATGTCTTTGAGTACTTTATTGACTGCATGACCCAAGTGAATCTGACCGTTGGCGTATGGAGGACCATCATGCAAAATGTATTTGGTTGCCCCAGCACGTGCCGCACGAATTTTACCATAAACATCATCTGCTTCCCAAGCTGCTAGCCAATCTGGCTCACGTTTGGCAAGGTTTGCACGCATCGCAAACGGCGTGTCTGCAAGGTTTAGGGTGTCTTTATAGTCTTGGCTTGGCATATCAGTACTTTTATCAGTCATAGAAGGCGTCTTTTAGAATGGTGATGAAAATGTAAATTGAATTAAAAAGTGCGTGTAAAGCTGGCTACAAAAGCTAAAGTAATAATTTGATTGAAAGTAGATAACACTCGCTATTATATGACAAAAAGAGTGGGGTAAGAAGAGCTGCCGAGTATCGTTTCTATGTCCGTCAAAACCGTCACAAAATTCATTTAACGAGCGATTGGTTGTTACTTTATATCTGCTAGGATAATAAAGGTGATAATAAATTGAGCAATCAATGTCCATGCTGTCTTCATGTGCAAGACAGCATCATATCACTATCGTCAGATAATCCCTACTTTCAGTAGTTGATGGTCGTTATTGATTTAACTGTTTTTATTCATTGATTTCAATCTGCATCACATATCATATCCGATTCAATTCGATTTAAAGAAATGAAACATACACTTACTAATATGGGTTTATTAAGATGTAAATACCACGCAAGCTTATATGACGTATAAAGCCGTAGCAGAAGTGCTAGATTATCAGTATAGAAAAATGGATGCTTTAGTTGGCTAGTTTTTATCGCCGCTGATTATTTTAAATAAAAAACCTGCCAGTCAAATGATTGGCAGGTTTTTTAATGTAAACGGCTTTAAAGGGTGCTAAAAGTGCATTTCTATTACCAATACTCAAGCAGGCACGATAGTCAGCTGCTCGGCTAAGCTAAAGAAAGGTTTTGCTGCGCATTTAAAGTCTAGGCTAGATTCTAAGTGATTCAAGTGTTGATTAATCAGCAATAACAGACCTTCTTCATCCCTGTTTTCAATGGCATTTACCATGCCAAGATGTTCGTCTTCAGCGCAGTTAGATGAGCCAACTTTGTTATATAGCCCAATGATTAGCGTGGTACGTAATGTAAGTTCACTCAAAAACCGCTCTAAAACTGTATTGCCTGAAATCATCGCCAACTGCATATGGAAAGTGCGAGATAGGCGTAGCTCAGCGGGCTTATCACCTTGCGCCCGCGCGTCAGCTTCGGCAGCTATCGTAGCACGCATGTCAGCAATGTCTTGCAGCTTGGCATTTTTGATTACTTTACGGGCGAGTGTACGCTCAATCGTGCGCCGTGCTTCAAACACATCACCTGCTTCTTTCGGTGACGGAGTTGAAACAAAAGCGCCGCGGTTGGGCTGTAATTGCACCACATGCATTGTTGCAAGGGTAGAGAGTGCTCGCCTCACATTGGCTCTATTGCAGTTAAACAAGTCACTCAGCATCTGCTCGCCAAGCTTTGTTCCAGCGGGCAAGCGTTGCTCTGACACCGCAGCGGTGATGGAGTTAATAATAGTTTGCTCGGGTATTTCATCGAGCACAGGAACTGTTTGTTTGGTTTTCTCTATTTTCATAGACGCAATTATAGTGTGCGACTGTTATCGCTACAACAAATATTAAAAAAATAGATTGTTTTGTTAACAATAATAGTTAACAATGATTGTTAACAAATATAACATGCTGCTGATCTGTGAATAATGACGATAACCTATGAATAGCGAGGCTCTATGAAAATTCTAGTGATGAATCCAAACTCGACCACTTCTATGACCGATAAAATCGTTGAAAGCGCGCGTCAAAAAGCCAGTGCAGGTACGACCATTATTGGCGCTTCTGGAACGGATTCGCCTGCATCTATTCAAGGGCATCATGATGAAGCGCTCTCTGTCCCTGGTTTGATTAAACGCTTACAACAAGCGGAACAAGAAGGAATTGATGGTGTGGTCGTCGCCTGCTTTGATGACCCAGGTATTGGTGCTTGCCGCGAAGTGTTTTCAGGTCCAGTTATTGGAATTTGTGAAGCGGCGGTCAAAGCCGCTAGTATGATTTCAACCTCTTTTAGTGTGGTCACCACCTTGCCACGTTCTGTACCCGTGATTGAAGATCTGATTCATGGTTATGGTTTATCTCATCGCTGTAGAAAAGTACGCTCTGCTGCCATACCCGTGCTTGCTCTTGAGGAAGCTGGCTCTGGTGCCCGTGAAAAAGTTCGTGATGAAATTTTACGTGCAGTACATGAAGACAACTGCGAAGCGGTGGTTTTGGGCTGTGCTGGGATGGCAGACCTAACAGAATGGCTGACTGCGGAAACGGGTGTGCCTGTGATTGATGGTGTGACTGTGGCTACTCGTATGATTGAGGCATTGGTTGGCTGTGGTCTAAAAACCAGTAAAATTGGCGCCTATGCAGCACCTATCCAACATTAAATAGAAATGGACGAAACAGCTATTAACCAATAAATATTCAACATTCTCAAGGAAGGAGAAGGTGATGGACAATATTCAAGGAGCCGTTGCTACGGCAGGCGTAAAAACAATAGAGCATAAAGGGGTTGGTGAAGAGAGCCTAGCGCCGCAAACCACACGAATTATGGGCTCTTGGTCTTATTTATTTACTTGGTTAGGTGGGTGTGTCTCTATTGGTACCTTCACCGTTGGGTCAGGTTTGGTTGGTACCCTTAACTTATTACAAGTAGTGCTAGCAATCGCCATTGGTTGTACGGTTATTGGTGCAGCGCTTATGATTAACGGTCGCGCAGGTCATAAATATGGTATCCCATTTATGGTGCAAAGTCGTTCATCTTTTGGTTTCACTGGTAGTCGCATACCAGCACTGGTGCGCTCTGTACCTGCGATTGTCTGGTTTGGCTTCCAAAGTTGGATTGGTGCCGGTGCCTTGAACTTAGTATCTGATGCCTTGTTTGGCTACAGTAATATAGTCGTCTTCTTTGTTGGTTTTCAGTTTTTACAAATTGGTCTGTCCGTTTTGGGTTTTCATGGTATCAAATGGCTCGAAAACATTGGCTCAATTTTTATTATTGGTTCACTGATTTACATGTTTATTAGTGTGATTAATAAATATGGTGATGTGATTTCAACCAATCTTATCAATACAGAAGGGACTTGGGGAGCGCCATTTTGGGGCGCAACCATGCTGTTTTTAGGCGTTTACAGTACGATGATGCTTAACGTCTCCGACTATTCGCGTGAACTAAAAGAAGATGTTGGTCTTTTTCGTCAAGTAGCCATCTATGCCAACTCTATCCTACCTGCAACATTGTTTATGGGTCTAATTGGTGTGATGGTGACCAGTGCGACTGGTGAAGTTGATCCTATCAAGGTATTTTCTAGCGCCGTTGATAACAAACCTTTATTAATCATTACGATGCTTTTCATTGCTTTTGCGCAGGTCACTACCAATATCTTAAACAACGTTGTACCGCCTGCTTATGCATTAATGGATATCTTCAAAATTAAGTATAAAACCGCTGCAGTTATTGTTGGGTTGCTTGCCTTTGGAACATTCCCTTGGGAGTTGGTAAAAGATGAATCTGCTGCAGGAT
The DNA here is from genome assembly GCF_013608135.1 of Psychrobacter sp. D2. Taxonomy (NCBI): domain Bacteria; kingdom Pseudomonadati; phylum Pseudomonadota; class Gammaproteobacteria; order Moraxellales; family Moraxellaceae; genus Psychrobacter; species Psychrobacter sp. D2. Next base: position 599,417 of record NZ_JACDXZ010000001.1, read on the forward strand.
TAAACTTATTTATTCAAACTTATTCAGCGTTTTTGGGTCCTATATTTGCCATCTTAGTCGTTGACTACTATTTCTTACGTAAGCAAAAGCTGGATCTTGACAAGCTATATGATGAGAACGGTCCCTATAAGGGCGTCAACATGGCAGCTGTTATCGCTATGGTAGTGGGGATTGCAGTCGCTCTACTATTCTCAAGTATCTCTTGGTATGCAAGCTTAATTCCAGCAGGCGCTATCTATTGGATCTTGATGTTAAAGATGCCGGCTGCACAGCGTTTTATGTCATAATTTTTTCAAATGTTTAGACAAAAACCCTATAGCAGTGAACTCTGCTATAGGGTTTTTGCGTGAGGTGCTAGACTAAGACTACAGTTAATTTCAGCCCTAAAAAACTGACGACAGCCACAGTCTTAGTTTTAATGACCATAATGGTTGAATGCCTGTAAGCCCTTGGCTCATCTCGCCATTTTTTAATATGACATAAGAGGGCGTGACTTGCCCTTGCCAATCATCAAAGATAGCGCCTTCTTTATCGTTTACAGTATTAAAACTATAATTGTTTTGCTTAAGGTAGCTGTGTAACTCTTGGTCAGAGCCGGACTTGATAGCGACCGTAACAACTGGATAGTTATTTTCTGCAGCCAACGCATTAATATTCGGTGAGGTCACGCTACATATCGGACACCACGTACCCCAAAAATAGACCAGCGTGGGTTTATCCGCACTCATTGCTGCCAAATCAATACTCTGCCCTTGATAATCCATCAATTGCAACTGTGGATTGGCTGGCATGACCGGCTGTCGCCACCAGTTAACAGCAGTATAAATAATGGCAAATACCAAGCCGTAGAGCAGCACAGTTTTAATAAGTGACAGTGCTTTTTGCTTGGGTGTCTTTTTAGGTTTCTCAATCGTCTTGTCGATATCAGTCGTCATATTGGCTGCTTTTTTGCTCGGTGGCTTTTATAAGCCGTTTTTAATAGATAAAAATATACGGCTGAATGGTCAGCCGTATTATTCAATACATTAAGGATTTTAGTCGAGATGATTAAGGTTTTTGGGCGCGGTTTTGTAATGGATCGCCTAAAAGTACGCTACCAGAGTTTTCACGGCGCTCTTCATCACTCAACTTGCTCGCTGGAATTTTGGATTTTCGCTTCCATTTTAAGCTAAATAAGTCATCACGGCGATCAAGCAAATTGTGGACCGAACCTTCGTTACGGACGTGAGTGAGCTTGTCTAAATTCACATCTGAAAAGAAAACCATCTCAGTGTTGGCCGTCGTTTCTGCCATAATCGCGTCATGCGGGAATGCAAAATCTGACGGTGAAAAAATAGACGACTGCGCGTACTGAATGTCTAAGCTCTCAACTTGCGGTAAGTTACCCACTGATCCACAAATCATCACATAACATTCGTTTTCAATGGCTCGCGCTTGAGCACAGTGGCGCACACGTAAGTAGCCGTTTTTGGTATCTGTCCAAAAAGGCACGAACAAAATATCCATATCGTCGAGCGCCAACAAGCGGGCAAGCTCAGGGAATTCAACATCATAACAGACCAAGATACCAATACGACCAGCATCCGTATCAAATACTTTGACCTCATCACCGCCTTCGATAACCCAAGCGCTACGCTCATGAGGGGTAATATGGATTTTTCGTTGCTCTTCTACCGTACCGTCGCGGCGACATAGATAACTGACATTGTACAGCGTGTCGTCTTCATCTAGTAATGGCATGGAGCCCATAATAACGTTAACGTTATAGCTGACCGCTAAATGCGATATTTCGTTTTTAAACCACTCGGTATAACCTGCCAAAAAGCGAATCGCAATGTTTTGATCCGTTGACTCACACAAACCCATCAATGGCGCGTTAAAAAATTCTGGCAAGCAGGCAAAGTCTGAGTTGTAATCAGCCATAACGTCGACAAAGAATTCAACTTGCTGCAACAGCTCTTCTGGCGACTCAACTTCACGCATCTGCCACTGGATACCGCCGATACGCACTTCAGATTTGCGCGTATTGGGCTTATAGTCTTTGGGTTCATAATAAATATTTGCCCACTCAAGTAAGGTCGCAAAGCCTTTAGACTGTTTGTCATCTGGCAAATAAGCGGTCAAAATACGCTTGACGATAAAACCATTCGATAATTGGAAGGAAAGCGCAGAATCATGAATTTCGCGTGAGGCAACCGCATCGATATAGTCACCGGGCGTTAAATCTTGATGGTTATGGTAGTTTGGAATACGACCACCAGCTAAAATAGCTCGGAAGTTCAACTGACGACAAAGCTCTTTACGGGCATCATACAGCCTGCGACCCAAGCGATAACCACGATATTCAGGGTCAATGAGAGCGTCTAAACCATAGATAGCATCGCCTTCAGGATTGTCTCTGATAATCTCTTTATGACCAATCAAGTCATCATAGGTATGTGGATTAGAAAACTTTGCATAATCAACGCGCATAGATAATACGATACCAATCAGCTCGTCATGATCAAATAAAGCAATCTGCCCTTCTGGGAAAGCGTCAATCAAAGTATGAATTGTATTCTTTGACCATGCGCCGCCTAAATTAACATAGACTCGATCCATTAACGCTTTAAGTTGCGGGTAGTCTTTTTTCTTAATCTCAGCAATCGTTAAATGAAAGTCTTCTGGTTTTTCTATCTTACTCATAAAATTCCTGTCTGTTGTTTCTGTATGCGGGTGTTAATAAGTGATATTGATAAATGAAGGTAAGACACATCTTGTGATTAATTTTTATATAAGTGGGATAAATAACGGCAAACTTAAGTCTCAACTTAAGGACAAGGTTTCGGCATAACAATGTTGAGAAAAATATACCAATAGGCTGTGAGAATCGTTACAATCATTTATCTGTGTATTTACAATAAGTTATAAGGATCGTTTCTCATATGATCTATTTTAATGAGGCATTTTTATAAGTTTGCAAGTGGCTCTATCGCACTTCAAGGGTGCTTTGGCTGCCTTTTGACGTACATTGACTGCTGATTATAGTTTTATTGAAGTAAATGCCGACTGGTATGATATCAAGCTCATGAGCTAATGACAGTCAAACGTCGTAAAGATTTGCTAGGTTTTTGTGAGTCTTTCTGCCCCGTATAGACATCATTTGATAAATTTATACTTAATTTTATTTGGTTGTTTTCCCTTGCTCATATTTGATATTAACCCGTTAGGAATTTTTAATGACGCCTGAAATTCATACTGCTTTTAGAACATTAGATGACATTGAAGATACTGCACTGGTGCAATTGGTGTACGTCAGTAGCATAACGCTTAGTTCGCGTTTTAGTACGACGATATTCGAAGAAGTAGAAAGTCATGCGCGTAATTATAATCAGCAGCAGGGTATTACAGGCACGTTATGCTATGGCAATGGGCATTTTTTGCAATGCATTGAGGGTGAAAAGGCCAAAGTACTGACGCTAATTCAGCGTATATATGTCGATACACGTCATAAAAACATTCAAGTGCTATTAGTGCAAGTCATCAAGCAGCGCAGTTTTTCTGATTGGCGTATGCGCTTACTGTTTTTGGAACGTTGGTTATGGTCACCTGCGACCAAAAAACAAGCAGCACAGCTATCACCGTTTTTGCCATTTTCGCCCCACGATTGGAGACCCGATCATACTGAATTATTCTTACAAGTGATCAAAAATTTTGATACGCCGCCTCATATCAATGCAGCGGGCATCACTTACAATGCGCTAGGTAATATGGTGCGCCATGTCGCTGCGCCGCATCAGGCTTTTTTAGTTATTCAGGGTTTTTTGAGTGTGCTGCTCGTCGCAGGTTTAGCGCTGCTGTATGTATAGTTTATGCTACTTTAGAAAGATATAGGCGATTCACTTAAATATATCGTACTAGGGCGTGTCCTCATTTCAAAAATGGTGATAAAAATGAGATAAATTGCAGTCAAACGAGGAAAATAGCGCAGATGATATCGGGATATTAACCAGCTATTTAACGATGTTTGGCAAAATTTAGCCATTTTTAGCCCGTTTAGATATGATCAGTTGAATTGAGGACACGCCCTAGTGTTATTTGAGCATAAAAAAAGACGCTAATCTTATCAATTGCGCGTCTTTCTATTTATCTTTAATAATTAAAGATATATCAGGAGTAAAAACGCCTTACATATCAAAAATCTTACCACGGTTCATAATATTATTGGGATCAAAGACCTTTTTGACTTCGCGTAAATAATCAATCTCAATCTCACTGCGGCTATAATGTAGATACGGCTTTTTAGTCATACCAACGCCATGCTCAGCAGAGACTGAACCGCCATATCTTTGCACTGTTTCAAACACGTGTTTGTTGACGACTTGACACTCGCTGAAGAAATCGTCTTTACTCATGTTTTTAGGCTTTAAGATATTCAGATGCAAGTTACCATCACCGATATGACCGAACCAACAGACTTCAAAGTCAGGGTAGTTGCTACTGACGATATGATCAATCTCAGCGATAAACTCAGGGACATAGCTTATTAGTACCGAGACATCGTTCTTATAAGGGGTAAATACTGAGATGGTCTCAGAGATGTATTCGCGCAGCTTCCATAGCTCTTCCGCTTGCGCTAGACTTTGACTCATCACACCATCAACGACCCAACCTTGCTCCATACAATCTTCAAATATCGCCATGGCTTTATCCATGATAGGCTCGTATGGCGCTTCAAATTCTAATAGCGTATAGAATTTGGTGCGTGATTCAAATGGCTCTTGTACTTGACCGTGTGCCATCAGCTTATCAATCGCTACGTCATCAAAGAATTCAAATGCCGTTAAGTCAATCTGCGCTTGAAAGGCAGATAGCACATTCATAACATCATTAAAGCTGTCCATGCCTAAGACCATGACGTTTAAATCTTGCGGCTGACGCTCAAGTTTGATTTGTGCATGAGTGACAAAGCCTAGCGTACCTTCGCTACCGATAAACAATTGGCGCAAATCATAGCCGGTGGCATTTTTGACCATACCGCGATTGAGTTGCAAGATATCGCCTTTACCAGTCACCACGGTCAGCCCCATGATCCATTGACGGGTCATACCATAGCGTATCACTTTAATACCGCCAGCATTGGTGCCAATATTGCCACCGATTTGACTGGAGCCAGCAGAAGCAAAATCGACAGGGTAGTAGAGGTCTTTCGATTCAGCAAACTGTTGCAACTGCTGCGTGACCACACCGGCTTCAATCTCAACCATACGATCGGCAGGATAAAATTGTCCGATATGGTTCATCTTATCCATACTGACCACAATCTCACCATTGGCAGCGACTGCACCCGCAGACAATCCCGTACGACCGCCACTTGGCGTCAATACCACATCATGCTCATTGGCAAGCAGTACAATCGCTTGCACTTGCTCGGTGGTTTTTGGAAAGACGATGGCAGCAGGTGCGGGTGCAAAGTGCTTGGTCCAGTCTTTACCCCAATGCTCTAAACTTTCACTATCAGTTTTAATTTGGCTGGCATCAAACTGATGGGCGTCAAGCAGAGCGCTGAGGATGGTTTGAACAGCAGCTGCATGGGTTTCAGATAGGGTTTGGCTAGATAAAGAAGTCATGGTCAAATCTCGGTATCAACGTGAGTGCTATGCATAGAGGGGATTATTATGGGAATTATCATATAACCAAATGGCTATAACTGAACGTGTTTAATGGTGTATGTTATTAAGGGAATATTAGCGATATATATTATTGCAATTTAATAGTCGTCGCAATCGTAGAGTGTTATTAGTTTGCCTCTGTATATGCGTACATAGCATAAAGAAGGGGTGCTTTCTCATTTGGATAGCAGGATTCACTATAGCATAAAAAGTTTTCAGGATTGATAACCAATAATTCATCTAATCTGCTAACATCGCCGCCCAATTTTGTGTAAGATATCCAGACTCTTTTCGTTTCATTCATCCAAGCTTATCCCTCAGATGATTTTTATAAGACAATTATAGGACAGTTCTCACATGGCGTTATCACTCCAAAAAGACAAAATCCGGTTTTTATTGCTTGAAGGTCTGCACGACAATGCTTTAAAAGTATTAAAAGATGCTGGTTATCAAAACATTGAAAATATCAGTCATGCATTGGATCAAGATGAGCTGATTGAAAAGATTAAAGATGCTCATTTTATCGGTATTCGCTCGCGCACGCAGCTGACACGTGAAGTGCTTCAGCATGCACATAAGCTTATCGGCATTGGTTGCTTTTGTATTGGTACCAATCAAGTAGATTTAGATGCTGCTCGTGAATTCGGTATTCCGGTCTTCAATGCGCCATTCTCAAACACCCGTTCGGTCGCTGAGTTGGTACTTGCTGAAGCCATCATGCTCTATCGCGGTATCCCTGAAAAGAGTGCCACTGTACATCGCGGTGGTTGGGGTAAGTCTGCGACTAACTCACATGAAGTACGCGGCAAAACCATCGGTATCGTCGGTTACGGCTCTATTGGCTCGCAGCTGTCTGTATTGGCTGAAAGCTTTGGTATGAAAGTTATCTATCATGATGTTTTGACCAAACTGCCACTAGGTAATGCAGTCCAAGTAGCTAGCTTAGAAGAGCTGTTATCTACTGCTGATATCGTGACTTTGCATGTACCTGATCTGCCAAGCACACGCTACATGATGGGCGCGGCGCAGTTTGCGCATATGAAAGACGGCAGCTACTTTATCAATGCTGCGCGTGGTACTTGTGTCGAGATTGATGACCTTGCTGCCGTGCTTGAATCTGGCAAAATCTTGGGTGCAGCAATTGATGTGTTCCCAAAAGAGCCAAAATCTGCTGATGAAGAGTTTGAGTCACCACTGCGTAAGTTCGATAATGTTATCTTGACTCCGCATATCGGTGGCTCAACGCAAGAAGCACAGGCAAATATTGGACTGGAAGTTGCAGATAAGTTTGTGCGATATTCTGACCAAGGCGATACAGCAACGGCGGTCAACTTCCCAGAAGTATCGATTCCGTTTAAAGAAGGCACGCATCGCCTGCTGCATATCCACAGAAACGTACCAGGCGTCCTGTCACAGATTAACCGTCTGTTTGCTGAAGCAAATATCAATATCTTGGCGCAGAGCTTGATGACAGAAGGCGATGTCGGCTATCTCGTTATGGATGTCGATTATAATGACTCAACCGCGGCTTTAGATCAGCTAAAAGACGTTCAAGAGACAATTCGTGTGCGTATTTTGTTTTAAGCATATCTGTATTTAATTAGAATTTATCGTTGTTATATCAATAGCAGGCAATTTAATAAATTGTCTGCTATTTTTTTGACTTAAATCAAGCAATTGCATCGTTCAATCACGGTATTGATGCTTTTTATATATGAGTAAAACAAACTATAGCTAATGTAAGTTTTACATTCACTATACTTATTTTTATATAAGTTAACATTATCTTAATTATGGGGTCTTATTGATAATCTAAACTACACCAGTACATTAAGCCTATAATGATAAATATATTTTTAATGAACAACATGATTAATTATGTTTTCGAGGTAAATCACGGTTATGTTCTGCAGATAAGCATACTTAAAATAGTAAATAGCTTGCTGGAGAATGTAATTCATTTGACACATACAATTGACTGGATAGGATGATTCATGAAAAACAACTTACTCAAAGCAGCTGCACTAGGTAGCGTATTGGCTATGACGGCGACAGCGAGTTATGCAGCAGGCGATCAAGACAAGTATCAGTTATCTAGCCATATTTTAGATATTAGTACTGGTAAGCCTGCGCCAGACGTGAATGTAAGATTGATGATGCAAGAGAAGACTGGCAGTTGGAAATTGGTGAATACGCAAAAGACCGATGCCAATGGTCGTATTGGGACTTTTCTGCCAAATGACGCTGGCGTACAACATGATGGTACTTATAAGCTGATTTTTGAGACCACGCCATATTTTCAGAATCAAGGTTTGAAATCTTTCTATCCGTATGTTGAAGTGAACTTCAATATCGAAGGCGACAATCATTATCATGTGCCAATCACTTTGTCAGCATACGGCTATAGTACCTATCGCGGTAGCTAAAGTTGTGATGTTAAGACCTAAAGATAATTAAATGCGCAAAAAAGAGATGCCCCGTTAAGTGATTAACGGGGCATCTCTTTTTATCATATTTTACATATTTCTAAGGCATAAATTTAGCCAGCTTTAGTTTTATTGGCTGCGTCTGCTTGACGGCGAGCTTCGATCTTAGCTGCTTTGCGCTTCTCAATGACATCAATGACGTCACTACCGATATGGGCTTCACCACGTTTTTGTGCCAATTGCATTTGATGCTCACGCTCACGAAAGCGTGCTTTTTGCTCGTCAGTCGCTTTATCGATACAGTGCGGACATGACTCACCCTTTATGTAGGCAGGGCTTTGCATCTCATCTTGCGTAATCGGCATACGACAGGCAAAACACTGCTCATAGCTACCTTTTTCTAAGTTGTGATTGACTGAGACACGGTTATCAAAGACGAAGCAATCGCCTTCCCACATAGAATCGCTGGCAGGTACTTCTTCTAGATATTTTAAAATGCCGCCCTCTAAATGATAAACCTCTTCAAAACCTTGCTCGCGCATAAATGCCGTTGATTTTTCGCAGCGTATACCACCCGTACAGAACATGGCGACTTTTTTGTGCTTGCTTGGGTCTAGCTCTTTTGCCACGTATTCTGGGAACTCGCGGAAGGTTTCAGTATTAGGATTGACCGCATTTTGGAACGTACCAATTTTTACTTCATAATCATTACGTGTATCGATCAGAATGACATCAGGATCTGAGATTAGGGCATTCCAGTCGCTTGGCTTGACATAGCGCCCTACCGATTGCAATGGATCGATATTCTCTACACCCATGGTAACAATTTCCTTTTTAAGCTTCACCTTAGTACGATAAAAAGGCTGGGCATTGGTATAAGATTCTTTAAAAGTAAAACTACCGATTTCTTTGATACTACGCAGATAGTCTAGGACGTTATCAATACCTTGGCGGCTGCCAGAAATCGTTCCATTAATACCTTCGCTGGCAATTAGCAAGGTGCCTTTGACGTCATTGTCGAGCATGGTATTTAGAATTGGGTCGCGGTACTTTTCAAAGTCAGCAAAGCGCGTAAACTTATAAAGAGCGGCAACGACAATATTATTGGTCACGCTGTCGTATTCGGTCGCATGGGTTGATGCTTTTACGTTATCAGTCTGTGAGGTACTCATGTTTTTCTCCTGCTGGCTAGGTCGCAAACCTAGTGCATTGGGTTTTAGGGATTATGTAAATTCATAACACTAGTATAATTGTGGAATTAACTAAATACTGGCGCAGTTTAACAAATTTTGCAGTGTTTTTAAATGTTTTATAGAAGATCGATTATAGGTGTTTAAAGAAGTTTTAGACTACTCATTATCCATCTATAAGGTTAGACTCATAAGGTGCAAGGATAAAATAACGTTAATGGATACATGCGTAACCTAGCCTAGCAATTAATCAAACTATCAGCCGATATTCTGTACCGACTTTAGATAGCTTACCTCATGATATGGTTGAACGTACTTTAGCTGTTCAGGAAAAAGCCAAATTTATTCCCAATATATTCCTAGCGCTAGCCTATTGCCCAGCAGAGTTTAGAGCTTTTTTTGCTTATTATTATGCCGTCATGGAACAAGAGGGGAGTACGCTAAGTCCTGCTGAAAAGGAGATGATCATTGTCATGAACATGCAGTCTAATGCAGAATTCTATACGATGGGGCGTGAGGTAAGAAATTAGGTAAGTAGTTAAGCCTGTTAATCGTCAGTTAAATAGTTACGTTTCTAAACACAAAAAATCCAGCTCATAGGCTGGATTTTTTATTGACTAAGAGTTTTAAAACTAATTTATTTATAGCTTATTTACTCTGAAACCAAGTATCGGCTTTGCTGCGAGCACTAGCGATATCAGCACTGGATAAGTTTAATGCCAATTGACCAATTTTGCCACGGGCTTTATTACGGACTTTTTCATCGAGCATGCCATCACGAGCAGCCAAGTCGTACCATTTATAAGCATCGACTAGATTTTTTTGCTTTTCATCTAATAAGGCAAGTGTATAGCTAGCACGGTTATCACCACGCATAGCGGCTTTTTCTAACCAACCACGCGCTTGTTGTAGGTTTGGTTGTACACCTTCACCGCGCAAGTACATGATGGCTAAGTTAAGCTGAGCAGGGGCAACGCCTTGCTGAGCCGCTTTGGTATACCACTGAACCGCTTGTTTGGTATTTTGAGCAATGCCTTCGCCTTTTTGCAAACGCTTGGCCAGATAAAATTGAGCATGATCGTTACCTTGAGCCGCGCGATTGGACAGCTCGCTAATAGGCATTAGCTCAAAACGTGACGTATCAAGTGGTACGTTTGATATTAACTCAGCGTTGGCAAAACCTGCACAAGAAAAAATGGCAGTAAACAACGCAGCTTTTAATAATTTCATAGCAGCTCCAAAATTAGGCAGTTAATAAGCAAAAAAAATTGTCCCGCTAAACATTGTCTCGCTAAAGACAGTTAAACGGCGATAACAATTAGGCGACATCTTGCAAGACCAACTTACCTAATTATTAGCAATATAATTAATCGTTATCATGTGCCAATAGATTCCAATAAAGCCGACAAACGGTATTAATCGGGGTGCAGTTGACACTATTTCGCTAGCTTAACACCCAAACTTACGAAACTCAAATACTAATTACACGATTTACTGCCTATCTATACCTCGTTGTCCTCAATAAAATCATAGAGTTACTCAGGTGTAAGAATAGATTAAGACTCTATTAAGGTTAAAATTGTACTTATGGGTGTCAATATTACTTTTAATAAGAGCTAGCAGTAGCAAATATCATTTAGGTTTTTGTTTGGTGACGCGATAAATAGCGACATCTGCCAGTAGGTTTGGCGCTTGTCTTATCAATGCTGTCATCAACGGTGAATGCCCTTTTTCAGAATCACTGACGGCAAAACGGTTGATAATATGAATATCATGCTGCGCGCACAGTTTCTCAAAATCTTTAAAGGTGCATAGATGAATATTTGGGGTGTTGTACCACTCATAAGGCAGCGCTTCTGAGACCGGCATAATACCTTTCAAACCCAAATGTATTCGGTTCTGCCAATGGGCAAAATTAGGAAAAGTAATAACCGCTTCACGAGCGACGCGCAGCATATCAAGCAACAGTATATCGGGCGATTTGACGGCTTGTAGTGCACGTGCCATTACTACAGTATCAAAACTATTATCAGCGAAACGCGCCAAGCCGTCATTCAAGTCTTGCTCAACAATGGATAAACCATTAGCGATGGCTTCATTGATTTTGTCCTCGTCAATCTCAAGTCCATAACCCGTTACGCCGCGATTTTGCTGTAAATGCGCGAGCAGCTCGCCATTACCACAGCCTAGGTCAAGCACATGTGAGTGTGGGGCAATCCAACGCTCAGCCAATTGATGATCCATTCTCATGAGCGCGCTCCTAATGTTTTTTGACTGTTTTGGTCTCGCTTATCAGTCATAAATGGTGCATTTAGGAAGCCTTTGACAGCGCCCATATAACGCGGAATATCAAATAAAAAAGAATCATGCCCGTGCGGTGCATCGACATTGATATAGCTGACCGGTTTACCAGTCGCCATCAGCGCATCGACAATCTCTTGTGAGCGCTCGGGAGCAAAACGCCAATCCGTGGTAAATGACACAATCAGATACTGGCATTCAGTATGGGCAAAGGCGGCTTTCAATGCGGTCAGCTCTTGATGATTGCTTGCACTTATGTTGTCGATATCCGCACTGTCCGCTAAAGTATTTGCCAGCTCTTTTTCGTTACTGTCCGCTTTTACAGATTCAGCCAGGGACGAGGCTAAAGATTCTGGTGACGAATCTATAGCAGACTCTAATGGATAATCCCGTGTCGGGTCAAAGTAATCTAGCGCTTTGGTCATGAGCAAATAGGTATTGGCATCGAAATTTTCGCTAAAACGCTCACCTTGATAGCGCAGATAGCTTTCGACTTGGAACTCGACATCATAGCCATACATAAACTTGCCCGACTTTAAATCACGGCCAAACTTGGCTTTCATTGCATCGTCAGTTAGATAGGTAATGTGTCCTACCATTCGCGCAAGGATAAGCCCTCGGCGAGGGTAAGTGCCTGCTAGCAGATAGCGTCCGTCTTTAAAGTCAGGATCAGATAAAATAGACTGGCGTGCCACCTCATTAAAGGCAATATTTTGCGCAGACAGCTTGGGCGTACTGGCAATGACCACGCAGCGTTTTAAACGGTTTGGGTAATCTACTGACCATTGCAGCGCTTGCATACCGCCCATTGAGCCACCGACGACGGCATGCCAGACGTCAATGCCCAAGCGATCTGAAAGCATGGCTTGGGTCTTGACCCAGTCTTTGATAGTGACCAGAGGAAAGTCAGGTCCATATACTTGTGCTTGACTGCTATCTGGATTTATTGTCGTGGGACCAGTAGAGCCAAAGCAGCTACCGATATTATTAACACAGACCACAAAGAATCGATTGGTATCGATGGACTTATTGGGTCCGATCATATTGTCCCACCAGCCAGCTTTTTGATCTTCATCGCTATGAAAACCTGCTGCGTGATGACTGCCTGATAGGGCATGGCAAATAAGCACAGCGTTTGACTTGTCGATATTAAGCGTACCATAGGTTTCGATAATCAAATCGAATGATGGTAAAGTGCGATTACACTCTAGAGTTAATGGCTCAGCGAAATGAAGAGTTTGGGGCGTGACGACTCCGACTGAGTTCAATAATTCCTCAGTGTTGATTGAGCTTTTAGCATTGCCTTTAGCATTGCTTTTATCTGTGGCGGACTGGTCACTGGTATTATCAGGGCGTGCGTTCAAAGCTACCTCACAAGACAACAATCATCAATAAAATAAGAAGGACACTGTATCGACAACTCGTTTTGCCGATATTTTTAAATGGTTTGCTAAAAGCGTTTTATCTACACTGTTTTTTTGACCATGTGCTTGCCTATTGTAGGGCGATGCGCATATGAGTACAACCTTCAAGCGCAGCCTTTCATACTTAGTTTTTATGTTATTAAGCCAATCGAAAAAAATGCTGGGTCATTGCTACAGGTTTTAGACGCTATCGACGTAGGCGAGTAGTGATAACTGCGTGTCAAATTGTACAAGGACACTTTTGCCATGCGTTATAAAGGGTTAAAATGCTACACTAACGGCGTGCTCATTGAATACTGTCTTAACAATCTTTTGTAGAGCTTCCTTCATCAACTTAACTATAAAACAGTGCTGCTATGAAACCTGACCTGCCTCCCCGTATTGCCGTTTTACTTGTCAACCTTGGTACGCCAGATGAGCCGACCGCGCCAGCTGTCCGTCGTTATCTCAAACAGTTTTTGTCCGATCCGCGCGTGATTGAAATCCCAAAATTCTTATGGGCGATTATCCTCAATCTGTTTGTGCTGCCAAGTCGCCCGAAACGGGTAGCAGAAGCATATGCCAGTATTTGGGATGGCGATTCGCCAATGCGCAATATTCTTAACGCGCAAGTTGAGATGTTAGACAAGCGTTTGGCTGAACGGGCTGCGCCATTTCGCGTGTCTGTTCATGCCGCGATGAGCTACGGTAATCCGGGTTTGCCTGATGTCATGGATCAATTGCGTAGCGAAGGGGTTGACCATTTCGTCATGTTACCCGTGTTTCCGCAGTATTCGGCGACTTCAACAGGTGCGGTTTATGATGCGATTTCTAAGTGGTCGCTGAAGCAGCGTAATTTGCCCAATATAACGATAGTTAAAGATTACTTTGCTCACCCTTTATATATTAAAGCATTAGCAGATAGCATCCGTCGTTTTCAAGCGGTACATGGCAAGCCTGAAAAGCTCATGTTTAGCTTTCACGGTATTCCGCAGCCTTATGCTGATAAAGGCGACCCGTACCCGAAACGCTGTAAATGTACGGCGGCACAAGTGGCTCATGAGCTTGGTCTAAATCCAGATGAATGGATTATCAGTTTCCAGTCACGCTTTGGTAAGCAAGAATGGATTAAGCCCTATACCGATGTGGTACTCAAAGAGTGGGGCAGCTCAGGTGTGCGCTCAGTACAGATTCTTAGCCCTGCGTTTTCAGCAGACTGCTTAGAAACGTTAGAGGAATTGGCTATCGAAAACCGCGAGACTTTCCTGCATGCTGGCGGGCAAGAATACCATTATATTCCAGCGCTCAATGCTGACGAAGCACATATAGACTTGTTAGAGGCAATGAGTGCGCCATTGGTAAAAGGTTGGGCAGGGACTCTGGATGGTTGGGCATAAATGTTTTTAATATCAAATGAATATTCAAAAAAATACCGAACATCACGATCGGTATTTTTTTATCAATAATTTTCTAAAAGTACTATTTAAAAGTCATTGTCATGGCTTAGTTTTGCCGCGTCTTTGTCAGCAATGTCGGCAATACTGGGGTAGTGGCTATCATCTAAATTCTCTTCAACCAGCAACTCATCAATACGTGATTCATCGATATTTTGATGATGGACGGGGGTAAGACCTTGGGTTGCATCACTTCCGACTTGCGAATTATTAAATCCTGCATCATCGTCAAAGTCATCATTGTCGATAACATGCAGCATAGGATTGTCTAAATCGACCTCTTGGCTACCTTGGTTATCTTGACCTTCATCGATATCATTATCAATATTTTCATCACCTTCGATGTGATTCATCTCTTCTGGTAGCGGGGTTTTTGAGTGTTCCATACTGTCTTCCTTAGTTTTTATAGTTAACAAGCCTAGTAGGGTTTAAATGTGGTCGTATAGCTATTTTGTCCGCTTATCATCATTGCCTCTAGTAGTAAGGTGTCACAGGATGTTAAAAATATGTACGAAGGTTGCTTATTTAACCGTAAAAAAACGGCTGCCAAATCTTGGTAGCCGTTTAAATATTGTCATGTTACTTTTGAACTTTATAATCTAAATTTATTTAGTACCGATTTTACTATTGATAAAGCGCATTAATGAGTCAGGTGCGACTTGCGAGGCTGTATGCAGCATTTTAGCGGGAAAGCCAATAGGATAGTGAGTCCGTGACAGCTTGCGATTCGGCTGAGCGCTTAATTTACACAAGGTTTTAGCCACATCGTCAACGGTTAGATTGATGCCCAAACGGTCGATACTGGTGACCTTGATGTCTTTCGTCATGTCGGATTTTACCCACAGTGGCATGACATCAATCACTTTGATGCCTAGCTCAGCGTATTCAATGTTTAGCCCTTCGGTTAAACCGCGGACAAAGAATTTACTGGCAGAATAAGGTGCCACTTCAGATTGACCATATATCGCTGAAGCAGATGAGAGATTGATGATTTTGGCGTTTTTGCTGTCGGCTAAATGCGGCGCTAGCTTATGACAGCCGATGAGCACACCTTTACAATTGATATCAATCAATGACAATTGCTTGTCCAAGTCGGTATTGGGCAATGCGCCACTTACCAATACGCCAGCATTATTAATCAAGACATCAATACCACCAAAATTCTCCAGCATATGATCGATTGCCGTATCCCATGCTTCAGGGTCAATGACATCTAGATGACCATGGACGAGACGATTGCCTTTTAGCGCTTTTTTAAAAGTTTTATCATTAATCGCACGCTCAAGCTCAACCGTGTCAATATCAAAAAGACCGACGCTATGACCTTTTGCGAGCAATCGTTTTGCTGTCGCTAGACCGATACCGCGTGATGCACCCGTAATGAATATATTCATAATGACTCGCTTAATGATTGGTGATAAATGATGCCTGAAAAAATGCGCTAATTTTTAGTATAGCAAACTCTCTATTAAAAGTTAGCGCTAAGACAAATGCTATCATGACCAGTGATTGCTACGCTTGGCATGATGAATAGCGCTTATTAGGTGGCAAGCGTCTTTCAAACATAAGCGGTTCAAAACGCCATATATAGGTCAATGCAATCGCGTAAACGCCAGTTTCTGCCATTTCTTCAACGATCTCTCCCAAACCTTGAGGAATCATAATCGCGTTTTCGCCCATATATTCTAATAATGCCAACCCCACTATCATAAGATATAAATAAACCGGCACCGATTTTAATACTGCCCAGAGATAACGCCAGGTATACGCTAATAAACCCACGATAAGCAGATAAACTATAAGAAGTACAGCATCTTCCCACCAGTCATAGGACTGATTTAACAGTGAAAAATCGCTAGCAATAAACAACTCGGGTAAATAGTTTAACTCGCGACGGATCACCGCAAAAAACGTCAATACTGATGCCAGCCAAAAATAAAGACTTTGCTTACTTTCACTCTGCACTACATATTTCACGCAACGTAATATACAGGCTATCAGTAAGATAATGCCGGGGATTTCGATAATGCCATCTGCAGCCAAAATAAGCGCTCCTGATTTTTAGAATAAAAAAAGTGAGCGCTAAGGCTCACTTTAGACTAAAAAATAATTTGGGAAAAAATAAGATAGGTTTATTATACCGACAATGATGATACGCGACTGTTTTTTTTAGTTTACGCTGCGAGTGTCAAGTATCTTAAATAGCATTAAACCTACTTAAAATCTCCTTAAGAATCAATGCGCCTCATCCCAATTCTGACCACTATCCGTCTCAACCAATAGCGGCACTGCAAAGTTGACGTTCCAGCCTTTTCCAACTGCTGTTGCTGTTAAGACATCTTGCATAGCATTAGTAATCAATTGGCTTATCTCATCGACCTTGTCAGCATCGACTTCGAACACCAGCTCATCATGAACTTGCAGTAGCATTTTTGCCTGCTCTTTAGGTAGTACTTTGTCGACGGCAATCATAGCAAGCTTAATCAAGTCAGCTGCAGAACCTTGTAATGGTGCGTTAATCGCTGCCCGTTCAGCGCCTTGTTTGACCATGCGATTGCTGTGATTGATATCAGGGGTATAAAGCTTACGACCCAATATCGTCTCGATATAGCCATGCTCATAAGCGCTGGCACGAGTATTGATCATATAGTCTTTGACGCCAGGATAGCGCTCAAAATACATGTCAATGTAGTCTTGCGCCTCACTACGGCTCATCTGTAACTGTTTGGCTAGTCCGAAAGCGCTCATGCCATATAGCAGACCAAAGTTAATGGCTTTGGCATTACGGCGCTCGGTTGCTGTAACCTCTGCGACCTCTTTTCCTAGTACTTCGGCGGCAGTAGCGGCATGAATATCTAGCCCTTCATTAAAGGCATGAGTTAGATTTTTATCACCTGAGAAATGCGCCATCAAACGCAGCTCAATTTGCGAATAATCCGCCGCTAATATGACTCGACCTTCTGGCGCAATAAATGCTTGACGAATCAAGCGACCAGTAGCGGTACGAATAGGAATATTTTGTAAATTGGGATCAGTTGAAGATAAGCGCCCAGTACTGGTCAATGCTTGATGATAGCTGGTATGCACACGGTCAGTCTTGGCATCTGCTACATTATCAAGCGCATCGGTATAGGTGCTCTTAAGTTTAGAGAGTCCGCGATACTCTAGGGTGATATCGACCAAAGGATGGTCGATTTTTGATAAGACGGCTTCACCGGTAGAATATTGACCAGTTTTTGTTTTTTTGCCACCCACGACGCCAAGTTTATCGAATAACATCTCGCCAAGCTGCTTAGGAGAGCCAAGATTAAACTCTTCACCGGCGACTTCGTACGCACGTTTTTCTAGGGCAATGATTTCTTCATCAAAGCGTTTAGATAGCTCGTTTAAAAACGGACGCCTAATTAAGATACCGTTTGCTTCCATTTGGCACAGTATTTCCGCTGTTGGGATTTCTAGCTCGTGTAGCAGCTTAGCGTTATTGGTATCATCAGCAAGCTTTTGACTAAACAGCTCAAATAATTGATAAGTAATGTCAGCATCTTCACAAGCATAGTCGCTAGCAATATCAATCGCTACTTGATCGAAACTCACTTGCTTAGCGCCTTTACCAGCGACATCCTCAAAGCTAATGGTCTGCGTTTGCAGGTAATGCCGTGCTAAATCATCCATGCCATGACGGGTAATGGCAGCATTAATCACATAGCTGGCAAGCATGGTATCCATCGCCCAATTGTTGGGCTTGTCATGAATATTACCTAAGAGGTTTATATCATAAAGGCTAAGAATATGGGCATCATACTTTAAATGTTGACCGATTTTACCGATGTTTGGGTTTTCTAAAATAGGCTTTAAACGCGCCAAAACGGTATCGCGGTCGAGCTGTTTTGCTGTTAATTCATCGCCTTCTAGCGCATGAGTCAGCGGAATATAATAAGCTTCGTGTGCTTGCACAGCAAAAGATAAGCCAACCAATTCAGCCTGACGCCAATAGACACTCGTGGTTTCGGTATCGATAACGAAATGCGGCGCAGATGCTAACAATTGAACTAAGTTGTCAAAGGCAGACTCGTCTAAAATAGTATGCCATGCTCTATCATGAATTTTGCTATCGGTAATATCACCGATGGTGCTTGATTGTAGGGATTTAGCGATTTGCGCTTGTGACTCAGCATCAGCCTGACTATGAGCAACACTTTGCGTGCCATGCCCATTAGCGTTGGCTGGATGATTAGGGTGATCAAGTGACGCTAACTCATTTCTAAATTCGAGCTCACTATATAGCTCACGTAGCTCATCGATGTGGGCGCAAGGATCAGTGTTTATTTTTAAATCTTGCCAGTCTTGCCCCACTTCTAAATCAGTAACAATGGTTGCCAGCTGCGCGTTCATCGGAATATCATCGGCATATTCGAGCAAGTTTTTGCCAGCACGTCCTTTGATGTTAGCGACGTTTTTGAGCATATTGTCGATAGTGCCATATTCATTTAACAAGTCTTTGGCGGTCTTTTTACCAATACCGGGCACGCCTTTTATACCGTCAGAGGAATCGCCCATTAAGGTTAAAAAATCAATCATTTGCTCAGGATTGATACCGAATTTTTCAACCACGCCAGCGCTATCAGTCATCTTGCCTGTGAAGCTATCTTCTAGTATTACGCAGTCATTAATCAGCTGCATCATGTCTTTATCGCCAGTTGAGATAACCACGTGATGCCCTTCGGCAACTGCACGATAGGCGAGCGTACCGATAATATCGTCCGCTTCTGCGCCTTCGATACGTAACAGTGGAATCCCAAGCGCGGTGACCAAACGATGAATATAAGGAATCTGCTCGGCAAGCTCAATATCCATTTTTGGACGATTGGCTTTGTACTCTTCTGACATAGCATGACGAAAGGTCGGTGACTTGGTGTCAAAACAAACGGCCATATGGGTTGGATGATAACGGCGCATCAGCTTTAAAAGTGCATTGAGCGTGCCACGTATTGCATTGGTGACTAACCCTTGCGAATTCTGCATGGTTTTTGGCAGCGCATGATAGGTACGAAACAGATAATAAGAGCCATCGACCAAAATAAAAGGTGGCTGGTTTTTGTCCACATGCGTGGTGTCCATTGTCGCCACATTGGGCATCGTTGCAAAATTCGGTAGCGTATTGGGATTAATAGGCGAGTGGGAGTTGTGATCGTTGGCAGTCATAGAAAGTCACTTATCAGGTTTTGGGTCGCAAGTATTGGTCAGTAAATATTTTGCAGTAAGTATGGGGTGAAAAGATACCCTCATTATAACGATAAAAGCGCTGCGTGCCGAATAGATGATGAATGAATAGAATGCATAAACAGTTACGATGTGTACGACCTAAAATGATAATTCATAAAAAAAAGAACCCAAATCAACTGAGTTCTTTTTATCATTGTAACTATTGTAGTTACTAGAAATTTATTTTACTTCTGAGGTTACTTCGCTATCGACATTACCATGGGTCGCTTTAGAATATGGGCAGACCTTATTGGCTTTCTCAACCAATTGCTGAAACTCATCCGCTGATAGCTCTGTATTTTCACCGATAACGTGAATTTTAACAGCCAATTTAAAGTCTAGACCTTCACCTTTCTTTAAATCTACTGATACTTCAGTAGTAGAATCAAACTTTGCTTTTTCTGCCCCTTTAACGGCACCAAGTGCACCATCAAAACAAGCCGCATAGCCCATAGCGAACAGTTGCTCTGGGTTATTACCGTCTTTACCAGAACCAGGTGCAACCATATTGATGGTTAAATCGCTGTCTTGTACGCTAGCTTTACCTGCACGGCCACCAGTGACAGATGCTTTAGTCGAATATAGGGTTTCCATAATGTATCCTTTTATATAAATTGTTTTCCATCATTTCTAGATAGTATTTTTGAGTCTTGTTATAGCTAGTTATAAAATAGCCCATCTAGCATACCAGAGGACAAGGCAAGCTTTATATAGGGGCAGTAAAAGTATGATATGAATTTGTAAGTTTACCTTTTAAGTTTGTGAAACAAAACCTAAGTTTGCTATAACTCATCGTTACAGTAGGGTAAACTAAGCGTATAAATCGGATTTATAACAATCATAATTATTAGTACCAATATTTAAAGAGGACGTTTTAAGATGAATAAATTAGTAATGACACCTATTGCATTATGTTTAATGACATTTAGCCTTGCGGGCTGCGGCGAGGGTGAAGATGCTATTTTTGGTTCAGGCGGTAGTAATGAGTTGATAGTAAGCAGCTTTGAAGGTAACGCTAACAATATTGCCCGTATCAACGAAAAATACCGTACAGGAGAGCACAATAGTGAAGTTATCAATATTATAGGCAACTATAATAGCCAAGGAATTAATACGCTAGATAAAACTGTTTTGCTAAACAGTTTTGAGGGAACGCTAGAAAATAGATATATTGAGGTAAATAATCTTACGGTCAAACGCCCTATTTATCTTAAAAATAGCAATACTGTTATAGATTATAGAATTACTTATAATAAAGTTGATTTATCAGGACGCAAAGCTGATAGCTATAAAGCTGGAAGCAATACAAAAAACAGCTCTGGTATCCGTACTGCCTTAAACACTTACTCAAAAATATCAGCTAACAATGTTAATGCTGCCTTTCCAGAGGGTTCTATTTGTTATATCCCATCAATCACCAGTGAGCGTGAGTTTTTAGCATTTAACGCCAAAAACGAAACCAATTATCGAACACTTAATGACTGGCTTAATGTCGCGAAAAATCGCTTTAACGACAATCGTCCATCGCAAACCAAAGAAGGCTTTGGAGTCGGAATAAGTAATCGTCAAACAGCGTCACAGATTAAGTTTTTTGCCACAAACGACGATCCAGAATATATTTATAGTGCTGTTGTATATTCCTACAATAATAGTAGTAATCGTATATATGAGACTGATTATGTTGCTAGTGGCAAAACTGAAGCGAATTCGGATGAGCGTAATGGTGTAGTTGATTGCAAGTTATATAACGATGTTGCCGCCGACTTTTTAGCCACGCAAATCACAAAATATTATTAAGCTCAAAAAGTCATAAACACTCTCTATTTGCTTGATAGAGAGTGTTTTTTTATACGCTAATTCTGCACCTTGACGCTAAATCCGCTACAATATGCCCATTGTTTACACTATTTATTTAGATTGATTTCTAAATGACACAACGTTGAAGCCAATAATTATGAGCGTAGATCCAAAGAAATTAAATAAAGAAGTGGCCAAGCGCCGCACTTTTGCCATCATCTCGCATCCTGATGCTGGTAAGACTACGATGACCGAAAAGCTGCTGCTATGGGGTAAAGCGATTCAAGTAGTGGGCGAGGTCAAAGGTCGTAAAACCGACCGCCATGCGACATCTGATTGGATGAGTATGGAGCAGGAGCGTGGTATTTCTATTACCACCTCGGTCATGCAGTTCCCTTATAAAGAACATATGGTCAACCTGCTAGATACACCGGGTCACGCTGACTTTAGTGAAGATACCTATCGTACTCTGACCGCTGTAGACAGTGCGCTGATGATGGTCGATGGCGCAAAAGGTGTCGAAGAACGTACCATCAAATTGATGGAGGTTTGCCGAATGCGTGATACGCCCATCATCTCATTCGTCAATAAACTTGACCGCCAGATTCGTGAGCCGCTTGAGCTATTGAGTGAAATCGAAGCGGTATTAAAGATTAAATGTATTCCCGTCACTTGGCCTATCGGTATGGGACAGGATTTCGTTGGTGTCTATCATTTAACCGAAAACAAAACCTATTTTTATGAGAAAGGTCATGGCGGTGATATGACGGTCGCTGAGACGCGCGAAGGCTATGATTATCCTGATATCCGTGAGCGCTTAGGCGCTTTAATGTTCGCCTCGTTTGAAGAGTCATTAGAATTGGTACAAATGGCGCTAGAAGACTTCGATGTTGAAGAGTTTTTAGCCGGTGAGATGACACCCGTATTGTTCGGTACAGCGCTAGGTAACTTTGGCGTCAATATGGTACTTGATACTTTAATCAAATATGCGCCGCCACCAAAAGCGCATCCGACCAATGAACGTGAAGTAGCTGCGACTGAGACAGCGTTTAGTGGTTTTGTCTTTAAGATTCAGGCAAACATGGATCCGCGTCATCGTGATCGCATTGCATTTTTACGTGTCTGCTCAGGCAAGTATGAAAAAGGCATGAAATTGAAGCATGTGCGTTTGGGTAAGGATGTACGTATTGCCGATGCACTGACCTTTTTGGCAGGTGATCGAGAAGCACTAGAAGAAGCCTATCCGGGTGATATTATTGGTTTGCATAATCACGGTACGATTTCTATTGGTGATAGCTTCACTGAAGGCGAAGAGCTGAATTTTACTGGTATCCCACATTTTGCTCCTGAGCTGTTCCGCCGTGTCATTCTAAAAGATCCGCTCAAATCAAAAGCCCTGCAAAAAGGTCTACAGCAGTTGAGTGAAGAGGGTGCAACACAGGTCTTTATGCCGCAGATTAATAATGATTTAATCTTGGGCGCGGTCGGTGTACTACAGTTCGAAGTGGTCGCCCATCGTCTCAAAGAAGAGTACAAAGTACAGTGTATCTTTGAGCCAGTATCGATTGCGACCGTTCGCTGGATACATTGCGATGACGAAGTGGCGTTAGCCAAGTTTAAGCGCAAAGCCCATGACCAACTATCGCTAGATGGCGGTGGTCATCTGACTTATCTTGCGCCATCACGGGTGAACTTGCAGCTGATGCAAGATCGCTATCCAGAAGTGACGTTTAGCAATACGCGTGAGCACTAAAATCCATTATTCCACTTTGCTTAATCTTAAAAGACACGTTATCGTGTCTTTTTTATTAGCTTATCAAACAGCGTATTATTGATTCTAATCCCTATGAATCTAGAAAAAACACGAACAGTGTTCCTACAATATAGGACAAAGGTTACGGTAGAATATCAGTAAATCTTATAGATATATTAAAGAGGCTATATGAAAACTGCTAATCAACGTCCTATTATTGAGTCACAATCAGTCCAGCAATCTTCTACGGATGCAGGTAGGCTGCGTTTATTGTCAATAGTAAGTAGTGGGTTGCTGTTTGGCGCGTTAAGCTTCTCAGCATATGCCGGTAGCCTTTTTAGTAGCACAGAGTATCTCGATTATCAGTTACCCAAAAAACTACAAGAAACCTGCACGGCGCGTGATAACTGTCCGGAGATTGAAGTTAAATATCTTAAAACCAATCACAAATGGATAAACGATATCACCAATCAGCGTATCAATACGCTGGTTGTAAATAGTAAACCCTCTGAATCTGCGCCTATCACTACCAAAGCCACTCCAGCTGCTGTCAAAAACGCGCTTGATGGTTTTGCTGCCTCGCAATTGAATGAGCTACCGAGTGACAGTGCGTTTGCTTACAGCCTAACGGTGACACCTGAATATGTGGGTCATATTAATGATTTTGAGACGTTCGAGATAAGCTCATATGTCTTTACTGGCGGCGCACATGGAATGCCATATAGCGAATATCTAGTGTTTGATCAAAAGACGAAAAAGCAAACAAAACTGGTGGATATGCTGCAAAGCGGTAAAAAGCCACAGTTTAAGGCGCTTGCCTATAATGCTTATAAAGACTGGGTGAAAACGGTCGATAAAGATGTGAAAAACTACGAAAAAAATTGGCCATTTACCTTAAGTGATAACGTCACATTGACGGATAAAGGGATTGATATTCGTTATCAGCATTATGCTATCGCTCCCTATGCCTATGGTATGCCAGTGCTTAGCATTCCTTATAGTAAGCTTAGCGGTATCATACAACCGCGCTTTATCCCTAAATAATATAGCTATAAACGTCAGATACAATAGGATGGATCAGCTAATGACCATCATGAGATATTTAATAATAAATAAGGAGTCATCGCATGACAAACGATATTGATAGTATGAATGCCACAACGACCAATACATGGCAGTTGAATGCCTTGACAGAGGCACTTGGTGATCTGACATTAACAGTCACTGAAAGCCTCTCTGTGGGCCGTGGTAATGATAATGATCTGGTACTAGGTAGCAAGCAAATTTCACGCAATCATGCACAACTGAGTGTCTTAAACGGTCAGCTATACGTAAAAGATCTAGAGTCGTCAAATGGCACTTTTATTAATGATGAGCGTATTGCTGCCAATGAATCGAAGCAGTTAGCAGCAGAGGATACGCTTGGGTTTGCAAGCTTTATTTTTCAGGTAAGTAAGCCAGTGGCTGCTACTGTTATTCATGAACAAGTAGAGATTGATAAACCAACGTTAATGTTGAGTCCTGATACTGAGATAGCACCTATCGTTGAAGCAGAGCCAGTCGTCAAAGAAACGATAATCGAAGAGATATTACCTGTCGAAAATTCTTTAGAAGCAATGCCTATTGCTGCTGTGCAAGCAGAACCGATTGTTAGCGCTGCTCAAACAGATGAGCCAGTGATCAAAGAAACAGGCATCACTGATATCTTAGCCGCCGCAGATAAAGCTGAACCTGTATTGAGCGAAGTAGAATATAGTCCTACTGAAACCTCAAGTGTCCCTAGTGTGGCTGCTGAGGACGAAGTAATAGATTCTATCTCAACCGAAACTACATCAACGCCTTCTGCTCATCAAGAATCACTTGTAGAGCAGCCCGTCTTAGCTGATGAGTCTTTGCTACATAAAGACGCTGTATCCGAAACCCTTTCAGAAACGTCTCCTGTAAGTGAGGCGCCAGTCATTGAAGCAGCTATTGAACCAGAGCATGACAAAACCACCAAGACGGCCTTGCAAGAAGAAGCAGATCCAGATGTACTGCGTGCTAAACAGGCAGCCACTTCACAGTTTTCGGGCACAGCCAATCTAGGTCAATCTCGCGATTTGGGTACTACAGGCAATAATGCGATGGATCAAGCACTGAATAACCCTGCTACTACTGGAGCAGTTGAAAAGAAACCGAGTGGTAGTTGGTTTATATGGGTGTTTGTCGCGATTATTATTATTGGCTTGGCCCTATGGTTGTTTAATACAGGCATGGTATAGCCAATTTTTAACAAGAGAGCTATCTTTGTTTATTTAAATAATAAATTGGCCAACTGGTAAAAGTTGTAGTTGATTTGCTTTAAGATATTTTTGCTTTAAGAGATTAGTACTATGTTAGGATAAATTTTGCATCGCTTTAAATAGTAATTTTATAGCGAACAAGTTTTATCTTAGCATCGTAGGAATCACAAGTTTTAACGGTATCTTTTAAAAATTCTGTCGCTGATAAGTATTAGCGCTTGGCAGGTTTACACAATTATTGAAGGTTTCTAGCAATGAATAACCAATCCAAAGAAGTTAAGTGACTAGGTTTTTTGGCTAAAAGATAGACCGTTGGAATAAGAGCAGTAAAAGTAGCTATTTTCACAAAATAAAAACCCTTTTATAATCAGCTGCTTGAGATTTTTTATTAAAATAAAGTCAAAAATACTAAAAAAGGGCTTGCGCATCTCAAAATATTTGATAGAATAGCCACCACTTTGAGAGAACAAGCCGACTTAGCTCAGTTGGTAGAGCAACTGACTTGTAATCAGTAGGTCGCCAGTTCGATCCCGGCAGTCGGCACCATCTCTCTCAAAGTAGCTTTTTATGAATATGTCTTAAACTAAAGCCATTTTTGTTTAAAGCAACCTAAGGTGGGATTGGGGAGCGGTCAAACCCAACAGACTGTAAATCTGTCGCGAAAGCTTCGAAGGTTCGAATCCTTCTCCCACCACCATATTTTTCTAAGTTCGTCTTAGCGCCAAGCATACTCTATATCAATCCATGATTCTTTATCAGAGTCAACCCAGATAAGAGTAAATGCGGGTGTGGTATAATGGTAACACCTTAGCCTTCCAAGCTAATGACGCGGGTTCGATTCCCGCCACCCGCTCCATATATGTACCATTGCACAAATCATCGATACTCATCACGACAGTCAGTTATTATTGCTGTATCGTGATATTTTTTTTAGTGCAACTTAGTGGTTGGCTACTGTAGTTGTTAGAAGCACGCTCATATAGCTCAGCGGTAGAGCACTCCCTTGGTAAGGGAGAGGTCTTGAGTTCAATTCTCAATATGAGCTCCATTTATTGTTCCATTATTTATATTCGCTTTGCTAATGTTTGTCCATAGCTCAGTATTGGTATCAAAATTATAAAATATCGAAAATTATACATACAGTGTGGCAGAGAATAATTCAAAGGTGACACTGAGGTGTTGCCTTTTTGCGCTGTCAGTTTATTAGTAGGTGTTATCTTTATCTAATAAATGAGCTGTATAAAGAATTAAATGAATAAGAGTTAGATAAAGTAGTGCAATAGCAGTACTGTATATTAACTTGTCATGTTCAACAGATTGAAAAGCACGTATAATGCCTCTATTTATACGCTTAACAGCTAAAATATCGAATACAAAGATAGTATAGCGTTATAGCTAGTATTTTAATAAATATTGGTTTAATAGAAAAAACACAGTGTCAACGGTTTGATGGTCATACATCATAAGCCGTCAAACAGTTATTTACCGATCTTTGATTGATAAATATTCACCAAAAAAAGAGGAAATACCCATGGCAAAGGCCAAGTTTGAACGTCTAAAACCACATGTTAACGTCGGCACCATCGGACACGTTGACCACGGTAAAACCACCCTTACCGCTGCAATCGCAACCGTAGCTGCAATCACTTCAGGTGGCGAAGCCAAAGACTACGCGTCTATTGACTCAGCACCAGAAGAAAAAGCACGTGGCATCACCATCAACACCTCACACGTAGAATATGACACCCCATCACGTCATTACGCTCACGTTGATTGCCCAGGTCACGCCGATTATGTTAAAAACATGATCACTGGTGCGGCTCAGATGGATGGCGCAATCCTAGTTGTATCAGCAACTGACGGCCCTATGCCACAAACCCGTGAGCATATCCTGCTTTCACGTCAGGTTGGCGTACCGTACATCGTTGTATTCATGAACAAATGTGACGTTGTTGATGACGAAGAATTGCTTGAACTCGTAGAAATGGAAGTTCGTGAATTATTAAGCGACTATGACTTCCCAGGTGATGACACCCCAATCATCCATGGTTCTGCAACTGAAGCCCTAAAAGGCTCACAAGAAAAATATGGTCAACCAGCCGTTGTAGAACTATTAAACGTTCTTGACACCTACATCCCAGAGCCAGAGCGTGACATCGACAAAGCATTCCTAATGCCAATCGAAGACGTATTCTCAATCTCAGGTCGTGGTACTGTTGTAACTGGCCGTGTTGAATCTGGTATCGTACGCGTTGGCGACGAAATCGAAATCGTCGGTATCCGTGACACTCAAAAAACCACCTGTACGGGTGTAGAGATGTTCCGTAAACTGCTTGACGAAGGTCGTGCAGGCGAAAACTGTGGCGTACTACTACGTGGTACTAAGCGTGAAGACGTACAACGTGGCCAAGTACTTGCTAAGCCAGGTTCAATCACTCCTCATACCAAGTTTGACGCTGAAGTATATGTGTTGAGCAAAGAAGAGGGTGGTCGTCACACACCATTCCTAAACGGCTATCGTCCACAGTTCTACTTCCGTACCACTGACGTAACTGGCGCAATCCAATTACAAGACGGTACTGAAATGGTTATGCCTGGTGATAACGTTGAGATGGGCGTAGAGCTTATCCACCCAATCGCTATGGACAAAGGTCTTCGCTT